>WIAL01000012.1 GCA_015519975.1 Hydrogenothermaceae bacterium | reverse complement strand
ACTAAATCTTTAACTGTAAAAGCTCATAAATTCTCAAGGTCTGCTGTCCAAAAAATTGAAAAAGCAGGCGGAAAAGTAGAGGTTATTTCTAAAGAATCTGCAGCAGCAGAGGAATAATAATTGTTTGACCTTATCCAAAAAATTTTCGAGATAAAAGAATTAAGGCAGAGAATTGCCTATACTTTAATAATTTTTGCAGTATATAGACTTGGAACACATATTCCGGTTCCGGGTGTAGATACTGCAGCTCTCTTTAACTATTTTAATTCTTCTGGCGGAGTTCTTTTTAACATCTATAACCTTTTTTCTGGTGGTGCTCTTGGAAGGCTTTCTGTCTTTGCACTTGGTATTATGCCTTATATATCAGCTGCAATAATTATGCAGCTTCTAACTGCTGTTATACCTACCCTTGAAAAACTTCAAAAAGAAGAAGGTGATTACGGTAGGTGGAAAATAAGCCAGTATACAAGGTATCTAACAATAGCCATCTCTGGTTTTCAATCTTTTGCTTTATCTGTATGGATAAGTAATATAAGAACAGAAACAGGACAGGCTTTAATTTCAGAATCAGCATTTCTTTTTATATTTATGACCACTTTTATTATTACAGTTGGAACTGTATTTTTAATGTGGCTTGGTGAAAAGATTACAGAATTTGGAATAGGTAATGGTATCTCTATGCTTATTTTAGCCAGTATAGTAGCTGGCATTCCAAACGCTATTATTTCTACATACGAACAATTAAGAGCTGGCTCTCTTCCTGTATTCAAAGTGGCAATAGCAGTTTTAATTATAATAATTGTTGTTGCTGGTATTATTTACATACAGGAAGCTGAAAGAAGAATTCCTATTCAGTATGCAAGAAGAAGCTCTGCAATGTCGGCTACTGCCACTTATTTACCTTTAAAATTAAACCCTTCTGGTGTTATTCCAATTATTTTTGCAGTAGCAATATTAATGTTCCCATCTACTATTGCACAGATGTTTGCAACCCAAAGTCATATAGCTAGAGTAATAGCCGATGCTTTATCACCACAAAGTTATATTTATTTTATTGTCTATGTTGCTTTAATTATATTCTTTGCTTATTTTTACACAGCAATAGTTATTAATCCTAATGATATAGCAGATAGTTTAAAAAGAAATGGTGGGTTTATTCCTGGGATTAGAGCAGGTACCCAAACTTCAGAGTATATAAACTATATTCTAACAAGGCTTGTTTTTGCAGGTTCTATATTTTTGGCAGCTATTGCCGTACTTCCTATGTTTCTAGTTAAATGGCTTGATGTACCATTTTATTTTGGTGGAACATCTGCATTGATTGTAGTTGTAGTTGCTCTTGATACACTCCATCAACTTGAAGCATATCTTGCAATGAAAAAATATGAAGGATTTTTAAAGAGAGGTTAATATGGGAAAAATAATAATTTTCTTAGGACCTCCAGGGGCTGGAAAAGGAACTCAGGCACAATTTTTAAATAAAGATTATGGATTCATTCAGATCTCAACAGGTGATATTTTAAGGGAAGCCGTAAAAAAAGGAACTGAGCTTGGAAAACTTGCTAAAAAATATATGGATGAAGGAAAGCTTGTTCCAGATGATGTTATAGTTGGAATAATTAAAGAAAAATTAGAAGAACTTGGAGATGCTAATATAATTTTAGATGGTTTTCCTAGAACTATCCCTCAAGCACAAGCTCTTGATAAAATGCTTCAAGAGAAAGGAAAAGAAGTTGATGCAGTTATACTTTTTGATATAAGTGATGAAGAAGTCATAAAAAGATTATCTGGAAGAAGAGTAGATCCAAAAACAGGTAAAGTTTATCATATAGAATTTAATCCTCCACCTAAAGGGGTTGAAGTAATTCAAAGAGATGATGATAAAGAAGAAGTAATTAGGAAGCGACTTGAAGTTTACCATCAGCAGACAGAGCCCTTAGTTGAATATTATAAATCTCAAAATAAATTATATGTTGTTGATGCTTCTAAACCTGTAGAAGAAGTTTACAAAGAAATTAAAAATGTGTTAAAATTATAGATTATTATGATTGAGCTAAAAACAAAAGAAGATATAGAAAAATTAAGAGTTGCAAATAGGATTGTAGCAGAAATACTGCAAAAAATTAAAGAAGAAACTAAGCCTGGAATGACAGGCTTGGATTTAGATAAAATAGCTAGAGAGGAAGCGGAAAAAAGAGGTGTTAAGCCTGCTTTTTTAGGTTTATATGGGTTTCCAGCTGCACTTTGTGTATCTATAAATGAAGAGATTGTTCATGGAATACCTAAAGATAAACCTATAAAAGAAGGTGATATAGTTAGCATTGATTTTGGTGTTATTTATGAAGGTTGGTATGGAGATGCTGCTATTTCTTACGTTATAGGTGATAAAATTAGTGATAGAAAAAAGAGACTTTTAGAAGGTGTTGAGAAAGCTTTAATGGCTGGGATAGAAAAATGTGTTCCTGGCAATAATATAAGAGATATCGCGGCTGCTATACAAGGCACATTAAAGGAGTACCGTCTCGCTCCTATTTGTGATTACGGAGGACATGGGATAGGTAAAAAGCCTCATGAAAGTCCTCATGTTTCAAACTGCGTAATGAACGCAGAAAATGTTACTTTAAAAGAAGGTATGGTTCTTGCCATAGAACCGATGGCTACTTTAGGAAAAAGGCCAAATTATTACAGAAAGTTAAAAGACGGCTGGACTATTGTTTCAAAAGAAAAAGCGTTAGCTGCTCATTTTGAACATTCTGTAGCAATTACGGAAAATGGTCCAGAAATACTTTCAAAATTAGATTAAGGTGGAATATGGGAAAGAAAAAGAAAGAAGAAAAAAAGGAAAAGGGTATAGTAGTAGAAGGAACCGTTGAAGAAGCACTTCCTAATGCTATGTTTAGAGTTAAACTTGATACAGGGCATGAAGTACTAGCTCATGTATCAGGTAAAATGAGAATGCATTTTATTCGTATACTTCCCGGAGATAGGGTGAAAGTTGAACTTTCTCCTTACGATTTAACAAGGGGAAGAATTATTTTTAGAATGTAAAAATTTAAAGAGAGGTAACTGCTATGAAAATTAAATCTTCTGTTAAAAAAAGATGTGAAAAATGCAGAATTATAAAAAGAAACGGTAGAGTTATGGTAATTTGTGAAAACCCAAGACATAAGCAAAAACAAGGATAATTAGGAGGAGATTATGGCACGTATAGCTGGTGTAGATTTACCGGATAGAAAAAGACTTGAAATAGCTCTTACATATATATATGGCATAGGTAAAACTAGAGCTAAGGAAATCCTTCAAAACACTGGAATTGATGGGATGAAAAGAGTTGGAGAATTAACTCCTGATGAGCTTAATGCTATTAGGAAATTTATAGAACAAAATTATAAGGTTGAAGGTGATTTAAGAAGAGAAGTTTCTGTAAATATTAAAAGGCTTATGGACATGGGATGTTATAGAGGAATCAGACATAGACTTGGGCTTCCTGTTAGAGGACAAAGAACTAAAACTAACGCGAAAACCAGAAGAAAGTTCACTGGAAGAATTAAGAGAAGGTAATAATTAGGAGGTATTAAATTGGCTAGAAAAAGAAAAAGAACTGCTAAAAAAGCAAAAAGAACTGTGCCTTACGCTATTGCACATATACAGGCTACATTCAATAATACGATAATCACAATAACTGATAAAGAAGGTAACGTTTTAACATGGGCATCAGGAGGTACTGAAGGTTTTAAAGGAGCTAGAAAATCTACTCCATATGCTGCTCAGGTTGCAGCACAAAAAGCTGCCAAAAAAGCAATGGATGAGTTTGGTGTTAAGGACATTGAAATATGGGTTAAAGGACCTGGTGCAGGTAGAGAATCTGCAATAAGAACAATTGCTGCTACTGGCTTAAATGTTAAAGTTATCAAAGATGTTACACCTATTCCTCATAATGGATGTCGTCCACCAGCAAAAAGGAGGGTTTAATCAATGGGTAGATATATTGGGCCATTAACTAAAGTAAGTAGAAGGTTAGGAGCTTTCGTTGGAGGAAGCGTAAAATCTTTTAATAAGAGAAATTTCCCACCCGGACAGCACGGAAGAGTTCAGGGAAGAAGAAGAAAGTTATCTGACTATGCTATTCGTCTTCAAGAAAAACAAAAATTAAGATACCTATATGGTGGTTTAAGGGAAAAGCAGTTTAAAAAATACTTTGATGAAGCAGTTAGGCTTGCTGGGGTTAAAGGTGGAAACGCAGGTAACATTCTCCTTCAGCTCCTTGAAAGAAGGCTTGATAACGTTGTTTATAGAATGGGGTTTGCTAAAACAAGACTTCAGGCTAGACAGCTTGTAAGACACGGGCACTTTTTAGTAAATGGAAGAAAAGTTAATATACCTTCTTTCCAGGTAAAACCTGGAGATATTATTGAACTTAGAGAAAAAAGCAAAAATTCTCCTTTATTCAAAGAAAATTTAGAAAATAGAGATCCAAGAACTATACCATCTTGGCTTGAAGTTGATAAAGATAATTTCAAAGGAAAAGTTCTTGAAATTCCTGAAGAAATAGAACTTGAAATACCAGTAAATGTACAGCTCATTATTGAGTTCTACTCTGCTTAATTTTTGGAGGTGCCTAAGATGCCTTTTTTAGAATTTGTAAAGCCTGATAAAATTTATTGGGATGAAAGAACAAAGAAAGATACGTACGGTAAGTTAGTAGTAGAACCATTAGAAAGAGGATATGGTATTACTTTAGGAAATGCATTAAGAAGAGTTTTACTTTCTTCTTTAGAAAGTGCAGCTGTAACTTCTGTTAAAATTCAAGGTGTATCTCATGAATTTGCCACACTTGAAGGTGTTATAGAGGATGTTTCTGAGATTATTTTAAATTTAAAAGAACTTAAATTTAGAATGGAAGAAGGTATAGATAGCGAGTTTGCTATTCTTGAAGTGAAAGGACCTAAAAAAGTTACTGGAGCTGATATAAAACTTCCAAATGGTGTAGAGCTTGTAAATCCTGACACTCATATTGCGACTATAGATTCTGAAGCAGAGCTTAAAATGGAGCTCAAAATTGAAAAAGGAAGAGGATATGTTACTGTAGAGGAGATGGAAGCACCTTCTGAGATAGGATGGATTGCAATAGATACTGCGTTTTCTCCAATAAGAAAAGTTGCATTTAATGTGGAACCTGTAAGGGTTGGAGATAGAACAGATTTTGATAAGTTAATTCTTGAAATATATACTGATGGAAGCATGACACCAGACGAAGCATTAACTAAAGCTTCAAATATATTAATAGAGCATTTTACTCTTTTACTTTCTCCTACAACTAGAAAAATAGAAACAGTTGTAAAAGCTCAGCCTGAATCTATAGCTAAACAGATAGAAGCAGATAAACTTTCTTTAGCAATAGAAGAGCTTGATATTTCTTCAAGAGCTATGAACACTCTCAAAAAGCTTGGTATTACTACTATTGGTGATCTTGTTAAAATGACAGAAGAAGATTTAAAAGAAGCTAAAAGTATTGGTAGAAAGGCTTTAAAAGAGATTAAAGAAGCTTTAGCTGAATATGGTTTAGAACTTGCACCATCTCCAGCATCAGAAAACAAATAAGAGAGGTGAAATAAATGCGTCATAGAGTAAAAACAAAAAGTTTTCATAGACCAAAAGAACAAAGAGAACATTTGTTTGTTAATTTAGCATGTGCTTTAATTGAAAATGGAAGAATAGAAACTACAGTAGAAAAGGCAAAGGTTTTAAGACCATTTGTTGAAAAACTAATAACTTTAGCTAAGAAACAGACAGTTCATTCAAGAAGACTTTTAAATTCAAAATTAAAAGACCATAAAAAAACTGCTGATAAACTTTTCAAAGAGATAGCTCCTCTGTATGCAGAAAGAAATGGTGGATATACAAGAATATACAAACTTGGAAACAGAAGAGGAGATGATGCTCAAATGGCTATTATTGAGCTTGTAGATTATCCTTTTGAGGATTAATTAAATTGTTTATACTTGGAAATTTTATTGAGGCGGTATCCAAAATACTGGATATCGCCCTTACTGTTTATATGTGGATTGTAATTGCTTCAGCTGTAATAACCTGGGTAAATCCTGACCCTCATAATCCTATTGTAAGATTTTTAAGAAATGCAACAGAACCTGTTTATAGAAAAATAAGAAAACTCGTACCAACCTATTTTGGTGGAATAGATATTGCTCCTTTAATTGTAATTTTGATTATTATTTTCCTTCAATATTTCCTTGTTAATACGCTCTACGAAATTGCTTATAGGCTTAAGGCTGGATAAAAGTTCATTTTCTAATTTAACCTTTAAGTAATAAAAAATATTTAAATTATCTATTAATTTTTCTTCTTTGTAAAAGAAAAAGAAAACTTTAGATATTTTATCTTTTTTATAAACTGGAACCACTACTATCCAGTGATCATTATATTTAAATGAATAAATTTGTGGTTCTATAAATTTTAAAAAATCTTTTCTACAGGATGCCTCTCCTACAGAAACACATTTGTTATTTTCAATATCAAATAAAGAAATTCCAGAAACATTTAGTTTAGAAAAAAGTTCAAATAAGCTTTTCTTTTGGTTTTCTAAAGATATATTGTTAAATTTTGAAAGATCATATTTTTTTGCTTCGTTGAACTGTTTTACAAATTTTGATGTTAGAGAAATAAGATTATTTTCAAGTTTTCTAATTTTTTCTTCTTTTATTTTAATATTATAAGCTATTCCCAATAGAGATATATATAATCCTGCAGTAATAACAATAAGAGTATAGTCAATGTATCCTGACAGATAAATCGAAGATATTAAAATTATCAAATGTGCAGATATAAAAGAGTAAATTTCGTATTTTTTATTTATATAAGCTGGAGAAAGTATAAAAAATATAATAGATAAATATGGATTGCCTGTTAAATAAATAAAGTAAATTAATGTTAACAAATCTAAAGGCAGTATTGTAAGTTTATTTACAAATTTATTGATTAACAAATAGAAAGATATATAAAAAATGGAAAAAAGTATAGCTAATGGTTTTAACTCAAGTTCTTGAAAAAAAGAAATTATTAATAAACTAAAAATAAAAATAGTTCGTAAAATTATTTCCATAATTTTATTCTAACAAATATTTTCTTAAAAATTTAATTAAGGAATAAATATTAGATGAAATTGTCATTAGCTGATAATCATCTAATAGAAGATAATCAAATTCTTTTTCATAAGGATAAAGCCATAAAAATTTAGCACTATTTTCTATAACATCAAAAGAATTTTTGGATATAAACTGAATTTCTGGGTTTATTTTATTTTCTATACTTGTTAACTTTTGTAAAAGATAATCATCTATTAAAACTTTTGAATTGTATTTATATACTATTACAAGTTTATCTAACAGGAAACCTTCATCTATAAATAGGTTTAATTTTGTATTTTCTTTAAATTTGCTTAATAAAAAAGAAATATCATTTATATATTTGTACTGAAAACTTATTAATCTGATCCTGAATCCTCTTATGTAGCCAATATTTAAAAATTTGCCTATCAAGCTTTTAAAAATCTGTAATATGTTTTGATTAAACTTATTTTCTTTTACTGGAAATAAAAGATTTATAAAATAACTTCCATATCCTATCTCTGTGTAAACTAAATTTATATTTCTTTTTATTGTCACGGTTTTTAATTCAATTTTAAAATTTTTAGTAGATGGTAAATTTTTTACATTTAAAATTGCTGAGCAGCCTGTAAAGGCATCTTCTAAATAACTTTCATTCGTTAAAATTAATGATTTATCATCTATACTTAATAAAAAATTAAAATTTTCAGGTGAAAGCTGGCTTAGATAGTAGAAATTAACATTGTCTATATTATCTTTAAAATTGCAAACCCCAAGAGGGGTTAATTTTTCTTTTCCAATTTTTATATTTTTAATAGAATTATATTTTAAACTTAAGCTTGTTTTTTTTATTTTTAAATTCTTTTTTTTTAAAAATGATTCAAAATCTTTTAAACTAGTCACTTTAGATTTCTTCTACCCAATGTTTGTATTTATCTATCTTTCCTCTAACTGCGTCAAAATAAATTTTTTGTATTTCTTTTGTTATTTTACCTGGTTTACCATCACCGATAGTCTTTCTATCAATTTCTATAACAGGAGATACCTGTGCTCCTGTTCCGCAGAAAAATACCTCATCTGCAACGTAAAGCTCTGTTCTTGTTATGCTTCTTTCTTCAACTTCATAACCTAAATCTTTAGCTATTTGCATTACAGCCCATCTTGTAATGCCTTCTAAAATATCATCAGAAACAGGAGGAGTTATAAGTTTTCCATTCCTAACAATAAATATATTTTCAGCTGAACCTTCAGAAACATATCCATTTTTATTCAATACTATTGCTTCATCAACACCTGCAAGTATAGCCTCTGTTTTTGCAAATGCACTATTTACATAAGCCCCTGCAACCTTAAGTCTTGGAGGTATCATGTTGTCGTTTAATCTTGTCCAAGAAGAAACTATAGCTTTTGTCCCTTTATCAATATCTATATAATTTCCAAGGGGATATAAATAAATAGCTATTTTTGCAGTATATCCTAAAAGCTTTGGTCCAATTTCTAAATCTGAAAAATAAACAATTGGTCTAATGTATATATCACTTTTAACATCGTTTTTTCTTATGAGCTCTTTTGTAATTTCAACTAGCTCTTCTATACTTTCCTCTATCTCCATGTTCAAAACTTTCATATTTTTAAAAAGTCTTTCATAGTGCTCTTTAAAAAATAAAGCATACATTTTTCCTGTTTCTTCATCATAATACGCTCTTATCCCTTCAAAAACAGCAGTTCCATAATGGAATGAATTTGTTTTTATACTTATCTTTGCCTCATTTTCAGGGACTATTTTTCCTTCAAAATATACGTATTCCAAGGTTTATACCTCATTTTAAATTTTAAATTTTATTTTAGCATAAGATTAGATTGAAAAGTTTGAATAATAGCCTTATATTTTGATATAAATTTATTGTATTATAATTCAAAATATACATAATTTGGAGTTTAAAATGGAAAACATTTTACCTCAAGAAGTTAAATTTGATATAGATTTAATAAAAAAGTATGCTAAACCTGCTCCGCGCTATACAAGTTATCCTACAGCTCAGGAGTTTAATGAGGAGTTTACTGCTGAAGATTATAGACAAAAATTAATAGAATCTAATGAGAGAAAAACACCTTTATCTCTTTATTTTCATATTCCGTTTTGTGAATCTGCCTGCCATTTTTGTGGATGTAATGTAATTATAACCAGAAGAAAAGAGGTTTCTAATCCATACCTTGAGCACGTTTATAAAGAAATGGATATAGTATCTTCATATATTGATAAGGATAGAGAAGTTGTTCAGCTCCACTGGGGAGGTGGAACTCCAAACTACCTTGAGGATGACCAGACAGTAGAGCTTTTTAATGAGATAGAGAAAAGATTTAAAATAGCAGAAAATGCAGAAATTTCTATTGAACTTGACCCTAGACATGTTGATAGAGACAGAATCTTTCTTTTAAGAGAACTTGGATTTAACAGAGCAAGTTTTGGTGTTCAGGACTTTGACCCTAAAGTACAGAAAGCTGTAAACAGAATACAGCCAGAAGAAATGATATTTAATGTTATGAACTGGCTTAGAGAAGCCGAGTTTGAAAGTGTTAATATTGATTTAATATACGGCCTTCCTTATCAGACTCTGGAAAGTTTTACAAAAACCGTTGAAAAAACAATTGAGCTTAATCCTGATAGAATTGCAACATTTAATTATGCTCATGTGCCTTGGCTTAAAAGACTTCAAAGGATGATAGATGAGAAAACACTTCCTCCTCCTGAAGAAAAACTTGAGATTTTAAAAATGACGATAGATAAATTAACAAAAGCAGGTTATATATTCATAGGAATGGATCATTTTGCTAAACCTGATGATGAACTTGCAGTTGCACAAAGAGAAAGAACCCTTCACAGAAACTTTCAGGGGTATACAACTCATGCAGAAGCTGAACTTATAGGCTTTGGAGCCACTTCAATAAGTATGCTGTATGATGCTTACGCTCAAAATGCAAAAACTTTAAGGGATTATTATGAACCTGTAGAAAAGGGAAATCTTCCAATAGCAAGGGGAGTAAAATTAACAGAAGATGATATCATAAGAAGAGATGTTATTATGAGGCTTATGTCCCATTTTCAGCTTTATAAAGGTGAAATAGAAAAAAAATACAGTATAAACTTTGATGAGTACTTTAAACCTGAAATGGAAAGGCTTAAAGAACAAGAGCAAGATGGACTTATAAAAATTTATGAAGATAGAATTGATGTAACTCCTGCTGGAAGGCTCTTAATCAGAAATATAGCTGTTAATTTTGATATTTATACAATGGCTAAAAAAGAAAAGAGATTTTCTCAAGCTATATAAAATAAAAGGGGCTTAATGCCCCTTACTTAAATTAATCTTCGCAGAAAGGTCTTAAATACTTAGCTCTATGTGGATGTCTTAATTTTCTTAAAGCTTTAGCTTCTATCTGTCTAATTCTTTCCCTTGTTACTCCAAATTTCTTGCCAACCTGCTCAAGTGTGTATTCTGTATCATCTTCAAGACCAAATCTATATCTTAAAACCTGCTCTTCCCTTTCTGAAAGTGTTGATAAAACTTCCTCGAGTTGCTGTCTTAAAGCCTGTCTTAAGACGTGGTTTTCTGGAGATAATACAGACTTATCTTCTATAAAGTCTCCAAGGTGCGACTCATCATCATCACCAACAGGTGTTTCAAGGGATATAGGCTCTTGAGAAGTTCTAAGTATTTTTCTAACTTTATCAGCAGGCATTCCAACCTTTTTAGCAATTTCTTCCGGCGTTGGCTCTCTTCCAAGTTCCTGGAACATTGCTCTTGAAACTCTAATTAGTTTGTTAATTGTTTCTATCATATGAACAGGTATTCTTATTGTTCTTGCCTGATCTGCTATAGCCCTTGTTATTGCTTGTCTTATCCACCATGTTGCATAAGTTGAGAATTTATATCCTTTTTTGTAATCGAACTTATCAACAGCCTTCATAAGACCAATATTTCCTTCTTGAATAAGGTCTAAAAACTGAAGGCCTCTGTTTGTATATTTTTTAGCAATTGATACAACAAGTCTAAGATTTGACTGAACAATATGCTGTTTTGTATCGTTAACTTCTTTTCTACCTTCATTTATTATCTGCATTACATGGTCAAATTCTGCAGGTACAGTTCCTATTTTTTCTTTTAACTGCTGTATGTCTTCCTGTAGTTTTAATGTTTCTGCTTTTAGTATTTCAAATCTTCCAAAGGATATTCCGTTTTCTTCTAGTTTTCTTAAAATTTCATCATCATATTCGTCTTTATTTAGTATTTCAAGGGTAGGATCTATTTTTCTTATTCTTCTTAATCTTTTTTCAAGGTCTTTTTCTTTTGTCTTTAGCTGTTTGTAAAGGGTTCTAAGCTCATCTGCAATTTTGTCTATTTTTGTAAATTTGATATTTAAGGATTTTATAAATCTGTTTGTTTTTGCATGCTGTTTTATAAACTGTCTTTTTAAATCTTCATTTTCAGGGTCTTCTATAATTTTATTTTCAAGTTTTCTAAGGTCTCTGTACATTTTAGCAAGCTGAATACCTTTATTAATGAAATCCCTTGTTATTTCATCTATAACAACTTCCTCATCAACATTGTGGTCTTCATCTTCATATTCGGATGTATCTATATTTATAAGATCCTTTACTTTCATTTTTCCATCTGCAATTTTTGCCCAGTCATCAAGTATTCTTTCAACTAAGAATGCAGTTCTTAAAAGCCCTCTAAATACCTTTTTTCTACCTCTTTCTATATCCATAGCAAGTTTTATTTCTTCATCTCTTGATAAGAGAGGGATTTTACCCATTTCTTTTAAGTAAAGCTTTACCGGATCATCTGTTTTAGCCCAAACATCGTCTGAAAATTCCATACCAAGTTGTAAAGAATCTTCACTTTCTTCTTCCTCTTCAGGTTTAGGAGAGTCTATAACATCAATGTTTATTTCATTAAGATACTCTATTAAGTCTTCAAGTTCGTCTGAAAGAAGGAGATCTTCATCTATTGTGTCGCTGAGCTCCTTATAAGTTACATAACCTTTTTCTTTGGCAAGGATGATTAACTTTCTTACATCATCCCTTTCATGCATCATCATGCCCAAGGTTTTCCTCCTGTAAAGATTTTTTAAATTTTGGATCTAGACTTTTAAGTTTCCTTATTTCTTGTACCTTTTTTTCAAAAATGTTTTCATCAACTTCAAATGCTGAATTTAATTTCATTTCTTCTTCTTTGTTTATAAGAATTAGGTTTTTTACAGCACCTTCTATGGACTTTTCATCAAATGGGATATTTTTAAGTTTTTCTAAGATATCATATTCATTTTCTTCTTTATTAATTAAATCTATCAAGTAATTAAAATAATCAGAAACAAATATTTTTCCATATTTATTAATAATTTGCAATGTTTTGTTTTTATCTTCTATTAGACCCTTTAAAAGAATCTGCTCACTGTAATTAAGCCTGTTCAAGTCTATTTCATCTTCTTCATATGGTATATCCTCATTTATTTGAACAGGTTTTATTTCTAAAAATGCTTTATCTATACCTGTAATTTCTGAAAGTTTATTTAAGTACTCTCCTGCTAAGATTTTATCTTTCATATATGAAAGTAAATCTAAAAATATTTCGATTAGTTTTTTTCTTTTGTAAATATCTGATGTTTGACTTATTCTGTCTAAAAGAAAATCTGTAAATCTTTTACTATTTTCTAGATGCTGTTTAAAAATTTTGTACCCATTTTTAGCAAGTTCGTCAGGGTCTTTATTTTCTAAAGGTGTGTAATAAACATCTAATCCTTCATATAGGAGCATCTTTGCTGCTCTAATAGCAGCTTTTTTCCCTGCTTCGTCCGAATCATATAGAATGTAAACTTTATCGGCAAACTTCTTTAAAATTTTCGCCTGCCTTAATGAAAGGGCAGTGCCTAAAGTAGCTACTGTATTTTTTATTCCTATTTGGTATGGGGATATAACATCAAAATATCCTTCAACCAGTATAACTTCTCTAGATTCCCTGATAATATCTTTATTTTCAAATAAGCCGTATAAAATCTCACTTTTTTTGTAAATGTGTGTTTCAGGTGAGTTTAAATATTTGGGTGATTTATACTGGTCTATACTTCTTCCACCAAATCCAACAATTTTTCCCTGTAAATTTCTAATTGGAAAAATAATTCTTCCAGTAAACTTATCTTTTTTACTATCTAAAGATGAAATAACTCCTATTTTTATTAAATCTTCTTTATTTATATTATTTTTTTCTACCCATTTAACAAAAGAATCATCTTCTGGCGAGTATCCTATATTAAATTTATCAATTGTTGATGGAAGTATGTTTCTATCTGAAAGATATTTTCTAGCCTTTGCAGAAATTTTTAACTGCTGTTGATAGAATTTTAATACCTGTTCTAAAAGCTGATAGTATTTTGTATTTTCTTTAAATTTATCTTTTCCTATAAATTTTAATTTTATTCCCTGCTTTTCTGCTATCTTGATTAAAGCATCGCTAAAGGAAATTCCTTCGTATTCCATTACGAATGTAATTGCATTACCACTTTTCCCGCATCCAAAACATTTCCATATATTTTTTTGAGGAGAGACATAAAAAGAAGGTGTTTTCTCCGGATGAAAAGGACATAGAGCTCTGTAGGAACTACCTACTTTTTCAAGTGTTAGATACTGTGAAATAATATCATAGACATTTACATGTGACCTTATTTCGTCTATGCTTTCAGGGGCAACTGCCATAAATACCTCAAAAATATTGAAATTTTTAATTCAGGATTATAAATATAAACAAATAAAAAATTTTGGCAATATGATTTAAAATATTATTTTAAAGTTATTTAAGAGGTGGTAAATGAATATATTAATGATTGATAACTACGATTCTTTTACATATAACATAGTTCAGTATTTATATGAACTTGGAGCAGATGTTGAAGTAGTGAGAAATGATAAGATTACTATTGATGAAATCAAAAATAAAGAAAATATAGATGCTATTGTGATTTCTCCAGGTCCGTGCAGTCCAAATGAGGCTGGGATTTCTGTAGATGTTATAAAAGAGTTTAAAGGTATTTATCCTATACTTGGAGTATGTTTAGGTCACCAGTCGATAGGAGCTGCATTTGGAGCAAAAATAGTAAAAGCTAAATGTTTGATGCATGGAAAAACTTCATTAATCTATCATAATGAAAAAGGTTTATTTAAAGGAATTCCAAATCCATTTGAAGCTGTAAGATATCATTCTTTAGTAATTGATAAAAACAGCTTACCTGAAGATATTAAAATTACTGCTTGGACAAAAGAAGATAATGAAATAATGGGAATAGAGCATAAAAAATATCCTATCTGGGGTATTCAGTTTCATCCAGAATCAATATTAACAAGTTATGGGAAAGATATTTTAAGAAATTTTATGAATCTGTCTCAAGAATTTAATTCTAAAAATCAAAAGGTAAGCTGAAAATAAGGTTTATTTCATTAGTGTTATTTTCATAACTTCTACCTATTAATGAAATTGTTTCTGTTAGTTTTATTCCAGCTTCATACCATCCTATATACGTTGTCTGAGTTGTTTGTGATATAGGACGGGATATAGCAATAAATATCCTACGGGTTAAATTTCTTTTTGCATAAATTGAAGCTGTAATTCCTTCTGTAGGACTGTATCTTGGGGCAATTGTAATTTCAAACCCTGTATTAAGAAAACCTGCGTTTTCTTCACTTGATGGTAAAAATTTATTAACCGGGAATATAGAAAGCATAAGTTTTCCTATGGCACTAAATACAGGTATAGCTTCTAAAGCTCCAGGAGTGTTTTTTAAAAGTAAGATTGCCATTATTTCTTCTTTTGATTTTGGCGGTGTTGAGTTAAATGTAAATGATAAATTGTTTGGAGTTGCACCTGTTATGTTTACAAATATATATGTATTTGCAACAACCGTTGAAATTCTTGCATTAACATAAGGAATATTATTTATTACCTTTATATTGGCAAAATCTATATTGTAATTATTCCTTAAGTATGTGATTTTCCCGTAAATGATATTTATTTCTCCGTTAAATATAGGATTTGCTGCACTGCCAGTTATTTTACCTTTTAATTCAGCATAAGCTTTTCCCCAGTTTCCATATAAATAAATTGGCAGGTAAGAACTTATATCTATATCAAGTTTTATTTGTTTTAAATTATCATTATAAGAAGAATTACTTCCTTTTTTGAAAATTTTTTGGGTAGAAAAGTTTACTTGTCCTGAAACATTTAAATTTCCCCTTATTATTTTGGACTTTCCGTATTCTAAATAGAGATTTGAATTTATGTTTCCTGTAAAAATATTTAAATACTTAATAGGAAATAAAGATGTAAGTACCGATGCTTTGATACTAATAGGTTTTATATTAATTTCTGCATTGCTTTTGATTATATTATTCCCATATGTTATGAAAGTATTTTTGCCTTCTAAAGATACTTTTAGTTTTTTAGACTTATAAATTCCTAAAAGATGTTTAATATCAACATATCCTAAAACATAACCACTTTTTATTTTTAAATTATCTGAATAAAGTTTTAGATATGTCTTTTCTAAAAATTTAGAAATCTTTCCTTCAAAAGAAAACTCATAATGGACATCTCCGTAAATAGAGAAAAATTGAACTATTTGAGATATAGCCTGTTTATTTATTTTCCCATCTGATTTTACAATTAACTTATTATTGTCAAATATATATATTAATTTTGATATATTCCCATCTAAAACTCCTGAAAAGGAAGTTTTATATACATTTATAGAGTTTTTATTTACGTGTACTAATATACCTTTTGAGGTTAGAAGATTTATACGACTTGAATTTATATTTAAATTGTCTATGTAAAGATAGCTGTCAAAGTTACCATTTTTTGATATATAAATATCATACTTTACTTTTTCTAAAATAGATATTAGTTTATTTTCAAAATTAAATGGTATTTTTTTACAGCTTAAATTTAAATGATAATTGGAATTTTCCTCAAATTTTATGTTAATCTTTGAAGAGGACACTTTCTCATTGTTAGAAAATAGCTTATAATCTAAATTTCCTGTAAACTGGTTGATTTTTCCGTTAATCTGAGTTTTTGCTGTAAGCTTATATTTATCTTTTTTTAAAGATAATTTAGAACTTGATTTAAGAGCTTTAGTTTTAAGGTCTAAATTTAAAAATCCGTTATAGTCAAAAGAATCTAAATTTTTAGAATCTTTAGCATTTAATAAAAGGAAAAATTTTTTATCTAAAAGATTTCCTTTACCTTCTATCTTGGATATATGGAAATTTTTATATAGAAAATTATTTTTATAAAAACTTATCTTTAAGTTGTTGTTTAAACTTGAAATATAGCCTTTCATACTTGATTTAAAAGTGTTTTCTACAGGGATTACTAAAATATCTGAATTTGGAATGTTTAGGTCAACAAAATAGCTTCCTCCATAATATACAATTCTTGCCGTTCCTGATATTTTTTCAGGTTTTAAATTCTTAAACAATGTAGGCTGAAGTTTTAACAGATAATAATAGAATGTATTCCCATTTAAATTTTTTACTTTTGCATTTAGATCTATAAAGAAAGGTTTTAATCCAATTTTTACGATAGAATTAATATTTTTTGTTAAAGCTTTTACGTTTAATACAAAATTACTATATTCCAATCTGTATCTTACTTTATCTTCTATTTTAATCTCATCTAGGAAAAAATAATCAGTATATCCTTCTGTTTTGATTTTAGGATTTTTTATATCACCAAAAATTTTTCCTGTACCGGTAAGAATAGAAAACATTTTTTGTTTTTTAGTAAAAATTAAGCTAGAAGTATTTATATTTTTGTATTCAAAATCTCCATCTATCTGATAGTTGTTGGTCGTGGCTGAAAAGTTTAATAATGATTCATTGTTAATTAAGTTTAATTGATAACTTCCAGAAAGTTTATCTAAATTATAAGATATGTTTGCAATGCCGTTTGCAAATGGTATACCAAATAAATTGACATTGTTTAGTATAAGATTTGAACTTACAAGTTTTTTTTGTAAGTCTAGACTAAGCTTTAAAATTAAATTAGAATCTAAACTATTCAAAATTTTAGGTAAATTTTTAAACCACGATATAGGCTTACTTAGTCTAAAATTTGAAGTTTCCAAATATAGATTTTCTTTTTCTTTAAAAGAAAAATTTCCTTTAATATTATCTATATCAAAATTTCCTTCGGTAATTAATTTCCCAAATTTTTTTGCTTTAAAGTTAGCTGATATGTTTTTAATTGAGGAATAGCTGTTTTCAAATTTTTCTACATTGATATTGTTTTCTGAATAAAAATTAAAAGGATTAATATTTACGCTGTATTTGGAAGAAAAGTTTATATTATAGCCTTCATTTTGGTTAAGTTTTATTTTTTCTATTTTTAAATCTAATTTTCCTTCTGCTTTTTTATAATATTTTCCATTTAAAGTACCATTAATATTTAATGCTTTGAGATTTTTGTCTAGAATATCCACTGTTTTTAATGAGTAATCTATCTGGTAATTTATTCTTTTTGTAGGGGTCATGTTTAAATCAAAAAATGTTTCAAGTTCTGAAATTTTTATATTTTTTAACTGATAGTTTGTAGTGAAAGTATGTCCTGAAATGCTTATATATCCATCTATTCTGTAAGAACCTGTAAGAACAAATTCTGTATTGTATCCTTTAAACTGAAGAGAGTATATATTTAAGGAGTTTGTAAGTGGATCAAGTTCGCCATAAAAATTTGAAATTTCAGTTCCTTTATCATTAATTATAATCTTGAAAGGTTTTAATGTATAAAATTGATTTTTTACATTCTCTAAAGATAATCCCTTTATAGCAAAGTATTTACCATTTTTAACTATTAAATTAAAGTCTTTAATCCTTATTTCAGATCTTCCAAGTAAAAAATATGAGTATCTAAGTATCTTTTTTATTGTGTTTATGTCAATTTTTCTCTTTTTTTCTTTTTTAGATTCTTTTGAGATTATTTGTAAATTTACATTATCTACATTTAAAAATAGGAATTTTTCACCAGAAAAAAATTTTTTTAGATAAATCTCAAGAGAAAGATTCTTTATATTTGCTTTTAAATTTTTTGATTTAATATCAATAAATTTACATATCAGTTTCTTATTTTCGTATTGGCAGTTTTCTTCTATTTTAATATTAAATGCATTAAGTATTTGTTTGTAATTTTTTAAAATAAAGAAGCCTGTTAAAGAAATTGTTAACAAAATTAAAAGAACAATAAAAAAAGATAAAATATACTTGTTGATAACTTTTTTCATAGTGATAAAATTATACCAGTTTTGATATATGGAGGGTTTAATAATGGATGCTAAAGAAGTTTATGAAAGATTAAGAAAAGCCCAAAAACTTTATTACGAAAGAAATTATGAAATGGCTCTTGTAGAACTTGATGAGCTTGCCCATTTAGTTCCAGATAACCCAGAGGTTTATTTTTGGAGGGGTAAAACCCTTGTTACAGATTTAAATGAAGAAAATTTAAAAGGTGCTGTTGAAGAATTTACTCAGGCAATTTCTTTGAAAGAAGATTTTGCTGAGAGCTATTTTGAAAGGGGTAAAGTTTATATTCAGCTTTCAGATTTAGAAAAAGCAGAAGAAGATTTTAAAAAGGCTGTAAAGCTCAATCCAAAACTACTTGAAAGTTATGTTTATCTGGCCCAGATAGAACTTGCAAGAGGAAATGATGATAAAGCTTTAGAGTATTTAGAAAAATCTTCCCACGGTGAGAAAAATTATAAATATTACTTTTCCCTTGGAAAAATTAATTACAATAACAAAAACTACGAAGAAGCCGTAAATTTTTTAACTAAAGCTATTCAGGAAAATCCTTATCTTGTAGATGCTTATGATTTAAGAGCCAAATCTCTCAAAGAACTAGGCAGATACAAAGAAGCAATAGAAGATTTTAGGAAAGCTTATACTTTAATGCCTGAAGAAAAATCATTTTTTGTTGAAATTTCTAATGTTTACTTTTTGCTTGCACTGCAGGAATATGAAAAAGGAAATATTGAAGAATCAGCAGACAACATTGTAGAAGGTATGGAAATTAACTATGATATTAAACTTGATGAAAAATTTAAAAATATATTGATAGAAGCTGGGAAACTAATTACAGATAAAAATCCTCAAAAAGCTATAATTTACTTTGATTTTGCATTGAGGCTGGTTCAAGATGAAGATTATTTAAAAGCTGAACAAGAAAAAGAGGAAATAAATAAACTACGTAAAAAAGCAATAAAGAATCTGCCTCTAAAAGAAAGAGTTGTTAAAATAATTTCAGACATTTATGGATAAATGGAGGAAAAATGCTTGATATAAAACTTATAAGGGAAAATCCTGATTTTGTAAAAGAAAGATTGAAAACCAGAGATAAAGCTCTTGTTTTTATTGTGGATGAAATACTCGCAGTAGATAAAGAAAGAAGAAAGCTTATAGCAGAAGTTGAGCAGTTAAAGGCTGAAAAAAACAAGCTTTCAAAAGAAATTGGAAGATTATTTAAAGAAGGGAAAAAGGAAGAAGCTCAAAAGGCAAAGGAAGAAGTTGTAGCAAAAAATGAGAGAATCGAGTGTTTGGAAAAAGAGCTAAAAGAAGTAGAAAAACGATTTAACAATTTACTTTTAACCGTGCCTAACCTTCCTCATGAATCAGTTCCAGTTGGAAAAGATGAAACTGAAAATGTTGAAATAAGAAAGTGGGGAGAGCCGAGAAAATTTGATTTTGAACCCCTTCCACACTGGGAGATAGGAGAAAGACTTGGAATCCTTGATTTTGAAAGGGGAGCAAAACTTGCAGGTTCAAGATTTACAGTAATGTTTAAAGAAGCTGCACGGCTTGAAAGGGCACTAATAAACTTTATGCTTGATATTCATACCAAAGAACACGGCTATACTGAAGTGTGGTCTCCTGTACTGGTTAAGCCTGAAATTTTAATAGGTACAGGTCAGCTTCCAAAATTTGAAGAGGATCTGTATAAAGTTTGTGATGAGGATTTATATTTACTTCCTACAGCAGAAGTTTCACTTACAAATTTACACGCAGGTGAGATCTTAAAGGAAGAGGAACTCCCAAAATACTATACTGCATATACACCGTGTTTTAGAAGAGAAGCAGGTTCTCACGGTAGAGATGTAAGGGGTATTTTAAGACAGCATCAATTTGATAAAGTTGAGCTTGTAAAGATTGTAAAGCCGGAAGAATCCTATAATGAACTTGAAAAACTTGTAAATGAAGCAGAAAAAATACTTCAGCTTTTAGAAATTCCTTACAGGGTAGTAGAGCTTTGCACAGGAGATTTGGGATTCTCAGCTGCTAAAACTTATGATATAGAAGTATGGATACCGTCTCAAAATATGTACAGAGAAATATCATCCTGTTCAAATACTGAAGATTTTCAGGCAAGAAGGGCAAAAATTAGGTATAAAACAAAAGAAGGAAAAAATGAATTTGTCCACACATTAAATGGTTCTGGACTAGCAGTTGGTAGAACACTTCTTGCAGTAATGGAAAATTATCAGAAACCTGACGGTAGTTTTGATATTCCTCATGTTTTACAAAGATACATGTAATTAATATTACCAATATGGCATCCTAAATATTAAGAGGAGTTATATTTGAAAATAAAAAAAGTTTTACTATTAACGTTATTAATTCCTGGTTATGCTCTATCTTTAGATGATTCTAAAGAAAAAAAATCTAATTTTTCAATAAGTTTAGGCTATGTACAAACAACAGGTAATACCGAAACTTCAACCATTAATGTTAAATCTTCTTATATTTATAAAACTGACAGCAAAAGGATATATTTTGACCTAAATGCGCTATATGGTGAAACATCTGGGGAAAAAACATCTGAAAATATTACTTCTAATCTTAGAGTTGAAAAAAGATTTTTACCTTATTTTGTATTCTGGGATGTTCATTATTACAGAAATCCTTTTCAGGCGTATAAATATTCTATAGGTAGTGGTCCAGGAATCGGGAAGTATTTTTTTCATACAGACAGGCTTTATCTGACAGGTTCTTATTATGTTTATTATGTTTATAACGAGTTAAATCAGCCAAGTTATTTTACAAATAAAGAAAGAGAAAAATATTTTCTACACCATATAGAAGAAAGGTTTAGAGTTAAACTATTAAAAAATTTAAAATTTAAAGAAAAGTTAATTTATAAAGTTTCAAGTAGAAAGTCAGAGGATTATTTTGTCTATTTTGAATCTTCTTTAATAAATAATCTTACTAAAAACTTGGCCCTGGAGATATCCTACACTGCAAATTACCAAAATATACCAATTGGTAGTAAAATAAAAAGATTAGATACAACTTTTTCTACTTTAGTTCAGTATAGCTTTTAGGAGGAAAAAATGGCATTTAAAAACATTTTAGTAGGCGTAGATGGTTCTGATTCAAGTAAAAAAGCTTTAAAAAAGGCTGTGGAACTGGCAAAGATACTTGGTGCAAAACTGAATATTGTTGCTGTTGTGAAGCCTATCGAACTTGCAGCAATTGATTATATCCCCCCTGAGGATATAGAGCAGTATGAAATGGAGCAGATAGAAAAAGTAAAACCTTGTTTAAAAGAAGCAGCCGATTTTGCCAGGGAAAATGGTATAGAACCTGCAGTTAAGATTTTGGAAGGAGAACCTGCAGAAGAGCTTATGGATTACGCTGATGAAAATAACTGTGATTTAATTGTTGTAGGATATAGAGGAAAAGGTGGATTTAAGAAACTTTTACTTGGAAGCACAGCAGGAAATTTAGTTAAATATGCAAATCAGTCAGTTCTTGTTGTTAAGTAATTTATTTTTTAAACTAAAAAACAGCAGAATAAGGGTGGCTATTAAAAATATGCTGCCCGCTATTATAAAGTAGTACTCTTTAGCTTTTCCAAAAAATATTTCTGCAGCTTTTCCAAATAAGTAACCTAAATATATATAAATAGCTGCCCATATTGTAAGGGATAAAATATTAAAAAATAAGAATTTATAAGTGTTATACCCAACTGCACCCATAAAAACCATAGGTACAATCCTCATCCCATACATAAAACGAATAATGAATATAGAAAATACGCCGTACCTTTCTATAAGTTTCTTTGCTTTTCTGTATTTCTTGCGAGTGTAGGAATTTTTAAGCAAAAATTCTCTTCCTTTCCATTTTCCTAGGAAAAAATAAATAACTTCGTGAAATAAAGCTCCCAGTATTGCCATAAACCACGACAGAACAGGATTTAAATAGTTCAATTTAACAAATATTCCAACTATTAAAAGAAAAACCTCTCCTTCTAAAAATGTGCCTATTAAAACAGCTATATATCCATAATTTTGTAAAAAATGTTCTAAAGACTCTATTGTTGAACCTCCGTTAAAAGCTTGTAATTATTATATTATTTTTTGGAGAAGCATGTAATTACTTAAGAAAAACCAGTTTGAGAAAAAGTGAAAAATGGCAGAAGTCCATATACTTTTAGAATAGTAATATAAGTAACCGAAAACAATTGAAGGAAAGAATGTTAAGAGTGAAAATACTGAAAAATTTGTAATTAAATGAGGAATAGTAAATAAAATAGAGGTTAAAAGAATGGATATGTGAATATTAAACTTTTTAAAAAACTCATTTTGTATGTATCCTCTAAAAAATACTTCCTCAAGAAAGACCTGTGTAATTTGATTAATAGGAATTAAGCTAAAATTTAAAAATGGAAAATATACAGCCGAGGCGGCAAATCCGTAAATGATTCCTTTAATTGAAAAAAGTCCAAATTTATCAAGTTTGTAAAAAACTAAAGGAGAAACTAATACAAAGGCAGATAATATGTAAAAATATCCATTTAACTTTGCTAAAATTAGACTTATAATTAAGAAAATATAAAGCAGTATAAAACCCATAGAGGTTATTATAACTTGAAAAAATATGTTTTATGCATTACTGGTGCAAGCGGTGTAAGATATGGATTAAAACTTCTTGAACAGCTTTCTAAGGAAAGCTTTGTGTATCTATTAATATCAAATAATGGCTATCTTGTACTTGAAAGAGAAGAAGGAATATCTAAAAAAGATATAAAAAATATTATCAACCAAAATGTAAAACTGATAAATGTTAATGATATGTCAGCGTCTATTGCAAGCGGGTCAAGGATTATTGAAACTGAAGGCGTCATAATTGCTCCCTGTTCAATGTCTACCTTAGGAGCTGTTGCAAATGGAGTAAATTATAACCTGATACACAGGGTTGCAGATATAGCTTTAAAGGAAAAGGTTAAACTTTATCTTCTTATTAGAGAAATGCCATTTTCACTTATTCATGTTAAGAATATGGAAAAACTTTTACAGGCAGGAGCAGTTGTTTCCCCAGCTTCTCCTGGATTTTATCACAACCCTAAAACTGTTGATGAGGTGGTAAATTTTGTTGTAGGAAAAGTTTTAGACAGCTTTAGAATTCAGCATAATCTTTATAAAAAATGGAGAGAAGATGAAGATTAGCGAGTGTGCAGAGCTTTATCTGTCTTATTTAGCAGATAAATCACCAAATACTGTGAGAAATTACCAAGTAGATTTAAAACAGTTTGCGCAAATAACAAATGATAAAGATGTTGAAAGTATAACAAAAGCTGATATTGCAAAATTTAGAATGGTTTTGCAGTCAAGAAGGCTAAAGTCATCTACAATTGCACGAAAACTTGCCTGTTTAAACTCTTTTTTCCAGTATTTAATAGATTTAGAACTTATCTCTTCTTCTCCTATAACAAAATCCCACAGACCAAAAGTTTCAAATAAAATACCTTCTTCACTAACCCATGAAGAGATAAAAAGAATCCTTGAAAATACAGATAATATTATGGACAAATTAATTATAAAAATTTTACTTACAACAGGGCTAAGATCTGCAGAAATTTTAAACATTAGAAGAGAAAATATTGTAATTGAAAGAAACGGACAGCTGTTTAACATAGATTACATTGAGAGTTTGCAGGACGGAGATATTGCTTACATAAAGGTTTTAGGAAAAGGGAATAAAGAAAGAATAGTACCTTTATCTGAAAATGTACTTGAAGAACTATTTAATTATTTAAAAAAATATAAAGTTAGCCCCATATTTCCTATATCTTATCACTCTTTATGGAGAAGAATTATAAATATAGGTAAAAAAGCAGGTGTTATACTTCATCCTCACAAGCTCAGACATACAGCTGCTACCCTTGCACTTCAGTCAGGAGCAGAACTTAGAGTAATACAGGAACTTTTAGGACATGCTTCTCCTTTAACAACTGCAAGGTATGCAAAGGTTAATCAGAAACAATTGATTGAGGCTACAAAAAAACTATCTAACTCTATTTTCTCTGATTAATCTACAAGTTCAAGTATTTTCTTTGCTAAATTTTCAGGTAATTCCATTACAGAAAGTCTTGGCATTTTTACAAGGTAAAAATCTTTAAAGTCATCCATACTTTTAATTTCTTTTAATGTTAAAGGTTTTGAAAATTTTCTTACAGGTTTAACATCAACAACAGGCAGTCCATTTTTATCTTCATAAGGCTCACTTATAACCTCAGCCAGTCCTACTATTTGTTTTTCTTTTCCCGTGTGATAAATAAAAGCTAAATCTCCCGGCTTCATTTGCTTTACAAATTTTAATGCAAACTTATTTTTTACTCCATCCCAGACAGTTTTCCCTTCTTTTTCTAAGTCATTATAAGAATACTCTATTGGCTCAGTTTTTAAAAGGTAGTATTTTGCCATTATATTAGCTCCTTATAAATATTAATATAAATATCTGGAAAATTTGTTTCCACAAAATTAATTATTGACTGCATTATTTTTTCTGTTTGCTTTTTTTCTGGTGATACAAAAACTACAGCTATATTTGCAGACTGCCATAAATCCTGATTTCCTACTTCAGAAACAGATACATTAAATTTTGATTTAAGTTTTTCTTTTAATGAACGTACAACCATTCTTTTTTCCTTTAATGACCCTGCATGTGGGATATAAAGGTCTAAAACAATGCTTCCTATAACCATTTTCCCTCATTAATATAAAAATTTTGCTATATTTTAATAAAACTGCTGAAAAATTCAAGTTATTTGTTTTATTTTTTCGTATAATCTTAGAAAATCTTCAGGTTTAAGCTCTTCAACCCTTGCAGTTGGAGGAATATTTAAGGATTTTAAAAAATTTTCATCTACTTTTGTTCTAAGCATCTTCCTTCTGTTTGAAAATAAAGATGATACAAAGTTTTTGAAATCTTTTTTATCAATCTTAGGATAATTTTTTTTAGGAAACATTCTGATAACTGCAGAGGTTACTTTAGGAGGTGGAGAGAAAAATCTTGCTGGAACACTCATAATATATTCAACTTCAAAGAATGTTTGTATAAAAATAGTTAAAAATGTGTAGCTTTTTGTTTTTGGTTTTGCTATTAGTTTTTCTGCTACTTCTTTTTGGAGCATGAAAACTGTTCTTTCTAAGATGTCTATATAAAATGCTGTGTTGATAAGTATCAGTGATGAAACGTTGTAAGGAAGATTACCAACTAGTTTTATTTTTTGGTTTTCTGCAATTTCATATAAGTTTACATCAAAAAAATCTTTTTTAATAAGCTCAAAATTTTCAAACTCTTTAAATCGTTCTTCAATTATAGGATAAGCTGTTTCATCTATTTCAATACCATAAAGTTTTTTAGGATTTCTTTTTAATATTTCCTGTGTAAGTTGTCCTGTTCCAACACCTATTTCAACAATTATATCTTCTGGTTTTACATCAATAGTATCAACTATTTTAGATATAACCCCCTCAGAAATGAGGAGGTGCTGGCCGAATCTTTTTTTAGTCCTGAACTTTTTCATTTATTTCTTTTGCTTTTTCTAATATAAGGCTTTTCATAAACTCTGATGTATCTTCCCTTTCAAGGGCAAAATCTACTATAGCTTTTATATATCCAATTTTATTTCCTGTATCGTGTCTTTTTCCTATAATATCTTTAGAATATATAACCTCTTCCTGCCTTAAAGTCATTAAAGCATCTGTTAATTGAAGTTCTCCACCTTTTCCAAAAGGAGTTCTTTTTAATGCATCAAAGATTTTTGGTGTAAGAACATATCTTCCTATTATTGCAGAATTTGACGGTGCTTCTTCAGGAGAAGGTTTTTCTACCATATAATTAACAAGTCTTATACTGTCTTCAATTAATGAACCTTCAACTATTCCATATTTGTAAGTTTCTTCTTTAGGTACTTCTGTTGTGCCAAGAACTGATTTGCCAAACTTTTTATAAACATCTATTAACTGTTTTAATCCTGGTTCTTCTTGGTTTATTATCAGCTCATCACCTAGCATAACTGCAAAAGGTTCATCCCCTATTACGTGTTCTGCCGTCAAGATTGCATGTCCAAGGCCCAGCTGTTCTTTTTGTCTTACATATACAAAGTTTGCTAAATTAGAAACTTCTCTTATAAGCTCTAAAAGTTCTATTTTCCCTGATTTTTCAAGGGTATATTCTAAGTCTGGAGCATAATCAAAATGGTCTTCTATTGCCCTTTTATGTCTTCCAGTAACAAAGACTATAGTTTCAATTCCAGATGCTACTGCTTCTTCAACTATATATTGTATTATTGGTTTATCAACAATTGGCATCATTTCTTTAGGAGTTGCTTTAGTTGCAGGTAAAAATCTTGTTCCAAACCCTGCTACAGGAATTACTGCTTTTTTTACATCTTTCATTTTAGTTTTCCCCCTTTAATTTTTTTAAAACTTTTTCATAACCTTCCATTAAATCTCCAAGGTCAAATCTGAATCTATCTTTGTCAAGTTTTTCTCCAGTTTCTTTATCCCATAATCTACATGTATCTGGAGATATTTCATCAGCAAGAACTATTTCCCCATCTTTTCTTCCAAATTCTAATTTAAAATCAACAAGGATTATTCCATGTTTATCCATAAATTCTTTTAAAATATCGTTTATTTTTAAAGCAAGCTCTTTCATCTTCTTTACTTCTTCAGGCTTTGCCAGTTTCATAGCATATATGTGCTGTTCACATATTATAGGGTCGTGAAGCTCATCATTCTTTAAATAAAATTCAACTAAAGGTGGATCGAAAGGAGTTCTTTCAGGTATGCCAAGTCTTTTTACTATGCTTCCAGCTGCTAGATTTCTCACCACAACTTCAACAGGAATAATTTCTACTTTATAAGTGAGCATTTCTCTATCTGATAATTTTTTAATGTAATGGGTTGGAATACCTTTTTCTTTTAATAGTTCAAAAAAGAAAGAAGCTATAGTGTTGTTTATTATTCCTTTTCCCTCTATTTGTGCTTTTTTAACAGCATCAAATGCAGTAGCACTGTCTTTAAAATACATGATTACTTTATCAGGTTCATCAGTTGCATATATTATCTTGGCTTTTCCTTCATAAAGTTTTTCTTTTTTTTCCATTTTGAGACTCCTAAATGTTTTCTTTAGCTAAAGATTCAAAATATCTATACTTTTCTTTTGAAAATTCTTTCACTTCGTTAAATATTTCTTTTGCTTTTTGTTTATTACCTTTTTTACTATAAATAAATCCTTTTAATGTTAAAGCTGATAAATAGTTAAAATTGCTTTGATTGATTTGGTTTAATTTTAATAATGCATTGTCATATTTTTTATCTTTATAGTCTAAATATCCTTCAAACTCAGTTATGTAGCCTTTCGATTGGTCAGTACTTAATTTTTCTTTTAATTTTTTTACTGTCTCTTTATTTATTTTATTTTTATTTTTCTCTATTATTAATTGATATCCATAAACAAGCTTAAGATACTCCGTATCTGCGAAATTTGCCTTGAAGAACTTTATTTTCTTTAAAGCATCATCGTATTTTTTGTTTTGTATATCTTTGCTGATTTCATATATCAAAGCGCTGGCTTTATTTTTTTTCTCTTCCACTTTATTTTGATAATAAAGAAAGAATAAAACTGCAAGTATTAAAATGATAAATCCAGCTATTATTTGTTTTAAATAAGGTTTAATTCTATCGTACAGATGTAAAAGTTTATACTCTAGTTCAAGATCTACATTCTCTTCAATTGGAGGTCTTTCTTTTTTCAAGTCTTTTACCTCTTTTTTATTTAATTATATCAAAACTATAGACCTTTTATTTTGGTAAAATATTTTTTTATTAAAAATTTAGAGGATTGGCACTTGAAAAAGTTTATATTTATAACAGGAGGAGTTTTATCTTCTCTGGGAAAAGGTGTTGCTTCGGCAGGAATAGGAGCAATCCTTGAATCAATGGGATATAAAATAACCTTTCTAAAATTAGACCCTTATTTAAACATAGACCCTGGAACAATGAACCCTTACCAGCACGGTGAGGTTTACGTTACTGAGGATGGAGCAGAGACAGACCTTGATTTAGGACATTATGAGAGATTTACAAATGTTATTTTAACAAAATATAACAATGCCACTTCTGGAAGGCTTTACTTTAATATACTTCAAAAAGAAAGAAGGGGGGCATATTTAGGAGCAACCGTTCAGATAATTCCCCACTTTACAAATGAGATAAAAAGAGCTATAGAAAGAGCATCAAAAGATGCAGAAATTACTATAGTAGAAATAGGCGGAACTGTTGGAGATATAGAAAGTTTACCATTTCTAGAAGCTATACGCCAGATGGGTCTTGAGCTTGGCAGGGAAAACTCAATATTTATACATTTGACGTATGTACCTTATATAAAAGTTGCAGGAGAACTGAAAACAAAACCATCTCAGCATTCTGTTAAAGAGCTTAGAGCTATTGGTATTCAACCTGATGTTTTAATATGTAGATCAGAAAAGCCAATTCCAAAACCTATTAAAAGAAAACTTGCACTTTTTACAAATGTTCATGAAGATTCTGTTTTGTCTGCACCTGATTTGGAAACTATATATGAAATACCTCTTCATTTGAAAAAAGAAAAAATTGATGAAGTTTTAGCAAAACATTTAAATTTAGATTATAAGGAGCCTGACCTGTCTAAATGGAAAAAGATAGTAAACACTTTACACAGTATTGAAAAATCTAATAAAGAAGTTAATATTGCAATAATTGGGAAATATGTGGAATTGAAAGACGCATATAAAAGTATTGATGAGGCATTAATACATGCTTCTATAGCTAATAAAGTGAAAGTAAATCTACACTGGATAAGATCTGACGACCTTACAGATGAAAATATCTCTGAAGTATTTAAAAACATTAATGGAATACTTGTTCCTGGAGGATTTGGTGAAAGAGGAGTTGAAGGAAAGATAAAAGCAGCACAGTATGCAAGAGAAAATAATATTCCATATTTTGGTATATGCCTTGGAATGCAGGTGGCAGTAATAGAATTTGCAAGGAATGTTGCAGGACTTGAAGGAGCTAACTCTACAGAGTTTGATCCGCAAACACCTTACCCTGTTATTGATTTAATGCCTGAGCAAAAAGAAGTTGAGGATAAAGGTGGTACTATGAGGCTTGGGGCATATAAATGTACATTAAAAGAAGGGACAAAGGCTTATGAAATTTACGGTCGGAAAGAAATTTATGAAAGACATAGACACAGATATGAGTTTAATCCTCAGTTTAGACCTTTACTTGAGGAAAAGGGGCTTGTTGTTTCTGGAGAATATGTTGCTAAAAAACTGCCAGAGATAATAGAAATTCCAACTCATAAATGGTTTATTGGGTGTCAATTCCATCCTGAATTTAAAAGTAAACCATTTTCTCCACATCCTCTTTTTGAATCATTTGTAAATGCTTCATATTTAAATAAATTAGATAAATTAAGTATTGACACTTGAAGAATTTATAACCATTTTAATTTAAAGCAGGAGGTAATAATTGGAAGAGCTTACACCAAAGCAAATAGTAGAAGAATTAAATAAATACGTGATCGGACAGTATGAAGCCAAAAAATCTGTAGCTATAGCACTTAGAAATAGATGGAGAAGACAGCAACTTCCTGAAGATCTGAGAGATGAGGTTATTCCTAAAAATATACTTATGATGGGACCTACAGGTGTAGGTAAAACAGAAATAGCAAGAAGACTTGCTAACCTTGTAAAAGCACCTTTTATAAAAGTTGAAGCTACAAAATTTACAGAAGTTGGATATGTAGGAAGAGATGTTGAAGCAATAATAAGGGAACTTGCAGAAGCAGCCTTTAAAATGGTTAAAGAAGAAAAAATGGCTGAAGTTGAAGAAAAAGCTCAAAAAATGGCCGAAGAGAAAATACTTGATTATTTAGTGCCCAGAAAAATTAGAAGATTTTCAAGTTTCGAAGAAGAAGAAACAGAAGAATCACCAGCAAGGGAAAAATTCAGGGAGATGCTGAAAAGTGGTGAGCTCGATGATAGAGTAGTTGAAATAGAAGTTGAAGAAAAACCTGCCGTTGTTGGTGGTGTAATAGCACCGGGAATGGAAGATATAGAAAATCAGCTTAAAGATTTGTTCTCAAGTTTGGCTCCTTCGAAGAAAAAAAGAAGAAAAATGGCAGTAAAAGATGCTCTTAAATATTTAAAGCAACAAGAAGCAGAAAAACTCATTGACATGGATGAGGTTGCATCAGAAGCTGTAAAAAGAGCAGAAAATGTGGGAATTGTTTTTATTGATGAAATTGATAAAGTTGCAGGTAAATCCTCAGGTTCAGGTCCTGATGTGTCAAGGGAAGGAGTCCAAAGAGATTTGCTTCCAATAGTTGAGGGAACAACGGTTTCCACAAAGTACGGTCCAGTAAAAACAGATCATATTTTATTTATAGCAGCTGGAGCATTTCATTTATCAAAACCTTCTGATCTAATTCCAGAACTTCAAGGAAGATTTCCAATAAGGGTCGAGCTTAAAGCACTTACAAAAGATGATTTTATAAAAATACTTACTGAGCCAAAAAATGCACTTATAAAGCAGTATAAAGCATTGATGGAAACTGAAGGGGTTCATTTAGAATTTACAGATGATGCGATAGAGGAAATAGCAAGAGTAGCAGAAGAAGTAAATGAAAGAACAGAAAATATTGGAGCAAGAAGACTCCATACTATATTAGAAAGAATAATGGAAGATTACTCTTTTGAAGCACCCGACTTAAAAGGACAGACAATAATTATTGATAAAAAGGTTGTACAGGCTAAATTAGAAGATATAGTTCAAAATGAAGATTTAACAAAGTATATACTATAGGGAGGAGTCGCTATGGCTGAAGATATAAAACAATTAAAGGAAGAAATAGAAAAATTAAAAGCTGAGCTTGAGAAGTTGAGATCTGAAACTGAAAAATGTGAAGAAGAAAAACATGAAGAAAAAATGTCAAAAGAGCAAGTTGTAGAAATTTTAGATGAAACAGAAAAAATAATTAAAAAGACCTTTTCAATTCTTGAAGGTACATTAATCGGGGCTATAGAAGGATTAAAGAAAAATATAAAAAAGTGAGGTTTGAAAAATGGAAGAACAACTTAATGAAACACCAATTCCTTTTGCAGAACTTTTAAAGGATATAGAAGTTAAAGAAAAATCAAGAGCTTATGTTTTAATAGAAGCTGACCCTGCTTTAATTCCAACAATAATGGAAGAACTTGCTAAAATAGAAAACGTCCGTTCTGCCGATGTAGTTACAGGAATATACGATATTATTGTATTCGTCGAAGGTGAAAATCAAAATGAAATAGGAAGGGTCGTTATAAGGGATATTAACCCAATAAAAGGAGTTAAGAAAGCTACTACTTGTATGGTAGTAGAAATCTAGGAAGGATTTCCTTCCTTTTTCAATTTTTTTAAAAGTTTTCTTGCTTTTAGAAAAAAATCACTATTTTCTTTGTAATCTAAATAAGTCCATAAAAATGATTTAAACTCTTTACTATGGTACCAGAGCTCAATTTCCACAAATATATCTTTATCTATCTGAATTCTATTTCCCCTGTATTTCTTTGTGGCTACCAGTACTTTTTCTTCATCTACTAAAATTGGGTCTATGTTAACTGTTCTGTTTTTATTTTTTCTATATCTATCTTCAATAAACATACAGTGTTTTTTTATATTGGCTAAATTTATATGATCTGTTAAATAATTTGTCGCTACAAACTTTTTAAATAAAGGGCTTCCCATCTCTTCAAAATAATATTTAGAATAAGGAAGTTCAAAAGAGGCAGTTTCTAACAAAAACTGCCCGTAAAATTTTTTTAGATGGTTTTCTACTTTTTCTAAATTTTCATTATCTTTCCACATTAATGCAAATAAAAGAAGACTTTTCATTAATGTTTCTTCTCACCTCTTGCCATTCTTATCGCGTGTTTTACCATAGGTGCAAGCATTCTTAAGTTATCTTTAACTCCGCCAGTACTTCCTGGAAGATTTATGATAAGTGTATCTTTTCCTAATATTCCTGCTGTAGCCCTTGAAAGAAGGGACTTAGGAGTAAATTTAACACCTATAATTCTCATAGCTTCGCCAAAACCAACTGCCTCTGTTCTTATAACTTCTTTTGTAGCTTCTGGAGTAGTATCCCTTTCGCTAAATCCTGTTCCACCTGTAGTAAATATAACATTTACTTTTCCTTCTAAAGATTTAAATTCTTCAACAATTTTGTCTTTATCGTCAGGCAGAACTTTATAATGAGTTACTTTACCGCCAAATTCATTTTCAATAATATCAATGGCCGTTTTACCACTTTTATCTTCAGCTTTTCCTTCAAAACAGCTGTCAGAAAGGGTAATTACGGCACATTCAAGTCCTGATAAGTCTTCTTCATAATCAGATTTCCCGCCAGATTTAGATACAAGTTTTATGTCCCCAATTCTCATATTTTTATCAAAAGCTTTTAGCATGTCATAAACATTTAAAAGTGCAGCAGACACTGCTGTTAGAGCTTCCATTTCTACGCCAGTTCTTCCAACACATTTTACTTCTGCTGCCGCATAAACTCCGTATTCTTCAAGTTTTGTTTCCACAACAACATGATCAATCATTATGTTGTGACAGAAAGGCAGTATATCTGCAGTTCTTTTTGCTCCAAACATTCCTGCCATTTGAGAAGCTGATAAAACGTCTCCTTTTGGAACCTTTCCTTCTTTTATCATCTGAACACTTTCAGGAGAAAGGTATATTTTACCTTCTGCTTTTGCTTTTCTTATTGTTTCAAATTTCATAGAAACATCTACCGGTTTAAAGCCCATTATGACCTCCATCTTAAAATGCTTTCTTTTCATTGTTTAAAATTATACAAAATATATTTTATAGAGGTGAAAATATGGAAAAAGCTAAATTTGGAGTTGTTACTATTTCTGATAGAGCAAGTAAAGGAGAGTATGAAGACATAAGCGGAAAATATATCATTGAATATTTAGAGGATGTGGTTTCAACCCCTTTTGAAATTGTTTATAAAGTTATTCCAGATGAACAAGATTTAATTGAAAAAACATTAATTTATCTTGTTGATGTTGAAAAATGTTCTTTAATTTTGACAACTGGCGGAACAGGACCTGCTCCAAGAGATGTTACTCCTGAAGCTACTGAAAATGTTTGTGATAAGATGATGCCGGGATTTGGAGAACTGATGAGGCAGGTATCTTTAAAACAGGTTCCAACAGCAATACTTTCAAGACAAACCGCAGGGATAAGAAAACACTGCTTGATAGTAAATCTTCCAGGTAAACCTCAATCTATAAAACTTACTTTAGATGCTATTTTCCCGGCTGTACCGTACTGTATTGAACTTGCAGGAGGTGCTTATATAGATACTTATCCAGATAAAGTAAAAACCTTTAGACCCAAAAAATAAAATTAGGGTATATTAAATATATAAAAATTATTAGGAATATTAAAGATGGAAAATAGATCAAAGTTTGATGAGGGGAAATGGCTAAATCTTACGCGTTTTGCATTACCTGTAAAAGTACTTTTCACTGGATATTTAATAGTTATTGGTATAGGTCTTATCATTGCAGGTCTTCAAATTCTTCTTACACATGGTATGGCAGATGGTAAATTTGGAATTTCTGTAAAGGATATTGTTTACAGTTATTATGGAAATAGGGAAGGTTCAAAGCTTGAAAAAGCTTTAAATGGTCCGATGAAGCAGTATGCATCTCCCCAGGAGAGGGCTATTCTAATAGAATGGGTCAGAAAAGGTGCTCCTGATGATGAATACGAAAAAAAAGTTAAACCTATTATTCAGAATAACTGTGCAAAATGTCATGGTGTAATACCTTCAATTCCTGATCTTACTAAAAAAGAAGTTCTAAAGGAATATGCAAAGGTTGATACAGGGGCGACAATTCAACAATTAACAAGACTTTCTCATATTCATCTTTTTGGAATGGCTTTTATATTTATGCTCCTCGGCTTTATATTTTCCTTCTCAGTCGGAATAAACAAAATAATAAAATCTATTTTGATTTTCACACCTTTTGGTTTTCAATTAATAGATATAACGGGGTGGTGGCTTACAAAATACTGGCCTGAATTTGCATATTTTGTAATAATTGGCGGTTTTGGATATTTTTCAGCATCAGCCATAATGATATTAATATCCTTATACCAAATGTGGCTTATGAAACCTACAGATTATAATGCATGGAAGGACTAGACAGTCCTTCTTTTAGTTTTTTATAGTAATTACTAATCCGCTTAAATCTTCTATTTTTCTTGCTGTAGAGCCTTTTGTATTTTTTAATTTTTCTTTTATAGTGTTAGCAAATTCTTCAGATTCAATAATTTGAACTATTTCGTTTCTTAGGTTTTCTGTGATCTTTTCAAAAAATGAATCAAATGGTATAGAAATAACTGTTTTATCATTAATTTTTACAAAACAGGTATCTGGACAATCTAAAATGAAATTTGCAAGGTAATCTTGTAAACATTGATTGAAATTTTCCATGATAAAATCCCCCTTTGTTAGAAGACAGCATTTATTTGTATAGTAATTTTTCAGTTTATAATTATATTATATTTTCTTAGTATGTCAATTTAGAGGTAAGCAGATGATTTATGATACAGATTTTGATGTTGTGGTAATAGGTGGTGGGCACGCAGGAATAGAAGCTGCTTTAGCATCGGCAAAGCTTGGAGTGAAAACTGCACTTGTTACTTTAGATAAAGAAAAAGTTGGTTTAATGCCGTGTAATCCTGCGATTGGTGGGATAGCAAAAGGTATTGTTGTGAGGGAAATTGATGCTTTTGGCGGGGAGATGGGAAAAGCTATAGATGCTACAGGTCTTCAGTATAAAATGCTAAATACAAGAAAAGGTCCGGCAGTTCAGTCTCCAAGAGCTCAGGCAGATAAAGAAGAGTATAGAAAATACATGGTAAACAAAACCCAAAACACTGAAAATTTAACAGTAATAGAAGGAGAAGCAACAAATATATTTTTAAAACCTTATTCTAATGAAGTTGAAGGTGTTGAAATAAACGGAAATTTAAAAATAAGAGCAAAATCTGTAGTTGTTACAACAGGGACATTTTTAGATGGAGTAATCCATATAGGAGATAAACAGTTTCCTGCAGGTAGAATGGATGAAAAACCTGCCCAAAAACTTCCCAATTTTTATAAAGAACATGGATTTCCTCTCGTTAGATTTAAAACAGGAACTCCTGCAAGACTTGATAAAAACACTATAAACTGGTCAATTCTTGAAGAAGCTCCGGGAGACGAGCCTCCTCCTAAATTTTCATTCTGGACTGAGCCAGTAGGTTCATACTGGTTTAAGGAAGGACAAAAGAAGCAGGTTTCATGCTACATAACATACACAACAGAGGAAACTCATAAAATTATAAGGAAAAACCTACATAGAACAGCTTTATATGGAGGGGCTATAACTGGGGTCGGACCAAGATACTGTCCTTCTATTGAAGATAAAATTGTAAAGTTTGAAAATAAAGCAAGACATACAGTATGGCTTGAACCAGAAACGAGAAACGGCATAAGTATTTATCCTAATGGCCTTTCTACATCCTTGCCTGAGGAAGTGCAGTGGCAGATGTACCGCTCAATTCCGGGGCTTGAAAATGTAGTTTTATTAAAGCCTGCTTATGCTATAGAATATGACGTTGTACCTCCTACAGAGCTTTATCCAACCCTTGAAACAAAAAAAGTAAAAGGACTTTATCACGCAGGTAATTTTAACGGAACTACTGGGTATGAAGAAGCGGCAGGGCAAGGACTTGTTGCAGGAATAAATGCAGCATTAAGAGCTTTAGGAAAAGAGCCTTTTTATCTTAGAAGAGATGAAAGTTACATAGGTGTAATGATAGATGATTTAACAACAAGAGGTGTTATTGAACCTTACAGACTTTTCACATCCCGCTCTGAATACAGACTTTACCTTAGGCAAGATAACCCAATTCTAAGACTTTACAAAAAAGCATATAACATCGGTATTCTTTCAGAGAAAGAGTATAAACTTGTAAAAGAAACAGAAGAAGAGATAAACCAGTGGCTTGAAAATTACAGACAGCTTTTTATTACAGAAAATTCCAAAAAGTATACAGTATTTAATTATCTTCAAAGACCAGAAAAAAGCATAAAAGATCTAAAAGAAAAACAGCTGCCAATGCCCGAAAAAGATTATGTAGCTCAGGAAGTTGAGATAAATATAAAATACGACGGCTACTTTGAAAGAGAAAGAAAATTAAATGAAAAAATGAGACATCTTGAAAATATTAAAATACCTGCTGATATTGATTATTCAAAGGTTCCTTCCTTAACAAAAGAGGCAGTTCAAAAACTTACAAAGGCAAAGCCACTTACTTTAGGACATGCTGCAAGGCTTGAAGGAATAACACCTGCAGCAATAACTGCTATTATGATTTATCTGCAAAAGCAAAAAGAAAAAGCAGGTTAAGAAACAAGTTTTTCATAAGCCTGTAAAACCATATCAGCAGTTATATCTTTCATGCACTGGTGGGTTTTTATCGGGCACTGGTTGTGTCCGTGAAGCCCACAAGGTCTACACTCTAAAGGCACTTCCACAACTATGCCATTTCTGTATGGATAAAAGCCAAAATCTGTTACTGTGGGACCGTAAATATCAACTACAGGTGTGTTAAAAGCAACTGCCATATGAACAGGTGCAGAGTCATTTGAAATTAATGCTTTTGCATGTTTTATAATTGAAAAACTCTCTCTTAAATTAGTTTTTCCTACAAGATTTAATGGGTTTGATTTTGAAAGTTTTAATATTTCTTTTGTAAAATCTGCATCTTCATTTGAACCGATTATTACCACTTCTTCAGTTTTCGAAAGCTTATCAATAAGCTGTGCAAAACCTTCTTTTGTCCATCTTTTAGTTTTCCATTTTGACCCTGGGGCTACTGCAACGTATCTTCTGCTTTCAAGACCATATTTTTTATAAAACTGATCTTCCATTTCATCTAGAAATAGCTGGGGATATTTTATTAATTTTTTCTTATCGTACTTATCTAAGAATTTTAAAAGCTGTAAGTTTCTATCTATCTCATGGGTTCCATCAAATTTATGCTGTGCTTTTTTAGTGTATAAAAATGAAAATCCTGCTTTATCAAAGCCAATTCTAATTGGTATTTTGGATAAAAAAAGTGAGTAAGATGCTCTATGGGATCGGTGTGGAGATACAGCAATATCGTATTTTTCAGCCCTTAGCTGTTTTATAAGTGATAATGTTGACTGTTTGTTTTTATCAAAAACTATAAGTTTGTCTACATAAGGGTTATTTCTTAAAACATCCTTTCCAAAAGGTTTTGCTATAACGTGGAGCTGACTTTCAGGGTATAGTGCTTTAATAGAAGCAAATAAATGTGTAGATAAAATTAAATCTCCTAAAAAAGCTGTCTGCCAGACAAGTATTTTCATCTTATTATATAAAAGATAATAAAAGATAATCCACCTGTTAAAAGTGCTATGTATCCGCTGATTTTGCCGTATTTATTCCAGAAATAGATATTTTCAGAATACTGGGTTACTAAGTTTTTTATTTCTTCAACTTTATTTTTTGGAATATTAAAGTTTTTCTGTAAGTTTTGTAAATCATTTTCAATAGGTTTTTTGTTTTCTGCCTTGTTTATTATAGATACTAATAATTCATTTAATTTTTGATATTTATCTGAAGTTAAATTTAATGGATAAGTTTTTGAAAGCATATTTTTTATATTTTTTGTTAATCTTTTAGACAATATCCACGTTTTTATTGATGAAATTGACGCAAAAATTAAACTTATGAGAAAAATTATTTCGAGGGTATAAAGAATATTATTAATCATTTTTCTACAAACTGTCCCATTGCATAAAATTTGTTTTCTCTTTGTGTTACCAATTCTTCAGGTGATAGATTTTCAAGTTCTTTAAGATTTCTTCTTAAGGCTCTTTTTAAGAGTCTATACATTTTTATTGGCTGTAAATGGGCACCACCGAGAGGTTCTTTTACTATCTCATCAATAATTCCAAGTTCTAGAAGGTTTTCAGCAGTCATTTTTAGACTTTCTGCTGCTGTTGGTGCTTCTTCTCTTGTTTTGTATAAAATGGCAGCACATCCTTCTGGTGATATTACAGAGTATACTGCATTTTCAAGCATCAATACCTTGTTCCCAACAGCAAGGGCAAGTGCTCCACCACTTCCGCCCTCACCAATAATTACTGCAATAGTTGGAACCTTTAAATCTGCCATTGTTGCTATGCTCTCAGCAATTGCTTGAGACTGCCCCCTTTCTTCTGCTCCTATTCCCGGGTAAGCTCCGGCTGTATCAACTAGAGTTATAATTGGTCTTTTAAATTTTTCTGCAAGTTTCATAACTCTAATTGCTTTTCTGTATCCTTCAGGGTGAGGCATACCAAAGTTTCTTTCTATTTTTTCTTTCGTATCTTTCCCTTTTTCCTGTCCTATTACACATACAGGCTGTCCATCAAAAAATGCAAACCCTGCAACTATTGCTTTATCATCACCAAATCTTCTATCTCCATGTAGTTCTATAAAATCGGTAAAAATGTTATTTATATAATCAAGTGCATGGGGTCTTCTTGGATGTCTTGCAAGCTGAACCTT
>WIAL01000011.1 GCA_015519975.1 Hydrogenothermaceae bacterium | reverse complement strand
GAATATAGCTGATGAAATAGCTGGACAAAGAGCAAAAGCTGAAAGTTAATTTAAAATAAAAAGGAGGGAATACTGCAAAATGGCAAAAGAAAAATTTGTAAGAGAAAAAGAGCACGTAAACGTAGGGACAATAGGGCACGTAGACCACGGTAAGACAACATTAACAGCAGCAATAACATACGTATTATCAAAGAAAGGATTAGCAGAGTTTATAGGTTACGGAGATATAGATAAAGCACCAGAAGAAAGAGACAGAGGAATCACAATCAACATCACACACGTAGAATACGAAACAGAAAAAAGACACTACGCACACGTAGACTGTCCAGGACACGCAGACTACATCAAGAACATGATTACAGGTGCTGCACAGATGGATGGTGCAATTCTCGTAGTATCAGCTGCAGACGGGCCAATGCCACAAACAAGAGAGCACGTGCTACTTGCAAGACAGGTTAACGTACCATACATAGTAGTATTCTTAAACAAATGTGACATGGTAGACGACGAAGAGCTCTTAGAACTCGTAGAACTAGAAGTAAGAGAATTATTAAATAAATATGAATTTCCAGGAGATGACGTACCAGTAATAAAAGGATCAGCTCTTGGAGCATTACAAGACGAGGAGAAATGGGTTAAATCAGTAGAAGAACTCTTAAACGCAATGGACGAATACATACCATCACCAGAAAGAGCAACAGACAAACCATTCCTAATGGCAATAGAAGACGTATTTACAATATCAGGAAGAGGAACAGTAGTAACAGGAAGAGTAGAAAGAGGAACACTCAAAGTAGGAGACGAAGTAGAGATAGTAGGAATGACAGACGAGATTAAAAAGACAGTAGTAACAGGAATAGAGATGTTCAGAAAAGTATTAGACGAAGCAGTAGCAGGGGATAACGTAGGAGTACTACTCAGAGGAATAGGAAAAGACGAAGTAGAAAGAGGACAGGTGTTAGCACAACCAGGAACTATAACACCACATAAGAAATTCAAAGCACAAGTATACGTACTTTCAAAAGAAGAAGGAGGAAGACATACACCATTCTTCTTAGGATACAGACCACAGTTTTACATAAGAACAGCAGACGTGACAGGAACAGTAGTAGAACTACCAGAAGGACAAGAGATGGTAATGCCAGGGGACAACGTAGAATTAACAGTAGAATTAATGGTGCCAGTAGCTATAGAAGAGCAAATGAGATTTGCTATAAGAGAAGGTGGTAGAACTGTTGGTGCTGGTGTTGTTACACAAATTATTGAGTAATATAAGGAGTGAATATAAATGGCAAGAGAGATAATTACTTTAGCTTGTACAGAATGTAAGAGAAAAAATTACACAACTACAAAAAATAAAAGAAAACATCCAGATAGATTAGAACTTAGAAAATACTGCAGATTTTGCAGAAAACATACAATACATAGAGAAACTAAATAATTAATATGCTGGGGCAATAGCTCAATTTGGCAGAGCAGCGGACTCCAAATCCGCAGGTTGGGGGTTCGAGTCCTCCTTGCCCCGTTTAAATTGGAGATAAAATGAATGTTTCTCAAATAATAGAGTTTTTAAAAGAAGTTAAAGAAGAGTTAAAAAAAGTAACATGGCCTACGCCTGAGCTTGTAAAAAAAGCTACAATAGCTGTTATTGTGTTTACGCTTTTAGTATCAGTTTATTTGTGGGTTTTAGATATAGCTTTCGGCAGAATAATTGATTATCTGTTTAGATAATATTGGGGTATGTATAATGAGTGAAGAAAAAGTACAGAAAGAAAACGAAATAAAAGAAGAAAGTAAAGAAAAATCAGAAAATGAAAAGAAATGGTATGCGTTATATACCCAATCAAATTTAGAAGTTAGAGCAAAAGAAAATCTTTTAAAACAACTTGAACTTAATAATATGAAAGACCTTGTTGATGAGGTTGTAGTTCCTGCCGAAGAAAAAGTTGTAATAAAAGCATTAGGTAAAGAAAAATATAAGCTTTCTTTAAAAGGTAGTAATAGAGAAATAGAAGTTCAAGGAAAAAAAGGAGTAACTAAATTTTTAATAGAGGACGGTAAAGTAAGAGTTTTAGAAAGTGTTGAAGGTGATGAAGCCTGCGTAAATCACAGTCCTATATCTAAACCAGGACAAAAAATACAGTGTAAAGAAAATAAAACAGAAGCAAGAATTGTTCTGGAAAATAAAATATTCCCTGGTTATTTACTTATAAAAGCTAAATTAACAGATGAACTTATTGATTTAATAAAGAAAACTCCTTACATTATCGGGTTTGTAAGTGCTGGTGGAGTTCCTGTTCCATTAAGTGAGGAAGAAGTTAAAAGAGTTCTTGGACAAATACAAAAAGGTGCTCCAAAAATTAAAAAACTTCTTTTTGCTCCAGGTGATAAAGTTAGAGTTATTGAAGGACCGTTTATGAACTTTACAGGAGTGGTAGAGAAAGTTATTCCTGAAAAAGAAAAATTAATAGTTTCAATATCTATATTTGGAAGATCCACACCGGTTGAACTTGAGTTCTCCCAGGTGGAAAAGATCTAGTAAACTCAAGGAGGTGTATTTTTTATGGCAAAGAAAGTAGTAGGAACAATTGAGCTGATGATACCAGCTCAACAAGCATCACCATCACCACCAGTTGGTCCAGCTTTAGGTCAGCATGGTGTAAATATTATGGAGTTTGTTAAGGCTTTTAATGCTGCAACTGCAGAAATGAAGCCAGGTACTATTGTGCCGGTAATTATTACTGTTTATAACGACAGATCTTTTACGTTTGTTCTTAAGACGCCACCTGCTTCATATCTTTTAAAAGAGGCTGCAGGTATAAAAAAAGGTGCATCTGACCCAAAAAGAGAAAAAGTTGGAAAAGTTACTAAAAAACAGCTTAGAGAAATTGCAGAAATAAAGCTGAAAGATATGAACACGGAAGACATTGAAGCTGCAATGAGAACTATTGCTGGTACAGCTAGATCAATGGGAATAGAAGTAGAAGGATAGGAGGATTAGATAATGGCAAAAAGAGGAAAAAAATATTTAAATGCTTTAAAACTTGTAGATAAAGAAAAAACATATTCCCTTTCAGATGCTATAAAAAAAGTAAAAGAAATTGCTGACGTCACTAAAAGAAATTTTGATCAGACTGTAGAGATGATATTTAGACTTGGAGTAGATCCCAAATATGCTGATCAAATGGTTAGAGGATCTGTAGTTCTTCCTCACGGTCTTGGTAAAGAACTTAAAGTTCTTGTTATTACACAGGGTGAAAAAATTAAAGAAGCAGAAGAAGCTGGAGCTGATTATGTTGGTGGAGAAGATTTAATAAATAAAATCCTTAATGAAGGATGGACAGATTTTGATGTTGTTATAGCAACTCCTGATATGATGCCAAAAGTAGCTAAGCTAGGAAGAATCTTAGGTCCAAGAGGATTAATGCCAAACCCTAAAGTAGGAACTGTTACAACTGATGTAAAAAAGGCAGTATCTGAAGCTAAAAAAGGTAGAGTTGAGTTTAAAGTAGACAAAGCTGGAAACTTACATATACCTATTGGTAAAGTATCTTTTGATGAAAATAAGCTTTATGAAAATGCTCTTGCAGTTTACGATGCAGTATTAAAATTAAAGCCATCTGGAATTAAAGGGCAATACATGAGAAATCTTGTAGTTAAAGCTACAATGGATCCATCTGTTAAGGTAGATTTAATATCTTTACAAAAAGAACTTGAAGCGAAAGCTGCTTAAAATATAGCGGAGGCATAAAAATGGCAACAACTGAAGTAAGAAAGTCAATATTAAAAAAGCAGAAAATTGTAGAAGAAGTTCAAGATAAAATTAATAAAGCCAAGTTAATGGTTGTTTTTGATTTTACAGGTGTTGATGCAAACTCTATGGCTGACTTTAGAAAAGCTATAAAGAGAAAAGATGCAGAAATTAAGGTTATCAAAAATACGATTTTATACAGGGCTTGCACAGGTACACCACTTTATGATAAAATAGAAATTTTCAGAGAGCCTTCTGCTGTTGTTTTTGCATATGAAGATGTTGTTGAAGCAGCAAAGGCGTTAAAAGAGTTCTTAAAAGAAAGTGAAAGTGCAAAAGTAAAAGCAGGATTACTCGAAGGTGAATATGTTACAGCTGAAGAGCTTGATAAACTTGCTTCTCTTCCAAGCAGAGAGGAGTTACTTGCACAGCTATTTGCTACAATGCAGGCTCCTATTACAAACTTTGTACGTGTGCTCAATGCTGTACCGCAAAAAGCTGTTATGGTATTAAATGCTATTAAAGAGCAAAAAGAAAAGGAACAATAAATTTAAATTTTAAAGAAAAATCTTAGGAGGTTTTAATAACATGGCAACAATTTCAAAAGAAGACATTAAAGAAGCTATCAAAAACATGACTGTTTTAGAATTAGCTGAACTCGTTAAAGAATTAGAAGAAGAGTTTGGTGTTTCTGCTGCTGCAATGGTAGCTGCCGCTCCTGCTGCTGGTGGTGCTGCTGGTGGTGCTGCTGCTGAGGAAAAAACTGAGTTTGATGTAATCTTACAAAGTGCTGGCGACAAGAAAATTAATGTTATCAAGGCAGTTAGAGAGATTACTGGTCTTGGATTAAAAGAAGCTAAAGAATTAGTTGACTCTGCTCCAAAACCAATCAAAGAGGGAGTTTCTAAAGAAGAAGCAGAACAAATCAAAGCAAAACTTGAAGAAGCTGGTGCTACAGTCGAAATTAAGTAATTTTAGCTTTGCAGTTTATAAAACATATATATAATTGAAGGCAGGCTATACTCTAAACGGGTTAGTCTGCCTTTTTCCATTTTTAAATAAATAAAACTCCATTAAGGTGGTGTACAATGAAAACAATAAAAAATATCAATTATAATCCTTTGAGAAAATCCCTTAAAAGAAAAGAAGAAGCTATAGCACCTCCAGATTTACTTCATGTAGTAAAAAATTCTTTTGAAAACTTTATTCAATTCAATAAAAACCCTTATGAAAGAGAAAATAAAGGTTTAGAAAACTTATTTAGGACATCTTTCCCATTTTTAGATCCCAATGGACAGATAGAACTTAGATACATAGCTTATGAAGTTGGAGACTGGGAATGTGGAAACTGTAGAAGTGAGCTCCCAAATGATGTTGTTGGTGGCGTTGGAGTAAAATGTCCTAACTGCGGCGGTACATTAATATATAAAGAAAAACATACAGTTGATGAATGTAAGTATAAAGGTTTAACTTACTCTGCACCTTTAAGAGTTTTACTAGAGCTTGTTGTTAATCAGTTAAATCCTGAAACTGGAGAAATTATACCTAAATTTACAAAAAAAGAAAAAGTTTATTTTGGTGATGTTCCACTTTTAACGAAATATGGTCATTTTATAATAAATGGTAGTGAAAGAGTTGTTGTTTCCCAGCTAATCAGATCTTCAGGTATATTTTTTGAAGGAAAAGAAGATAGAACTAAAGATACATTAACAAGAATAATATACAAAGGATCTGTAATTCCTGAGAAAGGTTCAAGACTTGAGTTTGAGTATGCAACAAATGTTGAGCATTTCTTTGCAAAAATAGATAGAAGAAAAGTAATAGGAACTACAATACTTAGAGCTTTTGGTCTTGATACAACATATAAAATTTTAAAATCTTTTTATGGTGAAGATGTTCAAAGATTTGTTGTTAAAGATGGAAAATTAATTGATCCGGAAAAAGATGTTGAAGTTTCTACAGAAGAACTTGCAAATGATGAAATATTTATAACTTTTCTTGCAGAAGAAGAAGATGAAAAAGGTAAAAAAGTAACAGTAAGACAGGAGCTTCATGTAGAGCCTGAAAGGCTTGAAAAGTATTTAACTGATGACAGAATAGAGATTGAAGAAGTTATAGCAATAGATCCATTAGTATTTAGAAGATCTCCTTTTGGAAATATTATTATTGAAACATTAAAGAAAGACCAGCCAAAAATTAATAAAGATTTTACTTTCCAAGATGCTGCTAGAGTAGAAATATACAGAAAGATGAGACCTACAGACACAGCAGCTATAGATCCTAAAGCATTTTTGAGAAGAGCTAATGAACTTTTTGAAACAATGTTCTTTGATCCGCAAAGATTTGATCTTTCAAAGGTTGGAAGGGTTAAGATAAATGCTAAAGTTCACAACATTCCAAAAACAATAAAACCGCTTGATTTAGATACACTTTTAGAAAATTATCCTCCTCTTGCTTTAGATGAAGATGTAAAAGTTGGTAAAGAAGTTCTAAAAAAAGGAACAAAAATTGATCAGGAAGTTATAGAAAAATTAAAGAAAGCTAAATTCAAAGAGATAAAAGTAACTGCTTATTTAGACGATGAAGCGAGATTTTTACAACTTGTTGATGTTATTAATATTGTTAAATACTTACTTGAGCTTAGACTCGGCAAAAAACAGCTTGATGACATTGCTCATTTAGGAAACAGAAGAGTTAGACCTGTTGGTGAGCTTTTAGAAGCTCAGGCTAGGGTTGGTGTTGCAAGAATGAATAAAGCATTTAAAGATAGACTTGCAACAATTGATATAGAAGACCCTAACGTTAAACCAGGAAACTTTATCAACCCTAGATACTTAACAGGCTCAATACTCGAGTTTTTAAAAGGTGGACAGTTATCTCAGTTTATGGATCAGGCTAATCCACTTGCAGAATTAACGCATAAAAGAAGACTTTCTGCACTTGGTCCTGGTGGACTTACAAGAGATAGTGCAAAGTTTGAAATAAGGGACGTTCATCCAACCCATTACGGAAGGGTATGTCCTATTGAAACTCCTGAAGGTCAAAATATTGGTCTTGTTTCTTCAATGACAGTTTACAGTACATTAAATGAACTTGGATTTTTAGTAACTCCTTATAGAAAAGTAGTGAATGGAAGAGTTACAAATGAAATTGAATACTTAGCAGCATATGATGAGGAAAAATACGTTATTGCACAGGCTAATGCTCCTATTGATGAAAATGGAAACTTTACTGCAGAAAGAGTACTTGCAAGAGCAAAAGGAGATATTAGACTTGTAAGACCTGATGAAGTTGACTTTATGGATGTTTCTCCAAAACAGGTTGTTTCTGTTTCTGCATCTTTAATCCCATTCCTTGAACATGATGATGCTAACAGAGCATTAATGGGATCTAACATGCAGCGTCAGGCTGTGCCACTTCTAAAAACAGAATATCCGTTAGCAGGAACTGGAATAGAAAGAATAGTGGCTAAAAACTCTGGTTCTGCAGTTGTAGCAGAGAGAGGCGGTGTTGTTGAATCAGTTTCAGGAGACAAAATTGTTATAAAAGTAAATAAAGAAGAAATTAATGAGAATGATCCTCTCGATATAGGAATAGATACCTATAAACTTAAGAAATTTAAAGGTTCTAATCAGGCTACATGCATAAACCAAAGACCTCTTGTTAAAAGAGGAGATATTGTTGAAGCAGGAGCGATAATAGCAGATGGACCTTCAACTTATAAAGGAGAACTTTCTTTAGGTAAGAATGTTCTTGTTGCTTTCATGCCTTGGAGAGGATATAACTTCGAGGATGCTATTGTAATATCTGAAAGACTTGTTAAAGATGATGTGTTTACATCTATCCATATAGAAGAGTTTGAAGTAGAGGCAAGGGAAACAAAACTTGGTTCAGAAGAAATTACCAGAAACATACCTGGAATTTCTGAAAAAGCACTTGCCAACCTTGATGAACACGGTATAGTAAGAATTGGAGCATATGTAAAACCAGGAGATATACTTGTTGGAAAAGTTACTCCAAAAGGAGAAACACAGCCAACACCAGAAGAAAAACTACTTCTTGCAATATTTGGAGAAAAAGCATCTGATGTTAAAGACTCATCATTAAGAGTTCCTGCCGGTGTTGAAGGTATAGTTATAGATGTACAGGTATTTGCTAGAAAGAAAGCTGATAAAAAGAATGCGTATCTGGACAAACTCATAAGAGAAGAAATAGAAGAACTTGAAAAAGAGCTTGAAGATAAGAAAAGATTCATACAGGAAAGAAGGGATGAAGAGCTTAAGAAAATAGTTATTGGAGCTGAGATTTCTAAAGATGTGAAACTCGCAGGTAAAGTAATAGTTAAAAAAGGTGAAAAAATAACTGAAGATAACTTTGATAAAGTTATAAGATTTATAGCTATTAACCCTGAAGGATTTATAAAAGACAAGGATATTGTTAAAAAAGCTAAAGAGATAGTTGATAAAGCTAAGCTTCAAACACAGCTGTGGGAAGATTTATATGAAAAGAGAATTAAGACAGTTGAAAAAGGAGCTGACTTAAAACCTGGAGTAAATGAGCTTGTAAAGGTTTACATTGCTCAAAAGCGTAAAATTCAGGTTGGTGATAAAATGGCAGGAAGACACGGTAACAAAGGTGTTATTTCTGTAGTTCTTCCTGAAGAGGATATGCCGTTTACAGAGGATGGTACTCCAGTTGATATTGTTCTAAACCCACTTGGTGTTCCTTCACGTATGAACGTTGGACAGATCTTGGAAACTCACCTTGGTCTTGCTGCGAAAAAACTTGGTGAAAAACTTGGTGAAGAAATACAGTCACTAAAGAAAAAGAATAAGGAAGCGATAATTGATGCAATAGTTAAGTATTACGAAATAGCAAATGATACTGAAAATGAGCTTGTTAACAAGATAAGAGAAAAAGATGTGAAGGAATTAAGAGAGTTCTTAAATGAGCTTGACGAAGAAAGCTTGCAGGATGTGTTAAAAGATCTTACTAAAATAGGAATACCTATATCTACCCCTGTTTTTGAAGGTGCAACAGAAGAGGATGTGAAAAAACTTTTAAAATCTGCTGGATTGAAAGAAACAGGAAAAACTACACTTATAGATGGTAGAACCGGTGAAAAGTTTGATATGGAAGTTAATGCCGGATATATGTACATGCTTAAACTTATTCACATGGTTGATGATAAAATCCACGCACGTTCTACAGGACCTTACTCACTTATTACACAACAGCCTCTTGGTGGTAGAGCACAGTTTGGTGGACAAAGATTTGGAGAAATGGAAGTTTGGGCACTTGAAGCTCACGGTGCAGCATATACACTTCAAGAAATGCTTACAGTTAAATCAGACGATATAGAAGGAAGAAAGAGAGTTTATGAGTCTATTATTAAAGGTATTTACCATTACGATATAGGTATACCTGAGTCATTTAAGGTTCTTGTTAGAGAGCTCAAAGCACTAGCCCTTGATGTTAACTGTAAAATGGAAGATGGAGAGATTAAAGCTTGTGACCAGGTTGACATAATTTCTCAAAAGAAAAATTTTGAAATATAGTACTTAGGGCTTAATGCCCTTTCCTTTTATTATTATTAGGAGGTTTTAACCTTGATAAAGAAAGATAGAGCTAAGGGACTTATTCCTTTTGACAGCATAAGATTAACACTAGCTTCAAGTGATACAATACGTTCTTGGTCTTATGGTGAAGTTAAAAAACCTGAAACATTAAACTATAGAACATTAAAACCTGAAAAAGATGGTTTATTCTGTGCGAAGATATTTGGACCTGTAAAAGATTATGAATGTTTATGTGGTAAATATAAAAAGAAAAAATACGAAGGAACTGTTTGTGATAGATGTGGAGTTGAAGTTACAAGATCAGATGTTAGAAGGGAGAGATTTGGTCATATAGAGCTTGCTTCTCCAGTTGCTCACATATGGTATTTAAAATCAACACCTTCTAAACTTGGAAATCTACTTGGACTAACATCAAGAGATATTGAAAGGGTAATATACTTTGAATCTTACTTAATCATAGAAAGCCCTGAAACAGAAGAGGAAGAAGAAGCATTTGAAAAAGACCCAACTACAATTCCATTTATGGATGGCGGACTTACTAAATGGGTAAAAATCTACGTAAAATCTGAGGATGAATTTAGAGAAGAATATGAGTATGAGCATTCAGATAGATATGAATATGGAATGGGTGCAGAAAAAGTAAAAGATGTACTCTCAAGACTTGATCTTGAAGCTTATGCATTTAAAGTTAAAAAGGAACTTAAAACTTATGGAATTGGCTTTGACGAGCTTGATGCGTCGTTTAAAGAAAAACAAGGCAGACTTTATAAAAAAGTAATAACAGAAATAGCAAGAAGACTTTCTGAATTTGGAATTAAATTTGGAGAAATATACCCAACAGATAAAGAAATAGATGCAATAATCTCTAAAGATTATTATGTAATAGTTGATCCTAAAGATACTGATCTTGAGCTTGGAAAAATAGTTCATAAGGAAGAACTTGAAGAATTAAAGGCAAAATACGGAGAAGATACTTTTGTTGCTTTAACAGGCCCTCAAGCAATAGAAGAACTTTACAAAAAATACAGGGAGAAAAATAAAGATATTCCTTTATTTGATGTTATAAAAGACAGCGTGAGACAGACTATCTTAAAAGAAGTAGCAGAACAAAAGCTTAAAAAACTAATCAGAAAATTAAGGTTAATAGAAGGATTTATAAAATCTGGAAACAAACCTGAATGGATGATTTTAGATGTTATTCCAGTAATTCCTCCAGATTTAAGACCTTTAATTCCTCTAGACGGTGGAAGATTTGCAACTTCTGATTTAAACGATCTTTACAGAAGGGTTATAAACAGAAACAACAGATTAAAAAGACTTATAGAACTTGATGCTCCTGAAATTATTATCAGAAACGAAAAAAGAATGCTTCAGGAAGCAGTAGATGCTCTTATAGATAATGGTAGAAGAGGAAGAATTGTTACCCAAAACAATAGACCTTTAAAATCTTTATCTGACTCTTTAAGAGGAAAACAGGGTAGATTTAGACAAAACCTTCTTGGAAAAAGGGTTGACTACTCAGGACGTTCTGTTATTGTTGTAGGACCGGACCTTGAAATGCATCAGTGCGGTCTTCCAAAACAAATGGCTTTAGAGCTTTTTAAACCATTTGTTTACAGAAGACTTGAAGAAAAAGGATATGCAACATCTATAAAAAATGCTAAAAGACTCGTTGAAGAGAAAGCTCCTGAAGTATGGGAGTGCTTGGAAGAAGTTGTTAAACAACATCCAGTACTTTTGAACAGGGCACCAACACTTCACAGAATGTCTGTGCAGGCGTTTGAGCCTATACTTGTTGAAGGTAAAGCTATAAAACTTCATCCTCTTGTTTGTCCACCGTTTAACGCAGACTTTGACGGTGACCAGATGGCAGTTCACGTGCCTTTATCTATAGAAGCACAGCTTGAATCTTATATATTAATGCTTTCTACTCAAAATGTTCTTTCTCCTGCACACGGTAAACCTGTAACAATGCCTTCTCAGGATATAATTCTTGGAGCATACTATATAACTCAGGTATTAGACGGTGCTAAAGGGGAAGGTAAAGTATTTGCAAGTGTAGATGAGGCACTTCTTGCCCACGATCTTGGAAAAGTTGACCTGCTTGCAAAAATAAAAATCAAAAATAGAAGATCTGATGGCACACCAATAGATGAAAAAGCAGGAAGACTTATTGAAACTACAGTTGGTAGATTAATATTTAACTCAATTCTTCCAAAAGGATTCAGATATGTAAATGAGCCTTTAGATAAGAAGAAAATATCGAAACTTGTTTCTGAGATTTACGAGCAGTTTGGAAATGAAATAACAGTACAGACACTGGATAAACTTAAAAATCTTGGATTTGAAATGGCTGCAAGAGCCGGTATATCTATTGCTATAGATGACCTTGTTGTTCCAAAACAAAAAGCAGAAATAGTAAAGAAAGCAGAAGAAGAAGCAGAAAAAGTATGGCAGCAGTATGTTGACGGTATAATTACAAAAGGTGAAAGACACAACAAAATTATTGATATTTGGTCTCAAACTACAAATGAAGTTACAAAATTAATGTTTGAAGAGCTTGAAAAGGCAGAAAGGGTAGAAAATGGTAAAAAGTACCCTGGTATATTCAATCCAATTTATATGATGGCACTATCAGGTGCTAGAGGTAATAAAGACCAGATAAGACAGCTTGCCGGTATGCGTGGTCTTATGGCAAAACACTCTGGTGAGTTTATTGAAACACCAATTAGATCAAACTTTAGAGAAGGATTAACTGTTATTGAGTACTTTATTTCAACATACGGTGCTAGAAAAGGTCTTGCAGATACAGCTTTAAAAACTGCTGTAGCAGGATATTTAACAAGAAGACTTGTTGATGTAGCACAGGACGTTGTCATTACAGATGAAGACTGTGGAACATTAAAAGGAATAACAGTTTCTGCCATAATTGAAGGCGGAGAAATTATAGTTCCATTAAAAGATAGATTAGTTGGAAGATATGCTGTTGAAGATATAGTTGATCCTTACTCAGGTGAGGTAATAGTTAAAGAAGGTGAAGAAATTACAGAAGAAAAAGCAGAAGAGATTGAAAATGCAGGAATTGAAGAAGTAAAGATAAGATCTGTGTTAACCTGTGAAATGAAAAGAGGTGTTTGTGCTAAATGTTATGGAAGAGATTTATCACAGAAAAAACTTGTTGATATTGGTGAGGCAGTTGGTATAATTGCTGCTCAATCTATTGGAGAGCCTGGAACTCAGCTTACAATGAGGACGTTCCATATAGGTGGTGCTGCGACTGCTCAAAAGGTTCAAACCCAGCACGTGGCACAGCACGAAGGGACTGTCAAACTTTTAAATGTAAAAACTGTTAAAAATAGAGAAGGTAAAACATTAATTATTAATAGAGATGGTGCAATTAAGATATTAGATGATGAAGGTAAAATACTTGAGAGATATCCTGCACCTTATGGGGCTGAGCTTAAAGTTGAAGACGGCCAAAAAGTAAAACCAGGAGATGTACTTGTTGAGTGGGATCCGTTTTCTATTCCTATTATTGCTGAAAAATCAGGTAAATTAGAACTTAGAGACGTTATCTTAGATGTTACGGCAAGAGAAGAAAGAGACGCAATTACAGGAAAAACAAACCTTGAAATCAGTTTCATGAGACCAAAAGATGCTGTTCTTCATACTCCAAGGGTTGTAGTTCATGGAGAAGATGGAAAAGAGTATATTTATGATCTTCCTGTAAATACATTAATACTAATACCAAGAGATGCTTTAAAAACAGCTTGGGATAGATGTCTTGCATGTTCTGAAGATGAACAAGCTGATGTTTACCACAACTATTTACAGGTTTCTGAAAACTTTACTGTTCAAGAAGGTGATACTATAGCAAAAATTCCAAGAGAAAGAGCTAAAGTTAGAGACATTGTTGGTGGTCTTCCAAGGGTTGAAGAACTTCTTGAAGCAAGAGAACCTAAGAACAAAGCTTTTGTTTCGGAAATAGATGGTATTGTTAAATTATTTGAAGATGCAGATGAGGTAATCCTTTACAATCCAATAGAAGGAAAATCTAGAACTTATAAAATACCTGAAGGCTCACTTGTTATGGTTAAAAACGGACAGCATGTTAAAGAAGGTCAAAAGATTACTGATGATGGACAGGTAGTTGCAGAATTTGATGGAATCGTAAGATTAAAATCAAAAGGAATAAAAGTTATTGTATTTAATAAAGATACAGGTTTACAAAAAGAGTACACTATACCTAAAGGTAAATTCATAATTGTTAAAGATGGCGAGCAGGTTAAAGCAGGTGATCCATTAACTGATGGAACTCCTAATCCACATGACATACTTAAGATTAATGGCCCTGAAGAACTTGCTAAATTCCTTGTTAAAGAAGTTCAAATGGTTTACAGACTTCAGGGAGTTGATATTAATGATAAGCATTTTGAAACTATCATAAGACAGATACTTAAGAAAGTTAAAATCGTAGATCCTGGGGACAGCAAATTCTTGCTTAATGAGATTGTTGATAAAATTGATGTAGAAGAAGAAATTCAAAGAATTAGAGAAGAAGGTGGAAGACCTCCTAAAGTTGAACCTGTACTTGTTGGAATTACAAAGGCATCACTTTCAACAAGAAGTTGGATTTCTGCTGCTTCATTCCAGGAGACAACAAGAGTTCTTGCAGATGCTGCTGTTGAAGGAAAAGAAGACAAACTTGAAGGTCTTAAAGAAAACGTTATTATAGGTAATATTGTTCCTGCTGGAACTGGAATTAGAGAATATGCAAAAGTAGATGCAATATTAAAAGAAGAACTTGAAAGAATAAAAACAGAAGAAACTTAGTAATCCTTATTGGGGCTTTAAATGCCCCATTTCTTTTGAATAGTTTTTCAAATAGGATATAATATTATTTTTAGCAAATATTAGCTTTTTATACGGCTTGATTTATTCATTTGAATATATTATAATTTTTGCTTGTCTTTATATTTTTGTAGGAGGATTTTATTGTGCCAACAATAAACCAGTTAGTTAGAAAGGGAAGAGAGAAAGTTGAAAAGAAATCTAAGGCACCGGCTTTAGAAGGCAACCCTCAAAAAAGAGGAGTTTGTGTAAGAGTTTATACTACAACACCTAAGAAGCCAAACTCTGCATTAAGAAAAGTTGCAAGGGTTAGACTTTCTAATGGTTATGAAGTTACTTGCTATATACCTGGAGAAGGACACAACTTACAGGAACACTCGATAGTTCTTGTTAGAGGTGGAAGGGTTAAGGATTTACCGGGTGTTAGATACAAGATAATAAGAGGAGCTTTAGACGCAGCTGGAGTTAAAGATAGAAGACAATCACGTTCTAAATACGGTGCTAAAAAGCCTAAAGAAGCTAAGAAATAATAAGGAGAGGTATAAAAGATGCCAAGAAAAGGACCTGTAAAACCTAGAGAAATAATGCCAGATCCAGTTTATCAGGATGTTTTGGTTCATAAATTAATAAATAAAGTAATGGTAGATGGTAAAAAATCAAAAGCTGAAAAAATTGTTTACACAGCAATGAAAATTCTTGCTGAAAAAACAGGAGAAGAACCTTTAGCAGCTTTACATAAAGCTATTGAAAATATAAAACCTGTAATGGAAGTTAGACCAAGAAGGGTTGGTGGTTCTACATATCAGGTTCCTATGGAGGTTCCACCAAGAAGACAGGAGTCTTTAGCTTTGAGATGGCTTGTGGAAGCTGCAAGAAACAGAAGCGGAAAAGGAAACTACACAATGATAGAAAAGTTGTCAAATGAACTTTACGATGCTTATAACGAAAGAGGCGGAGCAGTTAAGAAGAAAGAAGATACTCACAGAATGGCAGAAGCAAATAAAGCTTTTGCACACTATAGATGGTAATTAATATAGCGGAGGAAAATATAAATGGCTAGGCAAGTGCCGATAGAAAAATTAAGAAATATAGGTATTGTTGCTCATATTGATGCAGGGAAAACAACAACAACAGAAAGAATACTATTTTACACAGGAAAAACGTATAAAATAGGTGAGGTGCACGAAGGCGGCGCCACTATGGACTGGATGGAGCAGGAAAAAGAAAGAGGTATTACAATAACCTCTGCTACAACTGCTGCATATTGGAAAGGATATCAGCTTAACATAATTGACACACCGGGGCACGTAGACTTTGGTGTTGAAGTTGTTCGTTCAATGAAAGCCCTTGATGGAATAGTTTTTGTATTTTCATCTGTTGAAGCAGTTCAGCCTCAGTCAGAAGCAAACTGGAGATGGGCTGATAAATTTGGTGTTCCAAGAATTGCTTTCGTTAACAAAATGGACAGAACAGGGGCTGATTTCTTTAAAGTTTATGAAGATATTATTGAAAAATTAGGGGCAAAACCTGTTCCTATACAGATTCCTATAGGAGCTGAAGAGAATTTCGAAGGTGTTGTAGACCTTTTTGAAATGAAGGCTTATATATGGAGAGGCGATGAGCTTGGAGCTAAGTTTGATGTAACTGATGTACCTGAAGATTTAAAACCAGTAGCTGAAGAATGGCGTGAAAAAATGATAGAAGCTATTGTTGAAACTGATGATGATCTTATGAATAAATACCTTGAAGGTGAAGAAATTTCAGTTGATGAACTTAAAAAGGCTTTAAGAAAGGCTACTATAAATAGAGAGCTTGTTCCTATGCTTTGCGGTTCCGCGTTTAAAAATAAAGGTGTTCAGCCTTTACTTGATGCAGTTATTGACTTTTTACCTTCACCTGTTGATGTTCCGCCTGTTAAAGGTGTTAACCCACAAACAGGAGAGGAAGAAGAAAGACATGCATCAGACGATGAACCGTTCTGTGCACTTGCATTTAAAGTTATGGCAGACCCTTACGCAGGGCAGTTAACATATTTTAGAGTTTACTCTGGGGTTGTTAAAGCTGGTGATACTGTTCTAATTGCAAATAAAAATAAAAAAGTTAGAGTTGGAAGAATTCTTAGAATGCACGCTAACCAGAGGGAAGAAATTATTGAAGTTTATGCAGGAGATATAGCTGCAGCTGTTGGTCTTGATACTACAACTGGAGATACATTATCAGATCCTAACAAACCAATTATCTTAGAATCTATGGAATTCCCTGAACCTGTTATTGCTATGGCTATTGAGCCAAAAACAAAATCTGACCAAGAAAAACTTTCCCAAGTTTTAAATAAATTTATGAAAGAGGATCCAACATTTAAAGTTTCTGTAGATCCTGAAACTAACCAAACTCTTATCCACGGAATGGGTGAGCTCCACCTTGAAATTATGGTTGATAGAATGAAAAGGGAATACAATCTTGAAGTAAATGTTGGTAAACCTCAGGTTGCATATAAAGAAACAATTAGATCTAAAGCAACTGGTGAAGGTAAATTCATCAGACAGTCAGGTGGTAGAGGTCAGTACGGTCATGCTGTAATCGAAATTGAACCAATTGAGGAAAAAGAATACGAATTTGTAGATAAAATTGTTGGTGGGGTAATTCCAAAAGAATACATTCCTGCTGTTGATGCTGGAATACAGGAAGCTATGCAAAACGGTATAATCGCTGGCTATCCTGTAATTGGAGTTAAAGCTACACTATTTGACGGTTCTTATCACGAAGTTGACTCATCTGAAATAGCATTTAAAATTGCAGGTTCTATGGCATTTAGAGATGCTGCTAAAAAAGCAAATCCAGTTCTTCTAGAACCTATAATGCTTGTAGAAGTTGATACTCCTGAAGAATACATGGGAGATGTTATGGGTGACCTTTCAAAAAGAAGAGGTAAAATACTCGGTTCTGAAAAAAGAGGTCCTACTTTAACTATAAAAGCAGAAGTTCCACTTGCAGAAATGTTTGGATATGCAACTGATCTTAGATCTTTAACTCAAGGTAGAGCTACATTCTCAATGGTATTCCAGAAATATGATGAAGTGCCTAAGAATATAGCTGATGAAATAGCTGGACAAAGAGCAAAAGCTGAAAGTTAATTTAAAATAAAAAGGAGGTAATACTGCAAAATGGCAAAAGAAAAATTTGTAAGAGAAAAAGAGCACGTAAACGTAGGGACAATAGGGCACGTAGACCACGGTAAGACAACATTAACAGCAGCAATAACATACGTATTATCAAAGAAAGGATTAGCAGAGTTTATCGGATACGGAGATATAGATAAAGCACCAGAAGAAAGAGACAGAGGAATCACAATCAACATCACACACGTAGAATACGAAACAGAAAAAAGACACTACGCACACGTAGACTGTCCAGGACACGCAGACTACATCAAGAACATGATTACAGGTGCTGCACAAATGGATGGTGCAATTCTCGTAGTATCAGCTGCAGACGGGCCAATGCCACAAACAAGAGAGCACGTGCTACTTGCAAGACAGGTTAACGTACCATACATAGTAGTATTCTTAAACAAATGTGACATGGTAGACGACGAAGAGCTCTTAGAACTCGTAGAACTAGAAGTAAGAGAATTATTAAATAAATATGAATTTCCAGGAGATGACGTACCAGTAATAAAAGGATCAGCT
>WIAL01000010.1 GCA_015519975.1 Hydrogenothermaceae bacterium | reverse complement strand
TATTGCAAAACTCCCCTGAAAGTATTTATCTATTTTTTCTTTTAGCTTTTTACCTAAAATCTCAACATTTTCATCTCTTGCTTGTATATCCTCTGACTTTATCCCTTCTTTAAGCCTTGTTTTTAGTATGTTAAACATCTCTCCTCCTACAGGTCAAAATATCTTCCCTAGTTAAAACAGGATATGCTTCTAAGAGCTCTTCTATTGACATTCCTTCGCCAAGTTTTCTTAAAATAAGCTCTACAGAAATGCGAGTTCCTTTTATTGTTGGTTTTCCCTGTAAAATATTTGGATTTGATACAATTCTATCTTTATACTCCATAATCAACCTCTTTTATAACAACTTTAAATTAAATTTTATTATATAAATTCTATTGTTCAAATTTTATAAGTCGTTTCCAGCGTAAGATAAATTGAGGCTTTTGTTAACAAGTGGAAAATCTGCAATAATATCACCTAAGACTGCAAACTGGATTGTCTGCCAGTTGTGGAAAGAAGGGTCTCTTACTTTCCATCTGAAGATATTCCCTTCATCATCAGTCTGAACGTAATGGATAATATCTCCTCTTTGTCCTTCTGCATATCCAAGAGTCCAGCTATTTTTCTTAATTTCTCCTAAATCTGTTTTAATCTCTCCATCTGGTAAATTAGCCAAACATTGACGGATTATCCATATACTATTTTCTAAGTCAGATAGTCTTACTCTGAGCCTTGCATAAACATCTCCTTCTTGAAGTACAATACTCTCAAATCTGAGCCTGTCATAGACAAGATAGGGATGTTCTTTTCTTATATCTGATGACAATCCTGAAGCCCTTGCAGTGTATCCGACGGCAGATAAATCCTTAACCGTTTCATACTTTATCCTTCCTGTTGTTTCAAGCCTTTCAAGGATACTTGCATTGTTGTGGAGTATTTTTTCATACTCTTTGTATTTTTTTTCTATCTCATTTAGTTTGTGCTTTAGCATTGCGATTTTTTCATTATCTAAGTCTATATTTACTCCTCCAAGGGCAAGAACACCTTTATTAAATCTGCTTCCTGATAGAGCTTTATTAAGCCTCATAATGTCTTCTTTTAAAACGAATACTCCCTGAGCTCCAAATGTATAACCAACATCCTGAAACAGCCATGCAAAATCGTTTAGATTACACATTATTCTTTCAAGCTCAGCAAAGATAACTCTGAGATATTTTGCCCTTTCTGGAATTTCTGTGTTTGATAGCTTCTCAATAGCCTGAATATATGCAAGGGTATGGGCGAAACTGTGGTCTCCTGAGATTTTATCTGTGTATTGTAAAACCTCTTCTGGAGTTTTCCCTTCTGCAAGTTTTTCTATTCCTCTATGCTTCCAGAAATGCCTTATCTCAAGCTGTAGTATAGGCTCTCCTGCAAGGTGAAATCTAAAATGTCCTGGTTCAATAATCCCTGCGTGGATTGGTCCTACAAGTATGTTAAATACTCCTTCCCCTTCTACTTTTTTATACTCATACTCTCCGTATTTCATAAATTTTGGTCTTTTGTTCCATGGATAATCTTTTCTGAGTGGATACTCATCCTGTGGGAAATTTTCTGGATATTTCATTAAAGGTCTTAAATCAGGATGATTAAGTGGAACAAGCCCAAACATATCGTGGATTTCCCTTTCATACCAGTTTAGAGCAGGAATGTTGTTTGATAAGGAAATAAATCTTTCTTTAACTTCTATTTGGAGAACGAAAAATATATTTTTCTTGTGATATGAATAGACATACTTTATTTTGAATGTATCATCTTTTTCCCTTTCATCTGTGCATACGACGGTAGCAAGCTCACAGTCTAAATCTCTGAAAATATAAATTGAGATAGGAGCAAGATTGTGAGGTTTAAAGGAAATCACAACTTCGTTGTCGCTGTTTAGATATATATCATCAATTTTATCTTTTATAGGCTCTAAAAGCTCCCATACTTCTTCCTTTGTCATTTCCTACCTCACTATCTGGTCAATATTTTTAAATAAAATGTTTATTTTTTCTGGAATGTAAAAAGTAAGAACAACACAGATAACAATCAGTATTAGCATTGGGATAATCATCCACGGGCTTTCTGGTTTTCTTTCTTTATTGGGTTTTCCCATAAGCATTTGTGAAAAGTGGTAAACAAAGCCGCCAAATATAAGTATTAAAAGGGCTATAAGAATAATAGCTTGCCATATATAGCCTTCTTTAAAAGCTGACATAAAGACCAAAAATTCACTGGCAAAGATATTAAAAGGCGGAGTTCCTGTTATTGCCAGCACACCTAAAAGCATTAATCCAGCAGTGATAGGTAAAGTTTTAAAAAGTCCTTTTATCTCAAAAAAGTTTTTAGTGTGGAAGTTTGTTAAAACAGAACCTACAGAGAAAAACATAAGCCCTTTTACAAAAGCATGGTTTAAAAGGTGGAAAATACCTGCAAAAATCGCAAGTTTTGTGTTTATCCCAAAGGCAAAGGCTATAATTCCCATATGCTCCATTGTTGAGTAAGCAAGGAGTCTCTTATAATCAATCTGTTTGATTATGAATAAGGAAGCCACAAAAACGGTGAATATCCCAAATATTACCAAAAGCTGGGCTCCAAAATCCCCAACTCCTGCTTTGTTTAAAATCGCCTCTACTCTGATTATTGAGTAAAAAGCACAGTTTAGTAAAACTCCAGACATTAAGGCACTGATTGGTGTAGGAGCCTGTGAGTGTGCGTCAGGAAGCCAGAAATGAAGTGGAGCAAGCCCCATTTTTGTTCCAAAACCAACTAAAACAAATATGAATGCTAATTTTAAAAGAAATGGATTTATAGAGCCTGCAATATTTACAATCTCCGTCCAGTTTAAAGCATCAAGTTCATATCCAAGTTTACCTGAAACGCTAAAATACAGAATTATTATTCCAAAAAGTGCAAGGGCAATCCCCACAGAACAAAGAATGATATACTTCCAGCCTGCCTCTACAGCCTCCCTGTTTCTATAAAAACTAATAAGGAGTGCTGTTGCAAGGGTTGTTCCTTCTATGGCAATCCATAAAATACCAAAGTTGTTTGACAGGGAAACCAGAAGCATTGCAAAAATAAAGGCATTCATCCAGAAGTAAAACTCATGAACCTTTTTTTCAGGAAGTCCATGCTCTATTTCCTTTTTCATATAGCCAATAGAATAAATAGAAGTCAAAAATGAAAGACCTGTTATAACAAGGAGTAAAACACCGTTTAAAGCATCTAAAAAAAATAGATTGTTAAGTTCAAAAATCTGGCTGTTTTGAATAACGTTATCAATCAAAAACCATGATATTACTAAATTTACAAAAGAAACCAAAATCTGAAGATAATAAGTAAACCTCAGTGGTAAAAAATATGAAAAAACAGCCCAGATAAGCTGAATTAGCAGAATTATTTTCATTCTGCCCCACCTTTTTCTTTATTCTGTTTTTCCTGATACCACTTTTTGTCCCTTTCATCTACTACCGTATTATTTTTAGACCAGTAAATCATGAGCCAGATAATAATCCCAAACATCAATCCAAATACAACTATTGTTAGTATCAGTTCTGTTGTTTCGTTCATTTCCTACTCCTTTAAACTGCTTAGTTTATCAGTATCTATATCCTGAAAACTTGTTCTTATCTGATAAATCATTATTCCTGCCATTAAAGCTCCAACAAAAACATCAAAGAAAATTCCTATCTCAACGATAAAGGGCATACCTTTTGTTATGGAAGTTCCTGCCAGCATTATTCCATTTTCAAGTGTTAAAAATCCTAAAATCTGGGTAATTGCCTTTTTCCTTGAAATCATTATGAAAATTCCTATAAGGATAATGGCAATTGAAATTGGAAATACTTCCCTTGCAACAACCTCACCGCTAATATGAACCTTCTGTGTTAGAAAAAACGAAAATAGAACTAAAACACCTGTGATAAGCAGTGAGTAATTTATATTGATAAACGGCTCTATTTCTCTTTTAATTCCAATTTTGTCTATAAGTTTGAACAGTAGAAACGGAATGAGAACAACTTTTATAATAAAAGTCAGCAGTGCTGTTATATAAAGGTCAGCAAATCCTGAATAAACTGCTATTGTTGATATAGAAAGTGTAAGGAAAAATGATTGAACGGCATATGTTTTTACAGAAAAATATAGCCTATCACTGAAAATCTGCATAATTGCAAATATAAGCACGAAAGCACTTACAAGCTCAATAACCTCAGATATACTCATAACTTCCACCTCACAGGTAGTAAACCACAAGGGAAATAAGTGCCAGCACAAAACCAAAGGTCATAAGGTCTGGAACTCTGAAAAATCTAAGTTTTGCCATAGAAATCTCAACTAAAGCGATAGGAATAGCAAATAAAAATATCTTTATCAGGAAGAAAACTATCCCTAAAATCACAGAAACAAATGTGGTTTCGTTGTATAAACCAAACGGAACAAATATGTTAGACGCAAGGGTTAAAAACAATGTCAACTTTATCCACGAGGATATTTCAAATAAAGCCAAATCCCTACCTGAAGCCTCAAGTATCATTGCCTCGTGAACCATCGTAAGCTCAAGGTGAGTTTCCGGATTATCAACAGGCATTCTACCGTTTTCAGCAAGGGCTATAATAAGAAGTGCCATCAAAGCAAAAACGGAAGAAATAGGAAACTGTGAAAAACCTGCCTGATGAATTTTTGCAAATATCTCGCTAATATTTGTTGTTCCTGTTTGAAGGGCAAAAGTAAAAATAACCATCATAAGTGCAGGTTCTGCAAGAGCAGCAATTGTCATCTCTCTACTTGATCCAAGTCCACCAAAAGCACTTCCCTGATCCATTCCGTAAAGGGCGAGGAAAAATGTTCCAAGGGCAAGAACATAAACAAAGGCGATTATATCTCCTGTGAATGATAAGAGGGTATGGCTGTTAAACACAGGTAGAAAACTTGCAGTTATCAGGGTAGAAATCAAAACTATATAAGGTGCAACTTTTGAAATCCACGACGCATCACTTGATAAAACAATTTCCTTTTTAAGAAGTTTATAAATATCTCTATATCCCTGCCAGATGGAAGCACATTTTTGTCCCCTAAGATAACATTTAACTTTATGAATAAATCCCTTTATTAAAGGGGAAATAGCTACCAGTATAAAAAATTGAATAAGCCCAATTGTCAGATTTTCCATCTAATTTCCACCTCCTGAAAACCAGACAACATAAATCAGGAGAATAGTGAGAGTAAGGCTTATAAATCCAAGGTATATATGTATAATCCCTATCTGGAAAATGTTTCTGATCCATAAAAGGAAAGATAAAAATCGATCTGTTATTTTAGTGATTAAAAGCTCAAAAACATCTGAAAGATGTACCTCATATTTTTTCTCAGGTAAGAAATATTTTAGTTTGTTCTCAACAGAAACAATTTTTTCAACAGGTTTATAAAGAACTGCAAAAATCTTTTTTATCGGTTGTGAGAAACCTGTTGCGGAATACTGTGCTTTAGGATTAACTTCATCAAGCCCACATTTCCATGTTTCATATTTTCTAACTTTTGAATTTCCAAATAATTTAATTAAAACAAATATGCCAACTGCAAAGATTATTCCTGCTATCAAAAGACCAAGTGGTGAAATTCTTCCAAAATGATAATCTGTTGATGTTAATATAAATCCACCGTGTGAGCTTATATCGTTTGCAATATTTATTCCTGTTAAAGGCTCTATTGCTTTTGAAATTACACCTGCAACTTCCACAGGAAAAATACCAAAGATAATACATAAAACAGCAAGAATACCCATACCTGTCAACATAAACAGTCCAACTTCGGTAGCATTTCTGCTTTCTTCAGACCTTGGATGTCCTAAAAAGGAAATTCCGATTACCTTTACAAAACATGCAGCCGCAAAAGCACCTGTGAGGGCAAGCATTGAAGCAAAAATTGGAACAAATATCTGAACAGTGTTGATATTAATTTTTGTATTTAAAAGTAAAGATTGATAAGTAAACCATTCACTAACAAAACCATTAAAAGGAGGAAGTGCTGAAATTGAGATTGAGCCAATTATGAAAAACAAAGATGTTAAAGGCATAAGTTTAATAAGTCCGCCATATTTTTCCATATCTTTTGTATGGGTTTTAAATAAAACGGAACCAGCTCCTAAGAATAATAGTCCTTTAAATAAAGCGTGGTTATATGTGTGAAAAAGTGCCGCAAGGAGTGCAAAACCAGCTGAAACAGGCATTCCATTTGAGACAAAAAGCATAGAGCTACCAATTCCCATTAAAATAATTCCTATGTTTTCAATACTGTGATACGCAAGGAGTCTTTTTAAATTGTGCTGTGATAAAGCGTACATAACACCTAAAAGAGCTGAAACAGAACCAATAAGAAGAACTATAAATCCAAACCACCATGGAATATCCGTTAAAAATTCAAAATAATATCTAACAAGCATATAAATAGCTGTTTTAATCATTACACCTGACATTAAAGCTGAAACATTTGAAGGGGCTACAGGGTGAGCCTTTGGAAGCCATATATGAAGAGGGAAAATTCCTGCCTTTGTTCCAAAACCTATGAGAGCAAATATAAAAGCCCAGAATTTAGCAGTAGTTGAAATGTCTGCCGAAAACCAGTCTTTAAAATCAAGACTTCCCGTGTTTATAAACATTATAAGAAATGAAAGAATAATAAATGCTGTTCCAAGATGAGTCATTAATATATAGATAAAGCCAGACTTTTTGTTTTCTTCATTTTTATACTCAAAAATAACTAAGAAGAATGATAAAACAGACATTATTTCCCACGAAATAAGGAAAGTAAAAGCATTAAAAGAGATTACGACTAAAATAATGGAAGCTATAAATGATGTGTATAAAAATGCAAATAAAGATTTATTCTTAAACTCTTCAAGATAGTTTAGTGTATAAATAGAAACTGCCAGAGCAAGTGTAGAAACTATAAGGATAAAATACATTGAAAGATTATCAAAATAAAAACTGAGATTGAAAAAAGGAATATTTGATTGAAAAATTTTAAACTGCAAAGGAACCGAACTAAATAAAAAATTAATAGAAGTTATAATCAGAGCTAAACTTGATAAAATCTGAGTAGTTATAGAGATTTTTGGTCTAAAAGATAGAGTTATCGGTAGAAGTAGAAATAGGAGAAAATAATATATAAAACTACTACTGGAGTCTTCCAATCAGTCTTTCACCTCTTATTCTGAAATTATATTTTGATTATACTGCTGGATATTTTTTATGTCAAATTACCTTCCTCAAACAGAACATCAATTAGAAGAGAAGCCGTCCATGAAAAGTCTTTAGCTCCGTATCCTTTTCCTTCATGTCCAAAGTACTCGTAAAATCCGTAGTGGGAAATCAAGTCTATGATGGATTTAGCTATGTAACCTGCGTATTCTTTAAACTCTGGAAAATCGTATTTTTTCAGTCCCTTATAAATAAGCCAGTTCATATTTATCCATATAGGACCTCTCCAATAATAATGAGGAGAGAAATCTTTACTTTTTCTATCAAAACTTACAACGGCATAGCATTTCTCACCTAATTTACAGAAACTACTTGAGTTCATATAATCAAACAAGCATTTTGCTTCTTCATCGGGCGGTATTTTTGCGTACAAAGGAGTAAATCCTGCTGAGACATGGGTGTTTATGAGTTTTTTATTCCTGAGGTCATAGTAAAGGTATATATGCTGGTCGCAGTCTAAGAGTTTCTCATTTAAGGCATTTCTTGTAAGCTCATACCACTCTTCAAATATTCTGTAATCTTCTCCTATAATCCTTGCTATCTCTGCAAGATCTAAGTTTGACTGGGCAAGGATAGCATTTAAAAGGGGTCCTTTCACAAGAAATGGCGAGTGTTCTAATATGTTTTTCTGATAATACTTTAGTTCCTTGAATAGTTCTATTAAGTAGATGTAGATGTCGTAGTCTTTATCTGTAGGTCTGTATTCCTTTGCAACTGTCTCTATATCCTTTCGTTTATACACAGGAAGTTTTTCTTCTTCCACTTTTATTTTTCTATATATATCGTCCCATACCGGGATGTTATCTGTTCCAGATTCCCACGGATGAACTATACATATGAGCCCGTCGTTGTCAGGGTTTCTTTCTCTGTACAGAAATTCATGCCAGCTTTTTAGTTTTGGAAAGATAAACTTTAAAAACTCTTTTGCCTTTTCTTTGTCTTTTGCATTTTTATAGATGTAAAGGCAGGCAGTCGCATGAACAGGTTGCTGGATTATACCTGACGTTTTAATAGAAGGTGCATTTTTATTTATATGAGTCATCCAGTAGTCCGGGTCAGGAAAGTAGTTTTCAAAATCACAGTGATATACAATATGAGGAAGCATACCGTTTTTCCACTGACCTTTAAACAGGTTTATTATCTCATTTTGCGCTTTTTCCTGGTCGTAATAGGAGTATCCTATCGCTATAAATCCGCTATCCCAGGACCATTGGTGAGGATAGAGATACTTAGAAGGTGCCGTGTACTTTATCATCCAGTTTTTATATAAAACCTCTTTTGCTTTCTGATAAATAAGACTACAGTTAATCATGAT
>WIAL01000009.1 GCA_015519975.1 Hydrogenothermaceae bacterium | reverse complement strand
ATTTCAAGCTGTGAAATATGGTTTGAAAATGATGTATGATTTTCACCAATAAATATGGCCTTTTTTTGCTTTATCTGGCTTACAAGTTCATCAAAATTTAAAGCTCCTTTCTTTACAGAGACATAATCATTACTAAAAACTTTTATTTTGTTTTTGAAAAAGCTTATTTTTTGCTTTTTAACAATTTTTCCATTTTTAAAAATCAAATCTGAATAATTCCCATAATGCTTTAAAAGTTTTTCAGGAAAATTACTTATTACAGTAATAGTTTTCTTTTCTCCAAGAGGGTTTTTAAAAGTCATTACAAATGGATACTTTGGAAAATTTTTAACTCCAGTCAATTTTTTTAATAACTTGTTGTTTATGCTGTAGAAAATAACATTTTTATTTTCAACCTCTTTAATATCTTGTGGATTAACAGATAAATCCCTCTTTGATAAAAAGTTATAAATCAGCGGGTCGTATTCGCTGTCAGCGAGCCTTCTAAATACATCGTAATATGGGTCTAAATATATATTTAAAGGTCTATTTTTTGTTTTTATCTTTACAACCTGTTTTTTCTTGGATATTTTTAAAACTCTTTTCTCAAAGCCAAAAGGTGTTTTAACATATACAGGGATGTTTACTTTGAAGTTTTCTTTTTGTGAAATGTTCAATGTAGTTTCAAAATGGTCTTTATTATATTCAGTATTTAAAATCCTTGAAGAAAAAAATGGAACGTAAGCTTTATATACCCATTGATTAAAAAAATAACCAAGGTTTTTAGAGGAATATTTATTTACTGAACTTTTTATATTTTCCCAAGAAGCTTTTTTAAACTTATTTTTTTGATAAAAATCTTTTATAGCATTGTTTAAATTGTCTTTTCCTAAAATATTTGAAAGCATATAAAAAACAAACATTCCCTTGCTGTAACCTAAAGCCTCGGCTTTTTGGTCTTTTTTATATAAAAACTTGTTTAGAGATTCATCTTTATTGTAAAAAGCTTCATATTTTTCTACGGCAAGTTTCCTGTAAACCTTTTTGTCAGGCGACAATCGATAATTTGAATAAAAGGTGACAAGCCCTTCAGACCAATTTCCTTTCTTATAATCTACATAAACACTGCATCCGAACCACTGGTGAAGAATTTCATGGGCTAATGATTGGCTTATAATGTAAGGTTTATTTATTATGTAGTTATTTATAGTTGTAAATGTTGGAAAAGAAAATCCGTAAGGATAAGAAGTTTCAACAACAGCAAATCTTTTATATGGAAATTTTCCAAATAGATTTTCATAATCTTTAATATAACTAAAAGCTTTTTCTAAAAGTTTCTTTTCTCCATTTTTATAAAAATAGCCGTATACTTTTATCCCATTTTTTTCAAATACATGCAGTTTATAATCTTTCCTTGCAACAAGTACTAAATTTTCTAAAGGATAAGGAAATTTAAAAATATACCAATTATTCTCTTTTTTTATTTTTTCAGCCTGTGAAACAGGAATATATCCATTAGGAAGCTTTGCTTTAAAGCTGTAAATTGCAAGTTTATTTATATGTGGATAAAAACCCTCTAAAAAGATTTCTTCAGTTAATTTAAAAGGTTTCTCATACAGTATTTCAACTGAGTTATTTTTTTTAGTTTTTTGTAAAATTTTTAACCCTGAAGTATTAATACTTAAATGTTCATCAGACTTTATTACAGCTCTTCCAGTAATTTTATCTTCTTTTACTTCGATACTTAAATCATAAGAAACAGAGGCAAGTGAGAGATTAAAAATAAAAAGAAGTAAAAATAAAATTTTATTTTTCATTTTTAGGTTTTACATTCTCTGATTTATTTTCAGCCACTCTTCTTTTTATTCTATTTGAAGATGGTACAAATCTGTATTTAGGGATTATCAACTGCTGTCCATCTTCTTCAACTATTTCATAAGAATTGTTTTCTACGCTGTAGGAAGTAAAAGCACATATAACAGCATTTAACTCCCTTATAAGTTTATTCCTTTTCTGCGATAGCATTCTTTTGTCAAGGTAAATACCTGTTTTCCTCAGGTTATAAATTCTCTGTTCTATCCCTTCTCTTGTATGAATAGGAAGAAGCTCTTTCCTTACTATTTTTTTAAAGAATAAATCTGCTGACGTTTTTATAATAATCTTTTCAGGTTTTTCTTTTAAAAGCTCTTTATCAGCTACGACATATTCAAAATTTTTTCTCAGCTTTTGAATAAGGTCAGTCGCAGCTTTTAATTTTGAGCTGTTTTCCTCTAATGGAAAGTTTACCGTGATAATATCAGGTTTATGATGATCTATAAACCAGTAAAAACCTTCTTTCCAGAAATGGCTAAGACCAACTACTTTTTTCTTTTCATCCATTAATGATACTGTATAATCTCTGTAATCTACATCAACTCCATAAAACACTATTTTTCACCTACATATTTAATTACATTCACCTTTTCAAGAGTAATAAGACCATTTTTTACGCATTCTTCGATTTTTGGAATAACATTTCTTATTTTACTTTCCTTATCAACCGCTTCTATGACAATCGGCAGGTCTGAAGATAAAGATAGTATTGACGCCTCATGTATCCTTGAAGAAGCACCGTATCCCATTATCCCTCTGAGAACTGTAGCTCCTGCTATATCATTTTCCCTTAAAACTTCAACTATCTTTTTGTAGAGAAGTTTTCCATCTACCCTGTCTTCTTCTCCTACAAATATTCTGAGTAATAGGGCTTCACCTTCAATTTTCATTTTATTTACCTCTAAATAATAGCTTTAGCAGATATAAATCCTAAAATACCTGCCCCAAGTGAAAAAACATTATTTAATAAAATATTTGTTAGACCTTTAACATACTGCCCGTCCTGAAAAAGCATTATAGTTTCATATGAAAAAGAAGAAAAAGTTGTAAAAGCTCCCAAAAATCCAACCCCTATAAAAACCCTCCACAATGGATCAAGGGCAAGTTTTTCTAAAAAAAGTATCATAAAAAACACAAGTATAAATGAACCTACTGTATTAACTACTAAAGTACCATAAGGAAAATCTGTACCAAATAGCTTTGCTGCAAAATTTACAGTTAAAAATCTAGAAACTGCTCCCAGAGCCCCCCCAAGCATTACAGCAACAATTTCGTTTATCAATTAATAAACTCCATAAGCTGGTCTATTTCCTTTTTACTTCCAAGGAAAACAGGAGTTCTTTGATGTATATCAGTTGGTTTTATTTTTAAAATATCCTGTTTTCCATCTGTTGCTTTCCCGCCTGCCTGCTCTATTAAGAAAGCCATTGGAGATGCTTCATATAAAAGTCTAAGTTTTCCATTTTTATTTTTTATATCTGAAGGATATGCAAAAATTCCGCCTTTAATCAAAGTTCTGTGAACATCGGCAACCATGGAGCCAATGTATCTAACTGTATATCCTTCATCTTTTAAAGTTTCAATATATTCTTTTAGACCATTTATATCCCACTTTTTAGCGTTTGCTTCATTTATCGAGTAAATTTTTCCCTTTTCAGGAAGTTTCATATCAGGATGAGAAAGTAAAAACATTCCAACTGAAGGGTCTAATGTAAAACCATTTACACCATTTCCTGTAGAGTATACAAGCATAGTTGAAGAGCCGTAAATTACATAACCTGCTGCAATCTGTTTATATCCTTCTTGCAGAAAATCATTAACCGTTCCATCAACCTTTTTATGAATAGAAAAAATAGTTCCAATACTTACATTTACATCAATGTTTGAAGAACCATCTAAAGGATCAAAAGATATAACATATTTACCATTTTTACCTTTTTCAGGGAAAATAGGCTCGTCAAGTTCTTCAGAAGCAAGCGCATAAAATTCACCGCAGTCTGAAAGATGTTCAATTAATATCTCATTTGAAAGTTCATCTAATTTTTGAACTTCTTCACCTTGAATATTTGTCTTACCAGCTTTCCCTAGAATATCAACAAGACCTGCCATTCTCACGTGAGAAGCAATTATCTTACAGGCAGAAGCAATAGTATTTAAAGCAAGTGATAAAGAACCTGTTGCCTGAGGATACTTTCTCTCTTCTTCTAAAATAAATCTTGTTAAATCCATACCGGTTTTTGACATTTTCCCCTCTGTGAAGATAGCTTTTTATCTATTTTAAACCTTAAAACTGTAATATTCAATTCATGTTATAATTAAATCAATTTTGTGAAAAAAAATAATAAAGGAGTATGGAATGAACGTACAGGTTGAAGAAAACAAACTTGTTAGAACGCTAACAATAGAAGAAGAAGGAAAAGAGATAAAAGATTTAGTTAACTCTGTTTTAAAAGAGGTTTCTAAAAATGTATCACTTCCGGGATTTAGAAAAGGACACGTTCCACCGGCAGTGGTAAAAGCAAAATACAAAGACGCAATAAAAGAAGAAGTTGTAAAGCAGTTCATAAACAAGCATTTAGAAGAAATCCTTGAAAAAGAGAATTTACAACCAGTTTCTCCTGAGCTTTCATTTGGAGATATTGAAATTGAAAATGATGAAAAATTAAAATTCAAAATTAGTTTTGAAGTTGCTCCAGAATTTGAATTAAAACCTTATGACAATCTTGAAATTGAAATGATTAAATATGAAGTTTCAGACGAAGATGTAGAAAAAACAATCAATCAACTTTTAGAACAGCACGCAAAATTTGAGCCTGCTGATAAGGAAATTGAAGAAGGAGATATGGTTAGAATTAAATATAAAATAACAGATGAAGAAGGAAATTCAGAAGAAGACGAGTTTGAAGCTGTTCTTGGAGCTAACCAGCTTAGAAAAGAAATAGAAGATGAGTTAAAAGGAAAAAAAGCAGGAGACAAAGTTCACCTTGAAAATGTACCTCTTTACAATGAAAAAGGTGAAGAGATTGGAAAAGCAACTGTTGACATAGAAGTTTTAGAAGTTAAGAAGAAAGTAGTTCCAGAGTTTAATGATGAATTTGTTAAAGAAATTGGTCTTGGGGAAAATGTTGAGGAAGCTAAAAAGAAAATAAGAGAAGATTTAGAAAAACAGGTGAAAGAAGCAAAAGAAGCAGAGCTTGAACAAAAAATCCTTGATAAATTAGCAGAGCAGTATGATTTTGATGTTCCTGTCACACTTGTTAAAGCAGAAATAGAGGCCCTTCTTGACAATTATATAAAACAACTTCAGCAGTTTGGAATACAGCCAAATGAGGATATGCTTAGAGCCGCTGCACAGGGACTTGAGCAAACAGCAGTTAAGAATGTAAGACTTATGTTTGTGATAAACAAAATAGCTGAAAAAGAAGGCATAGAAGTTTCAGATGAGGAAATAAATAAAGAACTTGAAAACATAGCACAGCAGTATCAAACGTCAGTAGAAGAGATAAGAAGAATTTTTGAAGAAAGAGGATTAATACAAAACGTAAGATACGTACTTCTCAGAAAGAAAGTTTTAGATGCTCTCAAAAATAAGATAAAAATAATTGAAATGACAAAGGAAGAATACGAAGAGAAATACGGCAAACCTGAAGAGCAAATGCAGGAGCAGCAAGAAGAACAAGGAGAACAAAAAGAAGAAGAAAAATCTGAAAGTCAGGAGGAAGTAAAAAATGAGCAGTAAAAATGATATAGATAGAATTGTAAGCCAGTTAGTTCCAATTGTTGTTGAACAAACTCCAAGGGGAGAAAGAGCTTACGATATATATTCAAGACTTTTAAAAGATAGAATTGTTTTACTTGGTTTTCCAATTGACGACCATATAGCTAACCTTATAGTTGCACAGCTTTTATTTTTAGAGTCAGAAGATCCAGATAAAGATATATTTATGTATATAAACTCTCCTGGTGGAGTTGTAACAGCAGGACTTGCAATTTATGATACTATGCAGTACATAAAGCCGGATGTTGCCACAATTTGTATGGGACAGGCTGCATCTATGGGTGCATTTTTACTTGCAGCTGGAACAAAAGGAAAAAGATATGCACTTCCAAGCTCAAGAATAATGATCCACCAACCTTTAGGTGGATTTCAAGGTCAGGCTACAGACATAGAAATTCACGCAAGAGAAATTTTAAGACTTAAAAAATACTTAAATGAAAAACTTGCAGAATTTACAGGGAAATCTGTTAAAAAGATTGAAAAAGATACTGAAAGGGACTATTTTATGTCTGCCGAAGAAGCGAAAGAATATGGATTAATAGATAAGGTATTAACAAGAAGAGGTAGTTAATGAGTAAAGAACATAAATGCAGCTTTTGTGGAAAACCGCAAGAAGAAGCTAAAGTTTTAATAGCAGGACCGAACGATATATTTATCTGTGATGATTGCATATCACAGTGCAACTTACTTGTACAGGAAGAATTAAACAATCCAGAAGTTATATCAGAAGGGTTAAAAACCCTTCCTTCTCCTAAAGAAATAAAAAAACATTTGGATGAATATGTTATAGGACAGGAAAGAGCCAAAAAAATTCTCTCAGTTGCAGTTTACAACCACTACAAAAGGATCTTAGCAAAAGAAAAAATAAATACTGAAGATGTTGAACTTGAAAAAAGTAATATCCTTTTAATAGGACCAACTGGAAGTGGAAAAACTTTACTGGCAAGAACCCTTGCAAGAATCTTAAATGTTCCATTTGCAATTGCCGACGCGACAAATATCACAGAAGCAGGATATGTTGGTGAAGATGTTGAGAGCATATTAGTTAGACTTTTGCAGGCTGCAGATTATGATGTGGAAGCAGCTCAAAAAGGAATTGTTTACATAGATGAGATTGATAAAATTGCTAAAAAATCTGGAGAGAACCCTTCAATAACAAGAGATGTATCAGGTGAAGGTGTACAGCAGGCATTGTTAAAAATACTTGAAGGAACAATAGCAAACCTACCTCCTCAAGGTGGTAGAAAACACCCGCATCAAGAATTTATTCAGCTTGACACAAGCAACATACTTTTTATACTCGGCGGTGCTTTTGTAGGACTTGAAGATATTATCAAAAAAAGAATTGGTAAAAAATCAATAGGATTTACTTCAGATATAAAATCAAAAGAAGAAGAAAAAGACCTTTTAAAACAGGTTAGAGTAGAAGATTTAATACATTTTGGTCTTATACCAGAATTTGTTGGAAGAATACCTGTAATTGCTACGCTAGAAGAACTTGATGAAGATGCCCTCGTAAGAGTACTTACAGAACCAAAAAATGCGCTTATAAAACAGTATAAAAAACTATTTGAAATGGAAGGCATCGAGCTTGAGTTTACAGAAGATTCAGTTAGAGAAATAGCGAAAGAAGCAATTGTTAGAAAAACTGGTGCAAGAGGACTTAGGGCAATAGTTGAGGAAGTAATGCTTGATGTTATGTACGAAATACCAAGTTTAAAAGAAAAAGGACTTGAGAAAGTTATAATAGATAAAGAAGTAGTACAGAAGAAAAAAGAACCGATACTGGTTTATAAAAATAAAGAAATGGAAAAAGCCAGCTAAAATGGCAAAGCCAAAAAAAATAGAATTTATAAAAAGTGCTGCACATCCAAAAGATTACCCCCCTTCAGATAAACCAGAAGTTGCTATTGTGGGAAGATCTAATGTAGGAAAATCTTCTCTCATTAATGCACTTTTCAACAGGAAAATCGCAAAGGTAAGTGCTACTCCAGGGAAAACAAGACTTGTAAATTTTTTCAACGTTGATGATAAATTTTACTTTGTAGACCTTCCCGGGTACGGCTATGCTGCTGTTTCTAAAAAAGAAAGAAACCAGTGGCAGAAAATGATGAATGCGTATTTTAATTCAAGGGATAATCTAAATCTTGTAATACTCCTTGTAGACAGCAGACATAAACCAACAAATTTAGATTTTTTAATGAAAGAGTATTTAGAAGCTCTTGAAATACCTTATATAGTAGTTGGAACAAAACTTGATAAATTAAATCAGAGTGAAAAAGCAAAAGCTAAAAAGGTTATAAAAGAAACATTAGAACTAGATGACAACGTCCCAATAATTTTAACCTCAGCAAAAGAAAAAATTAATCTTGATAAAGTTATGTCAGAAATTTTAAATGCAGTAAGTATATAATGTCCTTTCAAATATATCTATAAATACACAACACACAGCAAGTGATTTTTAAGGCTGGTCTGCCCGAAATAGGCAAACCAAACCCCAGCCCGAAGAAGGTAGTCAAATGAGATCCTCTGAAAGCAATCTAATTGTAGCATAAAAAATCAAAATAAATCACAATACTTTTCACAATGCCCTTAGAAAGTCGGGGGAGTGCGAGTGATACTTTTTTAGACGCATCAGTATCTACTTATATGAGTCTCAATGCCCTTAGAAAGTCGGGGGAGTGCGAGTAAATACGATGCAAATTGGGGAGATTACCCGTATGAGTTGCAATGCCCTGAAAAAGTCGGGGGAGTGCGAGTCTTTGGATTTCCATATCCCGAAGACTTTATGGAGTCTCAATGCCCTTAGAAAGTCGGGGGAGTGCGAGAGGTTAGCGATGCTGACCTCGCCATTTTTTTCGGAGAGTCTCAATGCCCTTAGAAAGTCGGGGGAGTGCGAGTGATACTTTTTTAGACGCATCAGTATCTACTTATATGAGTCTCAATGCCCTTAGAAAGTCGGGGGAGTGCGAGAGTACCTCTGAAACCCGCATTTTAAGCCGTATTCAAAATGCCAAGTACCCAAATTTTCTACAAATTATACATCAATTTTTTCTAATGTGCAACAAATAAGCCTGACAGCTCTCTAAAACCCTTTTCCTTATTTTATGCGGTTTTGCAGGCAATTTTTGCAAAAATTACCTCAAAAATGCCCTGCTCCCCCTCGATTTTGGAACTTTTTTTGATTAAAATCCTCGCAAACCATTGATATTAAACCCTGACAAAAGATTGACACCTTGAGTGAAAATTTGATAATAATATTGTAAAGTTTAATATAAAAATCCAAGTAGCCACAAAGGGATTTTGTTTTTAGTTCCAACTTCAATATCATCAATTATTAAATAGCTATTTTCCACATTCTTTATCTGAATTTGATTTTTATTTTTTCCACCTATTTCAAATGTGTATTTTTCATCAACTTTGACATCTCCTTTTTTAGGATATTCAATTTTATGATTTTCTCTTAACATAGACATTATAAATGTTTCTCTAATTGTTCCTATTTTTGGGTTCTCGCAGTAACAATAATTCAGGTTTGTATTATTCATATAAATTTTTTCTGGTTTGGTAAAAATACTATCGCCTTTTTGTGTAGGTTTTAGGATAAATAATATATCTCCTCTATATAGATAATCTATATATTTATACAAAGTTATCCTATTTATTTCTATTTTTTTTGCTAATTTTGATAAATTTAATTCGTAAGGTTCTGAAACACATATTAGTTTTACTAATTTTTTTAATTTGATTAAATTTTCAACATCAATTTTAAAAACAAACGGCAAATCTGTTTCTATAACCGTATTTATTATTTGTTCTAATTTTATGTAATATGTTTCTGGATTTTCAAAATAAAATGGATAAAAACCTTTTTGTAAGTATTCTTTCCAGTGCTCTAAAGGTTTTAATATTTTTAAAATTTCATAGGTAATTTCAAGGTGATTTTCTAAAATTTCATAAAGGGAATAAGCTTTTAATGAAATTCCAAGTTTAAGCTCTAAAAATTCTCTATAAGATAATCCATTTACTTTATAAAGAGTAGCTCTTCTGCTTAAGTCTGTTTTTGAATGTTCTAATTTGATTGCCGATGAACCTGAAAATAAAACTTTTAGATTTAAAAAATCGTAAATTTGTTTTAGATGTTTTTCAAAATCTTTATATTTATGAATTTCATCAATTACTAATATTTCCCCTCCAATACTCTCAAAGTATTTAGCAAACTCAAATAAGGAAACATCGCTAAATTCTATACTATCTGCTGATACATAAAGTTTTTTTGTGATGTGAAGTTGATTTTCTTTTAAAAGTTGTAAAAGAAATGTAGTTTTTCCTACACCTCTTGCACCAATAATACCAATTAATTTATCATCAAAATTTATTTTTTTATGAAAATATCTTTTATAACTTATGTCAAATCTGGCAAGTAAACTTATGAATCTTTCTTGAAATAGATTAAAAATGTTTTCCATAATAAACAAATTATATCAAATTTTGTTTAAGCTATTAAACAAATATTATTTCTATAAGAACCAATGCCCTAAAAAATCGGGGGAGTGCAAGTCAGTGAAGAGGACTGGGACACATTCAACTGGTATGTGTTGTCGCAATGCCCTTAAAAAGTCGGGGGAGTGCGAGAAGAAGTTGTTTATGCCCTCGAGGGTAACAAAGAGATTCTCAAGTCGCAATGCCCTTAAAAAGTCGGGGAGTGCACTTTTGCCGAAGGCAAATTGGTGAGCCGAAGGCGAACAAGATCCCTCTGAAACCCGCATTTTAAGCCGTATTCAAAATGCCAAGTATCCAAATTTTATACAAATTATACATCAATTTTTTCTAATGCGCAACAAATAAGCCTGAGAGTCTCCTAAAACCCTTTTCCTTATTTTATGCGGTTTTGCGGGCAATTTTTGCAAAAATTACCCAAAAAATGCCCTGCTGCCCTGCGATTTTGGAACTTTTTTTGATTAAAATCCTCGCAAACCATTGATATTAAACCCTGACAAAAAATTGACATCTTGAATGAATATTTGATAATAGTGTTGTAAAATTTTAAAAGGATTAAAATTTATCAGTGATAAAAATGAAAAGCGAAAATTTAAACTTTATATTGGAAAAGATAAAAAAAGAAAATGACATTTTTAAAAAGCATGTTTTATTTTCCGTGTGGCTAACACAAAAGCTAAAAGGAAAAGGAAAAAATATACCTATTATAGTGGGTGGTTCGGCAGTTGAAATATATGCCTCTCCTTTTTATGTTTCTGGTGATATTGATTATGTATTTCCAGATAGAAAAACATTTGAAGAGATAATATTTTCAACAGGATTATTTAAAAAACAAGGTAAAAATTATATATCTGAACCTCTTGGATTGTTTATAGAAATTGTAGATGGCTATCTTAGCGGAAGTTTATCAAAGGTAAGACAAATAGAAGTTGAAATTGATAATAAAGAATATACAATAAATGTTATAGGACTTGAAGATTTAATAATTGATAGATTAAATGCCTGCGTTCACTGGAAATCTGAAAGTGATTGTGAGCTTGCAAAAATATTACTTGAAGGCTACGAAAAAGAAATTGATTTTAATTATCTATTAAACACAGCAAAAAATGAGCTTTTGGAAAATAAACTTCAGGAAATTTTGAAGGAGTTAAATCTTGAAAATAAAATTAGATGAAATTGGAAAAGAAAGAATAAATAATTATTTAAAGCTCAGAAAAAAAGGCTATAAACTAAAAAAATTAAAAAAATTTAGAGATAAAGAAAAATCAAAGGCTTATGTAAAGTTTATTGCAAATCAAATAAAAAAAAGAAAAGACAAATTTAAAATAAAAATTATATAAAAATATGAGTTTGTTATATGCTACAACATCTCAAATCCAAAAGTTTGGAGAAAGATATATAAGCTATTAAAATCTTACGGAATAAGAACGCAGTTCAGCGTATTTGAAACCTCATTATCTGAAGATACAGTAAAAGAAATAATAAAAAAATCAGAAGAAATAATAGAAACTGGAGACAAAGTATTTGCTTTTAAGATAAAAGACTATAGGAAAATTATAAGGATTGGTGGAGAGGATTTATTAAAAAATAATGTATTCTAATTTTCTAAAAGGATAATCTTTTAAGTTCATTATTTTATCCTTACCTACATCTTATTCCCATTTATATTCAAAAAAATCATCAATGCCCTTAAAAATCGGGGGAGTGCGAGAAAAAATAAAACAAAACAAAATATTATGCAATATGTTGTGGTCGCAATGCCCTTAAAAAGTCGGGGGAGTGCGAGGGTAAAGGAGGTATTAAAATGAGAAAGATTATTTTTAGTCGCAATGCCCTTAAAAAGTCGGGGGAGTGCGAGAGCCTCTCTGAAGTTCGCAATTTAAGCCGTATTCAAAATGCCAAGTACCCAAATTTTCTACAAATTATACATCAATTTTTTCTAATGCGCAACAAATAAGCCTGACAGCTTTCTAAAACCCTTTTCCTTATTTTATGCGATTTTGCGGGCAATTTTTGCAAAAATTACCTCAAAAATGCCCTGCTGCCGCTGGATTTTGGAACTTTTTTCAATAAAAATCCTCGCTAACCCTTGATATTAAACCCTGACAAAAGATTGATACCTTAAGCAAAAATCTGATAGTAGTATTATAAAATTTTTCATAAATTTTGTTATCTTTCAAAATTTATTAACCAAAATTCTTTTTTTTGCTTTTATTCTTTCTCTTTTTTAAATACTTATTTTTCAAATACTCTATATTCCTATCTATCCAGTCCTGATAATGTCTATTTTTCAAGAAGTTTTTCAACCCTATGTGAGACCTGTGAGAGAATCTTTTTGCTCCTGCAAGAGGAAGTTTTTTCTTTTTTTCACGTTTTGCCATACTAACTCTCCTGAGCTAAAACACACCAGCCTAAAACTTCATTATCTATTGTTAGTTTTCGGGATTTATTTGGAAAACTTGGATATCCTCTGTGAACTAAATCTTTATAAGCCTGTGAATATAATTGAGGGTCAAGTTCTTTTACTAAAAGGTTAATTGTAGTGCTTAAAAATCCTTGATGTTTACCGAGTCTTAGAATGATATATTTTTTTTCAGGAGATATTTCAGCAAGTTTTTTTCTTTTTTCAAGTTTTTCCACTATTTTTGCTTTTTCTTCAGGTTTAAGTTCTTTTGTGTTCTTGAAATATTCTATATCTTCTTCTAAAATTTTTACTGCAAATTCAGAGCAAGCTTCTCTAATTCTTTTTAGCCCTAAATATTTATAAGTTTCTGGAAATATTTTTTTATATTCATCTTGGAACGGAACTTTTAAATCTAGTGTACATTGAATACCTGTTTTTAATAGTTCGTGAGGTTCTTCAAAATGCCTTGAAACTCCTAATGCTGTAATGTCTTTTATATTTAAAACTTCCTCTGGATTTTTTAATTCAGAATCAGAAATTAACAAAATTTTTAAAATGTCTTTTTTTGCATCATATTCATTAAAATTTCCTCGAAATGCAAAATTCTCCCATTTTGAAGACATCTTTTTAAAATTATTTTGAATTTGTCTTTTTTTATCTTTTTCATCTTTAAAATGTTCTATATTTAAGCAATTTTTATATTCGTTTAAAAACTTATTTTTTAGTTTTTCATCTGTATTAAATTTATCTTTAAGAATTTTATAAAATAGAGCAGTTCTAATTGCTCCTTTTATTTCTGTCCCAGGGATGTAAACTTTTCCATTTTCTTTTATAAATTCCCAAATGTATTTGTATTCTTTTATATTCCTTCTTTGATTTTTATCCCATCTTTCTTTTATTATTTTCCCTTTAAATTCAACTTCATATTCTGGATTTATATTTAATTTAAAACTTTCTAAAATGTCCCCTAAACTTTTTGTTAAAGGATATCTTTCTATAGTTGCTGTTAAATTCATTAATCTTTGATGGTTATCTTTTAAAGATCTTATAACCTTTTCAAAGTTATAAATTTTTATTTTTCTATTGTTAACTGCATAAGACCAATTACTTATCTGCTCTCCATTTCCTATATGAATTGGTGAAAGTGTGGTTAAAACATATTTCATTTTTAATTTCCCCCTTGAATAAATAAAGGAAACGCAAGTCCATATTGATAAATTTCTTTTCCATTTATAGTTTTTGCATTGAAAAACTGACCGTAAATATCTTTTTCTTTTTTTACTTTAAAAGTAGAACCTTCTTTCAAATAGATAACCTTATCTTTCCATATATCTACATCTTTAAAATTATAGTTATTATCAATTGCTCCTCTAAATGTGAAATAATCGTAGTAGCTATTTGATAAATCATAAGTTTCTTTTTCAGGAATAACCGGGGCGAGTGTTATGAATTTATCAGTTTTGTTTTTAAAGTATTTTTCTATTTCTGGAAATTCTTCAAAATCTCCAAATATAACCTTTCCATATCCAACAGAGCGATTTCCACCAAGTCCAATGTCTTGAAGAAGATTAAATATTGATTTAAGCTTTTTTCTAGTATTTTCATCTTTTACGGCAATTAAAATGTATCCTTCATTTAAAGCCACAACTTCTTCAAAAAATAGTCCTCCGCTTCCTTCAGTTGTTCCGAAAATTCTGTCTATAGATGCGTGAGGAATAGCATCTTTTTTTATGAGAGATATTTTATTTTCTTTCAGTTCTTTATCTAGCGTTTGGTGAAGTTCAAGTTCATTTTTTATATTTCCATCTAAAACTTCTTTTAGGATATTAAAAGGTATGTATGAGATTTTTTTTAGTTTTTTGTAATCTATATCTGTTTTTTCTATTCTTTTTGCTTGTAAATTTGGCTTTGGAAAGTAGCAGTTATTTTGATTTTTTGGCAGTATCGAGCTTATTAAAAAAGAAGGATTTTCATTTTTAAAATTATTTAATAACTCTTTTAACTTTTCTTCTCCATATAAAATTAAATATCCCCAGCTTACAGCCCCAAATAATGTATAAGAAGATGGGAAATCCCTAAATAAAGATAAAGGCGTTATGTCTACTTTATAGACTTTCATATCAAGCACCTTTTAAAGATTTTAATGCTTCGTCAATTGTTTTGAAACTTCCTTTTTCTTGCGCTTGAGCTTTTCCTTCATAAAATTCTTTACTTTTGTATATAAGTTTTATCTCTTCAAATTTAACTCTTCCATTTCCCCTCGAACCACCACCTCCTAAATAATTATCTTCAAGCCTCTTCATACCTTCAAAAACGACTTTTAATCTATTGTGGTCTTTTTCATCAAAAACTTCATAAACTATCTCCACTTCAAATTCAGAACCAGCTGGAACTCTTTCCTGCTGTCTTGGATTTGCTGCCGAAGTTATTCTATCTATTGCATTTTCTGTTTTTATTTCTGTATATAAACCTGGTCCAAGTTCTTCTTCCCACTTTTCTATAGTTTCTTTTGTTGGATAGGCATCATAAACTTTTATTCTAACGGGACCAGCTCCTGCTTTTCTTGTTTCTTCTGCAGTTCTAATCCCAAAAATAATCGCAACATCAACTGGTTTTCCATTTTCATCTATTGATTTAACTTCAGCTTCAATTTCGCCTTTATTATTTGTTTTCCCTCTTACAAGACCATACTGCCATTCTAAAAGACTTCTTATTTTTCCTTTTAAAGAAGAGCCAGGAATATAAGGCATACCTTCTTTTATTTCTCTATTATCGGATAGTT
>WIAL01000008.1 GCA_015519975.1 Hydrogenothermaceae bacterium | reverse complement strand
TTTTTTAACTGGTCTGCTACAAAATTTGCCTGCCACAGGGCAAGTTTGCTTTTTCTTGTTCCAATTCTTATTTTCAAGAATATCTCCTTTCAATAAATCCATATTAAAGGTTTTAAATATTCTACACTAAAAGAAAAGTTAAATAATAGCCCAGCCTTTCGGTATAAAAATTCTTTCATAAGTTTTAATAGCAAATCTATCTGTCATACCTGCAACATAATCAACAGCTGCCTGTTTTGGCTCGTATTCTCCCCAAAGTTTTAAAAATTTCTCATAAAAAGGTATTTCTTTATAATTTTCATAAAAATATTCAAATAATGCTTTAACTATACCTTTTCCTTTATCGAGCTCCTTAACTACAGGCTCACTTAAATAAACATTTTCAAAAAGCCAGTCTCGAAGCTCATACATTGCTTTATATATATTTTCTTCCATTACTATATGTTTATAACTATTTTCAATGGTTGTATTTATTACACTTTTAACTAAAGTCTTAATTCTTTCTGATTTAGTTTCACCTAAAACTTTTAAAATAGATTTTGGAACATCTTCATATTTAATAATCCCAGCTCTAACAGCGTCTTCAAGGTCATGATTTATATAAGCAATTTTATCTGAAATTCTAACAATCTCACCTTCTAAGGTTTTAGGCATGTTTCCTTCTGTAATTAAGGGTGATTTTCCTTTGCTGTGTTTTAAAATACCATCTTTAACCTCAACTGTAAGATTTAATCCTTTTCCCTCATTTTCAAGTTTTTCAACTACCCTTAGACTTTGTTTTGCGTGATGATAGCTTCCACTTTCCCTTAATATAAACTCTCCTGCATGTCCAAATGGAGTATGCCCAAGGTCGTGCCCGAGGGCTATAGCTTCTGTTAAATCCTCGTTTAACCTTAAAGCCCTTGCTATCGTTCTTGCTATCTGGGAAACCTCTAAAGTATGGGTCATTCTTGTCCTGTAGTGATCCCCTTCTGGAGACAAGAAAACCTGTGTTTTATGTTTTAACCTTCGAAATGCTTTTGAATGTAAGATTCTATCCCTATCTCTTTGAAACTTTGTTCTTATATCACACTCTGCTTCTTGTTTTTCTCTTTTTGCTTCTTTACTTTTTGAAGCTTTTTCGTGAAGTATTTTATATTCTAATTCTTCAATCTGGTCTCTTATCATAGTTTTCCCCAAAAATTTTTATAAAATCTAATAACAATAATTTATTCGGAGTTTAAAATGAGGCTAATAATTTTTGTTTTAATGACTGTTTTTAGTTTTTCTTTTGCAAAAACAATACCTTATTTTAAGCTTTTGGATGAAAATGGAAAGGTTGTAAAAAGGCAAGACTTAAAAGGAAAACCTTCTATACTGATATTTTGGGGACTTAATTGTGGAAGCTGTAAAAAAGAACTTCCTGTTTTTACAAAATATTACAAAAAATACAAAGATAAAATAAATTTTTACGCTATTGTAATAGATACTAAAGATATAGAAGAAGTTCAGGAAAGAAAAAAAGCGTGGGGATTTGACATTCCTGTTTTACTTGATGGTAGAAAAATTATGTATAAGTATAAGATTTTTGGAGTTCCTATTACATATTTTGTGGATAAAAACTTAAAAGTTAAAAAGGTATTGATAGGTAGGGTTTCGGAAGAAAAGATAAAAAAGGAGATAGAAAATCTCCTTAAATAGAATTTAATATTGATTTTAATATATAAATACCATCATCTGTTCCAAGGATACTTTCTGCTGCTCTTTCTGGGTGAGGCATTAATCCGAAAACATTTTTTTCTTTATTGCAAACCCCTGCAATGTTTTTTATTGAGCCATTTGGATTAGCTTCATCTGTTATATTTCCTTCTTTATCGCAGTACCTAACAACTATCTGACCATTATCTTCCATCTCTTTTAATGTATCTTCATCTACAAAGTAATTTCCATCATGATGTGCTATAGGTATTTTTAAAACCTGTCCTTTTTCGCAATTGTTTGTAAACGGTGTATTGTTATTTTCAACTTTTATATACTGATGTTTACATACAAACTTTCCGTGTGCATTTGGAAGTAACGCTCCAGGAAGTAGATGTGCTTCTGTTAAAATTTGAAAACCGTTACATATACCAATCACAAGTCCACCTTTATCTGCAAAGTCCTTAACTGCACCTGTCAAAGGTGTATGGGAAGCTAAAGCTCCAGGACGAAGATAATCCCCAAATGAAAATCCACCTGGAAGAATTATACAGTCATATCCTTTTATATTAGTTTCTCTATAATCAATGAAATTAACTTCCTCATTTAGAACATCTCTTATTACTCTGTATGTATCATAATCACAGTTTGAACCTGGATAAACAGCTACTCCAAATTTCAAAAGTTAATCCTCCACTATTTCAAATTCGTAATCTTCTATAATTTCATTAACTATAGCTTTTTTTGCCATTTCCTTTGCTTCTTCTATAGCTTTTTCTCTATCTGTTTCATCCACATAAACTTCTATGTATTTTCCAACTTTCACATCTTTAACATTTTCAAAACCAAGAGATCTTAAATTTTCTGCTACAGCTCTACCCTGAGGGTCTAAAACTCCTTTCCTTGGCTTAATGTAAAATTTAATAAGCATAAAATACCCCTTAAATTTAGGATTTTCAAAAATTATTATACCATCTAAGGAATAAGGGAAAGTAAAGTTTCACTATCTATAGCGACAGTTCCAATTTCACCAACTACCCATCCACCTGCATAATTTGCTAAAGTTGCTGCCTCTTCCCACGATGCACCTGCAGTTTTTGAAACAGCTAATACTGATATGACAGTATCCCCTGCACCTGTAACATCAAATACTTTTTTGGCTTTAGCAGGGATTTTGGTAACTTTTTCATCTTCAAAAAGCGCCATTCCTTCACCGCCAAGAGTAATTAAAAGCTGGTTTAAACCAAGTTCTTTCATTATTTTTTTTCCTACATTTTCAATCTTTTCTGTTTTTTCAGCTTTTATGCTTTCATATGCCTCTTTTCTGTTTGGCGTCATTATGGTTATTCCTTTATATAGACTAAAGTTTGATGGTTTTGGGTCAACAAAAACAGGTTTTCCAGCATTTATTGCAAGTTCTATTATTTCTCTTGATATTACACCTTTGCCGTAATCTGAGATTAAAACTGCATCAAAATCACTGATAATTTCCTTAACTTTGGATAAAATTCCATTTTTTACATTTTGAGAAAGTTTTTCTTTGCTCTCTTTATCTATTCTCAAAAGCTGTTGGCTAACAGCAATAATTCTTGTTTTTTCAGTTGTTGGACGGCTTTCATCTTCAATTAAAATTGGATTTATACTCTTTTCTTTTAATAAAGATTTTAAAAGTTTTCCATTTTCATCTTTACCAACTACTCCTACTATGTAAGACCGTGCTCCAAGTGCAGATATATTCCATGCAACATTACAGGCACCGCCAAGATTTACAGTTTCTTTTTTAACATCAACTACTGGGACCGGTGCTTCAGGCGAAATTCTTTCAACTTCTCCCCATAAATACTTATCTAAAATTAAATCTCCTATTACTAAAATTTTCTTATTTTTAAAATTTGATATAATTTCTTTCGCTCTTTCTTTTGTTATCATATTTTCCCTGTTTTTAAGATTTTAACTAAAATATTATAGGTTATTTTTGGAGGATTGCATTGAAAGAAAAGCTTAATTTAATGTCTACAATAGAAGGAATATCTCTTATACTACTTTTATTTATAGCTGTTCCATTAAAGTATATATGGGGATATAAAATAGCAACACTTATTATGGGAAGTATACACGGAATGCTGTGGCTTTACTTTTTATATGTGTTATTTGAAGCAAAAAAACAGCTAAATATGGATAATAAAACAGTTATAAAGCTTATAGTTTTATCGGTTATTCCTTTTGGGTTTATACCAATGAAAAAAATTATAAAAGAAGCCTAATATTTTGCTTTTTTAACTTTTAGTTTTAAACCTTCTACTGCCACAACCTGAACTTTTTCTCCTTTTTTTATGGGGTGCTTGGAATAAGCTTCCCATATTTCCCCCATTATCATTACTTTCCCTTCAGGGTTAATATCGGTTAGAGCTTCTCCTATTTTCCCAACCATTGCTTCAGGTCCTGTCTCTGGTTTTTTTCTTTGAGCTTTTACCCCTAGATATGCAACTACGAAAAAGAAAACAGCACTGAAGAACACAACTGGAAGTATTATCTTTAGAGAAATATCTCCATATGGAGATTCAGGAGAAAATAAAATTACTGAACCAAAAAGCATAGATATAAATCCACTAAAAGCAAGTGCGCCAAATGTTGGGGTTATCATTTCAAGTATGAAAAATATTACTCCAAGCCCTATAAGTAAAACCCCAAGCCAGTTTACAGAAATCATATTTAATGCATAAAGAGCTAAAAGAAAAGATATCGCTCCTATAGTCCCGGGAACTATACTACCAGGATTGTAAAGCTCAAAAAATATACCATAAAAACCTATCATTAAAAGAATATAGGCAATAGTTGGATTTGCCAGTATTGTTAATATTTTTTCTCTTAAAGTAAGTTCAACTTTTTCTATAGGCTGATTTTTGGATTTTATAGTTATAGTTTTACCTAATTTCTTTATTCTTTTGCCATCTATTTTATTTACAAGTTCATTTAAATCTTTAGCAATTACATCTATTACTTTTTTCTTTAAAGCTTCATCTGCAGATAGGTTAATAGCATCTGTAACCATCTTTACAATAATTTCTTCATTTCTACCTTTTTCTTTTGCTATTGCCTTAACGAAAGCTACCATATCATTTAAAATTTTCTTCTTCATTGTTTTATCTATATCTTTTCCTTGAATAGATACAGGAGATGCTGAGCCAATATTTGTTAAAGGAGCCATAGCAGCAATATCAGCAGATATAGTTATAATTGCACCTGCTGAAGCAGCCCTTGCACCTGATGGATAAACATATACAACAAAAGGAATTTTGGTGTTATTCATAAGCTTTATAACTTCTCTCATTGAGGTTTCAAGACCACCAGGAGTATCAAGGGTTAGAATAATTAAAGATGCATTTTGATTTTCTGCAGTTGAAACAAGCCTTTTAACATAATCTACCATTACAGGAGAAACAGGCTTATTCCAGTTTCCAACAACTATAGTTGCAAAACTATTTATAACTATGCTGATTGAAAGCAAAAAAGAAAAAATTATCTTTTTCAATAATTTCTTTCTCCAAATAAAAAAGTTCCTATTCTAACAATAGTTGCTCCTTCTTCTATTGCAATATCAAAATCATTTGACATTCCCATTGAAAGGTGGGGAAGATTAACATTAAATTCCTTTTCAAGCTCTTCTTTTAGCTGTCTTAATCTTGCAAAGTAAGGTCTAGAATCTTCTTTATTTTCAGAATATGGAGGAATACACATTAAGCCAAGGATATTTAGATTTTCCTTTTGCATACTATACTCAAACAGCTCTTTTAAATTTTCAGGCTGAACTCCATATTTACTTTCTTCTCCTCCGATATTTACCTCAATTAAAACATCTTGTTTTTTGCCTATTTTCTTTGCTCTTTTATCTAATTCATCAGCTAAAGGTTTTCTATCTAGAGAATGTATCATTTCAAAATATTTAACTGCATATTTTGCTTTATTTGTTTGCAGTCCTCCAATTAGATGCCAGTGAATATCTTTATACTCTTTTAACTTTTCTATTTTATCTATACCTTCCTGAACCCTATTTTCTCCAAAATATCTGAGCCCTGCTTTGTATGCCTCAATGAGTTTTTCCACAGGCTGTGTTTTTGAAGCTCCTAAAATAATAATATCTTCTAAATTTCTTCCTGATTTCTCCGCTGCTTTTTCAGCAATTTTCAATATCTTTTGGTAATTTTCCTTTACTGTCATAACAAACCTCATAATAATTTTTATCTATACATAATAATTTTAAATCTTTTAAAAAGGTTGCAATTGAAATATTTTAATATTAGAATTAAGACAAAAGAGTATTAAATCTTGAAGGTAAGATATGGAAATTGTTAATTTAGTGTGGAAAACAGCTTTTATAAGCCATTTAATCTCAAATGCACTTTTTCTTGGAATATCATTTGTCTTCGCTTATGGAAAAAAGGAAATTCTTAAAGAAGAAATAGTTAAAAGATATGTAAAAATATCTTCTCTATTTATTGCTGTATCTGGAATTTCAGGTATAGGGCTTCTTTCTATACTCAGTATGAATGGCATGGATGATTTAACTTCAAATGGGATGGGTCAAAGTATCTTGGTAATGATACTTGGATATACAGTAGTTCTTTTTGTTTTTGTACTAACGCTTATATACAAAGGGGGAGAAGAAAGAATTTATAAAAAACTTTTTTCAATAATGTTCCACATTTACCTTTTCGTTTATCTGATAAAAGGAATACTTACATAAACTCTGGAGGTTTGCTATGCAAAATTACAATGACTCGGCAGCTAAAAAGTGGTTTTTGATTTTTCTCCTGTCTCTTGTGGCAGCCGTGGCAATTTTTACCTACCTGACCATTGTACAGATTAAAGACGTTCCTCCTATTCCAAAAGAAGTAAAGGGTACACAGATTCTTTACACTTACGATGATATTGTTCAGGGAAAAGCTTATTTTCAAAAATATGTAATGATGGATCAGGGAACACTACTTGGAAATGGTGCTTATATTGGACCGGATTACACTGCGTGGATGCTTCATGAAAAAGTGGTAGCACTTCAGAACATTTATTCTCAGGAAAAATACCAAAAACCTTACAAAGAATTATCAGAAGAAGAAAAAGCAAAAATTGACTTCCTTGTTACCAAAGATGTAAGGGTTAAATCCACATTAAAGGAAGGAATTACACAAATTACACCACAGCATGAGAAAGCATTTTTACAGGTTAAAGAAAAGATAAAGAAATATCTCGTAGAAGGAAATCCTCAGTACGCGTGGATAGGAAATTTAGTTAAACCTGAAGAAGCTGAAAAAATAGTAGCATTTATAGACTGGTCAACACTTGCTGCTGTTACTCCAAGACCATCTGCAAAAAGAAAAGAAAAAATAGTTGTAAAATCATTAGGAAGCGTAGAAGAAATTAAAGCAAGTTTAAATCAACATCCAACTTACACAAATAACTGGCCTCCAGAACCTTCTATTAATATGAGTTTTACATACTCAACTTTATTTTGGTCTTTAGTTGCATTTATGGCTTGCTGGACTTTAACTATTGTTGTAATGTGGGCATTTTATGATTACTTCCTTAAATTTGACGACCATTCTCAACTTGAAAAACCTATACAAATAACTTCATTAACTCCTATGCAGGAAAAAGTTTTAAAATTTGTACCGCTTGTTCCCCTATTTTTTGTTCTTCAAACACTTCTTGGTGGATATATGGCACACCTTTATGCAGATCCTTCTCATAGCTGGATTATTCCCCAATCTTTACTACCTTTCAATGTTGCAAGGGAATTTCATTTAAATCTTGCTGTTTTATGGATAGCTATAGGATGGCTTGCTGGTGGCTTATTTGTTGCTCCTCTTGCTTCTAAAGGAAAAGATTTCAAATTTCCAATTGCTGTTGATATTTTATGGATAGCCCTTTTAATTGTCGGCGGCGGAGGTTTAATAGGTCTTTGGCTTGGTGCTCTTGGTAAACTTCCAGATGAACTCTGGTTCTGGCTTGGGTCTGAAGGTAGAGAATATATAGAACTTGGAAGAATATGGGATATTGGACTTGTTATCGGTCTAGTACTTTGGTTTTCAATAGTATTTTTCACAGTAAAAAAGGCAGAAAAAGTTACACCTCCACTTCAAATGATGATATGGGCTTCTTTTGCGATAGCTGTTTTATACATAGCTGGTATGCTTCCTCTACAAAAGATTATTCCAAACTTTACAATAGATGATTACTTTAGATGGTGGGTTGTTCATTTATGGGTTGAAAACACATTTGAATTATTCGCTGCTGGGACGCTTGCATTTTTAACTGTTGCCCTTGGTCTTGTTTCTGCAAGATTTGC
>WIAL01000065.1 GCA_015519975.1 Hydrogenothermaceae bacterium | reverse complement strand
TTTTTATGGTTTAACTCTTTTCCTGCTGAAATGTTTATGGGAGATGCAGGAGCCTTATCTATTGGGGCAACTCTTGGTACAGTGGCATTAATTACAAAACAGGAATTCATATTTGCATTTGTAGGAGCAATATTTGTAATAGAAACAATTTCTGTGATCCTGCAGGTAGCTTATTTTAAAATGACAGGAGGACAACGGCTTTTTTTAAGAGCTCCCATTCATCACCATTATGAACTTAAAGGAATGCCAGAACCTAAGATAGTAGTCAGGGTATGGATATTTACAATAATACTTGCAATAATTTCTCTTGCATTAATAAAAATCAGGTAATTTTCCCTTCACTAATCACATAATTTTACTATAGTTAATAATATAAGCTTAGTTTCGGGGGTATTTATCATGAAAAACAAAAAATTTTTCACAAGTGTTTTTACATTAGGAGTAATCTCTTTAATTTTTGCCTCTTGTGGAGGAGGCGGAGATAGTGGCACTGGTGGAGGTACCGGTGGAGGCACCGGTGAAACGGTGAACCAAGCTTCTGCAGATGATTTGGTATCTACAACTAGTGTAGCAGAGAATTTTTATAGAAATGTACAAAGTTCGGTAGGAAATATAAGTGGTACACCTATTTTCTTTCCATCTTTACCATCTGGAATAAGTCCTCTATCTATATCAAAGCAACAAGCTATAAGTTATTGCTCTGGTACACCCTCTGGCGATTTAACTGATGTAGACGATGATGGAATACCTGTTAATGGTACTTACGACTTTACCTGCAACTATCCTAACAATATTACAATACAAGGTAAAGTAAGTGCTAGAGATGATAATGATAATGATGCATTAAGTGGATACGACGTTTGTACAGGAGTGCTATCTCCTAATTGTTCACGAAATCCTATAACTACCATTGGTAGTTTTGGAACCTTTAAGCAAACAGCTGATTTTAATTTGGATGGAAATGCTACTCAAGGTTATACATTTACATCTTTTTACTACAAATGGGAACTTACATCAAATAGTGGAACGATAACAGCCCAGATAGATGCTAGTAATTTAAGCTATGACCCAGACGCTGATGGAAATAACGACCCCTGGGACAAAGGAATATGGAATGGTACCATAAACTTTTCTGCTTCAGATGGACAAAACAGCTCTTCTGGAACTTTATCTCTAATTAACTTATACGTAGGAGCATGTACTGATGGAAGTGCTACTGGAAGTATTACATACTCTGGAACATGTCCAGCAGGAAGTACAGTTTCAAACTTTACTTTAACAATAGATCTTACAAGTTGCGGACACGGTACAGTTAGTGGAACTACCTGTGATGGTCAAAATTTTGGACCATATAATTGGTAAGATTACTTTACAGCCCTCTCCTGAGGGCTTTCTCTTGATATCTTAACCTTCCAAACTAAGTTATAATAATTACTATCAAAATTATAAGAGGTAATTTTTTGAAAATAGGAGTTATTAGTTTAGGTTGTCCTAAAAATTTAGTTGATACAGAAGTTTTACTTGGGAAATTAAATGCTTCAAATGCCCAGTTTGTTTCAAATCTTGAAGATGCAGATGTAATTCTTATAAACACCTGTGGATTTATTGATGCAGCCAAGGAAGAATCAATAAATACAATATTAGAGGCTACAAAACTAAAGGAAAACTCAGATAAAAAAATAGTAGTTACAGGATGTTTAGTTGAAAGATATAAAAACGAACTTGAAAAGGAAATTCCAGAAGTTGATATGTTTATAGACTTAAAACAGGAATTTCAAATACCAGAAAAAATAGGGCTACAGCCAAAATTAAAAAAACCTTTATACCAAAATAGGATTTTAACAACTCCAAAACATACAGCTTATTTAAAAATATCTGAAGGATGTGACCATACATGTGCATTTTGTGCAATTCCAAACATAAGAGGAAAACATAGAAGCCGTCCAATTGATGAGCTTGTAGAAGAAGCAAAAATTCTTGCAGACCAAGGAGTAAAAGAGATAAACATAGTTTCGCAAGATACAAGTTTTTACGGGATAGATATATACGGCAAACCTATGCTTTGGGAACTTATAAATAAAATTGAAAAGATAGATGAAATAAAATGGATAAGACTTTACTATCTTTATCCAACTACCGTTAATGAAGATTTTATTAAAAATATAAGAGATAGTGAAAAAGTAGTTAAATACTTTGAAATGCCTGTTCAGCACAGCGAAGATAAAATTTTAAAAGATATGATGAGAGGATACAGAAAAAGAAAAATTCAGCAGATATTAGAATGGAAAGAAAAACACATTCCAGATGCAGCAATCAGAACGTCAGTAATAGTAGGATTTCCAACTGAAACAGAAAAAGATTTTGAGAATATGAAAGAGTTTATAAAAAATGCAAAATTTGATTGGCTTGGAGTTTTTGAGTATTCACATGAAGAAGGAACCCCTGCTTTTGAAAAATATGAAGATATTATTCCTAAGGAAGAAAAAATAAGAAGGAAAAATGAAATTTTAAACGTGCAGGAAAAAATAACAGAAGAAAAAAATAGGCAATTAATTGGAAAAGAAGTTGAAATTTTGATAGATGGATTTTCAGAGGAATGGGAAAACCTTCCAATAGGAAGGATTTATAGAAGTGCTTATGAAATTGACGGCATAACATATGTAGAAACTACCGAGCCTTTAAGGGCAGGAGATTTTATTAAAGCAAAAATAAAAGATGTAGTTGATGTAGTGGATACAGTAGCATATCTAGAATGAAATCTTTAGAAGAATTTGGTAAACAGCTTTTAAATATTGGTGTTGCAATAATAGTTTTTGCTGTAATACAACCATTAATAAATCATTCTTATAGTTTTAGCAACATTATAATAGCTGTACTTTCTTATGCTATTATAACCTTAAGTGGTATTCTTTTTATTGAAATTGGAGGATGTAAAGATGAGTCTAACTGAATACTATTTTTGGCTTTTTACTTTGTTAATAATTGCTGTATTTTCAATTGCAGGTATTACTTTATTTATTAATAAAAAAATCTTAAAAAGGTAATTAAATTGGTAAGAAAAATAAAAGACATAAGACCAATAGAATTAAAAGACTATAAACTTTACGTAATAAACCAGTTAAAATTACCACTTGAAGAACAGTGGCTTGAACTTTCAACGTATGGAGATGTGGCAAAAGCTATAAAAGATATGATTATAAGAGGTGCTCCATTAATTGGGATTGTTGGAGCATACGGGTTTGCAATTGGGATAAAACAGCTAATTGATGAAGGAAAGCCTTTAGATGAGGCAGAAAAAGTTCTTGAAACATTAAAAAACACAAGACCCACAGCTGTAAACCTTTTCTGGGCTCTTGACAGAATGTGGAAAAAGTTTGAAAAATGGAAAAATGAAAAAAGCCCAGATGAGCTTATAAAAGCATTATTTAAAGAAGCAAATAGAATAGATTTAGAGGATTACCACGCGAACAAATCAATAGGAGGATACGGACAGGTTTTAATACCTGAAAAAGCAAATGTTTTAACACACTGTAATACAGGAGCACTTGCAACTTCTGGCTGGGGGACAGCTCTTGGAGTTATTAGGAGTGCATATGAAGATGGAAAAGATATAACGGTGTATGTTGATGAAACAAGGCCTTATCTTCAAGGAGCAAGACTTACAGCATGGGAGCTAGTTCAAGAAGGAATACCTCACTACTTAATTACCGATAACTCAGCAGGATTTTTAATTTCAAAAGGTTTAATAGATGTAATAATAGTTGGAGCTGATAGGATAACAGCAAATGGAGATGTTGCAAACAAAATTGGTACTTTTACCTTGTCAGTTTTAGCAAAAGAGTTTAATATACCTTTTTATGTAGCAGCCCCTACAACAACTTTTGATTTAAATACAGAAAGTGGTAAGGATATACCTATTGAAGTTAGGAACGAAAAAGAAATAAAAGAATGCGGCAGCTGTAAAATAGCGCCCGAGGAAACAAAAGCTTTAAATTACAGCTTTGACATTACACCTGCTGAAAATATTAGTGGTATAATTACAGAAAAAGGGATAATTAACGAAATTAATAAAGAAAGCATAATGAAGTTTTTAAAATATAGAGGAATTTAAGATGAAAGTAGTATCAATTGGCGGAGGAACAGGTCTTTCCAGCCTTTTAAGAGGATTAAAAAAATTAGTACCTGACTATATAAATGACCTTTCTGCTATTGTTACAGTAGCAGACAACGGAGGAAGTTCTGGAAGATTAAGAGAAGAAATGGGAATTCCAGCCCCTGGTGATGTTAGAAACTGCATAGTTGCTTTAGCAGAGGATGAAGATATTTTAACTAAAGTTTTCCAGTATAGATTCCAAGAAGGGGAAGGGTTAAAAGGACATAGCTTTGGCAACCTATTTTTAACAGTTCTTGCAAAAATTACAGGAAATTTTTTAGAAGCAGTTGAAACAACATCTGATATTTTAAAAATAAAAGGTAAAATAATACCTTCAACAGCCCAGCAAGTTGATTTAGTTGCTAAATTTACAGACGGAAAGATAATAAGAGGAGAAACTCAGATAACAGAATACGGTAAAAAACTTATAGCAAAAATTGAAAAAATTTGGATGGAACCTGAAAATGTAAAAGCACCTGAAGATGCAATTGAAGCGATATTAGATGCTGATATAATAACATTAGGACCTGGAAGCCTTTATACAAGCGTTATACCAAATTTACTGGTTAATGATATAAAAGATGCATTGATAAAATCTAAAGCAAGAAAAATTTATATATCAAACGTTATGACACAGTATGGAGAAACTGACGATTATGCAGTGTCAGATCATATAAAAGCAATAGAAGATACAGTTGGAAAGCATTTTATAGATTCAGTTATAGTTAATACACAGCTTCCCCCAGATGATGTTTTAAAAAGGTATATGAAAGAACATGCAGAACCAGTGGTTGTTGATGCAGCTAACATTTCCAGAATGGGAGTAAAGGTTTATTCAGGTAATTTGCTTGATGAGGGAAGTTATGCAAGGCACAATCCAGATAAACTAAATCAAGTTGTTCTTCAAATAATTAATGAAATAAAAAATAGTAAAATTGCCGTAAATGGATAGATATTTCACACCTTTTGATACTAATCTAATGCCATCTGAATATATAAATACTATTATAGTAGGCTCTGGAGTTGCAGGTCTTGCTGTTGCAAATAAATTAAAAGAGCTTGGTGAAAATTTTATAATACTATCCAAAAAAAATGTCGGAATTTCTAATTCTTTTTTAGCTCAAGGTGGTATAGCAGCAGCTATAGGAAAAGATGATAATCCTGACATTCACTTTAAAGATACAATAAACGCTGGAAAAGGTCTTTGTATAGAAAAAAATGTTGAAATACTTGTAGAAGAAGGTCTTGAAAGAGTTGTTGATCTGATTAACAGTGGGCTGGAATTTGATAGAGATGAAATTGGTAATTTAAAACTTACTAAAGAAGCGGCACATTCAAAAAATAGGGTACTTCATGTAAGAGATTACACAGGAAAAGCAATTGGAAAATTTTTATATGAAAAAGTAAAAGATCAAATATTTGAAACTGAATTTTTCTTAGAGGAAATATTAACTGATGAAAATAAATTTGTTGGAATTATAGCAGGAAATAAAAAGTCCAAAAAAGTTATATACGCTAAATCTTTGGTTATTGCTTCAGGTGGATACAGCCCTCTTTATAAAAGAAACACATCAGCTTATAATATAGGTGGAGATGTAATATTAAAAGCATATAGAGCTGGATGCCGTTTAAAAGATTTAGAATTTGTACAATTTCATCCTACTGCTTTAAATCTTCCAAATGCACCTGCGTATCTTATAACAGAAGCTGTAAGAGGAGAAGGAGCAGTTTTAATAGATGAAAATGGCGAAAGGTTTGTAGATGAGTTAAAACCCAGAGATGAAGTTGCAAGGGCAATCTTTGAAAAAGAAAAAGAAGGAAAAAAAGTATTTTTAAATCTAAAACCTTTAATAGAAAAAGGAATTGATATAGAAAAAAGATTTCCAACCGTTTTTGCTCTTTTGAAAGAGTACAATCTTATTGACAAACTGGATAAAATCCCAGTAAGTCCTGCAGCACATTTTACAATAGGGGGAATAGAGGCAAGCCCTTCTGGAAAAACTAATATTGAAGGAATTTTTGCTGTTGGTGAAGCATCTTGTAGTGGAGTTCATGGAGCAAACAGACTTGCAAGTAATTCACTACTTGAATGCGTTACATTTGGTGCTAAAACAGGCTATTCAGTATTTTTGTATAATATGTATAGTAATATAAAGAAAAAGAATATTAAAAACGATATTAAAACAAAAGAAAAATTAGAAAATAACATAAAAAATGAAATTATATGTAATTTAAAAAATATTATGTGGAACAGCGTTGGTCTTTTAAGAAACAAAGAAAGTTTAAATAATGCCCTAGATAAAATAAATAAACTTATTTTGATTGCAAAAGATAAATATGATAGTTATTATATTAAAGACCTTTTGTATTTGGCAAATTTAACTACAAAAGCTGCATTAAATAGAAAAGAAAGCAGAGGAGTTCATTTTAGAGATGATTTTCCTCATGAAAAAGAAGAATATAAAAAACATACTATTATTGAAAATAAAGAAAAAATAAAACTGGAGGTAAACTAGCCATTCAAGAGTTAAGAATCAACGAACAAATCAGAGTTAAAGAATGTCGTCTTATTGATGACAAAGGGAACAACCTTGGGATAGTTCCAATTGAAGAAGCATTGAGACTTGCTGAAGAAAGGAATCTAGACCTTGTGGAAATATCACCAAAAGCAAATCCACCTGTTTGCAAAATTATGGATTACGGAAAGTATAAATTTGAGCAAAAGAAAAAAGAAAAAGAAGCCAAGAAAAAGCAAAGAGCCCATATGCAGCATGTAAAAGAAATGAAGTTTGGTCTTAAAATAGAAAAGCATGATTATGAAACAAAAGTTAAACATATAAGAGAATTTTTAGAAGACGGAGATAAAGTAAAAGTAATTATTATGTTTAGAGGAAGAGAAAATATTCATCCTGAAATAGGTGAGCAGCTTGCAAACAGAATAATTGAAGATGTTAAAGAGGTTGGAAAAGTGGAAAAGCCTCCAAAAAAAGAAGGAAGAAATATGATTTTTACATTAGTACCTTTGAAAAATAAATAAGTTTAGGAGTAACAATTTGGAGAATCAAGAACTTTACGGGACTTTAACTTTATATGGAGATCCAGTTGAAAAACTTGTAGATGAAGTTAGGCTTGCTATTCATGATAAGGATGGTAATTTAGTATTTGCAACTTATTGGGAAACAGATGTTATGGATAAAGAAGAAATAACAAAAGCTATAAATGCAGTATGTGCAAGATATCAGGTTCTTGATTTATTTTCTTCTGAAGAGGTTTTTGAACCTGAATTTGAAGAAGTAAATGGCCAAAAAGTAAGAATATTTAGAGCTAAAAAGCTTTAATAGCTTTTACAAAAAGTACTTTAAAGCCGGTAGTTATGTTTTTTAGGGGTAAAACTTTTTTATAAGTTACCAGTTTATCCCCTAATGTTTTTGCTTGCTGGTTTACAGCAGTTCCTGTATATTTAAAGTATTCAAGCATTTGTTTTCCATTTTTAAAGTAAAGAGGAAAATTTTGGATGTATTTTTCATATATAACAAATCCGTTACTTTTTAAAGTTTGAATAATTTTTTCTTCTGAAGGAAAATCAAAAGTTTTATACAATTTTTCATAGATTTCTTTTAATGAATCTTCAACAGGAATAGCAAATAAAAATATAGAGCTTTCTTTCAAAATTCTGTTAACTTCTTTAAAAGATATATTTATATCCGTCCAATGAAGAGAAAAATTGGAAACTGCAAAATCAAAGCTACTATCTCTAAATGGAAGACTTTCAATATTTGCATTTATACCTTCAAAGCCCTTTTCTCTGTAATAGGAAATCATTTCATAAGATAAATCTACACCTATTATCCGGTTAAAATCTGTTTTTAGAGCCTGTGTTAAAAAACCAGTACCACAGCCAAGGTCTATCCCAAGTCCGTAAAGAGCTTCTTTCCCAAGTATGCTTGCTGTTTCTTTCTGAATGAAAGCATATTTTTCATATGTACTGCAAAATCTTGAAAAATTATTTTTTACAAGTAATAAATTCAAAACTTTCTCCGTTAACTTGTCTTTTACAGGTGGTTAACAATTATATCAGGATTTTTATAAAATGGTGAATGATTTAACGGATATAAAAAAAGTTTAGAGTTTTTAATTATTTGATTTGTAAAAGGACTTGCGTTAGGATTCACAACTTTATCTTCTTTGCCGTGTATAATCACAGTAGGCACATCTATTTTACTTAATTCTTCCTTCAAATCTAAATTTATGAACTCATTTAATATTTTGATAGCTCCTTCTTTTTCAGGAAGTGGAATATTTTCAAATTTTTTATTAGATGAAAGAACCCTGAAATTATATATTGTATTTTCAAAATCTTTTTTCAAAGAAATCATAAAGGCTTTAACATATTTTGGATTGTGTCCAAGTTCTTTATCTTTAAATTTTGGCGAAAATCCTATTAGAATTAATTTTTTAACTTTTTCTGGATATTTTAAATAAAACAAAACAGATATTGAAGCGCCCAAGGACCAGCCAATAAATGTTGATCTTTCTTTAACAATTTCGTTTAAATACTCTATATAATTATCAAGAATATTATTTTTGCTGAAATTTTTAAATTCTCCGTGAAATGGAAGGTCTAAAAATAAACTATCCTTTACATTATTAAAATCTTCCCATATCTCTTTACTGAAACTCCAGCCGTGTAAAAAAACATTCATAAATTAACATCCTTTATTAAAACCGGTTTTTCTTTTAGAAAGTGATAAATATCTTCCAGATCAGCATTTGCTTCAACAAAATAAATTCTACCTCCTTTATTTAAACCTTCTGGTTTTAAAGGTACCAGTCTAATGTATTTTTCTTTTGTTGATATGTATCCGGTGGTATAATCTGGATCATCTGAGATACAAAACTCTGCTATTATTTGAGAATGCAGTAAGTTTTTTGTGGTAAGAGCAAGAGCATCTGCTGTTCTAAGTGTATACTCTTTTTCAAGAAGTTTGTGTTCTACACTTGCCCTATCTATGTAATCAACTAAAATGGTTCTTATACCTTTAAAAGGATCTTTTTCTACTCTTTGACCTTTAGTATCAACTAGCATTGCCCCTCTCATATTTGACCAATCAGGTGCTGCCCCTGTATATAAAAGATTTATAAATTTGAGAAGATTTTCTTCAGGCAGACGGGTTATTTGTCTTAAAATTTCAACAGCATATTCTTTTGCTTCTTTCCAGTTTCCAAAATTTAATGTTTCTATTTTTAAAGTTTTTTCTACAATGATAGGTTTTTCTTTTAATTTTTCTATTTTAATGTTTGAAAAGTCAAAATCTCTATTTTTTTGTCTTTCAAGTAGTTTAAAAACTGTTTCATTTATTTTATTTTTAGGAACTATTCTTTCATTTCCTGAAATATGTTTTCCTTTTTTAGAAGTTCTAATTTTTATACTGAACAGCTCTGTATTCATACTCTATATTTTAGATTAATGTTGACAATTTTAAAACAGTCTTTTACCTTTAAAAGAAAAAGGAGAATTATATGACTACACTTATTATAATTGCTGTTATATTAGGTTTAGGAATATATTTAATTTCTGTTTACAACAGGTTCCAGCAGTTAAAAAATGGTGCTGATGCAACTTTAGGTCAGGTTAAAGTTGCCCTAAAAAAAAGACTTGATATGCTGTCACAGCTTTTAGATACTGTAAAAAGTTATGCATCATTTGAAAAAGAAACTCTTGAAAAAATTACCGAGATGAGAACATCTGTTTTAAAAACAGATAATCCTGAAGAAATAAGTAATATAGAAAAAGCATCAAAACAAATACTTGGTAATATTCTTGTATCTGTAGAAAATTATCCTGAGTTAAAAACATCTGAGGTTGTAAAAGATCTAACAGGTGCCATACAAAATATAGAAGATGAAATTACAAGGCATAGATATACTTACAATAACATCGTTCAGGAATACAACACTATGATAGACACTGTTCCTTCTAACTTTGTTGCAGGAATATTTGGCTTTACCAAAAAAGCTTATCTAGAATTTGGAGAAGAAATAGAAAAAACACCAAATTTAAACTGGAATGTATAAATGAAAGAAAGATTTTATTTAGTTTTAGTTTTAGTTTTTACATCGTTGATAGCTTTCTTGGGATATTATTTTACCTTTAAAAAAGATTTAAGACTTGTATTTGAACCGCTGTATGTTGATTATAAAGCCACTTTAAATCTAAACAAAATTCTTCAGCTAGACGAAAATTACAATTTTTATGTTGAATCTGACAGATTTAGAATGCTTTGCAGAAACTGGAAAGTTCCATTGACATATGATAGGGGTTTAAATAGGCCATATATAAAAGCAGTACAGGTTTTGGGAGATGTAAATAAAGACTGGTATGTAAAAGATTATAATGGAAATATTTTTGGTGAGTTTAAACACCCTCAATCTAAAGATCTTGTACGGAAACTTGCATATAATAATGAAGTTGGAATTGTTGAACAAAGGCATTTTACAGAAGGTATATACTCATTAATGCCAACATATCACGTGTACCCTCCCATCGAAAAGGATAATAAAAACTCTCATATAAATTTAAAACTCGCAGATGAACACGTGTTTTATAAAAATGTAGAAATAGTTATAAATGATCCTCTAAACCTTATAGAAAATATATTTCCTCACGTTACTAATTTTAAAGTGACAAAAACAGATAATTCTTACATAATTGAAGGATATTCACCTACTAATAGTATTGTAGGCATAGAGTTTTTACTGAAAAATACTAATATAGAAGGCTTTCCAAAATGGGTAAAAAATGTAAAGGAAAAAACTCTTGAAGCTAACAGCGGCTTATTTTTTGTTCAGAATATTTACAAAATATTCAAAAATCTTTTATTTATATTGCTTTTAACTTATCCTGTAGCTTTTATATTTATCTACTATAGATACGGTAAAGAAAGAAAATTTGTTGTACCAGAGTTTTTAAGCTTTATACCAAATAACAGTAGAAAACCTTATGAAGTTAATTTAGTATTTAAAGGCGATTCATTTTATGCTGATGAAAACGCCTTTTATGCAACTATTCTTGACTTAATGAAAAGAGGGAAAATAAAAGTTGAAACATCTCCTAAACTTGTTTTGCATCTGGTGGATACAAAAGTAGAGGATGATTATGAGAAATTAGTAATCGAATTTATTAAAAATCATGGAACAAAAAACACTGATAACACTTATTATTTTATACCTGATGAGTTTGAGAAAAAAATAAAAAGTTATGCGGATAGAAAATTTTATGGAATTTTAAAAACTCTTAAAAAAAGTTTAGATAAACTTTTTAGATATCAAAATAAGAATTTATCTAGGAAATTTGTTGATACTAAAGGAGAAAAAATTATTCGCAACATACTTATTTTTAATTTTGTTTTTATTTTACTTATTGGAATAATATATTTCTTAGATTCAGTTTTTAAACTACAGAATAAATACTTTTTAGATTTATTCCCAATATTTTTCTACGGTCTTCTACTTTTATTTAACAACATCTTTATATATTTCTTTACACCAACACAGTTTTTAGGAAGATGGAAAGATGAGTTTTATAAAGAAAAGCTTCAATGGGATGCTTTTAGAAAATTTTTGTCAGATCTTGCAATGATAAAAAAATATGCTCCTGAAGATATTTCAATATGGAAGGAATGGCTTATTTACGGAACTGCTTTAGGCGCAGCTGACAAGGTAGAAAAAGCGTTGGAGGATTTAAATATTAAAATTCCAGAAGTTCAGCAATATAAAACAACAAGAAGAAAGCTTTACCATAGCTACCACAATTCCTATAAATCTATATCCTCAGCTTTATCTTCAAACAGCAGTTCTTCAAGTGGAGGTGGATTTGGCGGTGGAGGTGGATTTGGTGGGGGTGGAGCAGGAGGAAGGTAATTATACAGTCAGTCTCTGAAATTCTTTAAATTTTATAACAGCCCTTTTATCTTTGAGTTTTCTATAAATATTATGAAAATCTATAACCTTTTTATAAGACTTAACAAGTAATTTTATAAGGTCGCAGGTCATTTCATCACCTTCTATACACTGCTTCATCATATCTATTAGAAGATCTTCCAGTGATATAACATTTATAATAACTCCATCTGCTTCTATCTGGTTAAATGTTCCTTCAGGTATTAGCTCAAAATTTTTACTTATTTCAACAACTATGTCATCTTTAGTCCAGAAATCTCCAACACGTTCATATCCAAGTTCTTTTAAAATTTTATGCATTAGATTTAGGTCAGGGAAAAGCAGTGAAATCATATTTGCAGGATACATCCCCTGTGTATAAACAGTTAAAGCAAATTTTCCAACAATTATAGGTTTAATTTTATAACCAGCTTTTTCAACTTCAGAATAAATCTGTTTTATAGCTTTGATTTGTCTATCAAGTAAAGACATTTTTACTCCGTTTTATAAAATTTCTGATAAATTGATTTTGCTATCAAAAAGCTGTACTTCTTCATCTTTTTTGTAGATATGAATATCTTTAAATAATTTTCCTGAAGGGTTTGTATATTTTTCAACTATGTTTTCTTTTAAATTTACAATCCAGACTTCTTTAGCCTTTCCTTTTGCATAAATTGGAAGTTTTACATTTTTATCGTATTCGAGTGTTGTATCCGAAATTTCTATTATTAAAAGTGCATCTTTTATGCTGGGTATTTCTTCTTTTTGGTAAATCTTTTCAGGATATATGACAATATCTGGATATAAAAGGTCTTTACTATTTTTCTTTATAGGATTTTGTGTCCAAATTATATATTTTTTTTTCAGAGACTCTTTAGAGTTTATAACCTCATAAAGTTTTTTTTCTAATCTTTCTAATACTTTTGCATGCTTAAATCCTATTGGTGTCATCATAATAGGTTCTCCATTTATAAGCTCGATTTTTTTATCAGGTTCTATAAGTCCTACTTCATACATCTTTCTTAGCTGATTTATTGTGAATTTATAGGGTTTTGGTGTTGTATTTTTGGAAGATTGATTTAAAACAGCAGGCATTTGTTTTGACCTCTAAGACAAATTTTATTTTAAATATAAGGCAGGAACAAAATCCTGCCAGTAAGAAATCAATTATTTTTTAAATATCCGTATGGATATTTAACAAGTTTTATATATTTGTCTGTATATTCTTTTGTGTTAAATACAGCAAGTTTTTCAAATAAAAACTCAAATTTATTGTATAAAGCCTCTAATATTCTATCTTTATACTCTTTATCTAATGTCCACCACTCATATTTGAATGGTCCAAATCCTTTTTTTCTTGTTTTATAAATAAACTGTGCTTCTGTCCATCCTTCTTTCCACTCATTTTTTAGATTTTCTTTTATCCAACTATAAATTTTATTTCTGAAATCTTCAGGTATAAGGTCGTACATTATATTTTGGAATCCCGTTGCAAGATGAATTTCACAGCAGTTATTTTCAGGGAATTTATCAAAAAGCTCATCTGGAAGAGTAGATGCTCCGTGCTGAACTGTTCCACCTAAATCATATTTTTCTCTTGCCACTTTTCCAATATCTCTTAAAACATTAAAATCAAGCTTAACTTCTGCAACTTCACCAGATGGAAGAGGAATTCCTCCATGTTCTGTTCCAGTTTGAACTGAAATTTTGGAAATATACTCTTCACCTTCAGGGAGTTCTTCCAAATAGCCTTCCATAAATGCTTCAAACTCTTCTACAGTTGAATTTTTCCCACCAATATGTCCAATTTCTGCACCTACTGATACTGTTATTCCTTCAGGTTCAATTTTTCTTATAAAATCTGTCATTTTAGCTGTATTTATGTAGTTGTGGTACTGCTGTTCCTTTAATGTAGGCTTTGAATAATCAACAAGGGTTGAAGGGTCTATATCTATGTTATAAAATCCTGCTGCAATTGCTTCCTTCGTTAAATCTTGAATTGCTTTTAGTTCCGCCTGCGGATTTTCTGTATATTTTTTTGCGTTGAACTGGAAATGATCACCTTGAATAAATACAGGTCCTTTATATCCTTCTTTTATGGCAGCTGCCAATACACAGGATGCATATTCTGAAGGTCTTTGGAATGTATATCCTATCTCCGATTTTGCTATTTCAAATATAAATGCTCCAACATCATGTTTTAAAGCTACTTTAAACATCTGTCTTGCAACATCGTAAGTCATTCCTCTAATATTAACGGCAGGTGTAGTAAAATCCCTTGTTTCTCCTTTTCCCATAGCCCTGTAAAGGTCGTTTATAGATGCTGCAATGGCTCCAAATTCGTTGGCTATATTTCTTATTAATTTTTTAGCTTCTTCCTTTACTTCTTCGTTTTCAGAAAATACAGCAGTATAGATTAAATCATCTATAACGCTTTCTCTTAATTTATTTTCATCAGTTATATCTACTTTTCCATCTTTAACTTCAACTGCTGGTTTTAAAATATTGTTTAATTCATCTTTTGTTTTGGCTATTAAAGGCATACTAAACCCTCCTAAAGTTTTATTATTAAAATTATATCAGGTTTAGTAAGCTCCTTGAAGGTAGTTTTCACATCCCTGGAAGCCTTGGGATTTTACCTAATTTTGAAAGTTTATAATAAACACCCCAAGCCTTTTTCATCCAGTGCCCTATAATTGGAAGTGGTATAAGTAAAGCTTTCTTATCATCCCTGTAAGCAAGACCTCCACCATTTCCCATATCCATTAAACACATAATATTTATATGTTCCACATAACTTTTTGGCTCACCTTTCTCTAATCCTTCTTTTAAAGCAATATTAAAGGCAGTATTTCTTGCCATTACTTCAGCTAAATGTCCCTGTTTTGCTTTCCATGGAGGACCTTCTAAGGCAGCGCTGTCTCCAACGGCATAAACATTTTCAAGACCTTCAACCTTGTTATATTTATCTATTTTTATAAAACCTGCTTCTGTTTTAGGTAGATCTCCCTCTTTTACTGCAGGATGTCCATCACCGGCTGCTATAAAGCATGTTAAATCTGAGATTTGTTTTGTATCATCTTCAAAAATTATTCCGTCTTCTACAAACTGTTTTATTTTTTTACCTGTTATTGTTTTTATATTTAGTTTTTTAAACATTTTATCCATAAGCTTTAATGCTTTTTCTCCAAGCCTTTCTCCCGGCTTTGGCATTGGTGAAAAAAATACAAGCTGAAAGTTATCTCTAATTCCTTTTTTTCTTAGATGGTAATCCACATTAAATAAAAGCTCAAAAATTGGCCCTCCTCTTACAGCTTCTTTAGCTTTAGGATTTCCTCCAAATCCAAATGTAAGGGTTCCTCTGCCTTTTTTGATTGCTTCATCTAATTTTTCTGAGTATTTTAGCGTTTCTTCAGGTTTTGAACATATAGAATAAGTATATTCTATTCCTTTATGTTTTTTCTTTGACTGCCCCAAAGCTATAATTAAATAATCAAAATCATTTCTAATTTCTCCATTTTCTAGTACAAAACTATCTTTGTTAACTTTAGTTACTTTTCCTTTTGTAAATTTAAATCCGTGTACTTTAGCAAGGTCTTCCATAGGTAGAATTACATCTTCAAACTTTTTTTCTTTTGTTGGTATCCATATTGAAATTGGATAGATGTATAAATAATCTCTATCAGATATAAGCTCAACATCAAAATTATATTTTCTTAAATGTATAGCTGATTCAACTCCAGCTATTCCACCTCCGAGAATTACTATTTTTTTCATCTTATTAACCTCAAATTTTTATTATTAGTATTAATTATGGTTAATAGTTACTAACTTTTCAAGGTCTATTAATTACTCTACTTAAAATTCAAATGTCATAAAATCTTCACCAAGAATAATGTTTTTATACTTTTTTATTTTTTCTTTAAATTTATCTAAATTTTTATATCTTCTGCTAAAGTGAGTTAAAACCATTTTCTTACAATTAAGTAATGGATAAATCTCTAAAATATAATTTAAAGTAAGATGTTTGTATTTTTCTGCTTTTTCTTCTTCATCTAAATACGTTGATTCAATTATTAAAATATCACTTCCTTTTGAAAGCTTTATAATGTTATCAGTTTTGTAAGTATCAGTTATATACGTAAATTTAAATCCTTTTTCAATTTTTGATACATCATCTATATTTATTAATTTCCCATTTTTTTCTATTTTGCCTTTTTCTAAAAGTTGTTTAATTTCTTGTTTGTTAAAATCTTTAATTTTTTCTTTTATTAATTTTCTTACTGGCTTTTCTTCAAATGAATATCCAAAACATGGAACGCCGTGATTCATTCCTGCAGCTTTAATTAAAAATTTATCGGTTTCCAATATATTTATAACTTCCGTTGTGTAAGAAAATTCATTTAATTTTATTTTTAAATCTTCAATGTACAAAACATTATCTAAAAAACATTTTAAGTCTTTTTCTAATCCTTTAGGTGAAAATATTTCAACTTTATCTTTACCTTCCATATCAAGAGCCTGTAAAATCCCTGGAATACCTAATATATGGTCTGGATGTTTATGGGTTATAAACATATAATCAATTTTACTTATTCCTATATTTGCAAATACAAGTTGTCTTAATATTCCTTCTCCACAATCAAATAAAATTCCTTTATCTAAATATTTAAAATAAATTCCGCTGTTATTTCTCTTTTTTGTTGGAATAGCTGAAGACGTTCCAAGAATTACAATTTTTCCTTTCATTTTTCACCTTTTACAGTTTTACATAACTTATATTATCCAATTTTTTTACTGTCTTTCGGTATTTTTTCTTTTTCCTCTTTTCTTAGAAATTTAATATGAACAGGATGATGAGTTTTTAAATTCAAAGATTTTTTTAAATCTTCTTCTTCTTTTTCCTCATTTTCAATTTTCTTATCTGTTAATACAATTAAATTTAGATGTCCAGCTTTTTCTCTACCTTTTTCAGCTAGCTTTCCTGTTAAATACACTTCAGCATCTGTATATCTCTCTTTGATTGTATCTTTTATTTGAGGAATTATTTTTTCATAATTTTGTAATAATTTTTCCCCTTCTTCTAATCTCCAATCTATATACTCTTTTATCTTTATTTTTGTAAAAAATCTATAAGAAATTTCAAATAACAAGGTTAGCACCAATACAACAAACGACGAGCCAAGAGCATCAGGATTTGTTTTAAGGTTATAGCCGATTAAAACAATTATAGAAATAATACACAATAAAAATGCAATCAAAGAAATAAATCTATTGGAATCTGTGTATTGAGCAAGCTTAACGTTTGCAAGATTTACACCTGCAAAAATAATTAAAAACCCTAAACTTCCTGCTATAGATATATTCTCAAGATTAAATGTTGTAGCAAAGATTATTGTTAAAATAGCTAAAATTACAAGTCCTTCTGTTGCGTGTTTCCATACATATTTTGTTACATTTTTAGGAAGTGCTCCGAATTTAGCTACTAGATAACTTACCCTTGCACTACCGTAAAGAGTAGCATTTATAGCCGAAGCTGTTGATAAAAGAGCAGCAATTCCAATAAGAACAAAACCTGCCTGACCTAAAAAAGGTTTTGCAGCAACAGCAAGGGCGTAGTCCTGGTACTTTTGAACCTGCTCATATGTAAGATTGGCAACTGCAACAGCAGAAACAAGAACATACACAAAAATAACAGTCGTAACTGCAGCATAAAAAGCTTTTGGAAGTGTTTTTTCGGGATCTTTCACATCCTGTGCGGTATTTGCTATAAGTTCAAAACCTTCATAAGCAAGAAATATGATAAGACCACCTGTCATTATTTTTATAATGCTTTCCCAGTGTTCAGGCGACAGCTTTGAAAAATCCCCTGTTAAAAATCCAAGAGCAGAGAAAAACAGTAGAATTCCAACTTTCATAAAAACCATAACATCTTCAGCTTTACCACTTATATAAGCTCCAAGTGCATTTATTACAGTGAAAAATACAATAACAAATACAATGAAAAGCTTTTTTGCAATTTCCATTTCATATCCTAGGAACAATGCAGAAGCATAACTACCAAAAGCATAAGAGTAAAGGGACAGCATTATCACATAACTTGCGAGTAAAAGTGTGTTCAGATAAGCAGTAAAAATGTTATTGCCGAATGCCCTAACAAGATATTCAACAGTCCCGCCTTCAGATGGATATCTAACAGATAGCTTTGCATACGAATAAGATGTTAAAAGAGCTATTATTCCTGCAAAGATAAATGCAACAGGTGCAGCTCCCTTTGCCAGAAGAATGGTAAGACCAAGAACCGCAAAAATTCCTCCACCTATCATACCACCTACGCCGATCGAGTAGGCTTCCCAGAATCCTATTTTTTTCATTTCCTAACCTCTGTATTTTTTTTATCTTTTTTCCATCTTATCCATTTATAAGCTTCGACCACAAGGAAAATTGGAATTGCCACTGCAAAGATCAGTCCCCAATCTTCAAGTTTTAGAGGAACTGTGTGGAGTGCCTTTTGTAAGAATGGAACATAGACTGCAGCAACCTGAGAACTAACTGTTATTGTCCATGCAAGTAAAAGCCATGGATTTGAGAAAAATCCTATGTATTTCATAGGAGCTACAAGAGAACGGAAGTTAAACACATTCATTTTTTCAAGGATTATAATTCCTGTAAATGCCATAGTCTGTGCAGTCATTACAGCTTCTGCCCCACCTTTTTCAAGGTAATGATGGAATAGCCAGAGTGTAGCAAGACCAATATAAGAACCTAAAAGAACAATCATTGCAATTCCTTTCCAGTCAAGGATATGCTCTTTTGGAGACCGCGGAGGTCTTTCCATTATTCCTTTCTCAGCAGGCTCAACGCCAAGGGCAACGGCAGTCATTCCATCTGTAATAAGATTCATCCATAAGATCTGAACAGGTAAAAGAATTAAAGGCCCTCCAATTATCACATTGGAGAAAATGGCAATAACTTCACCTGTGTTTGAAGATAACAGGTATCTAACAAATTTTTGAATGTTGTCATACTGTCTTCTTCCTTCCTCAACTCCTCCGATTATTGAGGCGAAATTATCATCAAGAAGTATAACATCTGCAGCCTCTTTTGCCACATCTGTTCCTCTCAGTCCCATTGCAATTCCAATATCAGCTTTCTTCAATGCAGGTGCATCGTTTACACCGTCTCCCGTCATTCCGACAATCAAGCCTTCTTCCTGTAAAACAGTAACAATTCTCAGTTTATTTTCAGGGGTTGTTCTTGCAAATATAACATCCTCTTTTAATAATTCTTTAAGTTCTTCATCTGACATATTTTTAAGCTGCTGTCCTAAAATAGCCTTTTTAGCAGGGAGCCCTATTTTCTTCGCTACGGCAAGAGCTGTTTCAGGTGCATCTCCTGTTATCATGATTACTTTAATTCCTGCTTTTTTGGCAAGCTCAATTGCAGGTGGAACTTCAGGTCTTGGAGGGTCTATCATACCGACAACACCTAAAAGAGTAAGGTCTTTTTCTACTTCATCTTCTGTTAGTTTTATATTTTCAGGTAGAATTCTTTTAGCAAGGGCAAGTGTTCTCAGACCATTTTCAGCCATCTGTTTGTATGCCTGAATAAATTTCTGTTTATCTTCTTCTGTGAGCTTTCTTTCTTTTCCATTTTCCAAAATCTTTGAACATCTTTCTATTATTACTTCAGGAGCACCTTTTGTATAAGCAACTTTTTTCCCATCTTCGTTAACAATCACAGTCATTCTCTTTCTTATTGAGTTAAATGAAAATTCTGTGTAATGTTTCAGGTCAGGAACAGAAAGCCATGCTTTGTAGGCAGCAACGATTAATGCAGCCTCAGTAGGTTCTCCCTGTATGTGCCATCCTTTTTCATCGTGTATAAGCTTTGCGTGGTTACATATCATTCCCGTTTTTAGAAGCTCTAAAAGGTCAGGATATTTATGGTAATCAATTTTTTTACCGTTTATCTCAAAATGTCCAGCAGGGTCATATCCATATCCTGTAACATCTATCCATCCATCAGGAAGCCATATTTTCCTTACTGTCATTTCATTTTTGGTCAGTGTTCCTGTTTTATCTGTGCATATCACCTGTGCAGAGCCGAGAGCTTCTGCAGCCTGAAGTCTTCTTAAAAGGACTTTTCTCCTTACCATTGCTTTTACGCCAAGGGCAAGGGTGATGGTAACAACTGCAGGAAGACCTTCAGGAACAACTGCAACAGCAAGGGATACACCTGTCATAAACATCTCAAAAAGAGGTTTTCCTGCTATCCATCCAACAACAGCAACAATCACCGATATAGCTATAGATATTGCCCCAAGCTGTTTTCCCAATACTGCTAATTTTCTTTGTAGTGGTGTTGGTTTTGTTTCTACCGTTTGGGTAAGTTTTGCTATTTTTCCGAATTCTGTTTCCATTCCTGTTGCGACTACAACACCTTTTCCGACTCCATTAACTATACTTGTTCCCATCCAGGCCATAGAAGATTTTGCTGCAAGGGAAGTTCCAGGTTTCACTGGTTCAACGGATTTATGAACAGGGACAGATTCTCCTGTAAGCGGTGATTCATCTGCTTTCAGGTTAATGGCTTCAATAAGCCGTAAATCTGCAGGGACTTTATCTCCTATCTGGAGAACAACAATATCCCCAGGAACGATATATTTAGAATCAATTTCTATCTGTTTTCCATCCCGAATAACCTTTGCCTTTGGGGAAAGCATTTTTTGAAGGGCTTCTATTGCTTTTTCTGCTTTCCATTCCTGAACGAAACCAAGTATTCCATTTAATATAACGATGGCAAGAATCGTAAGAGCATCTCCAATTTCACCAATCAAAATAGAAATTCCAGCAGCAATTAAAAGAATAATAATCAAAACATCTATAAACTGTCTGGCTAAAACTTCATACCACGTGGCTTTTTTATATTTTTGTAATTGATTTAGTCCATATTTTTTTAATCTTTTTTCTGCTTCTTTAGATGATAGACCTTTTTCTTGATCTGTTTTTAAAGCTTTTATTACATCTTCTACTTTTAAAGCTGCCCAGTCGTATTTATTTTCTAAGGTCTTTTTCTCAGTCATCAGCTTTCACCTTTAAAATCATGAAGTTTTTTGGTTTTTATGTGTTCCTCACTAACTTCAAGAACAGGTGGAGCTTGAAGTTCTTTGCCCCACATCCTTACAAAGAGAGTGAATAAAACTGGAACAACAACTGTAGAAACAGAAGAAGCTGCCACTAAAGCAGTAAACAGTTCAACATCTATCAGATGGGCATCGTAAAGAAGTTTGGCCACTATTATTTCGGTTGTAAGTCTTGCATTAAGTCCAATGCCGATTGTCCATGCTTCTTTTACAGTTATTTTTTTCATAGGAACCATTAAAAATATGCCTACTAACTTACCTACAAACGCAGCAAGGAAAAGAAGTATCGCAAGTTCTGGATGTTCAAATAATCCTGTTAAATCAACACTGAGACCAATCCATAAAAAGAAAACCACACCGAAAAATCCATAACTTATAGCCCTTAAAACATGAACAGTTTCTTCGCCTATATTTTTTGCTGCATTTAAAGCAGGTCTCATTATTATTCCTGCAACGATTGCACCGACAACAAGTCCAAGTCCCACATATTGGGAAAATCCACCGAAGGCGAGAAGAATAAACATACTGAGAAGAACAAGATTTGCAGGTTTTGGCTTTAGCCAGTGTGAAATAGGCTTTATAATCCATTTATAAACAACAAAGGTTGCTATTATGAAAATAACCGTTCCTAAAACAACATCCCCAATTTCCCTTTCAACGCTCATGTGAGTTCCAGTTGCCTGTGCTATCCATATGGAAACAACAGCCACAAGGAAAACCTCAATCACATCATCAAGGACTCCTGCCCCTACAATAAAACTACCAACTCTGGTTTTTATCAGATTAAACTCATCTAAAATCGGAACAATAACAGCTTCAGCCGTTGGCATCCTTGTTAGCCCGATAACAAAGGCAATCAGCCATCCATACCCTAAAAGAAGCATAACAAGAACACCGAACAAAAAAGGAAATGCTGTATTTAAAACAGTAGCCCAGATTATATCTTTACTGAGCTTTTTCATTTCAGAAAAGTCTATCTGAAGACCAATATAAAATAGCAGGAATAAAACTCCAAGTTCTGCAAGGAAATTAAATCCTGTTGCTGTTGCCCCGTTTGTAAGGATCCTGTCAACAATGGTTGTGTAATGAATTCCCATTCCAACAAAAAGGGCACCTAAGATAACAGGAATTCTTGCTTTTAGGAGAAGGCCCCCAAGGGCATAACTGAGACCGAATAAAAGAGCTAATATTAAAAGCAGTTCTCCAAGCTGGGCTTCTGTCAAACTTTACCTCCAATTAATTAAGTCAATAAGGTATAAAACATATAAATTGTGGCAATAATAGAGACTATAAATGTCAGTATTAAAAATACATTATTAAACTTTTTATTTATGTATTTTCCTAATATTTTTTTATTATTTCCCAAAACAAATAATAATCCACTTAATATAGGCAATAATGTTCCATCAAAAATTTGGCTGTAATAAAGAGCATCAACTGTAGATATACCAGATAAATTAATCAAATCTCCCACAAACAAAGAACCTAAAAATACTAAATAAAATCCTTTTGCATCACTTACTTTGTTATCCATTCCCTCACGCCATCCAAATGTATCTGCTACAGCATAAGCTGTAGAACCAGCTAAAACAGGTATTGCAAGGAATCCAGATACTATAACTCCTATACTAAATAATAAAAATGCATATTCTCCAGCAGCAGGCTTAAGTGCAAGTGCTGCATCTGCTATAGTCTGAATTTCTTTATGTCCAAATAGTATAACTGCAGAAGATACAATAATTGCGTAAGCAATAACATTAGAATAAATCATTCCAAGGGCTGTATCTGCTTCCATAACTTTTGCCTGTGAAACTGTTGCATGTTCTTCTTTCTCTTCAGATGCCTGCCAGAAAATCATATAAGGAGAAATAGTGGTACCCAAAAGTCCAAGTGCAGCAAGAATAAAAGCTAAATCAGGTTTTATTTGTGGAATAAAGGTGTCAAGAATCATCTGTTTTAAATCTGGCTTAGCAAGAATAGCAGAAATAATATAAACAGCAAGTAAAGATGTAAGGACTATTAAAACTTTTTTAACTGTTTTATAAGCTTTAAATATGACTAAATAAGCAATTAAAAATGTAATAGGAATTAATAAGTAAATTGCCTTAATCCCTGTTATTATCTCAAGAATAGCTGCAATTGCTTCCAAATCTGCTCCTATTGTAAAAATATTAGCTACCGCAAGACTTAAGACAATAAAATATGTAAGTTTTCTTGAATAATAAGCATTAAGTATTTCCGGCAGACTTTTCCCTGTAACAAGGGCTAATTTTGCTGCTGTATCTTGAACGGCAATCATCATAGGAGTTGACAAAAGCATTAACCACAACTGGGAAAATCCTGTTGTAGCTCCAACAATAGTATATGTAAGAATACCGGCAGGATCGTCCCCAGCCCCGCCAGTTATTATTCCAGGTCCAAGCTTTTTTAAATTTCTTAACCTTTTTTTACTTTCTTTCAATTAACTATGTCCTTGTTCTACTTTTTCACCCATTTCTTTCTTTAACCACGTAAAATGCCCTGGAGCAAAGAAAAATTTCTTTTCCCAGTACATTTTTAAAATAGCCATTTTTACAGCATCGTTAAAGAAGAACCATACCATCGCATATCCCCATATAAACAATGCCCAGCCCCAGCCAACAGGAGTTATCAGACCAAATCCGTAAACAGCTATAAATGTTCCTAAAATTCTTGTTCCAAAAGTCGCTACAAAAAGAATTGGTGAAGGCCATGGTTTTTTCCAGAACCAGTCTTTAACACGGGTGTTGTAAATCGTTCCGTGTCCTGCAACTACAAGTTTTGTAAAGATTATAGACTGGATTAAATCTTCAGGTAATTTCCAGTATTCCACTAATAAGAAGAATAATGTGAATGAAGATATAACCCCTGCCACTCCCAGCCAGAAAGCCATTATATTTATCTCATACATATCCCACCGAACAGGTTTTGGGGATATTTTAGCATTGTCATAGGCTATAGATAGGATTGGTATATCGTTTAACAATGCTAAGAGAATAATCATTAAAGCAGTAACAGGGTAAAACTGGAATATCATAATGGATAAAGCCATAAAGAAAACAACCCTTATCGTTTCAGCAATCCTGTATATTGTGTATGCTTCCATTCGTCCAAATATCTGACGGGCTATTTCTATAGCTTTTACAATAACCATCAAACCAGGTGCGAGTAAAACAAGGTCTGCTGCAGCACGGGCAGCATCGGTTGCATTAGAAACTGCTATTCCTGCATCAGCTTTTCTAAGTGCTGGTGCGTCATTAACACCATCACCTGTCATTCCAACTATATGGTCGGCTTTTTGAAGTTTATCAACAATAAAATATTTATCTTCAGGGAATACTTCAGCAAAACCGTTTGCTTCTTCGATGATCTTGATGATTTCTGATTCGTGTCTTTTTACTGTTCCAACAGGAAGTTTAGTATTTTCAAGCTCTTTTTCCACAAGTTTTGCGATTTTTTGAGCTCTTTTTTCTGCTTCTTCTTCTGAAAGATTTTCTTCAACTTCTAAAAGAGCTTTTGTTATTACTTTTGCAAGTACAACATACTCTTCATAGGTTTGTCCACGAAGTTCTCTTGCACTGTAAATCTTATCTCCAATACCTAAAATTTTTGCTATATATTTGGCAACTGCTATATTATCTCCAGTTACCATTTTAACTTCTACACCGTATTTTCTAGCTTCCTCAATAGCCGGTTTTGAATCTTCTCTTGGAGGATCAAATAGAGGAATCAGACCTACAAAATGAAACTCTTCTTCTTCAGGTTTTTTATATGCAACTCCTAATGTCCTAAAGCCGTTTTCAGCAAACTCTTCTACTCTTTGATAAGCTACTTCTTTATTAAATTCTGATGGATTGCAAAGTTCTATAATTACTTGAGGTGCTCCTTTTGTAACTACTATTTCTTTACCATCACATTCCACTAAAGCCTCTGTTCTTTTTCTTACAGGGTCAAAAGGGATAAACTTTTTTTGCTTACATTTTTTTACTTTTTCATAAAGATTGTGTTCTTTTAGCCAATCAAATATTGGAATTTCAATAGGGTCTTTGTTTTCTTCTTTTGATGCTAAAGCCGCATAAAACATAAGATCTTCAGATTTATATCCATCTACAGTAAATGGAACTGATGTTGTCATTTGGTTTTTTGTTAATGTTCCTGTTTTATCAGAACAAAGAACATCTACCCCTGCCAACTCTTCTATTGATGCGAGTCTACTTACAATAACCTGACGCTTTGCAAGGTATAAAGCTCCTATTGCCATAGTAACAGTTAAGACGGCAGGTAGTGCAACAGGAATAGCTGCTACCGTTAAAACAAGTGAAAATCTTAGCAGTTCTTTCCAGTCAGCACCTCGATTTAACTCAAATAAAATCATCAAAGCAACAATTATAAGTGTAAGCACTATTAAAAAGTTTCCAACTTTAATAACCATCTCTTGAAAGTGTGAACGTTGCTCTCTCTCCGCTTTTGCTACAAGTTTTACTGTTTTTCCAAAGTATGTATTAAGTCCAGTTGCAACTACGACTGCAATCATTTCTCCCTGTTTTACAATAGAGTTTGCATAGGCAACATCTCCAGCTTTTTTAGTAACAGGAAGAGACTCACCTGTAAGGGCAGATTGATCCACAAGGATAAAATCCCCTTCTGCAAGTTTAACATCAGCAGGAATAATGTCTCCTATTTTCAGTTTTATCACATCACCTGGAACAACATACCGTGCATCTATTTCTTTCCAGACACCGTCTCTGAGGACTATCGTCTTCTTAGCAAGTTTTTCTTTTAAAACTTTCAGGGCAGAAAGAGCTTTGTGCTCCTGCCAGAAATCAACGCCTGCATTCACAAACAGAAGAATCATTATGATTGTAAAATCTTCCCACTTTTGAACAGATGCAGAAAGGATAGCTGCTATCTCAATCATCCACGGAATAGGGCCCCAAAAACGCCGAAATATCCTGTGCCAGAGTGGTTCCTCTTTCTCTGGTATCTCATTTAGTCCGTATTTTTTCAGTCGTTCTTTTACTTCTTCTTCAGACAGTCCTTTTTTTAAATCTGTTTGAAATTCTTTAATTACCTCTCCTACAGGTTTATCTTTAACTTCATCAATAACAGTCATTTATTTTCCCTCCTGTTCTTCCTGTCTTTTTCTTTTCATCCAGTCTGAAAAAATAAAAAAGCCTGCAAGTAAAGCTCCTCCTATTGCTATATAACCTAAATAATAAAAAATACAGAATAAAATATCTTTTTCACACATATTTTCCCTCCATAAGCATATTTTTTGCTAAAAATTCAAAACTTTCTGTTAAGGTCGGATGAGGATGTATTCCGTTGGCGACCTGTTCTAAGGTTAACTTATTTGCAACGATAACGGAAGCCTCTCCTACAAGAGAAGAAGAACCCTCTGTCATTATATGAACGCCTATGATTTCATTGGTTTGCTTATTTACAACATATTTCAAATATCCAAAATCAGTATCAAATATCTGTGCCCTTGCATCTATCTGATAAGGGTATTTACCTACTATGTAATCTATTCCTCTATTCTTTGCCTGCTCTTCTGTAAGTCCGGCAGAAGCTATTTCAGGGTCAGAGAATAAAACCCACGATAGTTTATCAAGATCGATACTATATTTGTTTCCTTCTAACATATTTTTTGCAGCAGCTAATGCCTGATTTCTTGCAAGGTGCTGGAATTTTGGCTCTTTTATAACGTCTCCTGCTGCGTAAATATCTGGATTTGATGTTTGATAATACTGATTAGTGATAATACCTTTTTTGTCGTACTCAACATTAGCTTTCTCAAGATCAAGTCCTTCTACATTTGGTTTTCTTCCAACGGCGACTAAAACTTTTTCTACTCCTACCGTTTGAAGATTACCTTCTTTTTCAAAGGATATTTTAAATCTCTCGTTTTCAAAATCAATTCTTTTCACAAGAGATTTTAGATGAAGTTCTATCCCATCTTTTTGAATTTTATCCTGTAAAATCAGTGCAAACTCTTCATCTACAGGCATAAGTATTCTTTCCATAAGCTCAACAATAACTACTTTTACACCTAATTTATTAAACATTTGACCAAATTCTATTCCTATTGGCCCTCCACCTACAATAAGAATAGAGTCTGGAAGATCCTCAACATCAAATATAGTTCTGTTTGTCCAAACTTTATCCACTCCGTTCCCTTCAATTGGTGGGATAAAAGGAGAAGAACCTGTTGCAATAAGAGCTTTTTCAAATTCTACCGTCTCTGTTGAACCATCTGATTTTTTTATTTCAATCTGATTCTCAGAAATAAAACTTCCTTTTCCTTCTTTAAAAACTAAGTTTGGTATCTGGCTGAGTCTTTGAAGTGCGGCATTTGCTCTTTTTTCAAGAATATTATCTTTTCTTTTTATAACATTTTTCCAGTTTACTTTTATATTCCCTTCGATATCTATTCCGAAAATATCTAATTTTTTTGCCTGATAAAAGTAATCTGCAGAAGTTTCAAGAATTTTTGATGGAATACATCCTTCAAATAAACATTCTCCTCCAGGCTTTCCTCTTTCGTCTATCAATAGAACCTTTTTCCCTTTTTTAGCCAGAAATTCTGCTGCTGGCGTTCCTCCAGGCCCTGCTCCAATAACTACTACATCATATTTTTCCATTTTGACCCTCCATTTTTTATAATGGTTCTCCTTTTAGAATTTGTAAAGCTTTTTCTACAGTTTTGTTCTCAACAGTTATTGCATAAATTGCGTTGGCCATTCTTACGGCATCTTCAAGTGTGTTTTGATGAATATTTCTTCCTGTCCCGTTTCCTCTTGCTCCTCCTATATGTATCTGCTCGTAAAGTTCAGTCAAGAACTGTTCAGGATTTTCTTTTTTACCTCCTTCACAGAGAATTCCCGTATTTCCTGCAGCTAAAACAGCCTCTTTCAAAGCCTCTGCAGATTTATGCCCTTCTTTATAAGGAACTTTCACTTTTACAAAATCAGCTCCAAGGCAGTTTGCTACGCCTGCCGCCCCTGCTATCAGATGTGGGTCGTGTTCATCTTTTATGGCTTTTCCTTTAGGATACATCCATAAAACAGCAATCATACCTTGTCGATGTGTTTCGTAGATAAGCTGTGCAGCCTGTTTCAGCATTTTATGTTCAAACTCACTTCCTAAATAAACCGTATAACCGATACCGTAGATTTTCAGTCCAGACTTTTCTCTAAAATCTAAAACTTGCTCAAATGAATACCAAGCAAGGCTTATCGGATCTCTTATTTCATAAGGGACAAGATTTGTTTTTGAGTTTATTTTTACAAGGTAAGAAACTGTTGGGTATTTCCTACCGTATCTTGCTATTAATCCCATCTGAGTTGCAAATACACCTATTTTCGCAAGAGAGGCTATTCTAAAAAGATGCTCAGGATGAGTATCATCTAATGGAATTCCTTCTCCATAAAAGTCATCGTTCAGATGTTCTACTTTCTGATCACCAGCGAAAAGCATAAGCCTTCCGCTTCCGCCGGTGATTTCATTCATATTCTTTATATATTCATTAATCTTGTCCTCCGGCACATCCGCAGGTATCTCAAAATTAGTCATAATAAACTCCTCCTTAAATTTCATTAGGTCTTATTTTTTTCTTAAATCCTATAAATTTTCCAAAAGCAAATCTTTTATTTCTGTAAACGTGGAAGAAAAATACTTTTACAGCATCGTTAAATAGGAACCATACCATTGCATATCCCCATATAAATATTCCCCATTTCCATCCAACAGGTGTAATAAGGTCAAATCCATAAACTGCTATAACTGTTCCAATAAAGCTTGTTCCTATTGTTGCCCAGAATAAAGCAGGTGAAGGCCAAGGCTTAATCCAGAACCATGTTTTTCTTCTTGTGTTAAAAATAGTGTTATGTCCAGCAACAATTAGTTTTGTGAATATAATTGACTGAATCATATCCATTGGAAGTTTCCAGTATTCTACAAGTAAGAAATACAGCGTAAATGAAGAAATAACTCCTGCCACTCCAAGCCAGGATGAGAGAACAAGAATCTCTGTCATGTCCCAGGTTTGAGGTTTTGGGGAAGCTTTTTCATTGTCATAGGCAATCGTAAGTATAGGAATATCGTTTAATAATGCCAAGAGGATAATCATAAGAGCCGTGATTGGATAAAAGTTAAATATCACGATGGAAAGGGTCATAAACAGGATTATTCTGATTGTCTCTGCAATTCTGTAGATAGTGTAAGATTCCATTCTTCTGAAGATTTCTCTTGAGATTCTGATTGCATCAACTATCACTTTTAGACCAGGGGCAAGAAGAACAATATCAGCAGCAGCCCTTGCAGCGTCAGTAGCTCCTGCCACAGCAATACCACAATCGGCTTTTCTAAGTGCTGGTGCATCGTTAACACCGTCTCCAGTCATTCCTACGATATGTTCTGCTTTCTGAAGTTTATCAACAATAAAATATTTATCTTCCGGAAATACCTGTGCAAAACCGTTTGCTTCTTCGATAATTTTAATAATTTCTGATTCATGTCTTTTAACTATTCCTTTAGGTAGTTTTCTTCTTTCAAGTTCCTGTTCTACCAGTTGGGCAATTTCTTCTGCAAACTTCTCAGCTTCCTTTTCAGTCACGTGTGGACTTAGTTTCTGATAAATAGCCTTTGCTATTACTTCTGCTAAAACTGTGTATTCTTCGTAAGTCTCACCTCTAAGCTGTTTTATATCGTATATCTTTTCTCCGATACCGAGTATCTTGGCTATATATCTGGCAACAGCGATATTATCACCTGTCACCATTTTCACTTCTACACCGAGTCTTTTTGCCTCTTCTACTGCCTCTTTTGAATCTTCCCGGGGCGGATCAAACAGCGGAATAAGACCTACAAAATTAAATTTTGGTTCGTCAGGTTTTTTGTATGCTACTCCTAAAGTTCTGAATCCGTTTTGTGCAAACTCTTCTACTTTTTGATAAACAACTTCTTTATCGAATTCTGAATCATCACACATTTCAATAATAACTTGAGGCGCCCCTTTAGCCACCAACAATTGGGTTCCATTATGTTCTACGATAGCTTCTGTTCTTTTTCTTACAGGGTCAAATGGAATGAATTTAATCTGTTTCCATTCTTTCAGCTTATCGTAAAGATTATGTTCTTTTAGCCAGTCAAATATTGGGATTTCAATTGGATCTTTATTTTCTTCTTTTGAAGCAAGAGCTGCATAAAATATCACATCTTCTGTTTTATAACCATCTACCGTATATGGAATGGAAATTGTCATCTGATTTTTTGTAAGGGTTCCTGTTTTATCAGAACAAAGAATATCCATTCCAGACATCTCTTCAATTGAAGCAAGCCTGCTGACGATAGCCTGTTTTCTTGCTAAGGAAAGGGCTCCTATTGCCATTGTAACCGTAAGGACAGCAGGTAGTGCAACTGGAATAGCCGAAACTGTTAATACAAGGGAGAATCTAAGCAGTTCTATATAGGATTCATGCCGTGATATTCCAACTAATATAATGATTGCCACGAGAAATATAGTAATTACAATGAGAAAGTTTCCAACCTTAATAACCATTTCCTGAAGGTGAGAACGCTGTTCTCTCTCTGCCTGAGCTACAAGTTTAACCGTTTTTCCAAAATATGTATTAAGTCCAGTTGCAACTACGACTGCAATCATTTCACCCTGTTTTACAATAGAGTTTGCATAGGCAACATCTCCAGCTTTTTTAGTAACAGGGAGAGACTCTCCTGTCAGGGCTGACTGATCTACAAGAATAAAATCACCTTCTATAAGTTTCATATCAGCAGGGATAATATCCCCTATCCTGAGTTTTACTATATCCCCTGGAACAATATATTTTGCATCTATCTCTTTCCAGACACCGTCTCTGAGGACTATAGCTTTTCTTGCCAACTTCTGTTTTAAAACCTTTAATGCAGAAAGAGCTTTATGCTCCTGCCAGAAATCAACACCTGCATTCACGAACAGAAGAATCATTATGATTGTAAAATCTTCCCATTTCTGAACAGATGCAGAGAGGATGGCCGCTATTTCTATCATCCACGGAATAGGCCCCCAGAAACGCCGAAATATCCTGTGCCAGAGTGGTTCCTCTTTCTCGGGAATCTCATTGGGTCCGTACTTTTTTAATCTTTCTTTTGCTTCTTCCTCTGTGAGGCCTTTTTCTTTATTAACTCCAAGTTCTACTAACGTTTCTTCTATTGATTTATTTTTGTATTCATCAACTACAGCCATTTTCCCCTCCGTTATCTTATTTAATCATTATGCAATCCTAATTTCTTTTCTATCTCATATATGGCAAGTGTTGTTTTTATTATTGCATCTGGATTTATGGAGATTGTATCTATACCTTCTTCAACTAAAAACTGAGCAAAATCTGGGTGATCAGATGGTGCCTGTCCGCATATACCGATTTTTCTTTTTACTTTTTTAGCCTTATGTATTGCCATCGATACCATTTCTTTGACAGCTTCATTTCTTTCGTCATACAGATGTGCCACAAGGTTAGAATCTCTATCAAGCCCAAGTGTCAGCTGTGTAAGATCGTTTGATCCGATTGAAAATCCGTCGAAATACTGGGCAAATTTTTCTAGAAGTAAAACGTTTGAAGGTATTTCAGTCATAACATAAACCTGAAGACCGTTTTCTCCTCTTTTAAGACCATATTCGTTCATAACTTCTTCTACTTTTTTACCTTCTTCTACAGTTCTACAGAAAGGTATCATTGTGATTACATTATCCAGTCCCATTTCTTCTCTTACTTTTTTGATGGCTTTACACTCAAGCCCAAACGCATCTTTAAATTGTGGTGAGTAATATCTTGAAGCTCCTCTCCATCCGAGCATTGGATTTTCTTCTTCTGGTTCAAAATATTTTCCACCTAAAAGATTTGCATATTCGTTTGATTTAAAGTCTGAAAATCTAACTATTACAGGTTTTGGATAAAATGCAGCAGCGATTTTGGCTACACCGTAAGAAAGTTTATCAACATAAAATTGAACACAGCTATCGTATCCGAATGTTCTTACTTCTATTTCTCTTGCAAGATGTGGGTCTTTTTCTTTTATCTTTTCAAAATTTAAAAGTGCATTAGGGTGTATTCCTATGTAGTTGTTTATAATAAACTCTTCCCTTGCAAGACCTACTCCTGAATTTGGGAAGAATGAAAAATTAAATGCACTTTCTGGTGTGGCAATATTCATCATTATAGGTGTTTTTGTTTTAGGTAATTTTGTAAGGTCGAATTCTTCTTCTTCATATGCAATTTTTCCATCATATACATATCCTGTATCCCCTTCAGCACAGGAAACTGTTACAAGTTGTCCGTCTTTTAAAACTTCCGTTGCGTTATGTGTTCCTACAACTGCCGGAACCCCAAGCTCCCTTGCAACAATTGCAGCGTGGCATGTTCTTCCACCTCTGTTTGTTACAATAGCCGCTGCTTTCTTCATAATTGGTTCCCAATCTGGGTCTGTCATATCTGTAACTAATACATCTCCTTGCTCAAACTTTTCACCTTCTTCAGGAGACATCAATATTTTCACTTTTCCAGAAGCTATTTTGCTTCCTACTGCTATACCAGTTATAAGAACTTTTTTTCTTCTTTCTTCTAAAGGTTCTGTTATTTTATAAACTTTTATTTTTGTTTTATCCTGTCTTGAATGGACTGTTTCAGGTCTAGCCTGAACTACAAAAAGTTCGTTAAGTTCTCCATCTTTTGCCCATTCTATATCCATAGGTGTCCATCTGCCATTTCTATCCGAATAGTGCTCTTCAATAAGCATTCCCCATTTTGCAAGTTTTAAAACTTCTTCATCTGAAAGTGAAAACTGTTTTTGCTGTTCTAAAGGAACAGGAACGATTTTTGTTTTTTCCTCTCCTTCTCCGTAAACCATTTTTTTATCTTTATGTCCTAATTTTTTCTCAATTATTGCTTTATATCCCTTTTCAAGGGTAGGTTTAAATACTAAAAATTCATCAGGTGTAACGGCACCACCGACTATAAGTTCTCCTAATCCGAATATTGAAGTAACGAGAACAACATCTTTAAATCCACTTTCAGTGTCCAATGTAAACATTACTCCTGAGGAACCTTTGTCCGAACGAACCATTTTTTGAACTGTTGCAGAAAGTGCTACAGAAAAATGATCAAATCCGAATGTTTCTCTGTATGAAATTGCTCTGTCTGTGAATAGAGATGCATAACATCTTTTGATTGCATCTAATAGAGATTCATCACCTTTGATATTTAGATAAGTTTCCTGCTGTCCTGCAAAGGAAGCTTCTTCTGTGTCTTCTGCAGTTGCAGATGAACGAACGGCGACATCAACATACTCTTTACCGTATTCTTTACTTAACTGGTGATAATATTCGAGGATTTTTTCTTTTAGGTCAGGTGGAAATTCCCCTCCTCTGATAAGATTTCTGACTTTAACTCCGTGTTTATGAAGATTTTCAACATCATTTACGTCAAGATCTTTTAATGCTTCCTTGATCTTTTCTCTGAGATTGTTGTAATCAAGGAAATACCAATAAGCTTCCGAAGTAGTAGCAAAACCGTTTGGAACATTTACTCCTTTTGAAGAGAGGGCATTCATCATTTCACCTAATGAGGCATTTTTCCCTCCCACCAGTGGAACATCATCCATTGTGACTTCTTTGAGCCACACAACTAGTTTCTTTTCCATAGAAATCCTCCTATAATGATTTAATATATCTTAACTTTAAATATAAAGGAATCTTTATATAAATCAATAAATACACTTAAGATAAGGAAATTTTAATTTCAGATAACAATATGAGGTGATGGTTTTCCTATATAATATCCCTGAGAATAGTCAATTCCAAGTTCATTTACAATTTCAAATACTTCTTTACAGTGTACATATTCAGCTACAGTTTTAATCCCAAGTTTATGGGCAAAGTTATTTATTGTTGCAACTATTATCTTAAGTTCTTCATTCTTATGAATATCTTTAATTAATGAACCATCTATTTTTATATAATCAGGTTTCATCTTAGACAAATATACAAAATTAGAATATCCGCTGCCAAAATCATCTATTGAGATTTTTGAACCATGTTTTCTTACAGCTTTAATGAAATTATCCACATTCTCATAGTTTTTAATACTTTCTGATTCGAGAATTTCAAAGCTTACCCTATGGGCTATATCAGAAACCTTACATATATTTTCCATTAAAAATGATTTAACTTCTTTATCTACAATATCTTCATAAGATAGATTAATAGATATCTGAATGTTTTCATGTTTCTTTAAAGTTTTAATAACTTTTCTTGCAACTTCTTCTGTAATGTCTCTATAGTATTTTGTTTTTTGAATTGTAGTCAGTACTTGAAGAGGAGGTATAATATTACCATCTTTATCTATTATTCTAAATAAAGCTTCATATTTATCTATTTTTCCTGTTTTATTATCTACTAGAGGTTGGTAAAACACGACAAGTCTATCGTTTTTCAATGCATCTTTTACTATATGTATAGTTTTTATATTTTCTTCAAATTCTTTTTCTAAGTTTAAATTTTTATCATATACAACAATTCTTTCTCTGCTGACTTTTGCAAATTTTAAAGCCATGTCTGCTTTCTCAAGTAACGGTCTTTCTGCAGATATTCCGCAAGATACACTTATAGAAATGTCTATACCTTCTACATTAAAGGTTTTATTTTCGATGAAAGATGCTATTTCTTGAGCTAAAGTTAAAGCCTCATTTAAGTGATCTTCCATTAATATTAAAAAATCATCTGCCCCCACGCGATATAATTTAACTTTACATTGTTCATTTTGAGAACATTTTTGTATGAACTCCTTTAAATCTTTTGCAACTTTTTTTAAAAGTTTGTCTCCAATATGATGTCCATAAAGATCATTTATATTTTTAAATTTATCTAAATTAATAAGAATAACTGTCGGATTTTTATATGAGCTTTTATCTAAATAAAAAGCTTTTCTATTAGGTAATCCTGTTAACTCATCGGTTACTAATGCTTTTTCAAGATTTTTATGCAGTAAATCAAGCTCTTTTTTCTGTTTATCTATTTTAATAAGTAAAACTGCAAGATAAGATATAACTATAAAAAATACTACATTTAGTATCCAAGATATAGTTTTTACAATGGAAAGTTTTGTCTGGCTTTCTTTTTCAAAGATATTTTTAATCTCATTTAAAAATGGAACAAGATTATTTTTCACAGTTAAAGATGAAAATAAATCAATATATTCTGGATAATATTTATCTAAAGTAATTAGATGTTTTAAAATAATTTTGTTAAACTGCTTTTCTTCATCTGTCTTTAAATATTTTTCATAGTTTCTTAATTCTTCTATGTTAGATTTTATATCTGCACTTTGAATATCAAAACTATTTTTTAGGATAAGTACATTCGCCACTGTTTCAACAAGTAAAGTCAAATATTTTTTATCTGGATTCTTCGCTATTTTTAAGTATCTAATGGCAAGAGAAGGTATATATATCTGAGAGTTTTTTAAAATTGAATTTAAACTTTGAAAACGATAAATTTTTTCTTCTTCTTTTTTAAATAATTTTTCAAATTCCAATAGTTTTTTATAAGATTCTGGATAAAGATTTATGATACTTTTATGATCTTCATCTACGTGTTCAAAGATTTTATATACTTTATTTATATTTTTGTCTAATTCATCATAGTTATAATATATAAAGAAACTGCTTTTATATATATTTTCTGAAATTTTATGTAAATTACTTTCAACTCCGCTTAAATGATTTAAAAATTGGATATGAGCTCTTAATAAAGACTGCGTATAATGACCTAAAAATACTGTCAAAAAAGCAAATAAAACAGCTATTAAAGGCACTAAATAAAGTTTTCTATTTTTCATTTTATTTTCAGCTTACCTGTTAATGTTTTTAAGAATTTTACTATATACATTGTTTCCTTATCTGTTAATTCTATGCCTAAATTATGGTAAGCCATTTTCCTTACAGCCTCTTCTAAAGTTTTTGCACTACCATCATGGAAATATGGATAGGTACATTCAACATTTCTCAAAGAAGGAACCCTGTAGACATTTTTATCATACTCTTTTTTTGTTATTTGATATCTATCTGGGAAATAAGGCTTCCATTTATATGGAATTACAGCTCCAAATTTTTGAAAAGAATTCCCTCCAAAATTTATACCATTATGACACGTGATGCAGCCGTATCTTTTAAAAAGTTTAAGACCTTTTTCTTCATCTGGAGAAAGTTTTACTTTACCCTTTAAATATAAATCAAATTTGCTGTCAGGAGTGATTAATGTTTTTTCAAATTCTGCAATGGCATCTGCTATCATATCTGCAGTAACATAATTTACACCATAAACTTCTTTAAATTTCTTTTTATAAAAAGAATGAGAATTTATCCTTTTTTCGGCCTCTTCTTTTGAAATATTCATTTCCCTTGGGTTTTGAAGTACAAAAAATACCTGCTCTTTTAAATCTTTAGCTCTGCTGTTCCAAAAAAGTCTGAAATTAAAAACTGCATTGTAAACAGTTAAAGCATTTGCCGTTCCTTCAAGTCCGTTAAAACCTTTTGAGAACTTTCTGTGGTCGGTACCGCATTTATTATATATGTCGTGGCAGGAAAAACATGAAACTTTTTTATCTTTTGATAGTATTGGGTCGTGAAAAAGTAGCTTTCCAAGCTGTGCTTTTTTATCATTAACAGGTAAATTTTCAGGTATAGGTTTAATTAATTCAAAAGATAAAGCTATATGAAATAATAAAAATAAGTTAATAAAAATTAATCTCACAATTAAGCCTTCTTTATTTTATTTTTTAATATTCTCGGCTTTGATCTTATTTAATTTATTTGAGTTAAAATATAAATAAGAATTTTTAATTTAAGATCATTTTATCATAAAAGTGAAAATGAATTATTACATTGGTTGTTCAGGATACTTTTATTGGGGATGGAAAGGAAAGTTTTATCCGGAAGATTTAAAGCCAAATCAATGGTTTAAGTATTACAGTAAAGTTTTTAATACTGTAGAAATAAATTCAACTTTTTACCATTTTCCTAAAAGTTCTTCTGTCAAGAAATGGTACAAAGAAGCCCCGGAAAATTTTAAATTTACACTAAAGGTTCATAAATCCATCACACATTTAAAAAGATTTAAAGATGTAAAAGAAGAATTAAATAAATTTTATGAAACTTCAAGTTTGCTTGAAGAAAAATTAGGATGTTTACTTTTTCAAATGCCTCCATCTTTTAAATATTCAAAAGAAAATATTAAATTAATAGTTGAAAATTTAAATAAAGACTTTAAAAATGTAGTTGAGTTTAGACATACATCATGGTGGAATGAAGAAGTTTATAAAACACTTAGAGAAAATAAAATAATATTTTGCAGTGTAAGTGCTCCAAAATTACCTGATAATATAATAAAAACTTCATATGATATTTATATTAGATTTCACGGTAAAGATAAATGGTATAAATATAACTATTCTGACGAAGAGATAAGAAATTATGCAGAAAAAATAAAAAATTTAAAATGCAAAAATTTATACTCTTATTTCAACAATGATTTTAATGCTTATGCTCCTTTTAATGCTTTAAAACTAAAAAAATTTCTTTTATCAGGAGAATAAAATTTTTCTAACTTTATAAATGTAATAATATAAAAGAGGAACATATATTAAAGTTAAAAATGTACCTACAATAAGTCCACCAATAGCAACTGTCCCAAGAGGTGCAAGTCTTTCAAGACCAAGAGCCCATCCTAGGGCAATTGGTATCATTCCTACAGACGTTCCAAATGCAGTCATTAAAACAGGTCTTGTTCTTACCTTTATACTTTCAAGAATTGCTGTTTCAATATCTTTTCCTTTATCAAGGGCCTGGTTTATAAAATCAATTAAAAGTATTGAGTTTTTAGTGATGATACCTGCAAGGAGTATTATTCCCATTAATCCGGGCATAGACTGGTGATATCCCATAGCAAGTATAGACCACGCTGCACCAATCATAGCAAGTGGAATTGCAAAGATAACAGCAATAGGTGCACCAAATGAACGGAAAGGTGGAGCAAGTGCAAAGAAAAGAAGAACAACTCCAATACCTATAGCTTTAAGCATTCTCATCATGGCATCCATCATCTGTTTCTCATCACCTTCCTGTGAAATCTCATACCCTGGAGGAAGTTTTCCACCTGATTTTTCCATTACCTTTTTAAAGTTTTCCATAATGTGCGAAATCGCTGCTTTTTCTCTATAAGCCAGAACGTCAACTGTGTAGTTCAATCCTTCTCTTGTGATAACAGTAGGTTCAATTCTTTTTTCATATTTGGCGACAGCAGATAAAGGAATTTTCCCTTTTGGTGTATTTATATAGTAAGAATTGAGGTCTATCAATGAATTTCTATTTTCCTTATTGAAAACAACCCTAACTTTAAGTCCTGTTTCATTTGGAACATTATATAAAGAAACAATATTCCCTCTAATTTTAGCTCCAAGCTGAACAGCTATATCTAAAGGAGTTAGTCCATAAAAAGAAGCAAGCCTATCATCTATCTTTAAATCATAAGTAATCTTGTCATAATCCCACGTTCTTGATACAGATTTTAAGCCTTTAACTTCATAAACTTTTTCTTTGATTTTCTCAGCAATTTTATCTAATACTCTTAAATCATCTCCGCTTATCATTACATCAAGGTTTGCACGTATATTAGAAAGTGGTGTTGCACCATAATCGAAGATATCAACGTATTTCAAATTGGGAATTTCCCAGATTTTTTTGGAAAGCTTTCTTTCAATAGACCATATATCCTCTTTTCTATGAAATCTGTCTATGTAATGAATCGTAAGGGATATAGATTGAGGAGATTTACCTCTTCCCATAGTTAAAACACCAGGTTCAGAACCAACAGCAATTGAAAACATTTCAACTCTTTTATCATTTTTGAGCATGTCAGAAATCTTTTTTACAATTTCTTCTACCTGATAAATGGATAAATTACTGTCAGCAACTATATTTCCCTTTACAATTCCAGTATCCATTGGAGGCATTATTTCTTTTCCAACTGTAGGAATGATTAATCTCAGGCTAATCACAAACATAGCGATGATAAACACAAAATAAGGCACAGCTAAAAACTTTTTTCTAAAAACCAGTGCAACCGCCGACACATAAAAGTTTTTTAAAGGTTTTAAGAAAAATTCAGAAATCTTATATGTGATTAGCTCTATTTTATTTTTAGAATTGTCCTTCTTGAGAAGATATGGAGAAACAAGAGGAATAAATGTTATTGAAACAAAATATGAAACAATAACAGCAATTAAAAGCGTTCCTGCAAGAGGTCTAAATATATGCTGTGGGTAATCACCAACAAAAAGTAAAGGTATTAAAACAACAGAAGTTGCTATTGTTCCTGCTAAAACAGCAAAAACAACTTCCCTTGTTCCGTTAATGACGGCTTCTTTTACAGGTTCTTTCAGTTCATAAAGATGTCTTTCTATATTTTCAAGAACAACAACAGCATCATCTATAAGCATCCCAAGAGCAAGAATAATTGCAGTAAGTGTAACAATATTAAACTCCATTCCAATCAGCCACATTATTGCTATTGTGATCCCATAAACAAATGGGATAGAAAGACCTGCTATTATCATCTGTCTGATGTTTGCAAGGAAGAAAAATATAACGATTGCCGTCATTATAATCGCGTCTTTTAGAGCTTCAAGCATGTTCAAATTACTTAGTCTAATAATCTTTTCCTGACTGTCTGAGACTTCAAATCCCAGATTTGGAAACTGAGCCTGAAGTTTTGGGATAACAGATTTAACTGCATCTATTGTTTTTAGTGCATCACCTGTGATTGGTCTTTGAACTGCTAATGCTATTGCTGGTTTTCCATTACCGTAGTAAAGGGAGTTATTCTCATAGTAAGCGTATTTTATTTTTGCAATATCCGAAAGTTTTATATCTTTTGTAATCTGTATCTTTTTTAGCTGGTCGAGTTTAAATGCTTTATTATTTGATTTTAAAAGGAATTCACCTTCTTTATTTATAATAAATCCAATAGGAAGGTCGGCATTAGTTTTTCTTATTTTCGCGAGGACTAAAGGTAAAGAAAGATTGTATTCATTTAGTTTATCTTTATCTATTTCTATAAAAACTTCTTTTTTATAACCACCAAATACATCAACATTTGCAACAGGTTTTAGTTTAAGGATTTCATCTTTTATCTGATTTTCTGCTATCTGCCTTACATCTGCAAGGTCTAAAGATCTATCTTTCGGATAAACCGAAAGCACAATAACCGGTGGAGTAGCAGAGGATATTTTGTAAATCTGAGGTTCTTCTATATTTTTTGGAAGCTGGGCTTTTATTTTGGAAAGTTCGTTTGTTACATCTGTTGCTGCTTCGCCTAAGTCCTTTGTATATTCAAATTCTGCTGTGATTACAGAAACTTCATCTTTTGACGTTGAATAGACTCTTCTAACCTGGTCTATTGTGTAAAGTCTTCTTTCTATAGGTGCTGCAACATTATCTATCATATCCTGTGCAGATGCTCCATGCTGTATGACCACAACCGCAATTTGAGGTCTATCAACATCTGGGAAGAGTTTTTGTTTTATATTGAAGAATCCAATTATTCCTAAAATTGTTAATGCAAAAGTTACAGAAAGTATAAAATGTGGCCTTCTTAATATAAAGCTAACGAGGTCTTTATTCATTTATTTTCACCTGCTACAATTATTTTTCCTTTTTTACCCATAGCCAGAAGTCTTAATTTATTCTCCATTGCAATTGCTACAGGTGTTCCTTCCTGAATATTTCCTGTTATTACTGCCTTTTTCTCATCAGAAGCCAAAACTTTTACAGGAACTTTTACAAATTTCCCTTCTTTATTCGTTAAAACAAATGCTCCATTTGTCAGTTGCAGGACTGCAAGTTTAGGAACAGTTAAGCCTTCCACTTTTTTAGTAATTAAAGTTACATTTACAAAAGAATTTGAAGGTGTGTTTGATGGAAGTTTATTCATATAGATTTCCGCCATTGCGAGAGAATTTCTATCTGCGGATGGGTAGATGTTATCTATTCTTAATCTTTTTACTATCCCATGAAAATCAACTGTGGCGAGCGTCCCTACTTTTATTAGCCCTAAATACTCTTTTGGGAAGCTAATTAAAATTTTATATTTAGAAGACTGGAGTTTTAAAATTGGCTTTCCAGGAAGTGCTAAGTTTCCTTCTCTTAAGAAAACTTTTTCAACTACTCCATCTACATTACTATAAATATCAAGATATTTCAGATCATCTTTTTTAATCTCAATTTGCTTATCTATAGAAGAAATTTTATTTTTTAGAGCTTCTATATTTGCTTTTATACTTTCTATTTTAGCTTTTGCTGTATCAAGCTGAGTTTTTGATCTTAAATACTGAATTTCAGAAATTGCTTTCCCTTCGTACAATTTCTTATCTCTTTCAAAATTTGTTTTTGCAAACTCATAATTTGATTTAGCTGCATCAAGCTGGGCTTCAAGACCTTTTAACTGGTTTTGAAGAGCTTCTTTATTTATTTTGAGGTTCTGAATTGCAAGCTGGATAGGATTATCGTCAAGTTTTGCGATTAACTGTCCTTTTTTAACTTTATCCCCTTCATTTACATAAACTTTTTCAATATTTCCAGCAAATTTTGTTGAAACTGTTACCTCATTTTCAGGAACAATTTTTCCCAAGTATTTAGATTTTTCTAAAACGACACCTTTTTTAACAAAAGCCCCTTTTACAACATAGACAGGTTCTTCAGGTGCTGGAAGATTTGCAAGCTGGGCTTTCCTTGTTTTTAAAAGTTTGATTCCGCCAATTACCAGCAAAGCGATAATTATCAATGCTATTAAAATCTTTAAAAATTTACCCATTTTTATACCTCTTTTTATTTAAATCCTTTTTCAAGTACATAGTCTAAATAATAAATTGCCCTTTGTTTATCATACAGAGCCTCATAATATTTACTTTGAGCAATGTATTTTTGACTTTTAGCGTAAAGATAATCGTATAGACTTGACACACCTTCTTCATATTTTAATTTTTCAATTTTTTCTACCTGATTTGAATAATTTAGCTGTTTCTTAGTAGCTTTTATTTTAAAATCTGCTGTTTTTATTTGGTTTAATGCATCTGTTAGCTGTTTTTCTTTATTTAAAAGAAGCTTTTGTTCTTGGATTTTTATCTGAGAAAGGGCAAGTTTTTCTTTTAAGAGTCTATGCTTTCTTTTTCCAAAATCAAATAATGTATAAGTGCCTGTAAGTGCAATTTGCCAGACTTCCTGATTTACACTGCCACCAATATTTCTTTGATAAATTCCAGATAAATAAAGATAAGGGAAATATTCAGATTTTGCTGTATATACTTTCTTCTTCTGGATTTTTTCTCTTATCTCTAGCTGTTTATAAGAATAAAGTTTTGGGAAATAAGTTTTTAATAGATTATTAACACTGTAATTTTTATCTATTGTTCTAAGTTTTATATCTTCAACTTCTATTTTTTCATCTGTATTTAAAAGAGTTTGCAAAACCTTTTTAAGTGTGTCTATGTTATTTTCTAACTGCTTAACTATGCTGTTTAAATTTTCTTTTTGATATTCAACTTTTAACAGGTCAACTTCCGGCTTTTTTCCCAGCTTATAAGCATTATATACATCTTGATAAAGCTTATTCAAAGCTTTTTTATAGTTTCTCATAGCATTTAGCTGTTTCTGTAAGGACAAAATCTTAAGATAAATAGAACGAACATTGAAAACTATCTCATTTTTTGTAAGATCTGTTTTTAATTTTTCTAACTTTTCTCCTAAATTTGATATTTCAATATTTCTTTTTATTTTAAAACCTCTAAAAATAGGAACTGTATATCTAATTCCAGGAATAAATATATCCCTTGATCCTTTTAGTTTTGATATACTTACAGGTATAGAAATAGGGGTAACTATTCTTTTTGATTCGTAATACGTATAATTTGCAAATAAATCCAGCTTTCCAAATCTTGTACTTTTTACTTCTTTTGCTTTTTCATTAGAAATAGTCTCATTTATTTCTTGATTTTTTATGTCTAAATTATTTTTCAAAGCTATTTTTACAGCTTCCTGTAAAGTTAAACTGTAAGATAATGAAAATAAGCATAAAACAGCAGTAATTAGTAATCTCATTAGCTATCCATAAATTAAAAGATATTTGTTTTTTTATTAAAATATAAAAATATTTTTATGTCAACTTTTTAAAATGGAAAATAATTCTGGCTTTATTTTATAATTGTTTATAACAAAATTAAAAGAGGTTTGGTAATGTCAGAGTTTGATGTTGTAATAGGACTTGAAACCCACGTTCAAATGTCAACAAATACAAAATGTTTTTGCAGTTGTCCAGTTGAATTTGGAAATGAACCTAATACAAATGTATGCCCTGTATGTTTAGCACTTCCTGGAAGTTTACCTGTACTAAATGAAAAGGCTTTAGAATATGCAATAAAGGCCTCCCTTGCCCTTAACTGTGAAGTTCATGAGCTTTCTGTTTTCGCAAGGAAGCATTACTTTTATCCTGATCTTCCTAAAGGTTATCAGATTTCACAGTATGACAAACCTCTTGCAACCAATGGATACATAGATATAAAAGTTGATGGAAAAACAGAAAGAGTTAGAATACACAGACTACATATGGAAGAGGATGCAGGGAAAACAATACATAAGGGAAAATTTTCTTATGTTGATTTAAATAGAGCCGGAACGCCTTTAATGGAGATAGTTACAGAACCTGATATTACATCTGCTGTAGGTGCAAGGCTTTATCTTGAAAAATTAAGAAATATAATGAGATATATCGGCGTTTCAAATGCTGATATGGAAAAAGGACAGCTAAGATGTGATGTAAATATATCTCTAAAACCAAAAGGAAGTGACAAACTCGGAACAAAAGTTGAAATTAAAAACTTAAACTCATTTAGATTTGTTCAAAAAGCAATAGAGTATGAAATAGAAAGGCAGGCAAAATTGCTCAAAAAAGGTGAAGAAATAATTCAGGAAACAAGGCTTTTTGACCCATCATCAGGAAAAACTTACACTATGAGAACAAAAGAAGAAGCCCATGATTACAGATATTTCCCTGATCCAGACCTTATCCCTGTAAGACTGAAAAAAGAGCTGATAGAGGAAATAAGAAAAACGCTTCCTGAACTTCCTGATGATAAAGCAAAAAGATATGTTGAGGAATATAATCTAACAGAGTATGATGCAGATGTTTTAGTTGCAGATAAAGATAGAGCTGTATTCTTTGAGGAAGCTATAAAACATTACAAGAAAAATCCTAAAGCCGTTGCAAACTGGATAATAAACGAGCTTCTCGGTAGATTAAATGAAGAGGGAATTCCAATATCAGAAAGTCCTGTAAAACCTGAGTACATAGCACAGATTGTTTCATTAATAGATGAAGGAACAATATCAACAAAAATAGCAAAAGAAGTATTTGACGAAAGTTTCAAAACAGGAAAACAGCCTAAACAGATAGTAGAAGAGAAAGGATTAAAACAGGTTTCAGATGAAGGAGAAATAAGAAAAATTGTTGAAGAAATTGTAAACAGCCATCCAGCAGAAGTAGAAAAATATAAATCTGGAAACACAAAACTTCTAGGATTTTTTGTTGGACAGGTAATGAAAGCAACAAAAGGAAAAGCAAATCCAAAAATTGTTAACAAGATACTAAATGAAATATTAAATGGATAAAGAGAAAGTTCTTCCATTTGAAAAATTTACTGAAAGATATGAAAACTGGTTTGTAAAGAACAAATTTGCCTACTGGTCAGAACTTGAGGCAGTAGGCTCTTTAATTTCTGAAGGGGTAGGTCTTGAAGTTGGAGTTGGAACAGGCAGGTTTGCAAAACCACTTGGCGTACAGTACGGAATTGACCCTTCCTTGCAAATGTTAAAAATTGCAAAAAGCCTTGGAATAAAAGCAGTCAAAGCTGTAGGTGAACACATTCCTTTTAAAAATAAAACTTTTGATTACTGTCTTATGGTTACAACTATATGTTTTCTAGAAGATCCGAAAAAAGCATTAAAAGAAATTTACAGAGTTTTAAAAGAAAATGGAAAAGTTTTAATTGGATTTATTGATAAAAACTCGCCTGTTGGAAAATTTTATCTTGAAAATAAGGATAAATCGCCGTTTTACAAAGTGGCAAACTTCTTCTCAACAGAGGAAATTACAAACCTCCTTAAAGAAGTTGGTTTTAATAATTTTAAATACAAACAGACAATTTTTAAATTTTATACTGAGTTAAAAGCAGTAGATAAAGTAAAAGATGGATATGGGGAAGGATCATTTGTAGTTATAAGAGGAGAAAAATAACCTAACTTATTGAAATTCAAAGATTTTTTCACAAATTATAGCATTCACTTTTTATATTGGAGTATTTTATGGAAATTCAAGAAATACTATCCGGATTAAAAAAACTTGAAAAAAATCTTAATAATTTAGATGTTAAAGATTTTAAAGGAAATGAAAAATTTGAAAATTTAAAAGATGCTATTAACTATGTTAAAAACTGGAAATTAAACCTTTTATACAATCCACAAGAAGAATATTATTTTTTACCATACGTAAGCAAACTTGCAAAACTTTTAATGGAAAATTTTTATGCTTTTGAAGCAAAACACAGCTATGAAGGATTAAACAGCGGATTAAAAATTAGCAAAATGACCCATCATTCTTTTTGCAACGTACCTGTAGTTGCAAATGCTGTTAAGGATACCCAGCACAGAACAGATAATATTGTTTTTTATCCTGTAACAAAAATAGAAACAGAAAAGGAATACACATTTTTAAAATTGGGAGAAAAAAAAGACAAATATGTTTTGGAAATATTAAAGATTTATGAAGATTTGGCTTTAAGAAATATTTTACTTTATAAAAAAGAAAAAATTGAGATAAAGAAAAAACTTGTAAACATTCCGGAAAACTTAAAAGATATAGACCTTGCCACAATAAAAGCACAAGCTATTGCGGTAAGTAAAGAAGAAACAAAAAACAAAGTAAAGCCTAAAGATAAAACAGCTTTATATATTGAAGAATACCCAGTTGATAATTATGAAATTTTATCAGAGTGCAGGATTATAAAAGATAAAGATAGTATAAAGGCAGAAATATACGATGAGTTCGGTAATGTTTATGAATATGAAAATTTATACTTAGAAAGACCTGTAGCATTTACTATTTTTGGAATAGGATATGAAAAAGAAGAAGAATGGTTTCCGGCAGCAATGCAGGTTAATATTTTTAAAAGAAAAGATATTTTATCCAAAAAATCTTCAGTAGATGAGTATATGGAAAAACATACTTATCACTTAAACGGAAAAAAACTACAGGTAAATTATAAGAACCTTTACTTAAAAGGTATTTATGGAATCGATAAAATTCCATCTATATGGTCTTATGCATCAATTACAGCAAATAATGGGAAACTAAATACAACTATACCTATCCCTGTGCAGCGTAAGGTAAAAGACAAAGAAACAGGAAAATTTAAATGGCAAAGGACAAAACCATCATCAATAGCAAAAGCTGTTTATCAAATACTAAGAACTGAAAATATAAACTATAAAGGAGAAGATATATATCTTCCAGGAAAAAGAATGTTTATAGAGAAAGAATTAATTGATATTGAAGAGCCAAAATGGATTTATGAAGCTAAAGAAATTGTAAATTCTGCTGTTAAAGCCTATAGAATACTTCAGAGCATTAAAAGAGGACTTGATCTAGTTGAAAACAATGTGGAAGATAAAGAAGATCTCCAAGATAAAATAGAAGTGAAAGAAATTGTTAACACAGCTAAAGATTCTTAAGGTAATTTTTTTCTAAGAAATTAATAAACTGGGTTTCATCGTTTATATCAAAGGAAGGATTAAAATTATAATAATCAGTTATAACGCCTTTTAATTCAGGATTTCCTTTCAACAGGAGATCCCTGTTTTCCTCTTTTCTTATGACTTCAAACTTATCAAAACCTTTATACCATTTAAAACCTTCAAGGATTATCAAATCTGCAGATTTATCAGCAAACCTTTCAATTATTTCAAAGGGAGTTAGCTCTTTTTCTGTTTTATTAAAGGTTGTTATCTTATTGGGAGAAGCCAAGATAACCTGATCAGCTCCTGCCTGCTGAAACTTCCAGCTGTCTTTTCCTTCGGTATCTGTTTTTGCTTTTCCTTTAGGGTCGTGTTTTATAGCTACAACTTTATAGCCTTTTTCTTTAAGCTTTTTTATTACTTTTTCAATAAATGTGGTTTTTCCGCTGTTGTGAGCACCTACTATTCCTATTATTTTCATTGTTCTCCTGTAAGTTTTTTATAAAGTTTCAAAGGCTCAAGCCTATATTTATCTCCAAGAGTGTATATTTTAACAAAATCAAAAATATTTACATAAAAAACTTCTTTTTCCTTATCAAACTGTATATTTGTTATGGCTGTTTTTGTATTGAATAAAATCTTGAATTCTTCAGTAATACTATTTTCCATAGGTATTACAATATTTTTTATTATATCTTCAATAAAAGAAGGAAACTCAAAAGTTATTTTCTTCTCGCAGAGTTTTTTATCATAAGATGAAAAAGTTCTACATACAAAAGGTCTTGCTTCATAGACACTGCATAGATTATTTATCAAAAAAGGACAGGGAGTATTTTCATCATATCTTTCCTTAAACTTTTCCAGTTTTTGTACTATTTCCTTTTTTAGGGAATTATCAAGTTTATTTAAAGCTTTTAAAAACAGAAAAAGTTCTGCAAAAGTTAATTTAACCTGCCAGCCGTAACAGCAGTAAGCACAGCCCTTTTCACAGACAAGTCCTTTCTGGGTGTGGACTGCCTTTAAAACTTTTACATGTATATTTTTCTGATAATTTTCAATATCTTCTAAAATCTGGGGCTGGTTAACTATATAAATAAAAGCTGTAAAAATATCCTGTAGTTTATCCATCTAACCTTTTCCTAAAGTCCTGAATAATAAGAAGTAAGATTGGTAAACTTCCAACAAGTCCAAACAAACCGGCTACAAAAAAAGTATCCCGCATAGACCAGTTAAGAGCGTATAAAGCCTGTACTTTATAAACTAAAGCATTAGCAAGTTTTTGAGCTTTTTCTATATCAAAGATCTGGGAAAACATGTGTATAAATTCATTTATTTTCATTTCTATATAGGAATGGTTTTGCATATTGTTAATGCCGTCAAAATGTTCATAGCTGTATTTATAAAGGTCATTTGTTGCTATAGCAGTTCCAAATGAACCTCCAATAAATCTTGAGTAATGCAGTAGCCCTGTGCCAAGGGATGTTTTCTCCCCAAGATTTCTAAGGGCTAAAGTAGTCACAGGTGCAAAGAACATTCCAAGTGAAATCCCAAGAGGTACGGTCATGATGGCAGCCTGTACGCTTGGCGTAAAATAATCAAGTTTTGGCAGAATAAAAAGTGAGCTTGCAAGATATAAAACAGCAGTTATATAAAGAACATATTTTTCACCAATTTTATCAGATAAAATTCCAGCTATAGGAGAAAAAAGGGCAATGAAAATAGCAAATGCAAGAATGTGAATACCGGTGTCAAGGGTTGATAATCCTTTTAACTTTTCAAAATATATTGGAAGAAGATAAAAAACCTGATACATTGAAAATCCAAGAAGCAGAAAAAAAACAGATATGCCGACAAAATACTCTCTGTTTTTAAAAATTGAAAAATCAATTAATGGTTCTTTTGAAATAAGTTCAGAAAGTACATAAAAAAGAAGTGAAAAAACTGAAATTATTACAAGATAAACAATAATATCTGACATAAACCATCCAAGCTGCTGTCCTTTTGAAAGTATTATCAATGTAGTTATAGTAAAAATAGATAAAAACGTAAAAGATATAAAATTAAGTTTCGCCTTTTCTCTAAAAACAGATGTTTCTGGAAGATAAAACACAGCAAGTAAAACAGTTAATATCCCAAAAGGAATATTTATAAAAAACACCCACCTCCAGTTTAAGAACTCTGTTATGTATCCTCCAAGCGTAGGACCAAGGGAAGGTGCAAAACTTACACCAAGACCAAAAATACCCATTGCAATTCCTTTCTTTTCAGGAGGATAAACAGCAAAAAGTATTGTTTGGGCAGTTGCCATAATAAGTGCTTCACCTATACCCTGAAATACCCTTGCAGTTACCATTGATTCAAGGCTGTCGGATATTCCACACGCAAAAGAAGAAATAGTAAACAGTGCAACTCCTATAATGTATATCTTTTTCAGCCCAAAATTTTTGTCAAGCCATTCAGATAAAATAAGCATCGTAGCAGAAGCTATCATATAAGCAGTTATAACCCACTGCACACCGTAAAGGTCTGTTTGAAGTGGACCTGTGATTTTAGGAACAATAATATCAACTATAGTTGTATCAAGGACAGCCATAAAGGCTCCTGTCATAACTATAAAAGTTATTAAACCTCTTTCTCCAGTAGATATTTTCTGATAAATGGGAATCTCCTGACTCATTTCTTCTCTATTTCAACCTCACCGCCCATTCCAACTTTTAGAAGTTCTATTTTTCCTTTTGTTATTTTAATTTTTACAGGTATTCTTTGAGCAACTTTTGTAAATTCTCCAGCAGTTACGTCCCTTGGAACAAGTGCAAATTTGGCTGCTGCAGCAGGACTTATTTCATAAATAACCCCTTCAAAATACTCATCAGGATACGCATCAATATGAATTACAGCTTTATTTCCAATCTTTACACCTTTAAGTTTTGTTTCTTCAAGAAGAACCTTTATATAAACATCATTTAAAGGATATACAGCATAAACAGGAATACCTGAGGAAACTATTTCACCGACACTTTTAAATTTTTTCGCTATAACTCCATCAAAAGGGGCTTTTAACTTTGTGTATTCAATTAAGTTTTCTATATCTTCTTTTGACTTTTTTAAAGATTTTATCTTGTTTGTTAAGGCTTTTATTTCATTTTCAAGTTCTTTTACTTGAATTTTCTTTACTTTTGCAAGCTGTAATTTTTCATTTAAAATTTTGTGGTGGATTTGCAGCTGCTCAATTTTTGCAAAAAGTGCGTCTTTTTTAGATTTCAACACATTGATATTTGTTTCTATTTCTTCAAGTTTTCTTTTTGGGGCTAAATCCTTTTTAACAAGCTCTGAAAATCTTTTTTTATCTTTTTCAAGTTGCGTAAGTTGTGCATCTATACCTTTAATTTGAGAGAGAACTGACTGCTTAATTTTTTTACTTTCTTCTAAAGAAAGGTTTGAAATTTGAATATTTTTTTCTATTTGCTGGCTTATTCTTTTTTTCTTTTCTTCAAGGGCTTTCTTTTTAAATTTTAGACTGTTTATCTCTTTTTTTATTTTTTCAAGCTGTAAAACATAATCTTTAGGGTCTATCTGAGCAAGAACTTCTCCTTTTTTTATTTTATCTCCTTCATTTTTGTAAAACTTTATTATTTTCCCTGCAACCCTTTTAAACGAGACATTGGAAAGACTATCTGTTTCAACAAAAACTGCATCTGTAATAGCATATTCCATTCTATGTTTTATCCATTTAAAAGCTATAACTGCAAAGACAGCTATTAAAATTAAAACAACTACAATACCTATTTTATTTTTCAATTACTTTTCCTCCAACTGCCGTTTCAAGGTCAATAAGCGCTTTCAAAAGCTGGTAATAAGAAATAGTTTTGCCGTTTTTTGCGGAAGTATAATAGCTTTCTGCTGTCAAAAGGTCTGTCATTGAAGCAAGCTGGTTTTTATACTGCTGTTTTACCATTTCATAATACTGTTTTGCTTCCTTTAAAGAGTTTTCTGCAATTTTTAAGTTTTTTTTGGCTACCAGAAATTTTTCATAAGCTGTTTTAACCTGCAGTTTTATGTTGTTTTTTAACTGTTTTATTTTTAAAAAAAGTTTTGATTTTTCTTCTTTAATTTTAAGGGCAGAATAATAAGGTTTAATCCCTTGAAAGTTTAATGTTAAGGCTAAAGAAGCAGAAAAATTACTTTTTGGGTCTAAATATGGATACTGGCTGGTATAAAAATATTTACCTTGTGCTATAACTTTTGGTAAAAACTGACCTTTTTGAATTTTTTCGTAATAATCAAGCTGTTTTGTATTTTTATCTAAGGCTTTTAAAATAGGTCTGTTTTTTTGTGCAGTTTCTTCTAATTTTTTTAAATTTAAGATTTTAGGAAGCTCAATGTTTACATTTTCCAATTTTATATCTTTTTCTAAATCTTCATTAATAAGATTATTTAAATATGCTTTAGCAACTTTTAAATCACCTTCTGCTTTTTTTATATTTCTTTCAACCTCTGCAAGTTTTACTTTTGCCTGAAGAACGTCTACTTTTGTTACAAGTCCCTCTTTATGAAATTCCTCTGCCTGTTTTAAACTTATCTGAACTGCTTCTTTTTGTTTTAGATAAATTTCTAAAATTTCTCTTGCTGATAAAGCATCTAAGTAAGCTTTTTTTACTTTTCCAATTAACCGGAGTTTTTCTTCACTTAATACATCTTTATCTGCTTTTATTTGAAGTTTTGAAATTTTTATTTTGTTTATTCTTTGAAAACCTGTAAAAACTGGATAATTTAAACCTATTTCAAAATTTGAAAAATTTTTCTCAAACTGTTTAAACTCAATAGGAACAGGGAGTAAAGGAGGATTTGGTGGTATGTTTGTGTAAGGAGTATCTTTAAAAATAGTATAAGAATAGTTTGCAAAAAACTGAGGCATCCAGAGCTGTTTATCCTCTTTTAAGCTTAATTTATCGATTAAAATCTGTTTTTGTTTTTCTTTTAAAGAAAGGTTTTGCTGTAAGGCCTTATTTACAGCCTCATCAAAGGTTAAAGCATAAGAAATAACAGGTATTAATAAAGGCATATATCTTTTCATTTTTAGTCCCCCAAAATTATTTGGATACCGGATGTAAACTTGTCTATAACATGCTTTACAGGTTTATCATCCATTAAAAGGTCAAACTCAAGAAGTCTTTTTCCAAATCCGAGTATTATATCTGCAAAAATTTCGGCATTTTTTTTATTTTTAAATGTTTCAATATAAAAAGTTTTTATTTTATTATTTGTTTCTACATAGATTTCTTTAAATTTTTCATCTACACACATAAGCTGGAAAAACAAAATTTTGGCAATTTCTCTGTAATCTGAAATAAGATTATAACTTTCTTCTGCAAATCTTATTATCTTATCTTTTTGAGATAAATCTAATCTTCTATATTTTTCAATAATATCTTCCATCTGAGAAGTCACCATATTTACAATGAATAAAAATGCATCTTCTTTACTCTTGAAATAAATATAAAATGTTCCCTGTGCTACACCTGCTTCTTTTACTATGTCAGAAACACGGGTATTAAAGTATCCCTTTTCAGAAAAAACCTTTACAGCTGCATCAATAAGCTTTACTTTTGTATCTGACTGACTCATCAATCATAAGTATAAGAAAGAAAGAAATTCAAGTCAAGGGGCAAGGTGGTATAATATTTAAAGCTCAAAATCTTTTTTGAGGAAACTTTTGATTAAAGACAGTATTAAAGATGAGATAATCTTAGATTTTGAAATTTTTATATTAGATAAAAATCTAAAAATCGAAGATTTAAAAAAAGTTGAGAAAATTCATTTAAAAGGCAATATTATCGGAACTGTAAATAAAGTTCCATTTTATCAATGTAATATTTTATCTAAAAAAGGTATTTTAATTGGAAAAATCAATAAAATCTTTGATTTAGCAGAATCTATAGAAATTGAAGAAAAACTGAAGGAGTGAAAATGGCTTTATTACTTGATGGTAAAAAAGTTGCTCAGAAAATTAAAAACCAGCTAAAAGATGAGATAAAGAAATATACATCTAAAGGTCTTAGAAATCCAAGTTTAGCTGTAGTCCTTGTTGGAAATGATCCTGCAAGTGAAGTTTATGTTAGAAATAAAAGAAAAGCATGTGAAGAAGTTGGAATAAATTCTATATACATACATTTAAAAGAGGAAATACCTGAAGAAGAACTTTTAAAATACATTGAAAGATTAAATAAAGATGATGAAGTTGATGGAATATTAGTTCAGCTTCCTCTCCCAAAACATATAAACACACAAAATATAATTACTGCAATAGACCCACATAAAGATGTAGATGGATTTCATCCAGAAAATATTGGAAAACTTGCAACAGGAATGAAAGACTGTATAATTCCGTGCACACCCCTTGGTATATGGATATTACTTAAAGAATATGAAATTCAAACTTACAAAAAAGACGTTGTAATGGTTGGTGCGAGCAACATTGTAGGTAAACCAATGAGTCTTTTACTTTTGAGAAATGAAGAGGCGACAGTAACTGTGTGCCATAGAAACACAAAAGATCTAGCTCATCATACAAGACAGGCAGATATTTTAATAGTGGCAGTGGGAAAACCTCACCTTATTACTGAAGATATGGTAAAAGAAGGTGCAGTTGTTGTTGATGTTGGAATTAACAGACTTGAAAATGGAAAACTGGTTGGTGATACAGATTTTGAGGCACTTTTAAATAAAGTTTCTGCAATTACTCCTGTTCCCGGGGGAGTTGGTCCTATGACTGTAGCATCACTGCTTGTTAACACTGTAAGTATTTATAGACAAAAACACGGTTTTGAAAAACACCCTCTAACTGACATTTAACATAGACCTTTTTTTTCTTTGGTTTTAATATTAAAAGAAAAGAACATTCTTAAGAGGAAATAAAATGGGTGCTGATTTTACAAAAGCTGGAAGTGATAGAGGTGATTTTGAAAAGCAGTTAAAGCATCACTTAATATCAGCTAATATAACTTATCAATCTTACATACATGCGATGGAAGACCTTACAGAAGAGGAACTAAAAGCTGATTTAGAAGAGTATATGGATAAAATTAACATCGAGATTATTCCTTTAATTAAACTTGCAGAAAGCTTAGGAGAACAAAAGTTTATTGATAAGGCTTATGAAATTAAATATGTTTACAATAAACTTGTTGACGAAATAAAAGCATATCTTGAAAGTTTAGAAAAATAATCTAATCGACTATTTTTATATTTTCTTTTACTACTAAACCACCAGATAAAATAATTCTGGTTGCTTCGTCTATAGATAAATCTGTATGTACAACTTCATCTTCTTTTACAAATATAGTATATCCAGAAGTCGGATTTGGAGCTGTCGGTACATAAACAGCAAAATATCTCTCACCATCAATTCTCAGCTCATTTGCAACAAAAGCTATAGAGAGCATTCCTTTTCTTGGAAACTCAACTAAAACAGTTTTCTTAAAGTTCTTTTTGCTGGAAAATAAAGAATCTAATGTTTGTTTTGTAGCAGAATATATAGCTCTAACTAAAGGAATTTTATTTATTAATTTATCCCAAAGTTCTAAAAGTTTCTTTCCTACATAATTTTGTGCTAGAAGACCTGTAAGTAAAACAAGTAAGAGTGTGGTTAAAACACCAACTCCAGGAATATCCGGAATTGGAATAAAAATACGAATATAAGGAAGAATAAGATTATTTACAAAAGTAAGAAGACTAAGGACAACCCATAGGGTTATCCCTATAGGCAGAAGAACAAAAAATCCAGTTATTAATAAATCTCTTATTTTCAGTAAAAAATTTTTCATTTCACTGGATGATTTGCAGAGTTACCTGGTCTTTGATATGGAACTGGTATGTACTGAACTGACTGAGGACCTGAAGGCTGAGGATAAAGATCCATTAATGCATAAACTTCTTCAGGTACATCTGTCGAAACTCTAAGACCAAGTTCTTTAGCTTTTTCTACAGTTATAGGATAGTCGTGTGTATATTTTCCTAAAGCTAATTCCTGTGCTACTTTTTCTGCCACATCTTCAGAATATCCTTTTTGAAGAAGTAGTGATTTAACATTTTCACGCATCTGGTTTAAAGCCTTCTCACTAACATCAATTTTTACCCATGTAGCATCATCTATTTCATTTGCATCTTTTAAATCTTTTATCTTTACAAGTGATGCAGCAGGCTCCTGTCCAAGTTGAGGATCAACTGGACCAAGTACTGCATGTTTATCCATTATAATCTCATCTGCTGCCAGTGCAATTAAAGTTCCTCCAGACATAGCATAATGAGGAACAATAACTCTTACCTGTGCCTCGTGGTCTGCAAGTGCTTTTGCAATTTGAGTCGCAGCAAGTGCAAGTCCCCCAGGTGTGTGAATAATGAAGTCTATAGGCATATCTTTAGGTGTTAGCCTTATGGCTCTTAAAACCTGCTCTGAATCCTCTATAGTTATAAATCTCATCATAAAAAATCCAAGCAGTGAGCGAGTTTCCTGCCTATGAATCATAGTAATAACTCTTGATTTTCTCTTTTCCTCTATAGCTCTAATTAGCCTTTCTCTACTCCACTCTAAAGTCTGAGCTTTAAGCATAGGGAATATCAAAAGAAATAAAAATATAAGCCAGAAAAGTTGACTTATAAAAAATCCGTATGGATCCATAATTAATTTCCTCCTTGTAACTCTTTAAATGCCTGTCTTATTTTCTCTTCAAGTTCTTCTTTTGAGGTTACTTCTTTAACTATTTTAAACAGATACTGATTATCTTCCATTCCGTTTATTACTTTTTTATAACTTCCATCTTTATAACCAGTTTCCTGCCGGATATGATTTAAAATGTTTTTACCTATATATAAAAGATAAAGCTCTTTAAATGATATTGTATTTTTTACTAAAAGTCCAAAGAAAAATATTCCTTCTAAAGGCGCATCTTTCAAAAATCCTTCTGCTATCCTTTCTATTAAAAACATAAGTTTTTTGTAGTAGTCTGTTTCGCCAAGGTAGTGATGGACATAAACTGCATTTATTTCAATATTATGAAAATCTTCATTTACTCCTTTTTTGAAGTACTCAATGTAATCACTTTCAAGGGCCTTTCCAAGATCCTCATAGTCTAATAATATGTAAGACATAACAAAATGCCATACATCCACAACTTCAATTTTTAGATTATCCAAATCAGCTTCCTGTTTTTTCCACCATTTCCACGGCAGGCTGTCAAGTGCTTCAGCACACTCAACCCATGTTGCCCTTGCAAAATCCTCTTTTGTTCTTTCATTTCTCCAGTTTTCATTTATTTTTTTATTTAACTGTTCCTGCAATGAGAGCATGTCTAAAATTTCTGTGTTCATTTAAACTCCTAATGCTTTTTTTAATATATTTAGTCTGTTTATCATTTTGTCTTTTTCTTTTTCTTCTTTAAAAAACTGTAGAATTTTTTCATCATCTATTTTAATACTTTCTCTAGACTGTCCTTTTAATTTTTCGCAAACTAAATCTGCTATTGCCATTAGCTTTTTACATCTTTTTGATGAGTTAAACTTAGCATCTACTATTTTCCCATTTTCTTCATTTACAAAACAGACTATTTTATGAACTCCTTCTTTTGCTTCACCAAAAACCTCATATCCTTGAGGTTTTTCTTCTACAAAATTTTTTAAACCCTGTTTGTGATATTCTGAAACCTTCATTTATTTTCCCCCAATCCTAAAAATTCAAGTAAATCTTCAATTTCAAGCTCTTCATGTTTATATTTTACACCATCTACAACTTCATTTATTAGTTTTTTCTTCTCTTCTATTTTTTGAAGTATTTTTTCTTCTATTGTATTTTGAGTGATAAGACTGTGTATTACCACCTTATTTTTTTGTCCTATTCTATGAATTCTATCTTCAGCCTGCCACATTTTTGCTGGATTCCAGTGCATATCAAAAAATACTGCATAGCTAGACTCTGTTAGTGTAAGCCCTTCTCCTGCTGCTCCAATTGTTCCAATAAATATATTTGCTTCTTCTTTAAATTTTTTAACAGATTTTTTCTTTTCTTTATGGTTCATTTTCCCGTGAAACTGAACTATTTTTGAAGGTGAAATATATTTTGATAAATAATTGAAAATCCTTTCTATCCCGTAGTTATAAAAGTTGGTAAATATTATTAATTTTTCATCATTTTCAACAAGCTCCAATGCAATTTCTTTTAATCTCTGTGCCTTTGGACTTTCTATACTTTTTGATGGGAAATTGCATATTTGTCTTAGTTTTTGAATAGAATGAATAATGTTTTGCTTTAATATAAACTTGAAATTTTTTTCTTTTTTGTGCTTTTCAATAAGATTTTGAATTCTTTCCTGCTCTATTCCCAAAATATGATCATATTCCATTTGCTGTTGTGGTGATAATGCAAGTTTTTCTATTACAGGAGGAAGTTTTTCAGGCAAGTCCTTTAAAACATCTTTTTTAAGTCTTCTAAGCATTATAGGTTTTATAAGGCTTTGTGCTTCTTCAGGGGTTAGATTTTCTTTTAGATCTTTATTTGGAAATAGAAACTCATACAATGAAATAAACTCTTTAATGTTATTTTGAAGGGGAGTTCCAGTTAATGCCCATCTGTATTTTGCATTTTTACTTACAAATTTCACAGCTTTTGTTTTTAATGCATCTTTATTTTTTATGTTATGTGCTTCATCAAGTAAAACTAAGTCTAAGTCTTTAGAAAAATCTTTTAAAAAATCTCTGTTGTTTTTATACTCATTTTTTAAAGTATCATAAGAGATTATATAAACATGTGCCTGAGTGTTAAATAAAATTTTGCGGATTTCTTTTCTTTCATTGACTGTAATAAATAAAAGCTCAGGAGCCCATTTTTTCAAATGTTCCTGCCAGACAGAAAGCAGTGATGAAGGTGCCACTATAAGTGTCTTTTTTATCTTCCCTTTTATAAATAGAATTCTAAGGGCTGTAGTTGACTGGACGGTTTTTCCAGTCCCCATCTGGTCTGCTAGAAGTGCAGATTGATTTGAAATTAAAAATTTAACTCCCTGTACTTGATAATTATAGAGCTTATGGGGAAAATTGAGTTCCTGCGGAAGTTCAAAATCAACAGATGGGTTTAACATAGGAACTAAAAGATCAAATATTGATAAATTTTTAAACTCAATTTTTTCTTTTTTGGAGCCTTTTTGATTTAACAGCTGTTTCAAATCAAATGCATCATTCTTTGAAAAAACTTTACCTATTATCTTGTAATCACTTAAAGGTTCAAGGAGATTTTCTGAAATATCGGCAATTTTATTATCAAAAAATACAACTGTACTTTCTCTATTTAAATTTCTTACTAAATTATCCCTAATTTCTGTTATCATTTTATTGTCCCTATCTTAAAATTTTATTATTCTTTCGGTAAATAAAGCTTTTTAGTTAACTTGAAAATAAAATCAAACAGTGTTATATTTTTTATTTCCAGATAATGGAGGATATTATGAAAAGAGATTTTGTGAATTTTGAAGATCTAAATAAGGATGAGGTTCTACAGGTTTTAGATTATGCTGATTACATCAAGAAAAATCCTTTTGACAGTAGTGTACTTAAAAATAAATCCATAGGCCTTATTTTTATGAAACAATCTACTCGAACAAGATTATCCTTTGAAGTCGGTGTACATCAACTTGGTGGACAGCCAATATATATACAAGGTTCATCAACACAGCTTTCAAGAGGTGAAGACATAAAAGATACTGCAAGGGTAATGTCAAGGTATCTTCATGGAATAGTTATCAGAACATATTCACATAAAGAGGTTGAAGATTTAGCAAGATACGGCAGTATTCCTGTTATCAATGCTCTAACAGATTACCAGCATCCCTGTCAGGTTTTAGCAGATTTACAAACTATAAGAGAAAGATTTGGAAAGCTTGAAGGTTTAAAACTTGCTTATATAGGTGACGGCAACAATATGACAAATACCCTTTTGATTGCCTGTGCGATGATGGGGATAAATATCTCAGTTGCTACTCCTGAATGGTATGAACCAAACGGTAAAGCTGTAAAAAAAGCTTTAGATTTTGCAAAAGAAACAGGGGTTTCAGTTGAAATCTTAAATGATCCCGAGAAGGCAGTAAAAGAAGCGGATGTACTTTATACAGATGTATGGGTAAGTATGGGACAGGAAGGAGAGAAAGATAAGAAAAAAGACTTTGAAGGATTTACCATAGATAAGGAACTTCTTAAAAAAGCAAATAAAAATGCTGTTGTTATGCACTGTCTTCCTGCCCATAAAGGGGAAGAGATTACTGAAGAAGTTTTTGAACAGTTTGCAGATGTTATATTTGAGCAGGCTGAAAATAGACTCCATGCACAAAAATCACTTTTAAATTTTATATATAGAGGAGGTAATATTTAAATGGCTGAGAAAAAACAAAGGAAAAAGGTTGTTTACAGAAGACACGATAGAAACGAAATACCCCTTTTAGACCCAGAAATAAGAAAAAAGTACTTAAATAAAGAATACGCATTGGGATACGGTCATACTGTGGCTCTTGATGAAGCAGATAGATGTATCCTATGTAAAAAGCCTCCTTGTACGCCTTCCTGTCCTGTTAACTCTGAGATGGAAAAATGGATAGAGGAAATTCAAAAGCAAAATGTGTGGGAAGCATACAAAATACTTAGAAGAAATAATCCCTTCAGCTCTGTTTGCGGAAGGGTTTGTCCTCAAGAAAGACTTTGTGAAAGTACCTGTGTTTTAACATTTAAGGACAATGGTCTTTCTGTTGGCATTGGAGGGCTTGAAAGATTTGTAGGTGATTCAATCAGAATGTCAGGTGTTGAGTGGGTTGATGAAAAAGAACCTCCTACAGGAAAATCTGTTGGAATAATTGGAGCTGGGCCTGCCGGGCTTGCCGCTGCATATTTCTTAGCAAGAAAAGGTCACGATGTTACCGTTTATGAAGCTCTTCCTTTTGCCGGCGGTGTAATGAGATACGGTATACCGGCAGCTAGACTTGATAGAAGAGCGTTAGATTATGAAATTTCATTAATAGAAAAACTTGGGGTTAAAATAAAAACAGGTGTAAAAGTTGGCGTAGATATTCCATTTGAGGATATAAGAAATGCCCACGATGCAGTTTTCATTGCAGTTGGTTCAGGTAGAGGAAAGAAAATGGGCATTCCAGGGGAAGATTTAAAAGGTGTTTACACGGCTATAGGATTTTTGATGAAAGTAAACACAGATTACATAGATCCAATGCTCGCTCCTGAATCAGATATAGAACTTCCAAGAGGTAAAAGAGTCGCAGTTATAGGTGGTGGATTTACTGCAGTTGACTGTTTAATTACATCTGTAAGACTTGGAAATGAAACTCATCTTATATACAGAAGAACAAGAGATACATCCTCGGCCAGAGATGAAGAATGGGACCACGTAGCAGATGAAGGCGTGATACTACACTGGTTAACACAACCAATTGAAGTAATCGGAAATGAAAAAGGAGAGGTTGTTGGTCTTAAATGTGTAAAAATGGAGCTTGTTCCTGATGAAAAAGGTGGAAGACCAAGACCTAAGCCAGTTGAAGGGTCTGAGCATATAATAGAATGTGATGTTGTTGTTATGGCTGTTGGTCAGGGAGATAACCCAACAGCTTATAAAAATATCCCAGGTTTAAAAATAGATAAATGGAACAACCTTTCAACAGTTGATGAAGGATTTAGAACAAATGTTGAAGGTATATTTGCCGGTGGTGACGTTGTAAACGGTGGAGATACTGTTGTAACAGCCATATCTCACGGTAAAAAGGCAGCTCAATCTATCCATGAATATCTCACTACAGGTGTATGGAAGTACCAAGGCGAAGAAGAAGAAGCAAAAGCTTAAATTTTTAAAGGGGCTTTCTACAGCCCCATTTCTATTATTTTAATACTTTCTGCAGCTTTTTTAGCTTTTTCTCTTGCTTCTTCAATATTTTCTCCTGCTGCTAAAGCTACTCCCATTCTTCTTTTTGGTCTTGTTGTAGGTTTTCCAAATATTCTAATTTTTGTATCAGGAAGTGATAAAGCATTTTCTAATCCTTCATAATAAGGAGCTACAGAGTTTGTTTTAGCATGAAAACAGTAAGAAGCGCCTGCTGGAGCTATCATCTTTATATCTATAGGAAGTCCAAGGATTGCCCTTAGATGAATCTCAAATTCGGACATATTTTGGGAAATCATCGTAACCATACCGGTATCATGGGGTCTTGGGGATATCTCGTTAAACCATACCATATCTTCTTTTACAAAAAGCTCACAACCAAAAATTCCGTATCCGCCAAGTGCATCTGTTATTTTTTTAGCTATATCTTTTGCTCTTTCTAAAGCTTTTTCACTCATCGGATGAGGCTGCCAGCTTTCCCAGTAATCTCCTTCAACTTGTATATGCCCAATTGGAGGGCAAAATAAAGTTCCCTGATTTTTTGTTCTTACTGTTAAAAGGGTTATTTCATAATCAAAATCTATAAATTCTTCAATTATTACCTCTCCACCTTTTCCTCTTGCATTTTCCTGCGCATAGTGCCATGCTTTTTCTATTTCTTCTTCTGTTTTAACTATGCTTTGACCTTTTCCTGAAGAGCTCATTACTGGCTTAACTACAACTGGAAGACCTATTTCTTTTACTGCTTTTTTATATGTTTCAATATCAGAAGCAAATCTGTATTTTGAGGTTGGAAGACCTACTTCTTCAGCTGCAAGTCTTCTAATGCCTATTCTGTTCATTGTATATTTAACAGCCTGAGCACAAGGTATAACCGTAAATCCCTCTTTTTCTAAATCTACAAGTGCATCGGTATCAATGGCTTCTATCTCAGGTACTATAAAATGTGGTTTTTCCCTGTAAACTATATTTTTTATCTGCTGACCATTTTTCATATCAATTACATAGCTTCTTTGTGCTACCTGCATTGCAGGAGCAAATTCATAGTTATCAACTGCTATTACTTCAATTCCAAGTCTTAATGCTTCAATTACAAACTCTTTTCCAAGTTCACCGCTTCCAAGTAAAAGTATTTTAGTTGCATTATGAGATAAAGGCGTTCCTATTTTCATATTAAACCTCCTCCTGAGTTGTTAATGCAAGAGCTCCATAGGCACCGCTAAATTCTCCAAGTTTAGCTAAATTTATATCTAAACTTTCTATAGATAAAGGAAATGCTTTTCCTTTTAGCTTAGAATATGCCATTTTTGTAATTAATGGATAATACTCAGGAATTCCTCCAGAAAGTAATATTTTATCAGGATTGAAAATATGAACAATGTTCATAAGACCTGTTGAGAAATAGTCGTTAAATATTTCAAAAGCTTCTAATGCTTTTTCATCTCCTTCATTAGCAAGTGTAATTATTTCTGCTGAGCTTAAATGTTTATCTGATATTAAGAAATAAATTCTTTCTAAACCGTAAGATGAAACATATGCTTCTAAACAGCCTTTTCTCCCGCAGTGGCATTTTAGCCCGTTTTTTTCAATAGTTGTATGTCCAAATTCCATTGCAACGCCATTTACTCCTGAAAGTAGCTTTCCATTTATAACTGCACCGCTTCCAAGTCCAGTTCCAAGTGTAAGAGTTATAAGTATTTTACTTTCTTTTCCATTTCCATATTTATACTCACCAAGGGCTGCAGCATTGGCATCATTTTCAATAAAAACGTCAGCTTTTAAGTTTTCTTCAAAAAAGTTAGATATAGGAAATTTTTCTATTAAAGGTATGTTAGGAGATGTATCAACCCATCCCTTTTCTTTATTTACAAGACCAGCAACTGCTATTCCAAGCTTTTTAATGTTTTTATTTTTTAAAACATTTAGTATTTCTTCTAAAAGTCCTTTTATATCTTTATTTTCTATGTAATGTTTTATCAAAATTTTCTCTGTTTTAATATTCCCATTTTCTTCAAAAGCAAATTTTACAAATGTTCCGCCAATATCAACTCCTGCTTTCATTAATCACCTTTTCCAAATTTTTTATATAACATTTATAGATTTTATCAATTTTCTCTTTTATTGGGATATTTTTATTTTTTTGGTTAAAAAGTTTTTCTACAGCTTCTTTTAACTGATTTTCTGTTTCAACGATAAAAATATAATCTTTAAATTCTTTAACCAGCGGTTTTATTTTGTAATAGTTTTTACCTATTATTACTGGTTTATTTTCAACTAAAGCCTCTAAAATGTTATGTCCTCCTATATTTTCAATGGTCCCACCTATAAAAACAGCATCTGCATATTTATATAATGACGGCAAGATTCCCATTTTATCAACTATTAAAACTTGCTTATTTATATTCCCTGTTATTTTTGAATAAAGTTGATACGAGTATCCATTTTCTTCAACCATGTTTATAACTTCATTTAGCCTTTCCAAATGCCTTGGAGCAAGGACTAGTACAGCGTTATTTTTGAACTCTTTAAATGCTTCCAGTAAAAGTTTTTCCTCACTTTTATACGTGCTTCCTGCAACTATTATTTTTTTATTTTTTGGGAAATTTAAATCAATATCTTTTTTTATGGTTGAAGAAATAAACTTTAAGTCCCCGCAAACAATTATTTTAGATTTATCATCTATAAAATATGAAATATAATCTGCGTCCTTTTTTGAACGAGCTATAATAAGTTTAAAATAGCTGAAAATCTTTTTATAGATAAAAGATAAAAATTTGTAAACTTTAAATGATGAAGGAGATATACGTCCATTAATTAAAACAACAGGGATATTTTTGGATGAAGCTTTAATTAAATTTAGCCAGAGCTCCTCTTCAACTATTATTAAAGCTTTTGGATTATAAATATTTATAAACTTTTTTATTAAAAAAGTAATGTCAAATGGTAGTTCTCTAATCTTTGCTTTTGGAAAATTATCAACTGCATATTTTTTTCCTCTTGGTGAGGAAACGGTTATTAGGATATTAAATCTATCTTTATAGTAATTATATATAGGTCTTACCGTATTAAGTTCTCCAACACTTGCACAATGAAACCATAATGTATTATCTAGTTTATCTTTATACAAAACAAATCTTTCTTTTAAAGAAAAACTATACCCTTTTAATGCGGATTTTATTTTGAGATAAGGAACAAGTAAAAACATAAGGAATACATATATGAGCGTGTACAAGCACTACCTCCTTCTATCTTGTCAAAACAGCTGTGTAAAATATTCTTTTATACGCAAAATTTATAGTAATTACAGAAGTAAAAAGAGCTACTGCCACCATCATATACATTATAACAAGCTGATAGGAAACTGCCTGCAAAGGAGGAGCCCCTGCTAAAAGCATACCTGTTGTAATTCCCGGAATATGTATAATACCTACAGTCTGAAGGCTATTAACAGTTGGTATTAATGCAGATTTTACTGCTTTTTTCATTAACTCCTTTAAAGCTTGTTTTAAAGTTGTTCCAAGAGCTACAAAGTTTTCTATTAAATCAATATTAGATTGGATTTCCCCTTTTAACCTGTCAACTGTAAGGGTATAGATATTTAATGAATTTCCTATTACCATCCCACCTACAGGAATTATCTCATTTGGTTTAAAAGAAATTACTCCCATCAAAAGTAAAGAACCAATTACAATAAAAGATGCAGAAAATATGCATATAAATGCTGTTAACAGTCCCTTTTCTTTTATTTCAATCCTATCTTGTGCGGTGTAAGCAGCAAAACCACACATAAAAATTAAAATTAAAATTAGAAATATAGGCTCTTTAAGCTTAAAAATATAAACTAACATATACCCAAGTATTAAAAGCTGTATAAATGCTCTGATTGAGTTTATAAGTATCTGTTTTTCAATACCTAGTTTTTCTTTATATGAATAATAAAGAGCAATTAAAATAAGTACATACGAAATAAGAAACTTAAATTCCACTAACTCTCCTTTGGTTTTGAAAAATTAACGCAATTGAATATAATTATTAATAAAGTTAAAATTATATATTAATTTATGCAGGAGTAAAAAGTGGAAGGTATTAAAAGAAGAAATACCAAGCAAAGAGCTATAATATATGATATTTTAACATCTACAGATATACATCCGACAGCAGACTGGATATATGAAAAGGCTAAGAAGTTTATCCCTAATATAAGCCTTGGGACAGTTTACAGAAACCTCAATATTCTAAAAGAAGAAGGAAAAATTATAGAAATACAGGACTCAAAGCAAAGCAGATTTGATGCAAAAACACAGCCCCACTATCATTTTAAATGTGAAAAATGCGGCGGATTATATGATATAGAAAAAGAAGAAGTCCTAATATCTACAAATCTTGAAGAAAAAGGCTATCAGTTAAAAGATGCTTTTGTTATACTAAAAGGAATATGTTATAAGTGCAAAGGAAACTAAATGAAAGAAATTATCAGTCCAATAAATTTTAGGAAAGACAGACTTCCCCCTGGACAGCACTGGGTTGACAGGCTCATAGTTTTAGATATTGCAGGTCCTCCTCCTGCAGATCTATCACGATACAGATTTAGAATATTCGGAGAAGTTGAGGAACCTTTAACCTTATTATGGGATGATATTTTAGACCTTGAAAAGGTAAAATTAATTGCTGATTTCCACTGCGTCACAAGATGGAGTGCAAAAGATGTTGAGTGGGAAGGATTTCACGTAAATGAGCTGAAAAAACTGGTTAAAATAAAGCCCGATGTAAAAGCTGTAATGATACATTCACTTGATGGATATACTACAAATATTCCCATAGAATACTTTTTTGATGAAGATGTAATATTTGCTTACAAACTTTTTGACAAGCCTCTACCAGCTGATCACGGTTTTCCTCTTAGGCTTGTTGTACCAAAACTTTATGCCTGGAAAAGTGCCAAGTTTGTATCGGGTGTTGAGTTTTTAAAAGAAGATATTCCAGGATTTTGGGAACAAAGAGGATACCATATGAGAGGGGACCCATGGAAAGAAGAAAGATATTCTTTATAATTTTTTCATTAATTTTTTTATTTAAACTATCGTTTGCCCAAGATACTAGCTGTAATAAATATTTTTTAGCCTCTTATCCTGATGTAATAAAAGTAATCCTTGATAATAAAGACCAGTTAAACCTTTCTACTACTCAAAATGAGGCAATAGAAGCTGCAATAAGCCAGTATGAACCAATGATAAACGAAAGAAAAAAACAAATAGATGATCTTGAAAATCAGCTTAAAGATTTAATTCTCCATGGTGGAGACTCTGCAAAAATAAAATCTATTATTTTAAAACTTGCCCAATTAAAATCTGAGAATTTAGTTTTAAAGATAAAAGAGATTAGAGAAATACAAAACAACCTTACAGAAAGCCAGTATAAAAAGATTTTATCTTATTTAGAAGGAAAGTCTATTTAAACATACTCTACCGATAAATAGATATTTCCTTTTTTTCCGTTTTTTGAAATAAATCCCTCTCCTGTTATCCTTAGAATAAGATTTTCTGCATTTTTAGGAATTTTTACTTGAATATTTTCTCCCTTTAAATTTTTTATTTTTATAAAGTTTTCTTTATTTTGTTTACTTTTTGGAATAAAAACTTTTGCATATAAATCCAGTCCTTTTTTAATATAAAAAGGATGCTTTTCTAAAGAAAATTTTATTTTTAAATCTCCATTTTTTCCGCCATTTAAGCCTTTATTACCTTCTCCTTTCAAAACTAGCATTAGGCTATCTGTAGAAAATGGAGGAACAGAAATATTAAGCTGAACATCTTTCTTTATTAACCCTTTACCTCCACATCTACTGCAAGGGTTTAAGATTTCAAATTTTCTTCCTTTACAAAATGGACAGGGAATATTGATTAAAGGGGTTTTTATCTTTCCTTTTCCTTTACACTTAGGGCATTCTTTTATTATTGAGTTTTCTCCTATACCACTGCCTTCACAACTTGTACATATTTCTTTCCTTTGAAAAATAATATTTTTTCTTATACCTGTAAAGGCTTCTTCTAAAGTAAGTTTTTCCTCTATATAAATATTACTTCCATTGATAACTACAGATTTAAAAAGCTTATCAATTTTACTTTCTATCTTTTGCTTCAGTGATTTCGGTTTTAAACTCTGATCGTAAAGTTTTCTTTTTTGAGGGTCTATAAGAGTTTCATAGGCTTTGGTAATTTCTTTAAAAATTTCAGAACCTTCAGGGTTTACATCAGGATGGTATTTTTTAGCCTTTTCCCTGAAGGCTTTTTTTATTTCTTCTTCGCTGGCATTTTTTGCAATACCTAAAAGCTCATAATAATTCATCTTACGTAATTTCTTCTTTCTCCTCAGGTGGGACTGCTACCACAACTCTTGCAGGTCTTATAACCTTTCCTTTATACGTGTATCCTTTTTGAAGTACTTTAACTATTTCATTTGGTTTATGCTCTGTTGAGATATAAGTATCTATAGCCTCGTGATGCTGAGGATTAAATTCCCCTTCTCCGGCTATTTCCTGAATACCAAATTTTTCTAAAGTTGAAACTAACTGATAATGTATCATCTGAACACCTTTTGTTAGAGCAGAAATGTCTTCTGATACTTTAGCACTTTCAAGGGCTTTTTCAAAGTTATCAATTACATTTAAAAGTTCTTTTGCAAATTTTTCTATGGCTTCTTCTATAGCTGTTTGTCTCTCTTTTATAGCCCTTGCTTTATAAGCTTCAAAATCTTGCTGAAGTGTTTGATATAAAACACTTAGTTTTTTAGCCTGATCTTCTGTTTTTTTAAGTTTTTCTTCAAGCTGTTTTATCTTTTCTTTTAGCTCTTCTACAGATTCAGTTTTTTCTTCTTGATCTTGTTTATTTTCAGCCTCTTGGTTTTCAGCTTTTACTTCCTCTCTCTCCTTCTCCTGATTCTGTGTGTTTTCTTTATTTTCTTCCATTTTTTAGTATTTCCTCCTAATATTTTTTTATAAAAATATATGCAAAATTTAAGCTATTTTCAATTAAAGAAATATTTCTTCTCCAAAATGCGTAAGGTCTATAAACTCATCACAAACTTCTATAAGCTCTTTTGCAGTTGTTTGTTTGAAAGCTGCTATCTCAACCTTTACACCCTTTGTATGAAGATACTTAACAAGGTCTGCAAAATCCCCATCTCCTGTTGTTAAAACAGCAACATCTATTTTTTCAGCTATAGATATTGCATCCATAGCTATTCCCATATCCCAGTCTGCTTTTATTGTTGTTATAAGGTTGCCTTCTTCATCAAGTCTTTTATATATCTTAGGTTCTTTTTCTTTTATTTCATACCCAATATGTTTTAAAGAGCTTATAAATCCTTTTTGGTCTACACCTTGAAGCCTTATAATATAAGCCAGTGCCCTGATTAATTGTCTTCCATTTAGTATTTTAAAAAGCACTTTTTCAAAATCTACTTTTCTGTTAAAAACATCTCTGGCAGAATAGTAAAGGTTCTGCACATCTAAAAATACAGCTACTCTTTGATTTTTATAAATATTTCTGTGCATATAAACTCCTTTTAGTTAAAGTATAGTAATATTTTAATATGCTTTTGGATTTAATTATATTTTTAGCTTCATTTATAGGTTGGTTCGTTCAAGGGTTTTTGGGAATAGGTTCTGGAATTATAATTCCTGCTATTTTACTGTTTTTCATAAATATAAAAACTGTTATTGTTTCACTTACAGTTACAAATATGTTTGGGGTTTCTTACATTATTTATAAAAACAGACTGAAAAAGTTTTCCCTAAAAAGGATTTACCTTATAACAATAGCCTCTATAGTGGGTGTTTTTATAGGCTCTTACCTTTTAGGTATTTCAGATGCACAGCATATAAAACTTGTATTTGGAACTGTTGTAGCAATAACAGGTGTATATGATCTCTTAGTACAAACTGGGAACTTAAGAAATCTAAGGATAAAAAGAACTAAGTTAAATGAAATCATAACCGGCATTACTGGAGGTATATTTTCCGGTCTTGTTGGCGGTGCCGGAAGCATTTATGCCCTTTATTTTAATCAGCTTTTTGTAAGTAAAAGGGTTTATAAATTTTATATATCGATACTGTTTTTAATTATTTTGATTTTCCGTGGAATTTATTATTACATTGATGAAAAAACAAGGCAGTTCTATGACCTAAAGTTTATTTTGTTTGCTACTTTAGGTTTAATACCTGCAGTGATTATCGGTAATTACTTAACTAAAAAAGTCAAACCTAAAACCTTTAAAAAGATAGTTGCAGTAAGCATAATTTGCGTAGGTACGTATATTGTTATATCTAATCTGTGATTTGTCATGAATTTTATACTTAAAAGTCTTATAATATTTTTATAATTTAAATTGAGATTAAATCTCAAAAACGAGGCGTAAATGAGACTAATAGACCTAAAAGAGAAAGAGGAAGCAGTTGTAAAAAACTTAACTGATAAATCAAATACATTCCTAAAAAGAGTAGAAGCAATGGGATTAAAAAAGGGAGAAAGGCTGAAAGTAGAAAAAATTTTAGGTAGGAATATAGTTGTTTCATTAGAGGGAAGGAAAATAGCTTTAGATAAATCCCTTGCTGAAAAAATAGAGGTCGAAAAATGAAAAAGATAACTGTTGCTTTTATTGGTAATCCAAATGTTGGGAAAACCACTATTTTAAATGCAATTGCCGGAACAAACCTTAAAGTTGGGAACTGGGCAGGAGTTACCGTAGAAAAAAAAGAAGCCAATATAAAATACGGAGATTATGAGATACATTTTGTTGACCTTCCAGGGATTTATACATTAGAACCTTTATCTGATGCTGAAAAAGTAGCTGTTGATTTTATTGAAAATGGGAATGTTGACGTAATTGTTGATGTTATAGATTCTCAAAATTTTGAAAAAAATATGCTTCTTGGTGTTGAACTTTTAGAGTTTGGTAAACCTACAGTTTTTGTTTTGAATATGATAGATGAAGCAGAAAAAAAAGGTATTGAAATAGATGATAAAAAACTTGCAAACCTGCTTAATGTTGAAGTTGTAAAAACAGTAGGGAAAGAAAAAAAAGGCGTTGATGAAATATTAAAAGCTATTGTTAAAGTATACGAAGAAAGAAAAAAACCTTATGAGCTTAAGTACAATCTTGAAGTTGAAGAAGCTTTAAAAGAAATAAAAAACTTCATTAATTCAGAGGTAGATAAGCATTATCTTATAGATATACTACTTGGGAAGCAAAAAAATCCACATATACCTGAAGAAACATTATTTAAGCTTCGAAAAAAACTTGAAAAATACTTTGGAGAACCTGTAGAAGAAATTATAAAAAATGAAAGATTTGGTTATGCTCACGGTATTGCCAAAGATGTAGTTAAGAAGAAAAAAGAAAAAAGAAAAGATATAACAGAAAGCCTTGATAATATTTTGCTTCACCCTGTACTTGGCATATTAATTTTTATCTGGATAATGTACTCTGTATTTAAGATAGCTGTTGATTTTTCAGCTCCTTATGTTGACTGGATAGATGGATTTTTAAATGATTTTGTCTCTCCTTTATTTTTATCATTGTTTGAATCACTTGGACTGCCTGATATTGTAAACAGGTTCTGGAGTGAAGCGGTTATAGGCGGTGTTGGTTTTGTTTTAACTTTCGTTCCTTTAATTGGGACATTATTTTTCCTTATAAGTTTTTTAGAAATGTCTGGATATCTTCCAAGGATTGCCGTTTTAATGGACAGGTTTATGGAAAAAATAGGTCTTCACGGAAATATGCTGATTCCGTTAATACTTGGTTTTGGCTGTAACGTACCTGCTATTATGTCAACAAGGGCTATAGAAAATCCGAGAGATAAATTCATAGTAATTATGATGATTCCTTTTATGACCTGTCCTGCAAGGCTTGTTGTTTTTGCATTCTTTACGGTTATATTTTTCGATAATCCTGCCCTTGTGATACTTTCTTTTTATCTTCTTGGTATAGTTATTGCTGTAATTACGGCTATTATATTAAAGCTCACTAAATTTAAAGGGGAAGTTATACATTTTGCTTTAGAGCTTCCTCCGTATAGAATTCCTCCAATTAAATCTTTGCTTATCATATCTTGGATTCATGTTAAAGATTTTATTAAAAAGGCCGGTACAGTTATATTTGCTGTTTCCATAGTAATTTGGATACTTATGAATTTACCTCCTTCAGCAAAAAATATATCTGAAAGTTATGTGGCAAAAATTGGAAAAACTTTAACTCCTATACTTGAGCCAGTTGGCATAGACGACTGGAGAGCAACTACATCTTTAATTCCTGCATTTTTGGCAAGAGAAACTGCAATTAGTGCTCTCGGCACAATGTACTCTGCTGAAATGGAAGAAAAAGAGGAAAGAATAAATATAAAAGAAGAGTTTATAAATCAAATAAAAGGATTTTTTACAGCAGTTTATATGTCAATCATAGATGCTGTAAAACCAGGAATTTCTGCTTTTGAAATAGCAGAAGATGAAAACCAGTCTTTAAGACAGGTTATAAAGCAAAACTTTACGCCTTTATCTGCGCTGTCTTTTATGATCCTTATACTAATATATAACTCCTGTCTTGCAACTTTTGCAGTTATGGCGCAGGAGCTAAATAAAAAATATGCAGCTCTTTTCCTTGCTTACAGCTTTGCAGTTGCGTGGATAGTAGCTTTCATTGTTTACCACGTTGGCAGTTTATTTATAAATGTAGTATAAAACCTCAAGGGCACCTTTTATAAGGTGTTCTTCTTTTATTTTTAACCGATACTTATCTTCTTTTTCAAATGAAAAATATTCAGGATTTACAGCAGAAAGCTTAAATACTATTAAAGGTTCTTCTTCAATAAGCTTGAAAGTATATATTCCATTTTCAAACTTTCCTAAAAACTCTTCTTTTGCCTCTAAGAAAACTTCTCCATTTTCCAAGAATTTAATAAAAAGGTCGTGTTCAAACTCTGGAGAGTAAAGCTTTAAAAATATCTGTAAAACAGATTTATCAAAATGCATTGTAGATATTCCATCTATCTCATAATAAAACTGCTTTCCTTCAAAATAAATAGGAGAATTTACTTTTTCCATTATCTGAATTTCAGGATTTGAAAGCATAACTGAAAAACTATTTCCAAGTTTATTATAGATTAGATTTTGTAGTTTCATTTTCTCTCCTAAACTGTTATAAAATTTATAAAAAATTATACTAAAAAGAGGGATTAATGGAATTTTTTGATCATCTAAGGACATTTCTCCAGTTCACAGTTGGGCTGATTACAATTTTAAATCCCATTGCTGCAGCTGCTATTATGGTAAGTTTGCTAACACCTCCTATTTCAAATCAAGAGCTAACATCTATAAGCAAAAAAACTACACTTACAGTTTTAATTGCCTCACTGCTGGCAGTTTTTTTAGGAGATTTAATGTTTAAACTTTTTGATATTAATATACACTCTATAAAAGTAATAGGCGGTATTATACTTTTACTTCTTGCTATTAGTATGATAAAAGGTGAGATTTTTGAATCAAGCAGTCACACACCAGAAGAACATGAGGAAGCTAAGGAAAAAGATGATATTTCAATAATACCTCTTGGGATACCAATACTTTTTGGTCCGGGAACATTTACTACTATCGTTATTTTTAAGTCTTCTGCTCATAGCTTGATTGATTTAATTCTTTTAGTTTTGGCTATTTTTGTTTCAATGGAAGTGGTATTTATAGTGTTAAAAAATGCAGTTTTACTTGACAGGTTTTTAGGTGTTACAGGTGTAAAAATAACCACAAGAATAATGGGACTTATAGTAGGAGCTATTGCTTCCCAGTTTATAGTTTCTGGTGTAAAAACATTATGGAATATGTATTGAAGAGGGTGAAATGGGAAATTTCCTAAAAGATTTTGATTTTATAGTACCGTTTCTATATCCAATATCTATCTTAGCAACCTCACTTATTATTTATTTTATATTAAAAAAATATTTCTTTACCAAGTTAAAAAAGTTTCAGGAGAGATTTGACTTAGATAAAGAAGCTTTTAAAGGAATAATTTTAAATCTAAATAGGTTATTAAATATATTATTGGTGCTAGTAATTTTAAATGTATTTATCCATTTTCCGTACATAGATATATATATCCAAAAATATATCATATCAATTTTAAAAATTAACATAATAGAAACAGAATCTATAAAAATAAGTATTTATTCTTTAATTAAAGGCATTTTAACCTTTTATATTTTGCTTTTAATAACAAAAATAATAAGAAGGATTATTGAAGCCTATATCAAGTTTAAATCAAAAAAAGAAGAAGTTGCTTCTACAATTGATATTTTGGTTTATCATACTGCCCTTATTTTTATCTTTTTTATAGCATTATCAAATATGGGAATTACATGGAAAATTTTACTTCCTATTGCAGGGGCACTTGGTATTGGAATTGGATTTGGTATTCAAGATATTGTTAACAATTTTATAAGTGGATTTATTATATTAATTGGAAGAACCATTAAAAGAGGAGACTGGATTACAATTGGGGATAAGTTTGGGAAAGTTGTTGACATTGGAGTTAGAACATCTACTATAAGGACGCTTGATAACATAGATATTATTATCCCAAATTCTCAGCTAATAGGAAATCAGCTTATAAATTGGTCATATATAGATCCTGTAATCAGAATACATATCCCTGTTGGCGTTTCTTATGGTTCAGATGTAGAAAAGGTTAAAAACATATTAATAGAAGTTGCCCAAAATACAGATTTTGTAATAAAAAACAAACCAATTGAGGCAAGATTTATTGAATTTGGAGATAGCTCATTAAATTTTGAATTGCTTGTTTGGATTAATATTAGAAGAATTCCAATTTTTTTAGCAAAAAGTGAATTAAACTATAAGATATGGTTTGCATTTAAGGAAAATGGAATTGAGATTCCATTTCCTCAAAGAGATGTATGGTTTAAAAATGAGCTGATTATAAAACAGCATAAAGTTGATAAAGAATAAGTTTATACTTATAATTAAAAGAAAAAATAGGTGCAGTAAATGCAGATTTTAAAAAAATATTTCTTAGGTTTCTTTTTATTAGCTCTTTTTATAATTTCTTCTTATTTAATTTATTTAAAACTTAATCCAAAAAAAGTACCTCCAAATTTAATAATAGGAACTGGAAGAATAGATGGAGATTTAATAAATATAAATACTAAATATGCAGGAAGAATAGAAAAACTTTATGCAGATGAATCACAGAGAATAAAAAAAGATCAGCTCCTTGCTTTAATATCAAGTAAAGAGTATGAAGCACAACTTAATGCTGTTAAACAGGAAATAAAGGCAAAACAAAAAGAGATAGAAGCAAAAAAAATAGAACTTAAAATTTTAAAAGAATCTTTGCCTGAAAATGTAAAAAAAGCCAGATCATCAATTGAAGCAAATCAAGCAGTTCTTTCAGAGCTTGAGAAAAATATTCAATCCCTTGAGAAAGTTGTTAAACAAGATGAAAAAGATTTTAAAAGATTTAAAAATTTAGCTGAAAAAGATTTATTTCCTTATGAAAAATTTGAAAAAATAAAACTTAAGTATGAAACAGACAAAGATAAATTAAAGGCTTTACAAGAAAAAAGAAAACAGATAACTGCTTCTATTCAAATAGCAAAAAGCAGTTTAAATCAAGCAAAAGCAACTTTAAAGAAAATAGAAATACTGGAAAAAACAATTTCTGCACTAAATGAAGCACTGCTTGCACTAAAAGCAAAAAAACAGCAAGTGGAAGTAGTTTTAGATGAACTTAAAATAAAATCTCCGCTAAATGGTTATATAGTTGATAAGATAGCAAATGAGGGAGAAGTTATAGCTCCTGGAATGCCTGTTTTTACAGCAATTAATCCAAACAGCCTTTACTTAAAGATGTTTGTTGATACGCTGGAAAACGGAAAAATAAAAATAGGAGATAAAGCTGAAATATTCTTAGATTCTTATCCTGACAAACCAATACCGGCAAAAGTTGTGAAAATAGCAAAAAGGGCAGAATTTACACCAAAAGAAGTAGCTGTTAAAGAAGATAGAATTCAAAGGGTTTATGCAGTTCATTTAAAACCTGTTAAACCAAATCCGCTGCTAAAACTTGGTATTCCAGCAATTGGAGTAATTTCAATAGATGGAAAAGGACTTCCAAAAAGTTTAAAAGAATTACCGGAACTATAAATGCCGACATTAAAGGTAGAAAATATAACTGTCAGATACAAGAAAAAAATAGGAATAAAAGAAGCTTCATTAGAAGCCAGCGATGGTGAAATCATAGGCTTTATTGGTCCTGATGGGGCAGGGAAAAGTTCCTTAATGCATGCTGTTGCTGGGGTGATAAAATTTGAAGGTGAAGTAGTTTATAAAGGATATGCCTATCACTCCCCAAAAGAAGCCGAAAAAGTAAAACCTTATATAGGTCTTATGCCTCAAGGAATTGGACTTGTTTTATATCCACTTTTAACAGTAAAAGAACATTTGGATTTTTTTACTGCAATTAGAAACTTAAAAAAAGATAAAAAGTACTGGCAGTATAGAGAAAAACTTTTAAAAATGGCAGGACTTTATGAATTTCAAGATAGGCAAGCAAGACATCTTAGCGGTGGGATGCAGCAAAAACTTTCTTTAATATCTACTTTAATTCATAAACCAAAACTTCTTATTCTTGATGAGCCAACAACAGGAGTTGACCCGCTCAGTAGAAGACAGCTTTGGGAAATTGTTGATGGAATAAGAAGAAAAGAAAAAATTATCGCTTTAATAAGTACAGGGTACATGCAAGAAGCAGAGAAAATGGACAAAGTTTTACTGTTTGACAGCGGTAAAATCATAGCAAGAGGAACTGCAAAACAACTAAAAGAAAGTATAAAAGAATATACATATATACAAACAAAGTGTAGCAACGGCTGTTTTTCATTTAATGGGAAAACTTATTCTCTAAAACCTTTAGATGTACCCCATACTGACCCTGATCTTGAAGGTGTATTTTTCATAAATGCATTAAAAAAATATGGAAATATTCCAGAAATAAAGATAGAAGAAAGAGAAACCAAAGCTGAAGTTCCTGATGTTGTTTTAGAAGCAAAAGGAATTACCAAAAAATTTGGAAATTTTGTAGCAAATGACCATATAGATTTAATAATAAAAAAAGGAGAAATAGTAGGACTTCTTGGACCAAATGGGGCTGGAAAAACAACTTTTATAAAAACAATATTAGGATTATACCCTATAGATGAAGGAAAACTTAAAATCCTCGGTAAAGAAATAAAAAGTTATAAAGATAGATTACAGCTAAAATCAAAAATTGGATATGTAAGCCAAAAATTTGCTTTATATAAAGATATGACAGTCAGAGAAAATTTAATTTACTTTGCAAATATGCATCAAATACCTGCTGTAAAAGCATTAAAAAGAATAAACAAACTTGCAGAAGGACTTAGATTTAAAGAATATATGGATTATCTACCTTCTGAACTTCCACTTGGAATAAACCAAAGATTCTCAGTTGCTGCAGCACTTATTCATGAGCCTGTACTTTTATTTTTAGATGAGCCAACAAGCGGAGTTGATGCTATCGCAAGGGCACAGCTTTGGAATTTACTTCATCAGCTAAAGGAAAAATGGGGAATATCAATTTTAATAACAACACACTATATGAGTGAAGCTGAATTCTGCGACAGGGTGGTTTTATTAAAAAGAGGGAAAAAAGTTGCAGATGATACACCAGCTAATTTGCATAAAAAATTCCCTGAAGCGAAAAGTTTTGAAGATATATTTATTAAATTTTACGAGTAGATTTTGCATTTTTATTATAGATATTTATGTTTATATTTAAAGCTTGTTTAGAGGTTTAAAAATGATAAGCCAAATTATCAAAAGAAATGGAAAAATCGTTGATTTCAATCCAGAAAAAATTAAAAACGCAATATTTAAAGCAAAGCTTGCAGTTGGAAAACCAGATAATAACCTTGCAAAAAAATTAACAGAAAAAGTCGTTAAAAAATTAGAAAAAAGTTTAAAAGAGAATCAAATTCCAACAGTAGAACAAGTTCAAGACATAGTTGAACAAGTTTTAATAGAAGAAGGACTGTCAAAAGTTGCCAAAGCTTATATTTTATATAGGCAAAAAAGGGCTGAAATAAGAAAAGAAAAACAACAGATTCTTAATAAAAAAGAACTTGATGAAATAGATAAAAAATTTGATATAAATGCACTTCAGGTATTAGCATCAAGATACTTAGCAAAAGATATAAATGGAAAAATAATAGAATCTCCAAGACAACTTTTTGAACGTGTCGCAATTCATACAACAATACCATCCATACTTTATGACGATAAAGTTTTTTCTAAGAAAAAATTAAAAAATAAACAAAAAGATGAAGAAATTAATGAAAAGGAACTTGCAGGAAAATTAAAAATAGGAAAATACAACTTGAACCAATACCATATTCAAGGCTTAATAAGGGTTTACAAAAGATTAAACAAAGAAAAACATATGAAAAAATCTTTATCTGAAATAATAAAGATGATAAAAAAAGGAGAATTTGATAAATATGAAGAAGAAATAGAAGATTATTTCTATCTAATGACCAATAAAAAATTTATGCCAAATACCCCAGTTTTAGTAAATTTTGGAAGACCTTTAGGAATGGGAATGGCATGTTTTGTACTCGATATGGAAGATTCTTTAGTTTCTATTATGGAAACTTTAAAAAGAGCTGCCTTAATATTTAAAGCAGGTGGTGGATGTGGATACAATTTTTCAAAATTAAGACCAAAAGGAGATTTTATAAGCACTACAAATGGAAGGAGCTCTGGACCTATAGCCTTCATGACTCTTTACGACAAGATGACAGAAGTTATAAAACAGGGAGGAGTTAGAAGAGGAGCTAATATGGGAATTTTAAATTCTGATCATCCTGATATTGAAAGTTTTATAACTGCAAAAAGAGGAAATAAACAGCTTACCAATTTCAACATATCTGTTTTTTTAAAAGAAGATTTTTGGGATTATTATAAAGAAAACAAACCTTACCCTTTAGTAAATCCTAGAGATGGAAAAGTTTGGAAATATGTTAATCCAAGAACTTTATTTGATATGATCGTGTATGGAGGCTGGGAATCAGCAGAACCGGGACTTTTATTTGACGATAACATAAACAAATACAATCCATTACTTAAATCCTTTGGAAAAATATATGCGACAAATCCTTGCGGAGAAGTTGTTTTATATCCAAATGAAAGCTGCGATCTTGGATCTCTTAATCTTTGGGCATTTATAAAAGAAGAATACGAAGGAAATAAAAGAAAAGTTTACTTTGATTGGGATGATTTTAAAGAAGCTGTAAAAATAGCAACAAGATTTTTAGACAATGTACTTGATATTAATAAATATCCTTTTCCTGAGATTGAAAAAACAACATTACGAAACAGAAAAATAGGACTTGGAATTATGGGACTTGCAGATATGCTTTTTGAGCTAGAACTTCCATACAACAGCGAAGAAGGAAGAAAACAAATGGAAAAAGTTATGGAATTTGTAAATTATTACTCAAAAGAAGCATCAATTGAAAGGGCAGTAAAAAGAGGAAAATTCCCAACATACTCAAAAAGTTTTTATCCAGAAGGGAAATTGCCTATTAAAGGTTATTATGAAAAAGAAAGCTGGAATTTAGACTGGGAATCCTTAGTTAAAAAAATCAAAAAATACGGGTTAAGAAATACATTTACAACTGTAGTAGCACCTACAGGTTCTATCAGTATGATTGCAGGAACATCAGCAGGGATTGAACCAGTTTTTAGTCTCGTATATGAAAAGAAAGTAACTATAGGAACATTTTATTATGTAGATCCTGTTTTTGAAAAAACAATGGAAAGAGAAGGACTTTTTGATGATAACTTAATAAGAGACATAGTTAAAAATGAAGGAAGTATAAAAAATATAAAATACATACCAAAAAAATGGAGGAAAATTTTTGTTACAGCAATGGATATATCTGCTGAAGACCATGTTAGAGCTTTAGCTTCTATTCAAAAATGGACTGATTCTTCCGTATCAAAAACAATTAACTTTCCTGAAGACGCAACCCCGGAAGATATGAAAAAGGCATATTTACTGGCTCACTCGTTAGGATGTAAAGGATTAACAGTTTATAGATACAAATCAATTCCTAGTGTTTATGTCCCAACTTTAGAAGAAAAAGAAGAAAAACCAAATTTAACGCCTATAAAAGATGAGAAAGTAAAAGGTATTTCTATTTATAAAGAAGCTGGACTAAAAGAGGAAATTTCAACTGAGGAAGTTGAGAAATGTCCTGTATGCGGTTCACCTTTAATTAGAAGTGAAGGATGTGTTAAATGCCCAGTTTGTGGATGGAGTGCGTGTTCATTATGATTTACATATTTACAGGAAATGGAAAAGGAAAAACAACAGCAGCGGTTGGAACAGGTATAAGAGCAGTAGGTGCAGGATTAAAAGTTTTAATGGTTAAATTTATGAAGGAAAAAGGTGTATCATCTGAGGATAATATTTTAGATAAAATTCAAAATTTTGATTTATATACTTTTGGTAGGAAAGGTTTTTACCTTCCAAAAGAAATGCTTGAGAAAAATCCAAAACTTAAAAAGCATTTTAAACCACTTGAAGATATAGATTACAAACTTGCAGAGGAAGGATTTAACTTTGTTAAAGAGAAGGTAAAAAGTAAAGCTTATGATTTATATATTCTTGATGAAGTGTGTGTAGCTTTAAATTTTAAGCTTCTAAAAGAAGAAACTGTAAAAAATTTTTTACTTGAGAATAAAGAAAATAATGACTTTATACTTACAGGCAGAAACTGCCCTGAAAACATAGTCGATATTGCAGATTTGGTAACTGAAATGAAAGAAATAAAACATCCATTTGAAAAAGGTATAAAAGCAAAAAAAGGAATTGATTATTAATGAATTTAGGTGTTGTTAAAGCGTATTTTATAAAAGAGCTTTCAGAACTTATAAGATCAAGATTAATAATTTTTGTATATTTAATGCCTTCAATGGTTATGCTTTTATTTGGTTATGGTATTAGAATGGAAGTTACCCATACAAGAACAGCTGTTATAAATTATGATAAATCTAAACTATCTTATGATTTAACATCTAAGTTTGAACATTCTAAATATTTCAATGTTAAGTACAGTAATATTGACGAAAATAAAGCATTAAAATTAATGAAACAAGGAAAGTTAGATGCATTTATTATAATTCCTGAAAGTTTTGAAAAAAGACTTTTTAAAGGTCAAAATGCAGAAATCGGAGTTTTTATTGATGCCTCATTTCCTTTAAGAGGTTCAACAATTGAAAGCTATATACAAGGGGTTCTTTTAAACGCTTCTAAAGAATATATGAAAAACATTCCTGTAAAAAAGCTTGTAACAGTTAACCACAGAACATTATTTAACCAGTCAATGCGAGATGAAAATGCAATTGTTCCAGGATTAATAGGTATTATTTTGCTTGTTGCACCTGCTATACTTTCTGCTCTTTTAATTGTAAGGGAAAAAGAATATGGAACTATTTTTAACTTTTATTCTTCTCCAGTATCAAAGATTGATTTTCTGATAGCAAAACTTTCTATACCTTTTATCTTCCACTCATTTAATATTTTTATACTTTTTATTTTAGCCACTTATATTTTTAATGTTCCATTTAGAGGTAATTTTTTTATTTATTGGATCACTTCTGAAATTTATATTTTTATAAGCCTATCAATAGGACTGTTGGTTTCTATTATTACAAGAACACAGGTAGTTGCTATAATTGCAACAGTTGTAATCACAGTTATTCCTGGATTTTTATATTCAGGAATTTTAATGCCTATATCTTCTCTTCATGGAGAGGCTTATATAGAGGCTCATTTATTCCCTGTAATGTACTACAATCATATTGTATATGACTGCTTTTTAATAGGACAAGGACTTTCATCTGATAAAAATATTACTTACTTTCTTATTTTAATTTTTTATGGATTTTTACTTTTAGCTTTAGGTAGTAAGCTAATGAAAAAGGAGCTTTAATGAAAGCTTTTTTAAGTATTTTTTTTAAAGAAATTTTAACTTTTTTTAGAAGCTGGGGCCTTGTTTTAGTTGTATTATACTCTTTTACGTTAGATGTATATATTGCAGGTAAAGGATTTGAAGTAAAACCAAGAAATGTTTCCGTAGGTTATGTAGATTACTCTGATGGAGTTATTTCAAAAAAAATATTAAGTCATTTACACAAACCTGAATTTCAGGAGCCTAAAAGATTTAACTCACAAGAAGAGTTAAGTAAAGCTATCTTTAATAAAGAAATTACGGTAGGACTTGTTTTTGACAGTGATTTTGAAAAAAATTTATTAAAAAATAAAAAGACGCAAGTTAATGTTTTACTTGATTCAACTGCTGCAGCACAGGCATTTTTGACGCTTTCTTATCTTCAAAACATTGTTTTAAGATTTTCAGATTTAAAATTTCCAGTTGATTTAAAAATACATAAACTTTTCAATCAAAACGCAGATACCAAAAAATTTATATCTTTTGCCGAATTTTTATCTGTAGTTACTTTGATGGGAGTTATTTTATCAGCTGTTGTTTTTGTAAGAGAAAAAGAAAGGGGAACGTGGGATTTGATGCTTTTGATGCCTGTAGATTCAAAAATTATTATACTTGCAAAAAGTATATCTCAAATTGTTATTATAATTGCTAATGTAATAATATGTGTTGGACTAATTTTATTTGCTGTTTTTGATATTCCAATAAATGGAAATTTTTTCAGTTTTATTTTACTTACTTTTATATTTCTGTTTTCAATTACAGGAATAGGCCTTTTTATAGCATCTGTTGCATCAGATATGTTTAAGGTAGCTCAAATGGCAGTTATTATAATGATGCCTATGATATTTTTAAGCGGTGCATGGACTCCAATTTATTCAATGCATCCTATTATTCAGTACTTATCTTATCTTTCTCCACTAAGATATTATATTGAAGGAAGTATAAGTATATTTTTTAGAGGAATTCCATCTGTTGACTTAATTCCATATTTCATAGTTTTAAGCATACTTAGCTTTGGGCTTTATTTATTTGGCTTTAGAAAAATAGGAAGATTATTCTAAGCAATGAAAAAATATGTAATTATTTTAGGGATAGTAAGTTTACTAACGGATATTTCAAGTGAGATGATTTTTCCAATTCTTCCTATATTTTTAGAAAAATTCCTTTATGCCACAAAAACACAGATTGGTTTAATTGAAGGTATTGCTGCACTTTTAACAAGTACTTTGAAAGTTTTTTCTGGTTATTTATCAGATAAGATAGGCAAAAGAAAAATTTTAGTAGTTCTTGGATATTCCCTTTCCACTTTTTCAAAACCTCTTTTATTTTTTGCCACAAACTGGACACACGTTTTATGGATTAGAGCAGTTGAAAGACTTGGTAAAGGAATAAGAACAGCACCTAGAGATGCATTAATATCTTCATTTTCTGAAGGTAAAAGCGGACATGCCTTTGGAATTCACAGAGGAATGGATACTGTAGGCGCTGTTTTAGGCTCATTATTTGCTTTTTTATTTTTAATATATTTTGGAGAAACAGAAGAAAATTTTAGGAAAATATTTTTATATTCTTTTTTCCCTGCAATTACAGCTGTTTTAATTTTAATATTTTTTATAAAAGAACCTAAGGAAATTAAAAAAGACTCTAAAATAGAGATTAATTTTAAAATATTGCCGTCAGATTTTAAAAAATTTGTAATAATTCAATCTATTTTTACACTCTTTACTATGAACTATGCTTTTATAATACTAAAAGCAAATGATGTTGGTATTTCAATTGGTTTTATTCCTCTTGCCTATTTATTTTTTAATATTGTCTATGCTTTTTTTAGTTTTCCAATTGGTATTATTTCTGATAAATTCGGGAAAATAAAATCCATGTTTTTTATATACATAACTTTTTCAATTACTTCCTTTTTGTTTTTAATAAAAAGTTCTATATTTGGATGGATAGGTTTTGCTTTCTATGGAATTTTTATGGCTGGATATGAAGTAATATCAAGGGCTTTAATATCTGATTTAACAAACGAAAATATTAAAGGTAGCGCTTATGGAATCTATCATACTTCAATTGGAATAAGCTCATTTTTTTCAATGATAATAGCAGGTATTTTATGGGATAGTTTTGGAAGTAGTTTACCGTTTACAATTTCAGGTATTTTTTCTCTAATATTATCATTTATTTTCCTAAGGATATTTTGGAAACAGGATTTGGTGAAATAAAAGCTTCAACTATCATATCTTCAATGGCTTCAAATCCGTGTGGTTCCATAGGCTCATAGTAGATACTTTCGCCTTGATTTAAAACTTGAATATTTTCCTCATTTCCTATAAAGAACTTCCCTTTACCTTTTAAAACTGTAGTTAATACATGGGATTTAGAAGAATGAAGACTGACCTTCTGGCCAGCCTTTAAATAAAAATGAACAAGTTTAAATTCAGGAACATCCACTACTATTTCGGTAGAAAACCTCTCATCTTTGAATTTTGAAAAATCAGGTTTTATAATATTTGCCATTTTAAACCAACTGCTGTTTTTTGTATAAATCTTCTTCAATAGAAATTAAAGTTTCAGCTAATAAATCATAAGCTTCTTCCCATGCTTTTATAACTTCTTCGGGAGGATTTAAAACATCTTTAATTGCCTGCATTAAAGCATTTTTTACAAGTGGATAATGCTCAGGTTTTACATTTGTTTCAACGTGCTTTTCTGCCATTCTCATAACAGCTGTTTGTAAATTTTCTAAATTATCAATATTTGCTCCATAAGCTAAAATAGCATTTGCAAGTCTTTTATATTGATCTTCTGGAGCATTTTTAAATAGCTCTTTTGTTTCAGGATATTTTGAGAAAAGTATCTCATACATCCTTGTTGTAATTTTTTCTCCATTTTCTCTAATTGCTGGAACAGTTGCTTTAACTGTTTCAATTACTTCTGGTCTTACCATATTTATCTCCTTTTAAGATTATTTACTCTTAAATCTTATAGTATATAAAGAAATATGAATATGAGAATTGTCAGGAAATATATAAAAGAAATTAGAGTTTAAACGAATTTTTACTATTTTACTTTTTTATAAAGATTTTTGATTTTATAAAATTTTACAATACTATTATCAAATTTTCACTCAAGGTATCAATCTTTTGTCAGGGTTTAATATCAAGGATTAGCGAGGATTTTTATTGAAAAAAGTTCCAAAATTGCAGGGGAGAAGGGCATTTTTGAGGTAATTTTTGCAAAAATTGCCTGCAAACCCGCATAAAATAAGGAAAAGGGTTTTAAGAGACTCTCAGGC
>WIAL01000064.1 GCA_015519975.1 Hydrogenothermaceae bacterium | reverse complement strand
TTTAAACTCAGCTATTTTTAAATTTGGCACAGGCTGGGCAATATCAAGAAATTTATCTTTAAGTGTAGGACTTGGAATGGGTTTAACTATTGATGCACCAGACTATATACTTGAATTTAGAGTTCCCTATAGATTCTAATCCTTATTTGCAAACCTATTAAAATCTATTAAATTATTAATCCAAAAATAAAAATTAAGAGGAAAAGTATGTTTGTAGATAAAGCAAAAATATACGTAAAAGCTGGAGATGGCGGTAGAGGCTGCGTTGCATGGAGAAGGGAAAAGTTTGTTCCTATGGGAGGACCTGCCGGCGGTAACGGTGGTAAAGGTGGAGATGTTATTTTAAAAGCTGATAGTAGATTACAAACATTATACGATTTTAAACATAAAGTTCATTTTAAAGCAGATAGAGGTCAACACGGTTCTGGTTCAAATAAGCATGGAAGAAATGCAGAAGATTTAATCATAAAAGTACCTGTGGGAACAGTTGTGAAAGATGCTCAAACTGGAGAGATAATTGCAGACCTTACAAAAGAAGGACAGGAAGTCGTTGTTGCTAAAGGAGGTAAAGGCGGAAAAGGAAATGCTGCATTCAAAACTTCGACAAATCAAGCACCGGACTATGCAGAAGAAGGTGAGAAAGGTGAAGAAAAATGGATAGAGCTTGAACTTAAACTTATTGCAGACGTTGGAATAATTGGCTTTCCAAATGCAGGAAAATCTACGTTAATTTCAGTTCTATCAAACGCAAGACCTAAAATAGCAGATTATCCGTTTACTACACTTTCACCTGTTTTAGGTGTTGTAAATTTAGATTATGGGAAAAGTTTAGTTTTAGCAGATATTCCAGGACTTATAGAAGGTGCTTCTGAAGGCCACGGTTTAGGACACGAGTTTTTAAGACATATAGAAAGAACAAAATTTTTAATCCATGTAATAGATATATCAGATTTTGCAGACAAAGAGCCTTTAGAAGCTTTTCACGCAATAAACAACGAGCTTAAAAACTACAATCCAAAACTTTTAGAAAAACCTCAAATAGTTATTGGAAATAAAATAGACCTTATAGAAGATAAAACAAAAATAGACAATATAAAAAAGGAATTTGAAAAACTGGGATATGAGTTTGTACCTGTATCCCTTGTAACAAAAGAAGGAGTTAATAAACTAAAATCTAAACTTTTTGAAATATATGAGAAACTAAATAAAAATGCAGAAAACTATAATACAGCAAATTCTAAAAGAAGCTAAAAAAGCTTATAACAAAGATGAAGTTCCTATTGGAGCTTTGATCGTTAAAAATGGAGAAATAATATCTAAAGGGCACAATCAAAGAATTACTAAAAATAACGCCCTTTATCATGCAGAAATTGTTGCAATAGAGAAAGCCTGTAAAAAACTAAAAAGCTGGAGACTTGATGATTGTGAAATATGGGTCAGTTTAGAACCATGCGTAATGTGCGCAGGAGCCATAATGCAGTCTAGAATAAAAAAAGTTTATTTCTTAGCACAGGATGAAAAAGGAGGGGCAGTTATAAGTAAATACAGACTATTTGATGATAACAAACTTCCATTTAAAGTGGATTACGAATATATACCTGTAAAAGAAGCATCAGACATATTAAGAAAATTTTTTAAGGAAAGAAGATAATTTTATTTTTCTAAAGGAAAACCTTCCTTTTTCCACTCTAATATTCCACTTTTTAAATTGTAAACTTTTTTCACGCCCCAGCTTTCAAGAACTTTAGAAGCAGCAGCACTTCTATTTCCACTTCTACAGTAAACAAAAACTTTTTTATCTTTTATGCCTTTACCGCCTAAATATAAATATTTAAAAAGCTGTATAGGTATGAGATTCGCTCCTTTTATATGACCTTCTTTGTAAAACTCCTGAGGGGTTCTAACATCTAAAAGAACATAATCTTTTTCTTTATTTAAAAGCTCATAAAACTGTTTTGCAGATAAATTTTCATAAGAATAGCTTAAGCTAAAAAATGCTAAAATAGATATTATAAGTTTCTTCATTTTCGCCTCGTATAAATATATTCTGATTTGAATATATAAAATATTAGCATAAATTTATCAAACGCAAAAATAAATAAACATAAAGGGATAAAAATGTATAGAGTAGCAATAGTAGGAAGACCAAACGTTGGAAAATCTTCGTTATTTAACAGAATAATAGGGCAAAGAAAAGCAATTGTTGAAGATATACCTGGAATTACAAGGGATAGACTTATACAAACAGCAGAGTGGAGAAATATACCTTTTGAACTTGTTGATACAGGTGGATATATAGAAACAGACGATGACAAATTTGCACCATATATAAGAAAACAAATAGAAAAAGAAATGGAAGATGCTGATGCTTTCATATTAGTAGTCGATTCAAAAACAGGTTTAACAGAAGCAGATAAGGACATAGCAAGGATACTACATAAAACAGAAAAACCTGTTTATATTGCAGTAAATAAAGTAGATAATCCTTCTCAAGAAGATACAATTTACGAATTTTATGAACTTGGATTTGATAAAGTCTTTCCTGTATCAACTATTCAAAAACACGGAGTTGCAGACCTTTTAGATGAAGTTGTTGAAAACATACCAGATTATGAAGTACAGGCTGCAAAAGAAGAAGTTGAACAGCAGGAAAAAGAAAAAAAGGATGAAGTAAAAGTAGCAATAGTTGGAAAACCAAATGCTGGTAAATCTTCTCTTTTAAATGCGATAACAGGTGAGGAAAGGGCACTGGTTTCTAATATTCCAGGAACTACAAGAGATGTAGTTGATACAGTTGTAAAAATAGAAAATAAAACTTACAGATTTTTGGATACTGCAGGACTTAGAAAAAAATCAAAAGTTGATTACGGCGTAGAATTTTTTAGCGTAGGAAGAACATTAGATGCTATAAAAAAAGCTGATGTTGTTGTTCACGTAATAGATGCAGAGCAGGGAGCAACAGAGCAAGACCAAAAAATTGCACATTTAGCACAAAAATACTATAAACCTGTGGTAATAGTTATAAACAAAATCGATAGGCTTCCAAAAAGAAAAGAAGTATTAAATTCTCTTCTTAAGCAAGTTAAAGAAAGACTCTACTTTTTACCTTATGCTCCAATTTTAACTGCTTCTGCAAAAAAACATATAAATATAGATAAACTTTTAGAAACTATTGATGAAGTTTATGATCAGGTATGGAAAAGAGTAAGTACAGGACAGTTAAATAAAGCCCTGCAGCAGCTTCAGTCTCTACAGGCACCTCCTTCATATCAAGGTAAACCATTAAAAATATACTACGGAACCCAGCTAGAAGGAAAACCGCCGGCATTTTTGCTTTTTGTTAACTACCCTAAAGGTTTCAAAGAAAATTATGTAAAATTTTTAGAAAATGGCCTAAGGAAACTCTTGGGATATGATAAATCCCCTATGAAACTTATATTTAGAGACAGACATACAAACCAGCCTTCCAGATGATAAAATAATTATATTCAAATATCATTCTGGAAGGTGAGTTTATGAATTTTAACGATTTAGACTGGCTTTGTATTAATACAATTAGAGTTCTGTCCTTAGACCAGGTTCAAACTGCAAAGTCTGGACATCCAGGAATGCCCCTTGGCGCATCCCCAATGGCATATGTACTATGGGATAAATTTTTAAAGCATAATCCTAAAAATCCAAAATGGTTTAATAGAGATAGATTTATACTTTCTGCAGGACACGCATCTGCAATGCTTTATTCCCTTCTTCATTTATACGGATATGATCTTCCTTTAGAAGAGTTAAAAAGATTTAGGCAATGGGGAAGTAAAACGCCGGGACATCCAGAGTACGGGCATACTCCAGGAGTTGAAGCTACAACTGGACCTCTTGGACAGGGATTTGGAATGGGAGTTGGAATGGCAATTGCTGAGTGTTATTTAGCTAGTTACTTTAATAGAGATGGTTTTAATATTGTTGATCATTATACTTATGCCATTGTTTCTGATGGAGATTTGATGGAAGGAATATCTTCTGAAGCAGCGGCGTTAGCAGGTAGATTAAAACTTGGAAAACTTATTTATTTGTATGATGACAACCATATTACTATTGACGGTCCAACAGATATAGCGTGGAACGAAGATATTGAACTTAGATTTAAAGCACACGGCTGGCATGTAATAACAGTACCAGATGGTGAAGATTTAGAAGCTATTTACGGAGCTATAAAAGCAGCTCAGGATGAAAAAGAAAAGCCATCATTAATAAGAATAAAAACACATATAGGCTGGCATTCTCCAAAACAGGATAGCCCAAAAGTTCACGGAGCACCTTTATCAGAGGACGAAGCAAAAGCTACTAAAAAAGCTCTAGGATTTCCTGAAGATAAAACATTTTATATACCTGAAGAAGCCTTAAACCACTGCAAACAAGCTGTAGAAAAGGGCAAAGAGCTAGAAGAAAACTGGAATAAAATGTTTGAAGAGTATAAAAAAGCATATCCAGAACTTGCCCAGCAGTTTGAAGAATTTGTTAATGGAAAACTTCCAGAAGGATGGGAAGAATCACTACCTACATTTACAGACACCTCAAAACCAATTGCAACACGTTCAGCCTCTGGCAAAGTCATAAATGCACTTGCCGATAAACTTCCAAACTTTATAGGAGGTTCTGCAGATTTAGCAGAATCAAACAAGGTCATAATGGAAGGGAAAGGGGACTTTTACTGTGATACTCCAGATGGTAGAAATATACATTTTGGGATTAGAGAACATGCAATGGGTGCTGCAGTAAATGGAATGGCACTTCACGGTGGACTAATACCGTTTGGAGCCACATTTTTTGTATTTTCTGACTATATGAGAGCATCAGTAAGACTTTCAGCTTTAATGCAAACCCACTCTATATTTGTATATACCCACGACAGTATCGGCGTTGGTGAAGACGGACCAACCCATCAACCTGTAGAACATTTAATGAGTTTCAGAGCAATGCCAAATATTACATTAATAAGACCTGCAGATGCAAATGAAACTGTACAGGCTTGGAAAATTGCTATAAAAGAAAAATCTCCTGTCATTCTTGTATTCACAAGACAAAATGTTCCTGTACTTGATCCTGAAAAATATCCGATAAAAGAAGGAGTAAAAAAGGGAGCTTACATCTTAGAAGATACTGAAAATCCCGATGTTATTTTAATTGGAACAGGTTCAGAAGTTCACGTTTGCCTTGGAGCTAAAAAAATATTAGAAGGAAAAGGAATAAAAGCAAGAGTTGTTTCAATGCCCTCGTGGGAACTTTTCTTTAAACAAAGTAAAGAATATCAGGAAAGTGTAATTCCTAAAGACATACCAAAGGTTGCTGTTGAAGCCGGTATAAAACTTGGATGGAAAGAAATTGTTGGAGAAGATGGACTTGTAATTGGACTTGAAAGTTTTGGCGCTTCTGCACCTGGAAATGTTTTAATGGAAAAATTTGGATTTACTCCTGAGAACGTTGCAAATCAAGTTATTGAAAAATATTTTAAAAATTAAAAATGGGGCTGTTAAGCCCCTTCTTCATTATTATTGTTTTCGATAGATTGGTTAATATCCTGCTGTGATGCCTGTTTTATAATGTCTTCTAGAATATTTCCCAGTATTTCACCTCTTTGAAGGAGAGTGTGTTCTTTAAATACTTTATCTCTACCTTTTTTTGCCATTTCTTCTCTTTCTGAAGGAGAATCTTCCAGATAGTAAGCAAGCTTTCCTTCTATCTCTACACTATCCATAGGATGATACGTTACAACTTCTTCATCTACAGAGAAAAATGATTTTACAGATAGTCTTTCTTCTAAAAATGTAAGTGCAGATGATGCAACGCTGTAAAATGAAGTTAACCCTATACCTGTAGGCAAGAATATAGGCTGGCTTAAAAGGGATATTTTTGATTTAGCTAAAAATGAAACTACATCTTTTAAAGATGTAATATCCTCATAAACCACTATATTTTCTTTTGTCTGTCCTCTAACTTCACCTAAAACATTTATCTCTATATCATCTATAGATTCTAGTATGTGCCATCTTCTTAGGTTTGTAGCATACCCCCCAATTTCTGCAAGAAGTTTCATAAAATCTTCATCCCTTTCCTGCTGAAGCTTTATTATTCCTTGCTGGAAATCTGGGGCAAATTGAGATAAAAGGTATCCTGATGCGTATCTTAAAGGCATATCTGGATTTCTATAAACCAGTCTTCCAAGCTCAACTGCAAATGTATAAAGACCTTCATCTAATTTATCTTTCCAAAACTCTTCATAAACAATAGGTTCTATTACAGGACCTACAAATGCAACATCAAATTCTTTTTCAAAAACAGGTGGAACTTTAGAAGGATTAACTCCAGGGGCTAAAAAAGCCACATTTTTTCCCATTTGAGCAAGCCACTGGCTATGTTCAATATCTACATTTAAAAATAAAAGCTGATTTGAAGAAAGTACAGGTTTTAGTTTCATGTAATGAAGAAGAGGATCCTCCAAAAACCAGCTCACATGAATGTTTCCAACTATGTCAAACAATGGTTTTTTCTCGTTTTTTTCATCTTCAGCAAAAATAACACCATCTAAATTAAGATCAAAGGTAAATAAAGGTTTAAATTCAAATATTTGATTTACCACATCCTGAATATTTTCAGGAGTAGGTTCAACTACCAATGTTTCAAAATTTCTTGCTGATAAAGATTTACTTAGAGCATCTATAATATCTTCATTAAATCCTCTTGGGTCAGGTGTTTTAATAAAGGCAATCCTTGGTTTCATAAGACCTCCACTAAATTTTTGTATTATTATTCTTTATTGTACTATATAATTAGATAAACATAAAAAATCCAAAGGAAATCATGGAAAACAAAAATAAAATTTTAATTTTTGGTGCCGGCTATTTTGGAACTCAGTTTGTAAAAGCATTATATAAAAACTGGAAAATAATAGTCGTTGACATTAAAGAGGATAAATTAAAAAAAATTAAAGAATTATTTCCTGATATAGAGACTATAAATGGTGATGCAAGTTCTATTCTTACGTGGAAAAAAATTAACTTTGAAAATATTAAGCATATAGTAATAACAGTTAAAGATACAGACGTTTCCCTTGAAGCTTGCCGTATTTCAAAAGATGTATTTAACTTGGATATTCCAATAACAGTATTTTTATATAATGAAGAGAATGAGGAAAAATTTTTAGATTTTGAAAATATAAATATAATAAAACCTGCAAACATTCTAGTAAATTCTGTTATTTCATTAATAGAAAAAAATTACCGTATAGCTACAAACATTGGTCTTGGTAAAGGTGAGATAATAGAAGTAAAAATAATGGCAAAATCCCACTTAGTTGATAGGAAATTAAAATACTTAAGACCTTCCAAATGGAGAATAGCCGCTATTTATAGAAATGGACAGCTAATTATCCCGTCAGGCGACGAAACTATAAGAGTAGGAGACAGCGTAGTATTAATAGGAGATCCAAAGGTTTTAGAAAATTTAGTAAATATTCTCCTGAAAGGTATTCCGCAATTTCCTTTACAATTTGGCACCGATGTAACACTTCCTGTAAATGAAAAATTTATAGATATTATTAACGAAGTTTCATATGTTATAAAAAATACAAGGGTTAATAAAGTTTATGTTTTTCCATATAAAGAAGACAGCAATAAAATTAAAGCATTGATTGAAAACAAATTTGAAAAATTTGAAATTAAAAATTACATTTCTAATCTAAACTCTTTACTTAATTTTAAAAATAATGTTGCATTTTTAGTTTTTCCCTTTAAAAATATATCATTTTTTGAAAAATGGAAATTAAAAACCTTCTTTGAAAAAGCTAATAAACCTTTTTTAGTAGCAAAAGGTTACAGCTCGTATAAAAACATCGCTGTTTTATTAAATTCACCAGACCCTGCATATACACTGGAAGTAGGGATTGAGATATCAAGACTTCTAAAAGTAAAACTTACAACGTTTTATTGCATAATGCCTAAAGAATTACGAACAGAAGAAGAAGAAAGGGAGCTTGAAAATGTTAATAAAATTATTACAGATTTTGAGAATATATATAAAACAAGTATGAATTTTAAAATACTTGAAGGAAACCCGGTAAAAGAAAGTTTAAATTACTTAAGGGATTTTCCATCAAGCCTACTTGTAATGTCTTATAAAAAAAGGCATATATCGTTTCTTGATCCTCATTCTCATTACTTAATTACAAAAAAATGTAAATGCTCTTCTTTTCTAATTCCAGTAGAGGAAACAAATGACTGAACTTGAAGCTATTCTTTTGCTAGTAGTATCTGTAGGTGCCTTCATTATGCCTTTTGTAAGTAACAGGCTTAATCTCCCATCTCCTGTCGCTGAGATAATATTTGGTCTTATTATAGGCATGTTTTTTTCAGATATTTTCCATAAAACGGAAGTTGTTAGATTTTTAGGAGAACTTGGATTTATAATACTTATGTACTTGGCAGGTCTTGAAATAAATTTTGAAAACATCAAAAAGCTTCCATCCAAAAACAAATTTATTTATATATCTGTTATTTCTCTTATTATTATATTTTCAATTTTTACTGTTTATTATTTAAACCTGCCAAATATTTATATTCTCGTATTATTAACTACAGCAATTGGACTTTTATTCCCTGTCCTTAAAGATTTGAATATTACATCAACACATTTTGGGCAAACATTATTAATAATAGGAAGTATAGGGGAAGTTGTAAGTTTAATATCTATAACAATTTTCTTTGTTGTATATAAATATGGATTTTCTAAAGAAGCCTTTATTCATCTTCTTGAAATTTATTTGTTTTTCTCATTTGCATATATACTTCTTAGGCTTTTTAAACTTTTTATATGGTGGTTTCCAGATAAAATCCCTGTTTTTTTAAAAAGTGAAGGTGTAACGGAAACATCTGTAAGGGCAAACTTTGTTAATATGTTTATTTTTGTGGCACTTGCTGCGCTACTTGGTCTCGAACCTATAATTGGCGCATTTTTTGGCGGTCTTTTATTCTCCGTTATTTTTAAAGAAAAAGAGCAGGTTATTGAAAAATTATCATCTTTTGGATATGGTTTTTTAATCCCTATATTTTTTATAGACGTCGGTCTTCGATTTAATTTAATGGAATTACTTCAATTACAAGTTATATATAATGCTGTTTTATTAAGTGCTTTAATGCTAATAGTTAGATTTTTAGCATCTTCGCTGCTAATTTTTGCAAATTTTTCGTTTATCGAGATGTTATTAACACCTTTTACTCTTTCAATTCCATTAACACTACTTGTTGCTATTGCAACTATTGGTTATGAAACTCAAATGATTAATAAACTGCAAGCGTCCACTATAATTTTAACAGCTATATTAACAGCTCTAATTTATCCATGGATATTTAAAAATATAATAAAAAGAATAAATTTTATACAAAAATAAATAAGGAAGTTTGAATATGCTATATAATCTAACAGTTAATGAAGCAACTTTTGTAATTATAGATCTTGAAACTACAGGTCTATCTTCACATAACAATTCAGTAATAGAAATAGCTGCTATAAAATACCAAAGTGGTATGGTAATAGATAAAATACATCAGTTAACAAAACCAAGGGAAGATTTCATACCTTTTAGAGTTACCCAGCTTACCGGGATTACTAATGCTATGGTTATTGATAAACCTTATTTTGAAAATATATACCCTGATGTTTATGAATTTATAAAAGACAGCATAGTTGTTGCACATAATGCTAAATTTGATATTTCTTTTCTGTCAGAAATTCATAAAATTGTGTTTAAGAAAAATTTAAAAATACCTTATATATGTACAGATAATCTTGCAAGGAGATTATTTCCTGAAATTAGAAAAAAATCTTTAAGCAGTTTAACAGAATATTTAGGGATAAATTTCCAGCAAAAACATAGAGCATTATCAGATGCACAGGCAACATTACTTGCATTTCAAAAAATGCTTGAATATCTTCAAGATTTTAATGTTAATAAGGTTTTAGATATAATAAAATTATCGGAAGGGAAAAATATAAATACAAAAAACAAAAGGAAAAGATATGTTTAAAGTTTTTTTGCCACTTTAATACTAATACTGCCTGCCTTAGCCCAAGAAAAACAAGAAAGAAAAGAAAATTTTATAGAAATTTTCCATACTAAAACTTCTACGCTTCTTTATGATACCTTAACATATATTGAAAAATTTGCCGGTACTGAAAATATAAGAGTAAAATCAAAAGCATACCTAAAAATAAGTTATGGATTTTATTACAGTCCCCTTGAAAATACAAAAATTATTAGAAATATAAATTTGAATGTAAGATTAAAAAAGCTTGAAAAAAAATTAAACCTGTTTTTATCTTCTTTTAGGAAAAAGGAAGAACAGCAAAGAGAACTACAACCTTATTACACTAATTTGGAAAATAAAAATGACGGATTTTCTCTAGGTATAGAGTACATTCCATTAAGTAAATATTTAAACATCAACTTAAGAGCAGCTATAACAACCGTTAATAAAACATATTTTAAAGCTTCCATAAATACTCCTAAAATATTATTTGGTGGATTTTCATTAGAAATTATGGAAATTTTAAGAAAGGATATGTATTTTCTAAAAAGAAAACCTGTAAATCAGGATTATACCCAGGTTTACTTGAATAAACTTCTTTCTAAAGACTTAATATTATCTTTTTTTCTTGAAAGAAGAAAATTTACCTATGAACCTTACAATAAACATGTAATGTCTGCATCATTATCAAAACTATACGGAAAACATAAAAAATTGCTTGTTGTTTTTAATTTATCAGAAACTGGAAACAAAATAACAGGAGCATATCCTACTGTTTATAATACTGGTATTTCTAACAGATACAAATTTTACAAATGGGCTTACTTTAACTTTAATTTTGGTGTAAAATGGCAAAGACAATTTGATTTTCAAAATAATCCTTATGTTTTTGCAGGTATAGAAATATATTTTGGAAAATGGTAAGAGGTAGGCAAATGTTTAAAATTGGAATAATTGGAATTGGAAATATGGGAGAAGCTATTCTAAATGGAATAATTAAAAACTCTAATATAAAACCAGATGAAATTATAGTTTCAGATATTAACAAGGAAAGAATTGATTATATAATCAACAAATACGGCGTAGCAGGCACAGATAACAATGAAAGATTAGTAAAGCTATCAGATATTATTTTTTTAGTAGTAAAACCAAAAGATTTTGAAAACATTGTAATACCTATAAAAGACAAATTCAAAAACAAAATTTTAATCTCAGTAATGGCTGGTATAAAAATAGAGAAAATTAAATCTATTTTAGAAGATAGTTTTATTGTTAGAATTATGCCAAATACACCAGCTTTAATAGGAGAAAGTACTACAGGAATATCTTTTGATAAAAATTTTCCTGCAGACAAAAAAGAAGAAATTGTTAAACTTATAAATACTTTTGGTAAGTCATTTGTTATAGATGAAAGTTTAATGGATGCTTTTACGGGCCTAGCAGGAAGCGGGCCTGCTTATATTTTTACAATCATAGATGCTTTTGCTCAAGCAGGTGTAAAACAAGGATTTTCTTATAATCAAGCATTAGAAATAATAGTGCAAACAATAACAGGTTCTTCAAAAATGATAGAAGATTTAAAAGAACATCCTTGCGTTCTCAGAGATAAAGTTACATCGCCAGCAGGTACTACAATTTACGGTCTTCACGAGCTTGAAAAAGGTAAAATTAGAGATATAATTATAAACACTGTTGAAAAATCCACCCAAAGGAGCAAAGAACTATCAAATTGAAAAATAACCTTGTTGAGAAAGCCATTGAAGAAACAAAAAGACTTATTCAAATTCCAAGTTTTGAAGACTGCACTCAAATTCAAGAATATTTAGAAAATAGACTTGATTTTATAAAATTTGAAAAACAGCCTGTTGGAAAGGTCGTAAATTCAAACCCTCAGTACAATCTTGTAAGTATTTCAAAAGATAAACCTTTTATGATAAATACCCACGTTGATACTGTTCCTCCTATAACTATGGAAAATCCATTCACACCTGTAATAAAAGATAGCAAAATTTATGGAAGAGGAGCAGCAGATACAAAAGGTCTAATAGCATCTTTAATAGTTGCTTTAGAAACTTTTAAAGAAGAGAATCCTGATAAAGAAATACCTGTTTCTTTATCATTTACTGTTGATGAAGAAAATCACACAGCACTTGGGTCTGCAAAACTGCTTGAGATAATAGATGATATTGAAACAATATTAGTTTTAGAACCAACATACGGTGTGATATGTGATAAACAGATGGGAACCTACGAGTTTGAGCTGGAAGTTGAAGTTAATTCTATGCATGCTTCAGAATTTGAAAAAACAGAAAATCCTGCAAAAATAACTTTTAAACTAATAGAAGAAATAGAAAAAAAGTTAGAAAGGCCTGTGAATATAATAAATATTAAAAGTGGATGGGATTATTATGCAGTTCCTGAAAAATCCTACCTACTTGCTGAAGTAAAATTATTTGAGAATGAAAAAAGAGAAAATATTGAGAAAAAAATTTTTGAAATTGTAAACAACTATACGCATGACAGAATTAAATTTATAAGTGTTGATGATGAAGAATTTTTAAAATTTAATACAGGAAAAGGCTTAGAAATAATAAAAAAAGCTTACGAAAAAGCGGTAAATGAAAGGCCTAAAATAGGAATTATGCCTTCTTGGACTGATGCAGCAAATTACCACAAAAAGAAATTAGAAACATTTGTTTTTGGCTTTGCAAGTTTAAAAGATGCACATACAAAAAGGGAGCATATTTCTTTTGAAGAACTCGAAAAAAATGTGAAGGTCTTCTATAACATCCTTTCCATTCTTAAATAATCCCAGCGTTCGTAAAGAGGCTTAAATCCAAGTCTTTTATAAAATTCTATGGCCTCTTTATTATTTTTTCCAACCCAAAGTCTTGCTATATTTCTACCTGCACTTTTAAAGTGTTCTAGAGATTTATTTAGTAAGAATGTTCCTAATCCCTTTCCCCAAAATTTTCTTTTTATTGCAACTTCATGTATCTCACCAACTGTTTTCCTATCAAAATAATCTTTCCAGTTTGAATCAGCAACGATAAAACCTGCCACTTCATTATCTACAATTAAAATTTTGAAAAATGTAGAATGCGTTTTGAGCCAATCTATATATCTTGATGCACTTTTTCTATCTGGTTCACCATACTCAGGATGTTCTTTATAAGCATCAAAAATAACATCTATTAAATCTTCTTTGTATTTATCTGAATAATCTATAAGTTTTATATCCATATTTATTTCTTTGACTGAAATCTTATTGTCGTTACTGCCCATTGTCTTTCTTTTGATGAAATAGGATTAAATTTCCAGCTTAAAACATAGTTTTCAATAATCTGCTTTAATTTAATATCTCCTAATGCTTTAGGATAAACTATTTTAACACTATCAACAGTTCCATCAGGATTTATCCAAAGTTTTACTTTTACTTTTGGAGGAGGTGGAAGTTTAGTTTTTATAGTTGGAGGTGGTGGTTTATATACTATAAGTCTTCCTGATGCAGGACCAAAAGCTGTCTCATCAAATTTACTTAGTTTAGTACCAAAAGAAGGATTAAATTCACCTTTTAGAACTGGCTTATACTCTATTTCCTCCCCTATATTAATTTTATCTAAAGATAAATTCCCTACAGATGGAGTTTCTTCAGGAACAGCTATTTCTTTTTCATTTAACTGGGCAGTTTCAGGCAAAATAGGCGTTGCCAAAGGCACTACTGGTTTTTTTTCTATACTGTGTCCAGCTGGCTTTGCTTTTTTTACTTCTTCTTTTATTTTATTTGTTTTTGTCTTTTTTAAACTTTTTGGCTTCTTTATTTTTTTCTTTAATTTTTTCTTATTTTCCTCTTTAACTTCTATAAATTTAACTTTTGGTTGTTTACTTGTAGCTATTTCTAAAGGTTTTATATTTTCTATAGTATATCCGTAGAAATAAACTACTAAGAAATTTATAATTAGAGAAAAAATTAGCGCTAAAAAAAATATCTTTTTATTAAAACCAGACCATCTTGTAAATTCATATCCCATAATGTTATTTTATGTTATAAAAGCTTTAAAAAGCAAGGAGTACTTATGAACCTTTCAATTATTGGTCTTGGAAGCTGGGGAACAGCTCTTGCGCAGGCTTTTTCAAAAAACTTTGATAAAGTTATTATTTACGGAAGAGATAAAAAAACTGTAGAAGAACTAAATAAATATCATGAAAATAAAAAGTATTTACCTAATATAAAACTAAATAAAAATATAATTGCTACAAATAATTTAAAAAAGGCCATAGAGGAAAGCAGTATTATAATCATTGCAATACCTGCCCAAAAAATAAAATATTTTTTAGAAAACATTAAAAATGAAAATTTTAATGAAAAAACAATTATATCGGCATCAAAAGGAATAGACGTTGAAAGTTTAAAATTAACATCACAAATAATAAATGAAACCCTTAATATAGATGAAGAAAATATTTTTGTATTATCCGGACCATCCTTTGCAAAAGAAGTAGCACTTGGACTTCCTACAGCTGTTACGTTAGCAGGAGAAAGCTGCAAAGGTAAAAATCTACAGGAAAGACTTTCTACAAATACACTTAGGATATATACTACTGAAGATATTAATGGAGTTGAGATAGCAGGTGCAGTAAAAAATGTTATATCCATTGCAACAGGAATAAGTGACGGTATTGGACTTGGTAATAATGCCAGAGCTGCTTTAATTACCAGAGGTTTATATGAAATGATAAAAATTGTAAATATTTATCAAGGAAAATCTGAGACACTATTTGGACTGGCAGGAGTTGGTGATTTAGTACTAACAACAACAGGAGAATTATCTAGAAATAGAAAATTTGGTCTTTTAATTGGAAAAGGATATTCTTTAGAGGAGGCTTTAAAAGAAGTTGGACAAGTTGTAGAAGGTATAGAAACAGTTAAAGCACTAAAAAAAATGCAAGAAAAATTCAATATAGAACTTCCCATAACAGAAACAGTTTATAAAGTGATATACGAAGGGTTATCTACTAAAGAAGCGTTAAATACTCTCATGAATAGGAGATTAAAAAAAGAGTTTTTATAAAATTATTGAAAAATAATTTATAAAGGCTTATACTTAAATTTATAGAGTTAACAGGGGGTATAAAAATGGAAAAAATAAAAAAATTAACTTTATGTTCTTCTGCACACTGCTGCCCAGACGTCGAAATTAGAAAAAATGAAAAAGGTGAATATGAAGTAGTATTTGAAGAAGATGGACAGAGATTGGTTTTAAATAAGCATGCGTGGAATCTATTAGTTAAATATATAAAAGAGGGACAGTTAACGGAGCTTTAATATAGTTGGAAATTAAAGAGATACAAGAGCTTATAAAAAAAGAAAGAGAGAAAAATAACATAACCCTTGAAGAGCTAAGTTCAAAATTAAAAACAACAAAAGCTGTAATATATAATGTAGAAAATAATGAAAAATTTATTGAAAAAAATAAACCTTACAGCTTGTATTTACTCAAAGCAATTTGTAACGAACTAAATATAAAAATTGAAGAAGAAAATAAAAATAAGGAAAATTTTGAGCTTCCAAAACCTCAAAACAATACTGTTAAAGATCAAAAATATCTTTCAAGTATAAAGGAAAAGATTTTCAATATTTTTAAGTTATCTTTTTTAAGTTTAGCTTTATTTTCAATTTTTATTTATCAATATTTTACGAACAATAACGTTAAACTAAATAATGAAGAAGAAATAGCTTCATATTCATATGAAATCCCAGTATATAAAGAAAATACAAAAAGTTATTTAAGTAGACAGCAAAACTCACTAAATAATATATATATAATCAGCAAAAACCAAACATGGATAAGTGCAAATATAGATGGTAAAGATAAAGTTTACAACTTAACAAAGAATAAAAAAATAAATATTACTTTTAAAAATAAAATACATTTTATAACAATTGGAAACGCAAGTGATATAATTATTTATTATAAAGGAAAAAAAGTAACGTTCCAGAATAAAAAATTGATACATCACATCTTTGTAGATAATACAGGTATTTTTAAAAATGGATACAACATTTTAGGTAAAAAATCGTGATTCCACCGAAAGAAGAAATATTAAAGGCTATTTCTGAAGTAAAAAAATATGTAGATCAAAGAATATCTGAATTCAAAAATTTAAAACTAAAAAATCATACAACTTTTGACTTTAGACCTTTCTTAGATATCGATCCATACGATGCAGACATTTTTTCTGAGGCATGTTTTTGCATTTTAACAGCAAATTCATCTGCAGCTATGGGAATAAAAATACAAAAAGAAGTTGGTATAGAAGGATTTAAGAAACTTTCCCTTGAAGAACTTTATGAGGTTATAAGAAAAAAAGGACATAGATTTGCAATGCAAAGAGCCGAAAGAATAATAAAATTAAGAGAAAAAGAAAGTTTTTTACTTGAAATAGCAAAAAAAGAAAATGGAAAAGAAGCAAGGGAAATCTTAGCCAAAGAAATATACGGCTATGGATATAAAGAAGCAAGCCATTTCCTAAGAAACATAGGATTTAATGACGTTGCAATAATAGATAGGCATATATCAAGATTCTTATTTGAAAAAAATCTTGTAAAACTTAGAAAAACAATAACAAAAAAAGTTTACCTTGAAGCAGAAGAGGCTTTGGAAAACATAGCTAAGGAACTTAATTTAACGTTATCAGAGCTAGATTTATACATTTTTTATATTAAAACAAAAAAAGTTCTAAAATGATAAATCCTGAAATTGCAATATTAAAAAAACTATGCCAGGAAAATGATATAAAAATCTCAGACCATCAACTTCAGCTTTTTGACAAGTATTTATCTTTTTATCTTAAGTGGAATAAAGTATACAACTTATCGTCAATTAGAAAAAAAGAAGAAATAGTTAAAAAACATTTTTTTGATAGCCTAACACTTGTGAAACTTTTTGAAAAAGAAAATATTGAAGTTAATAATAAAGAAATAGCAGATTTTGGTTCAGGTGCAGGATTTCCGGGAGTACCGCTAAAAATACATTATCAAGATGCAATCAATTTACACTTAATAGAAGCTGTACAAAAAAAATGTATATTTCTAGAGATGTTAAAAAAAGAGCTGAATTTGGAATATAAAGTTTTATGTGAAAGAGCAGAAAATATCAACGAAAAATTTGATGTCGTAGTTAGCAGAGCTACTGGAGAAACTTTTGAAGTTATAAAAATAGGTAAAAATTTGTTAAAAAAAGGTGGATATCTAATTATAATGAAAGCAAAAAAAATAGAAGAAGAGTTGAAAAGATTTACAGTTACTATAAATTTAAAAAGTTATCCTGAAAGAAAATTTATAGTATTAAAGAAAAATGGAAATTAGATTAAATAAATATATAGCCCAGTCCGGATACTGTTCTAGAAGAAAAGCAGATGAATTAATAAAACAAGGTAAAGTAAAAATAAATGGTCAAATTGTAAAAGAACTTGGAATAAAAATAAACCCAAAGAGAGATAAAGTAGAAATTGAAGGAAAAATATTAAAACCCCAAGAAGAAAAAAAATACTACAAACTATACAAACCAAGAGGATATTTAACAGCCCTTGGAAAAGATAAATTTGGCAGGAAAACACTTTCTGATTTATTCCGAGAGATAAATTTTAAAGAAAATGTCTTTCCAGTAGGGAGATTAGACTACGACTCTGAAGGTCTTTTATTACTTACAAACGACGGTGAGTTTGCTTACAAATTAATGCATCCAAAGTTTAAAGTTCCCAAAACATATATAGTGGAAGTACAAGGTAGAGTAAATGCAAAAACTTTCAATAAAATGGAAAAAGGAACTAAATTAGAGGACGTATTTTTAAAACCAGATAGCATAAAAATCATAAGAAAAACAAGTAATTCTACAATATTTGAGATTACAATACACAGCGGGCAAAAAAGAATACTAAGAAGATTTTTCAAAAAATTTGGATTTCCTGTAAAAAGGTTAAAAAGGATAAGAGTAGGTAAAATAAATTTAGGTAATGTAAGAGAGGGAGAGGTAGTAGAGCTAGGTAGAGATGAGATAAAAACCCTGGCAGCGACCAACTTTCCCGACCGGTCTCCCGGCCAGTATCATAGGCGCTGGAGGGCTTAACTGCCGGGTTCGGAATGGAAGCCGGGTGTAACCCCTCCGCTATGGCCACCAGGGAAATGGCAATAGAATAAGGGACAGAGGTTAAGAAGTAAGAGGCCAAGCCTCACGGGCGATTAGTACCACTCGGCTGCACCCGTTGCCGGGCTTCCACCTGTGGCCTATCAACGTGGTAGTCTCCCACG
>WIAL01000063.1 GCA_015519975.1 Hydrogenothermaceae bacterium | reverse complement strand
TTTGTTTTAAAAGCAGTTAACATGAACATCCCTGAAAAAAGCAAGATAGCAATAATTGGAGCATCTGGAAGTGGAAAAACTACAGTTGCAAATATTATAGTTGGTTTTTATCCTGTAGATAAAGGACAGCTTTATTATGACAACGTTCCTGTAAATGAAATTGGTCTTGATGTTGTCAGGGAAAATATATATGTTGTACTGCAAAATCCTCAAATGTTTAACAACACAGTAAGATTTAATCTTACACTTGGAAAGGATATTCCAGAAGAAGAAATATGTGAAGCATTAAAAATTGCAGTTGCAGATGAATTTGTTAAAAGAATGCCAAAAGGTCTTGATACATTAGTTGGTAAAAATGGAATCAGGCTTTCTGGCGGTGAAAGACAAAGGCTTGCAATTGCAAGGATGATACTTTCAAAACCAAAAGCTGTTATTTTAGATGAATCAACATCTGCCCTTGATTATAAAACAGAAGAAAAGCTTATGAAAAATTTAGAGGATTACTTAAAAGATAAAACAACAATTTTAATAGCCCATAGACTATCAACTGTAAAAAATGCAGACTATATTTATGTTCTTGATAAAGGTAAAATAATAGAAGAAGGAAATCACTATGAGCTTTTGGAAAAAGAAGGAATTTACAGTCAGTACATAAAAACTTTAAAGGGATAAAGATGAGCAGTATTTTAGAAGGATTAAATGAAGCCCAAAAAGAAGCAGTTTTATATTTTGGTTCACCTCTTTTAGTTTTAGCAGGCGCAGGTTCAGGAAAGACAAGGGTCATTACCCATAAAATAATGTTTTTAACCGAGGAGTTTGGTATTGATATAGATAGGATACTTGCCATCACATTTACAAATAAGGCTGCAAGTGAAATGAAAGAAAGGGTAAAAAATGCCCTTGGTCTTGAAAAAGAGCCAAGTTGGATAACAACTTTTCACAGCTTATCTGCAAAAATACTCAGAATAGAAGCCCAGCATCTTGGATACAATAGAGATTTTGCCATTTATGATGAAGAAGACAGCAAAAAACTTTTAAAGGATATTGTTGAAGAGGCAAATTTAGATAAAGACCTTTACAAACCTGAAAGGTTAAAAAATATAATTTCACAGATAAAGCAGAACTTAGATGAATCTTTACTTGATTTTTACGAAATGCAGCTTCCGCACATAAGAGCTATTTATGAAAAGTATCAGGAAGGGCTTATTTTTGCAAATGCAATGGATTTTGATGACCTTCTTTTAAATGTTGTCAAGCTTTCTAAAGAAAATGAGGAAATAAGGCAAAAATGGCAGGATATGTTTGATTACATACTTGTTGATGAGTATCAAGATACAAATAAAATACAGCATGAGATTTTAAAACTGCTTGTTGGAGGTAGAGACTGCATAACAGTTGTTGGAGACCCACAGCAGTGTATTTATACGTGGAGAGGCGCACATCCTGAAAATATACTTGATTTTGAAAATGATTTTCCAAATACAAAAATAATAAAACTTGAAAGAAACTACCGTTCTACTCAGAAAATCCTTTCAGCTGCCAACAAAGTTATATCAAATGCAACAGGAAGATGGAAAGAAAAGGTTTTAACCCTCTGGACAGATAAAGAAGAAGGAGAAGATTTAAAACTTGTAAAACTTGAAACAGATAAACAGGAATCTGCTTTTATAGCACACCAGATAAAACAGCTTATTGAAAAAGAAGGCTATAAATACTCTGATATTTCTATCTTAATGAGAATGTCATTCTTATCAAGGAATATTGAAGAAGCACTTGTTAGATTCTCAATACCTTATCAAATCATAGCAGGAGTTAGGTTTTACGAAAGGGCAGAAATTAAAGATATCCTTGCATATTTAAGATTTGCCTTTAATCCAAAGGATATACAGGCTTTTAAAAGAATTATAAATCTTCCTTCAAGGGGAATTGGAAAACAGACGTTAAACAAAATACAAAAGTTTTATGTTGAAGACTGGTATCAGGCATTAAAAGACAGCTACGAAAGTCTATCAAACAGGATAAAGCTAAATCTTCAGCCGTTTTTTGAAGTTATTGATTTTATAAAAGAGCACGGTAATGAAAAACCAGCTGAATCTGCAAAATATCTTTATGATGTGATAGGCTACGAAGATTATCTTATTTCAAAATATCCAAAGGATTATGAAGAAAGAATTGCAAACGTGCAGGAACTTTTTAATGCCCTTGCTGAACTTCAAAAAAGAGGAAAAACCCTGCAGGAATTTTTAGAAGAAACATCTTTAGAGCAAGCTCAGGATAAAATTGAAAACTCAAACAGCGTAAAAGTTATGACTGTCCACGCTGCAAAAGGTCTTGAATACGCAGTTGTATTTGTTGCAGGTGTTGAAGACGGTATATTCCCAAGTGGAAGAGCTTTTGAAGACATAGAGCAGATGGAAGAAGAAAGAAGACTTTTTTATGTTGCAATTACAAGGGCAAAAGAACACGTTTACTTAACAATGGCAAAATACAGAAGTAGTTTTGGAAGCTCATATAACGAAACAAAACCTTCAAGATTTTTAAAGGATATTAAAGAATATCTAAAAGTTTTATCAAGCAAGCCAAAAACTGAAAGAAAATCTTTAAAGTTTCAAAACAGCCAGCCTTCAATGTTATCAGGAACAATAAAAGCCGGTCAGCTTGTCATGCACGATGTCTTTGGAAAAGGAGTGGTAAAAGAAGTTACTCCACCAAAGGCAAAAGTAATATTTGAAAAAGTAGGAGAAAAAGAGCTTTTAACGAAGTTTTTAAAGGTTATCTAATGTCTTTTTATATTTAATATCAAATCTGGCTGGGGGGAAGTCTATCATTTATCTATATTTCCTATACATCTAAACACATCAAAATCCTTCTGTTTTATCAAAAAGTGTCTAAAAACAATGCTCTTAAAAAGTCGGAGGAGTGCAGGAAGAAAAAAAGGAGCAGTCAAGTACGTAGTTCTTGTTTTTGAAGTCGCAATGCCCTTAAAAAATCGGGGGAGTGCGAGGGGTGCGAGATTGAAAGACAAAGAAAAAAATACGGTTGTAGGTCGCAATGCCCTGAAAAAGTCGGGGGAGTGCGAGTTTCGGAGGTCAGAAGAGATGAAGATAGAACTTATTACGTCGCAATGCCCTGAAAAAATCGGGGGAGTGCGAGAGCCCCTCTCAAGTTCGCATTTTAAGCCATATTCAAAATGCCAAGTACCCAAATTTTCTACAAATTATACATCAATTTTTTCTAATGCGCAACAAATAAGCCTGAGAGTCTCTTAAAACCCTTTTTCTTATTTTATGTGCCTTTGCGGGCAATTTTTGCAAAAATTACCTCAAAAATGCCCTGCTCCCCCTCAATTTTGGAACTTTTTTTGATTAAAATTCTCGTAAGCCCTTGATATTAAAGCCTGACAAAAGATTGGCACTTTAAGCGAAAATTTTATAATGGTATTATTAAATTTAATATAAAAATCCAAACAGCCATAATGGTATTTTTCGTTCAAATCCAATTTCTATATCATCAACTGCCAAATATGAATTTTTTAATCCTTTAACCTGAGAAAAATCTTTACTCCTCCCTCCAATTTCAAAAATGTGTTTTTCATCAACTAAAAAATCCCCTTTATCTAAATAATGGAGTTGATGATTATAAGACAACATTGAAGCAAAAAATGTTTCCCTTAAAGTTCCTTTATCTTTTTCTAAACAAAGTGCATTAAATAGATTAGGATTTGCCAGATACAATTTATCAGGCTTTCTCAGAGCTTTAAATCTTTTTGCTTCATGGGATATATGAATAATTAACTGGGCTTTTGAAAGGTAATCTATATATTTATATAAAGTGCTTTTTGTTATTCCTGTTATATTTGCAAGTTTTTCTACTGAAAGTTCTAAAGGTTTTGATACACAAATTGTTGAAAGAAGTTTTTTTAAAGAGTGTATTTTTTCTGGAGTGACATTGTAAATTTCGCCTATATCAGAATAAAGCGAAGCATTTATTGTATCTGTTAGTCTATCTATGTATTTATCTGGGTCTTCAAAATAAAACGGATATGCCCCAAAATTTATATACTCATCATAAAGTTTTAAAATTTTTTGATTTAAAGAAGTTATTATATTCTGAGATATAATCTCATGATTTTTTAAAATTTCTTCCAAGGAATATGAATTAAGTTTTATATCATACGCAATTTCAATATACTCTTTTAGAGAAAGTATCGGGAGTTTATACATTGAAAATCTTCTTGAAAAGTCTGGGTCGGTTATTGAAATTGCAGATGAGCCTGAAAAATAGATTTTTAAATCTAAAAAGTCATAAGCCGATTTTATATGTTTTTGGAAATCTTTTATTTTATGAATTTCGTCTATAAAAATATATCTTCCGCCTTTTTTAGAGAATTCATCTAAAAATTCAAAGAGATTAATATCAGTAAACAATGGATGGTCACAAGAAATATAGATTGCTTCTCTTACATTTAGATTTAAATCTTTAAGAATTTGTATCATTAAAGTAGTTTTTCCTACTCCTCTTGCCCCGTATATGCCTATTATTTTTGATTTGCTGTTTTTTATGGTTTCATAAAGAAATCTCTTATAAGATGGGGATTTTTGGCTGAGTTTTAATATAGATAGCTGCCGAGCTCTTTCTAAAATATTATCCATTAGTATAATCCATTAGACTAAATTTATACAAATAAGTATAATGCGTTGGACTTTTTGTTGCAATAAAAACCAAAAAACAATGCCCTCAAAGAAGCGGGACAGTGAGAGTTAGAAGCAAGAAGGATGTATTGTCATTTAGCCCTATATTGCAATGCCCTTAGAAAGTCGGGGGAGTGCGAGGAACTTCAGAGGAGAATGTTAAATACAAATCTGTAGTTGCAATGCCCTTAGAAAGTCGGGGGAGTGCGAGAGTACCTCTGAAGTTCGCATTTTAAGCCATATTCAAAATGCCAAGTACCCAAATTTTCTACAAATTATACATCAATTTTTTCTAATGCGCAACAAATAAGCCTGAGAGTCTTCTAAAACCCTTTTCCTTATTTTATGCGGGTTTGCAGGCAATTTTTGCAAAAATTACCCAAAAAATGCCCTGCTCCCCCTCAATTTTGGAACTTTTTTCGGTTAAAATCCTCGCAAAATCTTGATATTAAACCCTGACAAAAGATTGATACCTTGAATGAATATTTGATAATAGTATTGTAAAATTTTATAAAATCAAAAATCTTTATAAAAAAGTAAAATAGTAAAAATTCGTTTAAACTCTAATTTCTTTTATATATTTCCTGACAATTCTCATATTCATATTTCTTTATATACTATAAGATTTAAGAGTAAATAATCTTAAAAGGAG
>WIAL01000062.1 GCA_015519975.1 Hydrogenothermaceae bacterium | reverse complement strand
AGATGCACAGTTTACTATCACTTTTTCAAAATTTGTGTCAAATTTTATCTCAAACTTATTCTTTTTCAGAACCTTCTTTAAACTCCTTTGAATTTTTAGCTCATTTGGGAATAATACCATTCTTGGATTCGGGCTCCACCACAGAATAGGTTCACCTTCGCTGTACCACGGAAATATTCCATTTTTATACGCAAACAAAAGCCTTTCTACAGATAAATCTCCACCATAAGCAAGCGGAAAGTCATCTGGAGCATATCTTGGGTTTGGAAAATAAATATCTGGATTTTTTTCACAAACAATAAACTCCATTTTAAAAACTACCTTTATTGTTTATAATAAGTAATTATTAAATACCAAAAGAGGTAAATTTCAATGGATATAAAAGTTTTTAGTGGAAAATTAGACACCCAAAGAGTAGATGCTTTATTTATACCTGTTTTTTCTGAAGAAAAAAAATTAAATGAAGAAGTTTCAAAATTAGATGAAAATCTAGATGGAGCAATTTCAAAACTTAAAAAAGAACAAAAATTCAAGGGAGAAGTTGGAAGAACATTAGTAGTTCCAACATTTGATAAATTAAAGTCAAAATATATTGTGCTGATAGGAGCAGGAAGCAAGAAAAAAGCAGATTTAGACATATTTAGAAGAATTTCTGCAACAGCAGTAAAAACTGCTAAAAGCTTAAAAGCCGATAAAATTCTTTTTGATATCAAAAATGTTGATATTAGAGAAAATGAAGAAGATATCGCTCAGGCTGTAGTAGAGGGTGTTATTCTTGGAAGCTATACTTTTGATAAGTATAAATCTAAGAAAGATGAATTTAAAATAAAAAATTTAAATATCAGAACAAACAGAAAAAATAAAGCAAAAGCAGAAAAAGCTGTAGAAATTGGAAAAATTCTTGCTGAATCTCAAAACTTCACAAGAGATTTAGTAAATACACCTCCAAATGTTATAAATCCTGAAAAATTAGCAGAAATAGCACTGGAACTTGGCAAAGAGTATGGTCTTGAAGTGAAAATATACGATGAAGAAGAATGTGAAAAAATGGGAATGGGAGCATACCTTGCTGTTGCAAAAGGAAGTGCTAACCCTCCAAGATTTATCCACATAATTTACAAAGGTAAAAAACCAAAAGAAAAGGTTGCACTTGTTGGAAAAGGTCTAACTTTTGACAGCGGTGGTTTAAACATAAAACCCGGGGATTATATGAGATGGATGAAATCAGATAAATCTGGTGCCTGTGCAGTTTTAGGAATATTTAAAGCATTGGGGCAGCTAAAACCTGAAGGGATTGAAGTTCACGGAATAATAGCAGCAGCAGAAAATATGCCAGATGGAAAAGCTTACAGACCGGATGACATTTTAACAGCTAAAAACGGAGTAAATATAGAAGTTGGAAACACAGATGCAGAAGGAAGACTAACCCTTGCAGATGCTCTTTGTTATGCTTCAGAGCAAAATCCTGATTTAATTATAGATATGGCTACATTAACTGGAGCTTGCGTAGTTGCCCTTGGGGAATATACAGCAGGGGTTATGGGAAATGACCAGAGAGCTATAAATGAAGTATTAAACTTTTCTCAAAAAACTGGAGAATGGATGTGGCAGCTTCCGTTTAACGATATGCTCAGAGAACATATAAAAGCTCCAAATGCAGATGTACATAACATTGGAAAAACAAGATACGGCGGTGCAATAACAGCTGGGCTGTTTTTAGAAAAATTTGTGCCTGAAAAAACTCCATGGGTTCATATAGATATAGCTGGACCGGCCCACACAACATCAGGCTGGTATTACCATCCAAAAGGTGGAACAGGATTTCCAGTTAGAACTATTACAACTTTACTTTTAAATAAATCTTCAAAATAGTATAAACTAAGCTCCTCTGCCGAGGGGCTTTATTTTTTATATAGCACCGCTTTTTAAAATATCATGTATATGAACAAGTCCTATTACTTTATTATCATCTTCTACTACAGGCATAACGGTTATATTGTACTTTTCCATTTCTTCTAAAGCTTCAAGAACGTATTTATCCCTAGAAATCCTTTTTGGATTTTGTGTCATAGCATCTTTAGTTGAGCTTGTATCTATGCTTTTTCCTTTATTTATAAAGCGTCTTAAATCACCATCGGTTATAATTCCTTTAAGTCTATTTTCTTCATCAACAACAACTGCAGCTCCAAAGCCTTTTTCAGACATTTTAATGACAGTTTCTTTTAGTGGATAATTTTCTTTAACCAATGGAAGTTCTTCTCCTTTATGCATAACTTCATAAACTTTCATAAGTTTCTTACCAAGTGACCCACCTGGATGAAATCTTGCAAAATCCTCTTTTGTAAATCCTCTAAGTTCAAGAAGTGTTATGGCAAGTGCATCTCCTAAAGCAAGCGTAGCTGTTGATGAAGACGTTGGAGCTAAATTTAAAGGACAGGCTTCTTTTTCAACATTTAGATATAAATGAACATCTGATTCTTTAGCTAAACTTGAATCTGGATTATTTGTTATAGATATAACCTTATTTCCCCATCTTTTTACTATAGGAACAATTGCAAGAAGTTCCTGTGTTTCACCGCTGTTTGATATTGCAATTAAAACATCACCTTTTGAAACCATCCCAAGATCGCCGTGAAGAGCCTCTGCAGGATGAAGAAAAAATGAAGGAGTTCCTGTTGAAGCTAAAGTGGAAGCTATTTTTTTTCCTATAAGACCGGATTTCCCCATTCCTGTAACAATTACTTTTCCAGAAGCGTTTAACAGTATATTTACAGCTTTTTCAAAATCTTCATTGATACTTTCCTTTAAAGCATTCAAAGCCCGAATTTCATCATCAATAGTTTTTTTAGCTATTTCAATCGGTATTTTTTCCATTTTTATTTTCATCCTTCTATCATCTCTTTAACAATATTTTTTGATGAACATCCTCCACAGCTACTTTCACAGGCAAGCTTTTGACCGATCCCAAGCTTATCCAGTTCTTTAAATGAAAACTCTACAGTCCCACCTTCTTCATTTTCAAAATAAATAACTTCTCTTATAAAGTCGTAATCCTTCACAGTATAATTTTTACTTTCAATCTCTACAATAGAGCCTATCTCAGGCAAATCCTTTCTTATTGAATAATTATCTATCTCAAAAGCAAGACAGCACATTAAACGCCCGCAAACACCTGTAAATTTTGCAGGAGTAGGAGGAAGGCTTTGTTCCTCGAGCATTTCTACATTTACAGATCCGAATTTATCTAAAAATAAAGAACAGCAGCACTCATTTCCGCAAATCCCAACAGCACCGCTCATCTGAACGCCGTCCCTAACTCCGACCTGCCTCATTTCTATTCTCATTTTAAGCCTTTTAGCAAGCTCTTTAACAAGCTGTCTGAAATCTACCCTTCCGTCAGCGGTGTAATAAAAAATGATTTTATTTCTATCAAGTGGTATATATGCTTTTAACAGGTTCATTTTAAGCCCTAGCTTCTCGGCAAGTTCTTTACAAACTTCCAGTCCCTTTTCTGCATCTTCTTCATTTCTATCAAATGTAATAATGTCTTTTTTTGTAGCTTTTCTTAAAAATTTATAATCTTTCCCTTCTTCTGAAGGTACTGCATTTCCAAGGACTAAAACAAGTTCTTCACCTTTTTCTGTTTTTACAACTATAAAATCACCTTTTTTTATATTAAAAGGAACATTATTAACTTCTGAAAATTTATGTGTATCTAAAAATCTTATCCGAACTGTTTTCAGCTTATGCTGTTTTCTTTCTTTTATATCAGTCATGATTTTCTCCTTTTAGAGTGAAATATAAATACTCAAATGCAAGCTTTTTCTTTACTCCTTTTTGTAAAGCATTTCTTATGTCTTTTATATTTTCAACATAATTTTGATAAAATTCAACAGAAAACTCACCTTTTAATACAGCTTTATTTAAAAATATATCTATTATATCTAAAAGAATATTTATTTTTTCAGATTCTATTTTATCTACAATATCTACAAAAGTTATTATTCCTTCAGGATGGAACCCTTGTGTTTTTAGTAAGTTATAAAAATCCTTTGCCAATTTGTAAATGTTTTCATCATTTAACACAGCTTCTGGAAGGCATAAACTTCCTTCAGAAAGTAAAGCAAGTTTTTTTGCTTTTTCTTTATCTACACCTTTTAAAGTTAAAATTTGAAAAACTTCTTCTTTTTTCAAAGGTTTAAATCTTATTTTCTGAGTTCTTGAAACAATTGTAGGAAGGAGCTTTTGATGATTCTCAGCTATTAGTATTATAAGCGTTTTTTCAGGGGGCTCTTCAAGGGTTTTTAAAAGTGCATTTGCTGCTTCTATATTCATTTTCTCACTATCATCTATAATTACAGCTTTCCCTTTATCTGTTTTTAGCTTTAAAAAATCTATGATTTCTCGAATTTGTGAAATTTTTATCTCTTTTTCGTTTTCAGGGAGGACAACTTTTAAATTTGGATGAGGCGTTAAATCTTGATTCTCATAAATATTTTTAATTGTATTGCTTACAAGTTGACAGTCTTTACATTCTCCGCACCCAAATCCATAATCTTTTTCACATAAAAATGCCCTTGCAGTTTGAAGGGCAACTATTTTTTTACCAATACATCTTTTCCCTTCAAATAAAAAACTGTATGAACTAAAGTTTTTATCTAAATACTTCCTTATAAGCTCTTTTTCTTTTTCGTGTCCAATTGTTTTCAATATGTTTAAATTAGTTTTAATTTTGTTTAACTTTTATAAGTTATCACAAATTTTATAAAAATCTATATTATTCCTTTATTTTTTAAAATAGTTATTATTTCTTGAAAAATACTTTCAATATCCTTAGTCCCATCAATTACAAATATTCTATCTTCTTCTTCAGCAATTTTTAAAAAACCATCTCTAAGTCTCTTATGAAAATCTATACTTTCGCTTTCTATCCTGTCTTTTTTATTTCCTATTCTTTTTAGTGAAATCTCAACTGGAATGTCGATTAAAAATGTTATATCTGGTTTTATTCCTTCTATTGCTATTTCATTTAAACTCTTTATGAGCTGAACATCTAGTCCTCTTGCATATCCCTGATAGGCAAGGGTAGAATCTATAAATCTATCGCATATTACATAATATCCTTTTTCAAGATACGGCTTTATTACATTATGTATGTGAAAATTCCTATCTGCTTCGTATAAAAAAAGCTCTGCTTTTGGAGGAAAAATTTCATCACTGTGGGATAAAAGTATTTCTCTTATTTTTTTTCCGGTTTTTGTCCCTCCCGGTTCGCGGGTAAGTACTGCATTTTTGCCCTTGCTAATAAGATATTCGTATAATTTTTTTGCCTGTGTAGATTTTCCTGCCCCTTCAATTCCTTCAAATGTTATAAAGACCCCTTTCATATTATCTCCCTATGGTAAAAATCATAAATTAAGATTACTTTAAGTATATAATTATAATTGATAATAAAAAACTGGAGGATAAAGATGGCAGAAAACAATCAAGTAACTATAGATAGAGCTAAAGTTGAAGAAGTTTTAGAAAAAATAAGACCTGCTTTAAGATTTGATGGTGGCGACGTTGAACTTGTAGATATAGGTGAAGATGGAACTGTTTATGTAAGATTAATGGGAGCGTGTTCTGGATGTGCTATGTCTTTAATGACTTTAAAAGGTGGTATTGAGCAAAGATTAAAACAGGAAATTCCTGAAGTTAAAGAAGTTGTTGCAGTAAACTTAGACCAACCAATGTTTTAAATAAAAGGCCGTTCAAACGGCCTTCACACTTTTAATAAAGTTTTCTCTTACTTTTTTTCTTGTATCTAAAATCTTATTCCAAAGCTCATTAGATTCCATATTAAATGAATGGGCAACCCGATATAAATGAGGAGATTTTTTAGATATTTTTGAAATCCCAATTCCTTTTATCATTCTAAGTCTTGTTTCTACCTCTCTTAAAAATAAATAATGCTGCAGCAGGTGCGGAAAATAACCTTCTACTATTTCATAAGTAGTTTTGTTTTTTATTTTATTTTTTAATACAGTTATCTGAATTAAAAACTCTATATCAACTATTCCGCCGTATCCAAGTTTTATATCTATTTCGTCTGACGTCTCACTTGCAAGTCCCTCAAGTTTCATTCTCATTTCATGAACATCATATAAAAATTCTTTATCTACAGGTTTTGAAAAAAGAAAATCTTCAATAATGTCGTTCATCTGTTTTTTAACATTCTCATCTCCGGTTATAAATCTTGCTTTGGTCCATGCAAGCCTTTCCCACGAGCGGGCTTCATTATCAAAATAGTTTTTATAAAAATTAAGTGTTGGAGCAAGCTCTCCTGATCTTCCATAAGGACGAAGCCTAAGGTCTATGGGATATAAGATTCCTTCTTTTGTGTATTTTGTTAAAGATTTAACAATATTTATAGGTACATTTCCATGTTTTAACTTCATATCCTGATTTTCAAATACAAAAACAATATCAAGATCAGAACCAATGTTCATTTCTTTACTTCCAAGTTTTCCAAGCCCATAAATTGCAAGTCCTTCTGAATATTCTTGTCTGTAAAGCTTATCTAAAATAAAATCAGCAAGATTTGAAAGTATATTGTTTAGTTCTTTCAATCTTTCTTTCGCATCTTTGGGCTGCAATTGGGTTAGGTATTTTAGTGCTGAAAGTACCTGCACTATATTTTTAAGTTTATTTAACTTCTCAAGAAAATCTTTATTTTTTATAGTTTGAAGTTCATTTTCAAAATCTTCTTTTGCCTTTGGAATATCTTCAACTCCAAATGCATAATCTAAAAGCTGGGGGTCTTTTGCCATTAAATCAGATAAAAAGTCTGAAATTTTTGCAATATTTAATATAAACTCAACAAGTTTTTCATTTTGGATAAGTGCAGATGCAAATATTGGAAGCATTTTTCCTTGAATTAAAAGTTTTGTTAAATTTCTTAAAAAATCTTCTTTATCTTGAAAATTTTTTAGTATTTCCTCAAGTTTAGGTATAAAATCAAAATAAGCCTGTTTAAAATCTTCACTTAAAAGTATAAAATCTTTGCTGAAAAATATTTCTTTAATTCTTTCTAAAGCCCACTTAGGATCTTTAAACCCAATTTCTTTAAAATAATTTAAAACCTCATCTTCATAATGTTTTGTAAAAATATATTTTTGGATAATTGTAAGTTCTTTAGCTTCTCCAAGATTTAAGCTATTAAAAATCTCTTCTACAGATTTTCTATGGTTATTTAAGACATTTAAAAGCTCATTTCCATCTTTAAATCCCATTTTCCCTGCATATTTATCTGCATCTTTGTATCTAAAAAGCTGTGTTTGGACGCAGTTTTCAATCTGAATTAAATGTTCCAATTTTCTATAAAAAATATAAGCACTTGAAAGTATATCTGCTTCATTTTCACTTAAGATACCTTTATCTTTTAATTTGAAAATACTTTTATATGTACTTCTTTCCTGAAGTTCTTTAAATCTTCCACCGTATAAAAGCTGAAGTATTTGAACTGTAAACTCAATTTCCCTTATTCCACCTTTGCCTTTTTTAACATCAAACTCTTCTTTTTTGCCTTTTTCTGATTCCTCCTGAATTAATTCTTTCATCTCAATTATTTCATCAAGTTCATCTTTAGATATTGATTTTCTATAAACAAAAGGATTTATCATTTTTAAAAATTCATCTGACACATTTTTATCTCCAGCGCTGTGCCTTGCCTTTAAAAGCATATGCCTTTCCCATACTCTTCCTGCCGTCCAGTAATAAATTTCAAGTGCAGGCAGTGAATGGGCAATGAAACCACTTTTTCCATTTGGCCTTAAATTAAGGTCAACTATCCACATTTGACCTTCTATGTTTCTTTTTGTTAAAAGCTGTGTCATTTTAGTAAACATTGAACTGAAAAACTCTTTATTTGTATATCCTTTTTCAGTTTTACCCTCAGACTGGTAAATATACATAATGTCAATATCTGAATAATAATTCAGCTCAGTTCCCCCAAGCTTTCCAAGCCCTATTACGCTTGCTTTTACAGGATTACTGCTGTCATCTAAAGGTTTTCCGTATTTTTTTTCTGCTGTCTCCCACGCTCTTTTAAAAGCAGCTTCAAGGGTAGCATCGGCTAAATAAGAGTATTCTTCCATAAGCTCAGGGAGGGGATGTTTATTATAAATATCTTTAGAAACAATTCTTCCAAAATGTTTCATTTTAAAACGGGTGAGATTTAAAACAAACTCATTCTCATTTTCTATTTCTAAAAGTTTAACTGCCTCATTAATTAAATTTTCCCTGCCCAACAAAGGTTTATCTAAATTTTCATAAAAATAATCTAAATATTTTTCGTTTCTAAAAAGAAAATTGCAAAGGCAGTTTGAATAAAAGCAAAGTTTTTGAAGAAGATCCTTTTTATCTTGTGGTAAATTTTCAAGAAAGTCTTTTTTTAAAAGTTCAAATTTATTCATAATTTCAACCTTTAGCAAGTGATATAATTATTATACATTTTAGGCTTTTTAAAGGAGTCTTATGAGGAAAATCTTAATTTTCTTAACGTTAATAGTTTTTTTATCTTGTGAGAATAAAGAGCAAAAACCTATTCAAAAAAAAGAAATTGACCCTATATTAAAAATTCAGGAAAAAATATCTTCAGTAATTGAAAACACTAAACCTTCTTTGGTTACTGTAATTTCTCATCTAAACCAGAGCAAAGATTTTAACTTTATAGACAGAGAAAATGAATCTTTAGGTTCAGGTTTCGTAATAAACAAAGATGAAAAATTTATATATATACTTACAAATGCTCATGTACTTGAAAAATCAACAAATGTGGACGTAAAGTTTTTTAACGAAGTAAAGAAAAAAGCTGTGGTTGTTGGATATGATACAAAAAGTGATATTGCTGTTTTAAAAGTAACAACAGATAAAAATTTAAGGGGAGTATATTCTGTAAAAATTGGAAATCTTTCGAAAATAAAAGCAGGATATTTTGTTTTATCTGCAGGAAGTCCTTACAATTTAGGACATACATACACTTTCGGTATAATTTCTGCACTTCACAGAAATTTAGGATTATCACCTTATGAAGACTATATACAAACTGATGCTGCTATAAATCCAGGAAACTCTGGAGGACCTTTATTTGATATTAATGGAAACGTTATAGGAATGAATACCGCCATCATAGATGCCGGGCAAGGGATAGGATTTGCCCTTCCTATAAATACTGTGCTAAATATTTATAAAGAAATACTAAAGTACGGAAAAGTTAGAAGAGGGTGGCTTGGAGTTTTAGTACAGCCTATAAGTGAAAAAGCAAAGAAAAAATTAAAAATAAAAAGTGGTGTAGTTGTAATAAAAGTATTTAAAAACTCACCTGCTGAAAAGGCAGGAATTGATATTGGAGATATTATACTTGAAATAAACAAAAAGCCTGTAAAAACTCCACAAGATTTGGCCTTTGAAATCCAAAAATTAAAACCAAAAAGTAATATAGAAATTAAAGTGTTAAAAAATAAACAAATACAGACGATAAAAGTTTTAATAGAAAGTAGATAATATGCTAAAATAAGGCGTCAGCCATAAAGAGGTTTACAGTATGAAAAAATATAATTATGAAGAGGGAGTTACATATTATCTAAAACAAATATCTGATTTTCCACTTATTACACCTGAAGAAGAAAAAATCCTCGCTAAAAAAATAAAAGAAGGGGATAAAGAAGCTTTAGATAAACTTGTAAAAGCAAATTTAAGATTTGTAATTAATGTGGCAAAAAACTATATAGGATACGGAATTCCATTCCAGGAATTGATATCAGCAGGAAACATTGGTTTAATTGAAGCAGCAAAAAGATTTGACCCAGACAGAGGAGTTAGATTTATATCCTATGCAATATGGTGGATAAAACAGTCTATTTTTCAAACAATACAGCAGCAAAAAGATTTAATACGCATACCACACAGAACATCAAATATTGCTTTTAAAATAGATAAAGTATATCTTGATTTAAAAGAAAAACTTGGAAGAGAACCTACTTATAAAGAGATAAAATCAAATTTAGAAGATGAAAATTTAGAAATATCTGAAAAAGATATAGAAAACTTTTTACTTATGAAAAGACATTCTGTTTCTTTAGATGTTCCAGTTGATGCTGACGAAGGTACATTCTTTGTAGATTTTATATCAAAACACGGAACAAAAGATGTTGAAGATAATATACTTAAAGAGGAACTTCATAAAGAAGTTGAAGAGCTATTATCCCATTTAACAAAAAGAGAAAGATTTATAATTGAAAAAAGATTTGGTCTTTACGGACAGGAACCTTTAACATTAAGAGAAGTTGGAGATTTACTTGGTATCTCAAGGGAAAGAGTAAGGCAAATAGAAATAAAAGCTCTAAAAAAAATAAGAGCCCTTGCAACAAAAAGACATCTAAAAGACTTACTTAGTTAATTTTTTCTCAAATTTTAAGCATTTTTGACCTGAGGCTTTATAAACCTCTACAGAAGGCATATTTCTGCTTTTAAACCCAAAAAATTTACATCCATATGGAAAGTTTTTATCCCACGTTACATAAAAATACTTACATTTTCTGCAGTCTATTCGCTCCATTATAAAAGCCCTAAATAATGTCCTGCTACAGCCATAAATAAAAACCTTGGAAATCTTCCAGCTATAGATGCAAGAACAAATCCTAAAATAGGCATTTCAAATATACCTGCAAGCCAGCAAATAACCTTAAAAGGAATAGGTGTAATTCCTGCAATAATAACTGCCCAAATACCGTATCTTCTAAATAAAAGCTCTCCCTTCTCGTAGTATTTTTCACTCAAAAGCTTTTTTGCAACAGGCTCACCTAAAAATTTTCCTAAAAAATATCCAACAACTGCTCCTAAAACACTTCCAAAAGCGGCTACTACAGCAGCTTTAAAAATATCAAGTCCAAAAGCCGTACCACCTGTAATGAATGGATCAGGAGGAATTGGTTGAATTATACTTTCTGTAAAAGATATAAAGAAAATTCCTAAATAACCATAATCCTGAACAAACTCAGATGTCCATTCTTTTAAAGAATCAAACACTAAATATATCCTTTACTTTTATTTTTTTATTAAAGATTTTTATTTCTTTATCAAGAGGAAATATTTGAACATTTAGATATTCTTTTTTGTAAGGATTTGTGTAAACTTCTATTTGATTTTCATTTAAATCTATTATCCATACCTGCTTTATTTTATATCTTGCATAAATTGGAAGTTTTATCTGCCTGTCTTTTTCAATGATTGTATCTGAAACTTCTATTAAAAGCTCAACGTGTTTTGCCTTAGGGTGCTGTTTTTCTTTTCTAAAAGATTTATCAACAACTGCAACATCAGGCTCCGGGAGATTTTCCTGAGATAGAAAAATAGGGTTTTGGATTCTTATATCATACTTTGATTCAAGTTCTTCATCTTGATAAATTAATTTTGCAAAAATTCTGTTTAAATTATCTACAACGATTGCATGTTTTAATCCTATTGGACTCAATTTAACTACCTCTCCATTTAAAAGCTCCACTTTTTCATCAGACTTAAAGATTCCTGCCTCATACATTTTTTCCACATCTTTGACTTTAAACTTATATTTAAACCTTTCAGCTTTTAACGGCTTTACGTTTTTTTTACCTTGTTCAAGCACTGCTGGCATTTTTATCACCTTCTTTAAAAGTTATAATTAACTTTAATAATAGACGGTTATATATAAATTTCAAAACCTAACTAACTTTAATATTTTCAGGTTTTATTCTTGCAAATTTTCTTTTTCCAACCTGTAAGATAAACTCCTTACTTAAATCAACTTCAAAATTAAAATCTGTAAACTTTTCTCCGTCTATCTTAACTGCACCACTTTTAATTAATCTTCTTGCTTCAGATTTTGATGAAGCAAACCCTAATTTATAAACAAGTTCATATAAAGGTATTTTCTTTTCTTCACTTGAGATAACAATTTCAGGTTCAGGGATATCTTCAGGAAGCTCTCTTTTAGAATGAACTTTTTCAAAATGTTCTTTTGCCTTTACAGCGTCTTCTTTTGAATGAAATCTTTCTACAATATACATTGCAAGCTCTTTTTTAACATCCATAGGATGTAAAACACCTTTTTCAACATCTTCTTTCATTTTTTCAATTTCTTCTTCTGTAAGGTCAGTTAAAAGTTTCCAGTAATCCCACATAAGTTCATCCGGTATTGACATTAATTTCCCAAACATTTCTTCTGGTGGTTCAGTAATTCCAATGTAGTTGCCGTAAGATTTACTCATTTTTCTAACGCCGTCAGTTCCAACAAGAAGAGGTAGTAAAATGGCAACTTGAGGTTTTTCTATGCCGTACTCCCTTTGTATATCTCTTCCAATTAAAAGATTGAACCTCTGATCTGATCCTCCAAGTTCAACATCTGCTTTTATAGCAACAGAGTCGTACGCCTGTAAAAGAGGATATATAAATTCATGTATAGCTATAGGTTTATTTTCAGAAAATCTTTTCTTAAAGTCATCCCTTTCAAGCATTCTTGCAACTGTGTATTTCGCAGTTAATCTAATAAGATCCTCTGCAGTCATATCTCCTAGCCATTCGCTGTTAAAAACAACTACAGTTTTTTCAGGATCTAAAACTTTAAACACCTGTTCTTTATAGGTTTTCGCATTTTCTAAAATCTGCTCTTTTGTCAAAGGAGGTCTTGTTTTATCTCTGCCTGATGGGTCACCAATCATTGCGGTAAAATCACCAATAATAAAATAAACCATGTGCCCTAGCTGCTGAAAAGTTCTAAGTTTTTGAAGCAAAACAGTATGTCCAAGATGAAGGTCAGGGGCTGTAGGATCAAATCCTGCCTTTACAATTAAAGGCCTTCCTTCTTTTAGTTTTTCAATTAATTCTTCTTCTGAAATTATTTCAATCGTTCCTTTTTTTATATATTTTAATTGCTCTTCAATAGGTAAATCCTTAAGATTTTTCAAAAAAATCCTCCTAAAATCTTTAAATTTTAGAAATTAGTTTAACATTTTGGTAAAATATTTGACAACAAAAAATATATATTAGATAATATTCTTTCTGTATATACTAAATTTTGGAAAGGAGTTGCTGTAAATGAAAACATATCGTCCAAATGTTAATGAAATAGAAAGACAGTGGTATGTTGTTGACGCTACAGGAAAAACCCTTGGAAGACTTGCAACTTTAATAGCAAATGTTTTAAGAGGAAAACATAAACCTTATTTTCAACCAGATATGGATGTTGGTGATTTTGTAATTGTTTTAAATGCAGATAAAATAACTTACACAGGAAATAAAGAAACAGCTAAACTTTATCATTCATATTCTGGCTATCCTGGCGGATTAAAAACAAGAACTTTAAAATGGATGCTTGAGAACAAACCTGAAGAAGTTATTAGACTTGCTGTTGAAAGAATGCTTCCTAAAAATAAACTTCAAAAAAGATTTATGAAAAGACTCAAAGTTTATAGAGGAAGTGAGCACAATCATCATGCTCAAAAACCAAAACCAATTGATGAAATAGTTCCTATGTGGAAGAATTTTTAAGGAGGTTTAGAATTTGGGAGCTAAATTAATGAAAGTTGATCCAAAAACTGCAAAATATGGAACAGGAAGAAGAAAAGAAGCTGTTGCTAGAGTTTGGATAATACCTGGAGGAACAGGAAGAATAGTTGTTAAATCTTCATCAAATAAAGAATGGGAAGCTAAAGATTATTTTGAAAGAGATATATTAATGGCAAAAATAAACAGGCCATTTGTTATAACTGAAACTCTCGGAAAGTTTGATGTTTATGCAACTGTAAAAGGTAGCGGTAAGCCTGCACAAGCAGAAGCTGTAATGTATGGAATAGCAAAAGCGTTAGAGGCATACAACCCGGAATTAAGACCTGTGTTAAAGAAAGCTGGACTTATGACTAGAGATGCAAGAGTTAAAGAACGTAAGAAATACGCTCAAATGGGTGCGAGAGCTAAATACAGATGGTCTAAGCGTTAAGAAATGTCTGTTAAAGTTTCTATTGCTGGAGCATCTGGATATACTGGCATTGAGCTTTTAAGAATATTAAGCCTTTATAAAGAAGTAGAAATAGTTCAAATAACATCAAGACAATACGCAGGGAAAGCCTTAAAAGAGGTTTTCCCTTTTTTTATTAAAAGCCCTTTTGAAGACCTTATTTTTGATGAAAGTTTAGATTATACGTCAGCAAATTATTACTTTTTAGCACTTCCACACGAAGCATCACTGGAAACTGTTAAAAAACTTTTAGATAACAATAAAAAAGTAATAGATTTGTCAGGTGCATATAGAATAAAAGATGTATCACAGTATCCAAAATATTACGGTTTTGAGCATAAATATGAAAATATTTTAGAAAAAGCTGTATACGGTCTTCCTGAAATATTTAGAGAAGATATAAAAAATGCCAGCTTAGTTGCAAACCCTGGATGTTATCCTACAGTAACAACACTTGCTCTTTATCCTGCAGTTAAAGAAGGCATTTTAGAAGAAAATACAGCTGTAGTAAATGCTTTATCTGGAATATCTGGAGCTGGTAGAGGATTAAAACAGCAGTTTCACTATCCAGAAGCATTCGGTGACGCTTATGCTTACAATCCAACAAAACATAGACACGTTCCTGAAATGGAAGATGTTTTAACAAGAGTATCTGAAGGAAAAATAAATGTTAGATTTACACCACATATACTGCCTGTTTCTAGAGGTATGATATCAACTGTGAATTTTAGAAGCTCTTTAAAGAAAAAAGATTTAATTGAGCTTTATAGGCTTGAATATAGATATGAACCTTTTATTAGAGTGGTAGATAATCCTCCTCATATAAAACATGTAGTTGGAACAAATTACTGCGACATATACGTGGACTATGACGAAAATACAGGATATGCTGTTGTAATTTCTGCAATAGATAACCTGGGAAAAGGAGCCTCTTCCCAGGCTATTCAAAACTTTAATTTAATGGCTGGTTTTGAAGAAGATAAATATCTAAAGCAGCTTTCAAATACAAGCCTCTTATTTCCTTAAATTCCGGCAATTACTTCTATTTCAATTAGAGCACCTTTAGGAAGATTTGAAACTTCAACTGTAGCTCTGGCAGGTTTATGCTCTTTAAAGTAAGAGCCGTAAATTTCATTTACCTTTTGAAAATCATTAATATCTTTTAAATAAATAGTCGTTTTTATCACATTATCAAAGCCCATATCAGCTTCTTCTAAAATAGCCTTTATATTTTCCATGACTCTTTTTGTTTGTTCTTCAATAGTTCCATTAATAAATTCCTGAGTTTTAGGGTCTATTGCTATCTGTCCAGATATGAAAAGAAAATTTTCGTATTTTACAGCCTGTGAATAAGGACCTATTGCCTTAGGGGCATTATCCGTATTTATCATCTGCATTTTTCTTACCTCTAATCCTGTAATTTTCCTTCTAAATACTGCTGATATGCTGAAAGGTCAAGTAATCCATGTCCACTTAAATTGAATAAAATCACTTTACTTTCTCCTGTTTCCTTACATTTTAAAGCTTCATCTATTGCTGCTTTTACAGAATGGGCTGACTCCGGAGCAGGAACTATTCCTTCAGTTCTGGCAAAATCTACAGCTGCTTTAAAAACTGCTGTTTGTGGAACAGAAACTGCATTAATTAATCCTTCCTTGTAAAGTCCTGAAACTATAGGTGACATTCCGTGATATCTAAGTCCTCCTGCATGTATAGAAGGTGGCACAAAATCATGACCTAAAGTATACATTTTCATAAGAGGAGTTAATCCTGCCGTGTCTCCAAAATCGTATCTGTATTCTCCTTGAGTTAAGCTCGGACAGGAAGCAGGTTCTACAGCAATAAATTTAGTACATTTTGAACCTTCAAGATTATCCATTAAAAATGGAAATGCAAGTCCTGCAAAGTTTGAACCTCCTCCTGCAGATGCTATAACAACGTCAGGATAATGTTTTATTTTTGCCATTTGTTTTTTTGCTTCTAAACCTATAACTGTCTGATGTAAAAGTACGTGATTTAAAACACTACCTAAAGAATAATTTGTATCAGGGTCTTCAAGGGCTTTTTCTATTGCTTCGCTTATTGCAATACCAAGACTTCCAGGGTTGTCTGGATCTTCTTCAAGTATTTTTTTACCGACTTTTGTATATGGACTTGGAGATGGAATTACTTTTCCTCCCCATGTTTCCATTAGGATTCTTCTGTAAGGTTTTTGTTCATAACTTACTTTTACCATAAAAACAAGAGGTTCAATCCCAAAATACTGACACGCAAACGCTAAAGAACTCCCCCACTGACCTGCTCCTGTTTCAGTTGTTAATTTTTTAATTCCTTCTTTTGCATTGTAATAAGCCTGTGCAACTGCTGTATTTGGTTTATGACTTCCTGCAGGACTTATGCCTTCATATTTGTAAAATATTTTTGCAGGTGTACCTAAATACTCTTCAAGATTCACTGCTCTTATTAATGGAGTTGGTCTCCATATAGCATATATATCCTTTACTTCAGGAGGAATCTCTATCCATCTTTCTGTTGACATTTCCTGCTCTAAAAGACTTTCAGGGAAAATTGCTTTTAGTTTTCCAGGGGACATTGGCTGATTAGTTTCAGGGTCTAAAGGTGGTTCTAGCTGGAAAGGTAAGTCAGCTAGAATGTTGTACCAGTGGGTGGGCATATCAAATTCTTCAAGAAATATCTTTCTCATTCTAAATCTCCTCTAAATTTATTTTGCCTTCATACAAGGCCTTTCCAACAACTACACCATAAACACCGTATTTTCTAAGCTCATAAAGTTTTTTTACATCTTCTAAAGAAGAAACCCCTCCAGATGCTATAACAGGTTTTGAAAGATTTTCTGCAAGATGTTTTGTACCTTCAATATTTGGTCCTATCAATGCTCCATCTCTATTTACATCTGTATATAAATATCCCCATATAGGAAGATTTTCGTACATTTTTGCAAATTCAAGAGGAGAATACTCTGTTTTCTCAAGCCATCCCTTTATTGCAACTTTTCCGTCTTTTGCATCTATTCCAAGAACTACTTTACTTGGAAAATCATTAACTATTTTTTCAAAAAGATCTTTATCCTGATAGGCTAAACTTCCGATAACTACCCTTTCGACTCCTATTTCTATCATTTTTTCTACTGCTTCGTAAGTTCTAAGTCCTCCACCAAATTCAATAGGTACATTTACAGATTTTACGATCTGCTCAACTATTTTGTAGTTTTTAGGAATTCCTTCAAAAGCTCCATCTAAATCTACAATATGAAGATGTTTTGCACCTTTTTCTTCCCACATTTTTGCAATTTCTACAGGATTATCCCCGTAAACTTTAACTGCATTAGGGTCTCCTTTATAAAGCCTTACTGCTTTTCCTTCTTTAATATCAACTGCAGGAATTACAAACTCTTTTAAGCTCAAAATGTCTACTCCTTAAAAATTTTTATTGTTAATATGAATGTTAAAATTATAGCTAATATTAAAAATGTATTTCCATAAAAGGATTTATTTGCCAAATAAAAAACTGAAGAAGATACAAACATTGAACCGGCAATTAAAGCAACAGCAATTTTATTTACTTGTTTTTTTAAGACAGCTGTTTTTTCATCTAAATCTTTAGAAATTAAAGAAATAGTTAATTTTTCGGTATTTAACTTTCTGTAAATATTTTCAATTTTAAAAGGAATATTATAAGCAAGTATACCTATCTGTTTTAAATCTTTAGCTTTTTCCTTAAAGTAATCTTTTATACCTTTTTTTAGATGAAATTTTAGCCTTTCTGTCGGATTGTAAGATGGATAAATTTTCCTAACAGTTCCCTCTAAGTTTATAGCTGTTTTTCCAAGATATGCAAGCTCTGAAGGAAGTCTTAAATAATTTGCTCTTATTATGTTATATAAAATATCCAAAACTAGTTCTTTCAAATTAATTTCTTCAAGTTTTTTATTGTAATACTTTTCCAGAAAATCCATAACATCATTTTCAAGTTTATTTAAATCTGTTTTTGGTGTTATCATCTCAAGACCTTCATAAAAATTCATTGCTAAAACAACATCAAAATTTAAGACTGCATATATATGCTCGTACAAAAGTTTTTTATAAAGAGATGGAAGCCTTCCAACCATTCCAAAATCAAGGCAGGCTATTTTTCCATCTTCCATTACAAATAGATTTCCTGGATGAGGGTCTGCATGGTAAATACCATCTTCAAATACCATTTTAAAATAAGCATCAGTCAAATTTTCAGCTATGGTTTTTAAAGAAAGTCCTCTTTTTTTTATCTCTTCTATATGGGATATTTTAATTCCCTCTATGAACTCTAAAACAAGGACATCTTTTGTACAGTATTTTTTATATCTTTTTGGAATATAAAGTGTTTTACTTTCTTCGAAATTTTTACGGAAAATATCAATGTAGTGGGCTTCTATTTCAAAATTTGTTTCTTTTCTTATTGTTCGTTTATATTCTTCAATAATTGCTTTTAAATTAAGCTCTTTTGCGGTTTTTGAATGTTTTTCCAAAAAAGAAAAAAGCCACTGAAAAAGAGCAATGTCCAGCTCAATAATATCTTCTATATTGGGTCTTTTTACTTTAACAGCTACTTTTTCTCCGGTGTGTAAAAACCCTTCATGTACCTGTGAGATAGAAGCACTTGCAATAGGTCCAGGATTTATATAAACAAAAATCTCTTTATAATTTCCAAAATTTTTATTAAGTATCTTTTCTATCTCATTAAACTCAACTTCAGGAGCTTTATCCTGAAGTTTTGTCAGTTCAATTATTACTTCTTCTGGAAGAATATCAGGACGGGTGCTTAAAACCTGTCCTAATTTAATAAAAGAGGGGCCTAAAGCCTCAAGAGTTTCTCTTATTTTTTGAGGTTTTACACTTTTATCAACTTCAAGACCTAAAAGGAATTTAAAATATTCATAAATATGATAGAATCCTAGTTTTGAAAGCTGAATACTTATTTCTTTAGCTCTTTTTAGAATCTTTAACTTTCTTATCATTTTTAAATTTTAACACGCATTTTAAATGATATAATAAATTTTCCTTTATAAAACTAAACTGGAGATGCCATTAATGCAAGCTTATTCTCTACAGTTGAATTTAGACCTTGGGAATGTCGATAAAAATCTAGAAAAAATTTTTAAATATTTAGACAAGGTTGAAAAAAACTCTATAGTTGTTCTTCCTGAGATGTTCAGCAGCGGCTTTGATAATGAGAATTTACCTACCCATGCAAAACAGACTCCTAAAATATATAAGCAACTTAAAAAGATATCTTATGAAAAACATTTAGTTATAAGTGGTTCTCTACCTGAAAATACAAGATACGGTATATACAATAAAGCTTTTGTGATAGATAACGGTGAAATCATCTTTAAAAGGGCAAAAGCAAAACTTTTTAAACCAACAGGTGAACACAAATATTTTAAAGAAGGAAAAAATAATTTTGACATAGCAGAAAGTTCAGCAGGAAACCTTGGGATAATGATATGTTTTGAATTAAGATTTCCAAATATCTCTTACACTTTAAGTAAAAAAGGTATGGAAATACTTCTTGTACCTGCCCAGTGGGGAGCTTCACGAAAAAAGCATCTAGAAGTTCTTTCACAGGCAAGAGCAATTGAGACGCAGTCTTTTGTAATAGTAAGTGATACCGTAGGCAAAATAGGGAAAATAACCTATGCAGGAAGTTCAGCCATTTATAACCCATGGGGGGAGAGACTTGCGTTTTTGGATGATGAAGAAGGTATCATAAAAGCCGATATTGATTTAAATGAAGTTGCAAGGGTCAGAAAAAAAATAAAAATGGATATTTAGACCTAAATACAATATCAAAAAAACATGTCCTCGTGAGATGGTTTTGATATACCTATGCTTTCTCTATTATAATACTTTTTAGTTCTGAATTTGTAAATTAAAACACTATCTTCATTTTCATCCATTATCTCTTTAAGCTCATCCTTTAAAATTCTTAAAGTAGTTTCGCTAATCTCCCCTTCGAATACACTGTTCTGTACCCATGTTAGATATTTTTTGCAAACTTTATGAAATTTTTGAACTCTTTTTTCATTCGCATCATAAACAAGAATAACAAACATGTCTCACCAGCTTGCCACAAAGGGTTTATAAATATCTTCACCAAAGAAATGTTTATAAAGTTTATAACATTCAAGCCTTATCAGTTTTCTGTAAGAAACTTTCCCTAAGTTTTTATATTTAATGGTTGTAGCTAATTTTTCTTCATAAGCCTTTATAAAGATCTGCTTTCCCTTTTCATTCAAGTAGGTATAATCAATATCTTCTTCAAAATGTTTGAGTTGAATTTGATTTTTGTTTATTAGGCTAAAAATAACTCTATCCACAATAATCGGTTTAAAAATTTCTGCCAGATCCAAATTTAAACTAAAACTTCTCTGGTTTGTTTCGTGAAGATAGCCAATTCTTGGGTCAAGGTGTATCCTGTAAATCTGGGATAAAATGGTAGTGTATATCAATGAGTTTCCAAAGCTGATTAGGGCATTTAAAGGATTTTCAGGCGGTCTTTTTGTTCTTTTATCAAAATAAAAATCTCCAATGTTTAAAACCACATTAAATGCTTCATAATATTTCTTTCTGATTTCTCCTTCTAATGCCATTAGAGACGGGATATCTTTTTTTGAATCAATTTCTTTTGATTTTTCTAAAATTTCCTCAATATAAGGTTTTATGTATTCCTCTTTTGATTTTTTGTAATAACTGAGATTTTTTAGTATGTTTGCAGCAGCACCTGAAACAAAACTTTTTGCTAAAAACATTCTTTCTTTATGTTTTAGATAAAATTCAGCCTGTTTTAAGATAATCAAACCTGAATTTAGATATTCTCTTGGATAAAAACTTCCAATATAGTAGCCGTAGTGATTGTAAAAGAATACAGGCACTTTATTTTTGGTTAGAAATTCTAATACTCTTTTGTTTAAATCAATTTCTCCGAATACGTGAATTTCTGATATTGCGTTTATAGGAATGACTTTCTTTTCGTTTTCTTTGATGAATAAAAGTGTGTTATCTTTTCTTTTAAGCTGTCCATCGTTGAAAATATATATTGGTTTTTTCAATTTTTAACTCCAGCACATCTCTTTATAAGCACAATTTTTACAGTACGGTATTTTCTTTGGCTGCGGCGGTTTATTCATTTTTAAAATCTTTTTAATTTCTGTAATAGATTTTTCAAGTTCTTTTTCTAAGTCTGTTGTTAGTTTTATTTTTTCTCTTTTTCTTTCTTCTGGTATAAGAAGTTCACCCTCTATGTTTATTCCTTTTTGTTTCAAATAGTAAAGATAAAATGCAACCTGCATTTTTGCACTTTTGATATATTTTGAGGATTTCTTGATTTCTCCGATGACTTTTTTAGAAGGGAGAATATCTATTTTTATGGTGTTGTCTATCATAAATTCTTTTTTCTGCCTTTTATAAAAGATTTCGTGAATGTGTCTTCCAAGTAAAAGAAAATCACTTTCCTGATCAGCTTCTATACCGTGTCCGATCAGCCAGACTTCCCGCGGACATATGTGGTAATACCATATTAAAGTTCCGTTTATATCTTGTAATTCCCCCATGCTCTTAAAACTACTTTACTTTAAATCAAATTTCAACTTTTTTCTCTTAATAAATAACAAAAGCATATACGATGAAGTGGAGGGACGGCTACTTTCCCTCATACCGGCATTGGGTTAACCAAAGCCGCCGCTGGCAACGCCGATTTTCCACCTGTCACCTCATCAGTGAAATAATCATGGAACAAAACCTTAGCCAAATTCTTGAAGCTAGATTTAATTCCTTATAGGCACGCTAAAAACAGCAGACCAAAATGCTGGAGTTGAAAGAAAAGAGCCGTTTCAATTCCTTATAGGCACGCTAAAAACCTGTTTTTGTCCTTGATATGTGTATTCAATATTCAAACTGTTTCAATTCCTTATAGGCACGCTAAAAACTTCAGGCAGAAAACCAGAAATTTATTTTAGGCTTGGTTTCAATTCCTTATAGGCACGCTAAAAACGGCTTTAAATAGCTAACTTGTAAATGGTCTGCACAGGCGTTTCAATTCCTTATAGGCACGCTAAAAACCATAAAGACAGCGATAAAAACTACTATAGATGATTTAGAGTTTCAATTCCTTATAGGCACGCTAAAAACAATTCTTCTTCTGTTTCTTGTAATGTTTTTTTAGATATGTTTCAATTCCTTATAGGCACGCTAAAAACATTGTTATCTCAAGTAGGAGATGCTTTATACGGTTTCTGTTTCAATTCCTTATAGGCACGCTAAAAACGGATGGACAACAACATTAAACTCATATACTTTTCCATGTTTCAATTCCTTATAGGCACGCTAAAAACCCTGAAAACAGTTTCATATTCAGTTGCCAAGTAAACTTTGAAATTACTTACTGAAATTAAATATACAAAAATTTCTGCCTGCTGTCAAATTAAGTTAATTTTCGGTCGACCTCCAATCCTGCAAAAATCCCTGGAGATTGACAAAGCATTGATATATAAGGCTAAAGTTTGAATTTTTACCAATTTTCTTTTGAGATTTTGTCTCAATTAAAGCTTAAAAATCTGCGATCGACAGACTCAAATTTTTAAATTTTTCAATTCCTCATAGATACGTTTTACAGAAACAATTAATATTAAGGAGGTGAGAAAATTTGATCACGAGGTTTATACCTTAATACTTATTGTTCTTTTAATAAAACTCCTGAGGGAGTAGAAGCTCCCTCCTAGATTTCAAAATACAAACTTCCTTTAGTCTTAAATCCTGTTTCAAGGTCGTAATACTCATCAAGCAGTGAGTTTGGGACATAGTAAAAGTTATTCTCTACATTAGGAGTGTTTTCTTTGATAGGGACAGAAACTACATATTGATAAAAATCAGCTTTTATGCTGTCAAATGCTTTCTTTTTCTCAAGGATATCATTTATTTTCCAGATTTTTGAAAACTCTTGCCATATTTCCTTTGCCTCTTCATCAAGTTCTATAAAAACATCTTCCTTATAAATATATTCTTTAATTAAAACAAAATCATTAATAGAGTTAATTTTTCCTTTTTCATATTCTCCATCAAATTTTAGACTGTAGAGCATTTCAAGTAAATCCTGTGAAACCTTGTCTGATTTAACCTGCTGGAGTTTTTCATAATAGAAGTTAACCAAATTATAAATATCTTTTTCTTCATACTTTTCTTTTTCTAAAATCTCTTTAGTGAGATGAGTTAAAACAGTGTCATAAACGTATGAGTGATAAAATCTACCATTTTCATCTTTTAAATTCAAAATATAAAACTGACCTTTTCCTTTCTTTCCTTCCCGATTACATCTACCAGCCGATTGGTTCAAACTATCAAAGGGAGCAAAATCCCTGTAGACTACATCAAAATCGATATCAACACCAGCTTCAACAAGTTGTGTAGATACAGCTATTTTTTTCTGTTGATTTTTTAAAAGGTTTATTCTATTCAATCTTTCTTTTGGAACTAGATGTGTTGATAAGAAAACAATATCTTCTGTAAAATCCTTTTTTAATAAATTGTAAAGCTGTTTTGCTGCATTTACCGTATTTAAAATAAATAAATGTCTTTTGTTTTTTGCAAGATTTAAACTGTTATAAAACTCTTCAATAGTCTTTGGGTTTTTATCAATGTTTATTTCATATCTGTTTAGCTTTTCAAAGTAAGGTTTAAAATCAATGACTTCTTCAGCTTTGTTTTTTCCAAGAATTAAAGGCTGGGTAGCTGTGGAAAAAATCACATAAAAGTTAAATCTTTCTGCCATTTTAGTTAAAATTTCTCTAATAACCAGCCAATATTTATGGGGGACTGATTGAATTTCATCTAAAATCACAACAGAATTTGTAAATTTATGAAATTTTCTAATCATTTTGTTTTTATTGCTTATTAGAGAATAGAAAAACTGCATAAATGTTGTGGTAATTATCTTGCTATTCCAACCTTCAATAAGGATTCTTGATATATCGTAATCAAATTCATTCTCTTTTTCTTTGTATTTAAATCCTGTAAGGTGATGATGTTTAAGGATTATAGAGCTATCAGGATTTATGCCGCTGTGTTTCAAAACATTTTCAAAAACATTAAAGTTTTGTTCTATTATTGATAGGAAAGGCAGGCTATAAATGATTTTTAGGCTTTGTCCTGTTTCTTTTTTAACCTTTTGGGCGATTTTTAAAGCAAGTTTAAATGAGATTAATGTTTTTCCTAGCCCTGTTGGAAGGGTAAGTGTGTAAATTCTCTGGTTTATATCTATTTCTTTGTTGGAAACTTCTGTGTATGCTTTTTGCCTTAACTGGTTTATCAGACTGTTATCTTTTTGTAAGTTTTTAACAAATCTACCTACAATTTCAGGCTCTATTTCTATATCTTTAAAAATCAAATTTTTATCTGTTTTTATCCCAACATCTGATTTATCCCCGTCAAGAAGCAAAGAAAAAAGCAAAACTGTATCGATATAATAATCGAGGGATTTTTTACTTTTTAGTTCTTTTCTAAAAAATTTTTTTATTTTTTTCAATAATTGTTTCACATACTCAAAATCTATCTCATCGAAGGAAAATTGGAGAATTTCTTTATTGGGAACATTTAGATTGTCAAAAAATATCTGAAACTTTTCTTTATCTATTGAATTTATTTGATTTTCCAAAATCTGAATTTTCTCATCTGTTAAGGACATAGATTCTTCATAAAAATCTTTTAGGTTTGAATGGTGGCGCTTGGGAAGAATAAAAGAAAGTGAGAGAAGAAATGGATTATCAATATTTTTTTGCTTCAAATATTTATCAGCTAGGATTAGCCCAACTACTCCACCAAGTAAAGAATGTTTTGTTTCTTCTTTGTGTTGTAGGCTTTTCTCTCCTCTTATATATTCCTGAAAAAACTCTGTGGATTTTCCAATATCGTGGGAAAATGTGATAACAGTTAAAATATCTTTTAAAATCTGATCGTTAATATTCTCCTTTTCAAAAAAAGTTAAAGCTATCTTAATAACACCTTGAACATGTTGTTCTAAAAGCCTATCTGGATGGGAAAGGAGGTTGGAACTAATAAACTTCATCATGATGTCCTATATCTATTAAGACTATTTCATTTTCAACTACAGCAAATGTCAAAATTATTCGATAGCTCATTGTTATTGAAACAGAGTATTTATCTTGGAATTTTCCTTTTAGTTTATGTAGTCTTAATGATGGATGGTGTGGGTTTATTTCAAGGAGTTTTAATACTTTTTTATATCTCGGGATTAAATCTTTATGTTTTTTAAGAAACGCTTTTTCTCTTTTAAGATATGTTTCAGTAAAAACCAGCTGATACATATCCTGTTATATTCCTATTCTTTTGAAATGATCTTCAGCTGACTCTTTTATTACTCTACCTTGAGTATAGTCTTCTTCTGCTTCTCGGATTATTTTCTCTAACTCAGCCTCTTTTAATCTTTCGTATTCTTCTATAGGTAAAATAACAAACTTCTTTTTACCTCTAACAGTAATAAAAACTTCATTATATTTTTTAATAAGCTTTTCTACAAAAGAGATACCTTTTGTCTTTATATCGTTTGCGGTAAGTATCATAAATAAACCTCCTAATAGTACTATAAAGAGCGCTATTTTAATATAATACAATTTTAGAAATGAAAAAGTATTAAATTTAAAGCTTTCTATTAGTTAAAACTTTAAAAAGCCTATTATTACAAAGAAAGCAAATATAAAAATTCCTAAAAATATCAATAATCGTTTGAAATAGTTATAAATTATTTTATTTAGATTTGTTAATTTTTGGTACCTAATATAGGATACTTTTAGTAGTTCCACAATATATATATTTTCTATATCATCTTCATTGTAATTCTCTATTTGTTTTTTAACTTGGGCAAAATCAAAACAATCATTTTCAGGAACTGGGAAAAAAGGGGATTGTTTATATTTTTCATCTACATTTAAAATTTGCTGGAATGGATTATTACGGGGATTTATAACATCATAGATTAGCTTGTATATTATCAATATATTCCATATTATAATTAGGCCAGAAACCAGTAATATGAGAGTAAAAATAGATATATCCATGAGGATAAAATTTATCTTATAACTGAGATCTGACTTCGTATTGAGAACAGTTCTTATAAATAAGAGCATGCCACCAATAATAGCAAGATTTACAGCTAATAGGAAACGAGCTTTCAAATCAAGCATAGATATAGTTGTTTAAGTATCTTTAATGGCTTCTTTTAACAACTCCAATTTTTCTTCTTTTAAATTATTATTTTTTTCTTTCATTTTCCTTATCTTCTTTTTCACAAAAGTTTTTAATATATCTAACATATTCATTTCCTTCTAAATTTTCAATCTTTGTATTAAGAACTACCTTAGTATTTAGTTTTTCTTTTAAAGTTTGTTCGTATGGATAAATACCGCACTCTGTTGGTAAATAAAACAATAAATAAAAAAGTTTATAGTTTTCACTTTTCAAACCATTATTTTGCTTTTCCAATTTTTGTAAGTTATTACAATAACACTCTTTTATATTTTCCTTGAGACTATCTTCTAAAATCTTATTTATATCTTTTATTTTGTAATAATAAATAAGATCATTTTTAGTCCCAAGTTGTAAGGCGTCTATAGAATTATCAATTTTTATAAATCTTAAGTCAGGAGATGAAGTATATATATTTTTTAAGATTTCTTTTTTTGCAACATTAGCATTAAAGTTTTTATCAAGATAATGTATACCTGGTAATGTTAATCCTGTATATTTAGAGAAAAATACTATAGGTTCGGCATATATAAATATTGTAGTCATGAAAATTATATAAGCTAACAACAATAGAAAAATAAATTTTACTGTTGATACTAAATCTTTTAATGGAAAATATTTATTAAAGGAAAATATGCTTTTATGGAGTTTAAAAATTTCTATATGTAAATTAATGTTTATTAAAATTTCTTTTATCAAATAAATAAGAAAATAAATTGCAAAAAGAATAACTAATACAAACATAACTGTAGTTCCAAGTATTAAAGTCAAAATTGAATATATAAGTGAAAAAGTTATAAATACTATAGATTTAACAAAAATATCTAAATTATGAGCGTTTATAAAATCCAAGGGTATTCCAATATGATTTAAATAAAAATTTATAAAGGTAGTATAGGTTATAAAGGTTATTATAAAAAAAGAAACCAAAACTGATCTTTTAAAGAGCTTTTTAGACAGATTAGTAAAAAAATTTTCAATCTTTTTTATAGCTGTGATATCTTTATTAAGTAAAATTTTATCTCTAAGTTTATCTAACACTTGTAGAATCTTTTCAGATAATTTGATATCATCAAAGATAATAATTTCTACACATACATCCGTTTTTATAAAATTTGTATTTAAAATTTTATTAACAGTTTTATTTAATTTATTTAATATATTTTCTTTTTTATCAAAAACTACATCTATGTCTAAAACTTCTTTCGTATCTTTTAAGTAAACAAAGTATAAAATATAAAAACTATCTTTTGATAAATAACAGCAAATTTTTTCTTCCTCAAATCTTTCAATGCACCCGACAATTTCGTCAATATCACATACTTCAATTTTACAATCTTCAAGCTCTTTTTTAGAGAAATGAATAAAAATATCTTTTTCAACTTCTTCTTTTTTAAGACTCATTGATTATCTCCAAAACAGCATTTATGTATTGTTCTCCATGTGTTTCGCACCAGTCACTTTCAATTTTGTAATATTTGAAATTGCTTTCATCTTTTACATAATGTTTCTTCCAAAGTTTAACCTTTTCACCTTTTGGACATCCACAAGAATAGACTAAGTAATTCCTAAACTTTTCTTGATTTAAGACGTTATATATGCTTTCATCAATTCCTATTACTGTTTTATCAGAAAGGCGTTTTACGTCTTTTGAAATCAATGCAGCATTATTGATAGCATTACCTGCCCATACAAAAAAATTATTATCTCCTTTCCTTCGCCCTATTCGTTTTACAAGCAAATCTCCTTTTGAAATTCCGATTCCAAATGAAAGATTTACGCCATATTTATTTTTGAATTTTTCTCGTACATATTTTTCTTGAAATGTTTTGAATGTTTCGGCAGCTAAAAAAGCCCTAACTTCTGCATATTTACCAGAAAAAAGGGATATTCCTCCATCTCCTTTTATATCAATAAATTCAGAATTAAATTCGTCATTGATTTTTACAAATGGATATCCTGTATATTCTAAAAACTTAGCATAGACTCTTTTTGTTTTTCTATTAGAAATCTGTGTTGAATTTTTCAAATCTGCAAAAACTGCAACAACATTATCAACTTTGTTCCAAGTTGGTTTTTCTAAATATGCATTATTTATCGCTTGTTCTATAGTATTGTAGTTTTCTGTTCTAATATCTTCTAAATCGTTTAATTTTTCTTTTAATTCATCAAGAAAATTCCAAAGTTCCATAACAAATTAGTCCAATATTTTTATTGGTAATTTATGGTAAGTTTTCCCACCAAAAATTTCTTCTTCATATTCAACTTCTCTATCTGCATTTTTACATCTATTTGCCGCATTCCACACAGTTTTAGAGATTAATTTTTTCATGTCTCCTAAATTAACTTCCAATATTTCCCCATAGTCAGCACCTATATGAACTAACGAAGGTTCTTTATATTTGGAATTTCCAATTTGTTCTCTATTAAATCCTAATAAATCTTTTTCTTTAGCATAATTTTTGAGATGTTCACTTACGATAAAGTATAAGCAGATAGGATTAGTTGATTCCCCGAAGTGGCAAATACCATCTTTATTATGGTTATTTTTATAATCTTCTATCATATCTTCGTATTCATAAAAAATCATTGCTCCATCGCCAGTATGTTCTAAAAATTCTCCACCAGTTAATCGGGTTATAGTTTTAACTAAAAGAATATACGCATTAAAAATAACAAAACCTGTATAATTTTCCTCTTCTCTAAAATAGCCTGTAGATTTTGTAATATCAACAAAAATTACAGTTCCTTCTGTATTTGAGATTTCAACATTCCCATATTCTGGTATAGAAAGAGGTTGATACGTAGATGATTCAACTAGAATTGATTCTATCGCTTTTTTAAATCTTGTAGACTCTAATACCACAGTTCCTAAGTTTAAGTTAGAGATTTCAGCAATCTTCATAAAAATATCAAGTGCTGTTTTTGCAAGTTTCCTTTGATTTTCTACAAAAGTTTCTATATCTTCATTATGAAGATCCTGATATTCGTCCACCAACCTTTCTATTTCTTTTATAGAAGACATTGTTTATACTTTCCTTAAATTTATGTAATCCAAAAATTGTGGGAACAACACTAAAAAAGTAAATATTAATGTTTCTATAAATATTATTACTTCAAATAAAAACAAAAATTTTATAAAAAAACCTATATCTTCATTTGAACTACTTATAAATTTAAAAAGTTTCCATAAAGTGGCTGCCATAATACCAGCATTTACAGATAATACAATAAGGGCTTTTTGATCATAAAATTTAGACATTTCTACTTGATAGCGATAGATATTAAATAAAACATCAATTTTATCTTTATAAGTTATAAAGTTCCTCATTTTTAGGATTCCCTTCCAATTAAAATTCTCCCTCTATAAACAATACGCATTTATTTATATCTTTTTAGTTTTATCTTTTACATATAAATTCTCTTAATTTTAACATACTATCTATCACATAGACATACCGTTTTTATCCTTATTTAAAATCTTTTATAGTTTTTACTAAATCTTTCATTGCTTTAAGATGATTAGGAAGTCTGTCGTATAATTCTTCAGCCAATGCTTCATCGTAGGTATGAGCACTTAAATTTCTATCTTCTACTATTGAAAGCCATTCTTCCTCATCCTGTATCAATCCCATGGAAAAGGCTTCTTTTAAACAGCTTTTTGGAGACCTACATAAAATTCCTTCCTCTGTCAGGAAATCCTTTAATGTTTTCCATGCTAACTCAAAGCACAGTTCAAATTTTTTCAGACATTTTTCAAGCTCGCTTAATCTATTCTTTAAACTCATAGATCAAAATTCCTTCTTGTTTTACAGTGTCTCTTATACCTTTTGAGGCTTTGGTTAGATATACAAAATCTATCTTTCTAAGAGTCCGTATATCCTCTAATTTTTCTCTTAATTTTCGTATTTCTCTTTCATTTAAATCTCCTTTTGTTTCCAATGCTATGTCAATGTCTGAAAAGTATGTTGCTTTTCCTGTAGCAAAAGAGCCAAAAAGATAGAGTTTAAAAGGAGTTTTAATGTTTTCTTTAAAAATATTTATAATTTCCTTTAAAAGTTTTGAAATATTTTCATCTTTGTAAGATAAAGTTTTAGTTTTTTTCATTTTTATAAAAAAGAAATTGTTTTATTTCTTACTTTATAACAATTTTTAAATCTACCTTCAAGGCTGTTGCCGTTAAGTTCCATAACTACATCTTTGTAAGCCAAGGGTTCTCTATCTAGGTTCATATCTATTGGAAGTTTTTCTTTGAAATATTTTTTTCCTTCTTTTACTTCTATCTCTTCAATATTTTCTGAAAGTATAGCAGTATCTACTTTGTTTGAAGTATCTATAGGCTTTGCTTCTTCAAGACCAACAAAAGAAAAGTTTGCCAGTAGATTAGCAAGTCCTAAAGAAACTGTGTAGTGATTTTCTCTGTTTTTTACTTTTTTAATGAGCTGATTGAAAAGGTTTTCATTATTCATATTTATAAACAATCTGTACGCTGGATTTTTAAGAAACTCTGTTTTTATTTGTGTTCTGCCACTACTTTTCTTTATAAAGTGAAAATTTATTGCTTTTTTCGTATCTATATAGTTTAGTGTCATTCTTGTTTTCTTAATCGGGTTCAAAATCTGTATGGCTACTTTTGTTGTCCTGCCGTTAATATGATTCAAATAATCATTTTTAGATAATCCTAAAATTGCTCCTAAAATTCCATAAATTGCCGTTGGTGGTGGAACTGAAAAGGTCAAAGGTGAAGATGTTGTGTAAAACTTCTTAAAATGTCCAAATTCTCCCCAAATATCAAAGATTAAGATTTTCATTGTTCATTTTCCAAAATTTTTTTAGTTAAATTTTTTAATTCATCAAGTTCATTTTCTATGATATCCCAGATTATTTCTACATCCACTCCCCAGTAGTGATGGGCTATTACATCTCTCAGACCAGATATTTCTTTCCAAAAATAAGGATATTTTTCCCTTATTTCAGGTGGAATATTTTTAGTTGCTTCTCCTATATTTTCAAAAGCTTTTAAAACAGCAAATAAAACCAATTTATTGTTTTCCAATTCTTCTACGCTCTCTATATTTGAAGTAAATTCTTCTATTAAATCAATATTCTCAACAATATCTTTTAGGAAAAGTTTATATTCTCGTTTAGACATTTACGGCCTCTGCGTAGATGTATTTTTTTAATTCTTTTCTTACAGCTTCTTTTATAACGAGATCAACTTTTATACCAAATAACTCTTCTAAATAAAATTTTAAGCCCATATAATTTCTGAAAGTCTTTTTACCTTTCTCAAACTCTACCAATATATCAATATCACTTTCAGGAGTTTGTTCTCCTCTGACATAAGAACCAAAGATGTATAGATTTTTCACACCGTATTTTTCCTTTATTTCGGGCATTCTTTCTTTTAATGTTTGTTTTATTTCCTGTAAATTCATTATTCTCTCAGCTTTTAATAATTTTTGTTAAAAAAATAAATCTAAAAAATCATTTCTTCAAATGGAACCTTAGCGGAACTTAAATCTTTGCTTAATTTCAAGTTCCTATCCTTTTTGTAAAGAACTTTTTCTATTTTTTCTGCTTCTTCTTCCAAAACCTCTAAAAGCTTATCAATATTTAAAATAAAATCATCTGTACTTCTTAGCTCTTCATCGTTTTTATCGCTCTCTATTTTTATGTATCTGTGGAGCTCTCCTATGTGTGAGTGAACGCCATCTTTATAAACAATTTCTATCAATAGCCTTGGCATTTGTTCGTTTTTAGAGCGGGTTATCAGATTTTTTGTTCCTTCCCACATTGCTTTTCTAAGGTATGCTAAATCTTCATCTGTTAGTCCTGTATCTTTTGCTGCATTTTCGTTTGCTACTCCGTGAAAGGCAATAAATGAGTAAGGAAGTATCCATTCTTCTCTAAAAGTCTTTTGTTGTTGTCCTTCTTTAGAAGCAAAAGCTCCTGTTCCTTTTATGAATTCAAGTTTTACCCTATGAAGAGACTGTCCCATATTAAACTGGACAGGGCCTGTATAAGTAATGGAACTGTCTTTTTTCTTTCCTGTTTCAATTGGAATGGTTCCACCAAAAAGGCGAACATCTATACATTCTTTTAGTATTTTTTCAGGATTATTTTCAAAATCTTTTGCCCTTGCTTTTGCATCCTGAATTTTTCCTTCTTCATCTGAAATTTCTCTAACAAATATTTCTAGTCCTTCAAAGTCTTTAAGATAATCTCTAATAGTTCTTTTGAGCCTAACATCTGTAACTATGTTTTTTCCTGTTTCTTCATCTATTCTCGGCTTATTTTCATCATTTGGGTCGCCGTTGGGATTTGCGAAAGATACATCATAAAGGAATAAATACTCTCTTCTGTTTTTGATTGTTTCACTCATTTTTATCACCTCTTAGATAATTTTTCTTTCTTTTAAATATTTCTCTATATTTTTAATAGTTTTTTCTAAAGTTGGAATTTTATTCATTGCCATTTTAATTTTTTCTTTCATTTCTTCTGTTTCATCAAGATATTCGTATGTTAATTTATTTCTAAGCCTTCTTATCTCTATCCATTCTTCTGATGAAGAAATCATTTCTAATTTTTCTAATTTATCTAAAACATCAATAAAACTCATATTTTCATAGAGTTCACCAATCTCTTCTAAAAATCTTCTAAAAAGTTTTTGTCCTAAGTAGTCTTGAAGCTTTATAAATCTAAAAATAAATGTGTCTATCACTTTTACCGTTTCAAAATCATCTATATCAAAATTTTCAAGCAAATTTTTTTCTTTTGTTTCTTGCGACGCTTTTTTTAATCTATCTAAATGAAGCTTTGCAATCTGAATATTTTCCTGAATTACGCTCAAATTAAAACTCCCTTTTCTTTAGCTTCTTTAAAGATACTTTTTTCTTTTTTATATGGATTTTTTACTACCAAATCAACTTTTCTTTCTATTCCTTTTATTTCAAGTTTAGCTAAAAATTTTAGTTCGTCTTGGAGATATGTTTTTTTATCTGTTTCTATAAAAATATCAATATCTCCACCTTTTTTATTCAGGTTTGCTCTTGAGCCAAAAATATAAACCTTTGCTCTCTCGCCAAATATTTCCTTTGCTGTTTCCTTTATTATTTGAATTTCTTCATCAGACAGTCTGACTCTCTTCTTCATTTTTATAAACCACATCAGCAACTTCTTTGTATAAAGCCATTCCGCTGGTAAAATAGAAGTTTATTTCATCAATACTTAAACCAAATTTTTCTTGGGAAAGAAGATTTTTTGCAATTTCTTCTGCGGTTTCTCTTTTACCGCTATCAAATCTTTCATATTCCATCAGCTTGTTTATAACCTTTGGAAGCAATCCTTTTATATCTTCTTCATTCATTTTTAAACCTTTTAAATTCTTGAAAAATGGAGTGCTTCCTCTTTCTTGCCCTTGAATATTTAAAAGCATTTGGGTTAATGCTCCAAGTAAGAATATTCCCCTTTTTGCTGGTGTGTTTAAAGATTTGCCTACTTTTTCATAAACTTTTTCAAATCTTGATTCTTCCATAGTTTTTACCTCTGTATTTATTAACCCAAGTTCTTCTAAAAATCTGACATTCATAAGTGCGTCTTTTACTGTATAGGAAAAGTTGTTTCCATTTAAAAACTCATCTCTTATTTTCCTATTAAAAATTTGTAATAAGCTTTTGAAATCTATTTTTCCTTCTCTAAAGATTTTATCGACTACTTCAAGAAGTGTCTTATCAAATTCGTTGAGAAATTTTACTAATCTTCCAAAGTTATAGTCCTGTTCAAAGACTTTATCAACTTTGGCTTTAACATCAAAAATTTTGTGAATTCTGGAAGGTAAAACATCTTCTATTAAGAGGAGTATCCTTTCAGCTGCATTGTCTTTCTTCAAAAACAAGAAATAAAAACTGATTACATCTTTATAGTCTTTTAAAAGTTCAAGTATTTCTTCTTTATCATCTGTTAAAATCGCTCTGGATTCTTTAGTAAGACTTAATTTCCCAGCTTCCATAGATAAGATTTCATTTATTTCTTCAAGTGCTTCCTGTGTATTTAAAATTAGTTTTGGGATTAGATAATACTGCTTCCCGTAAAATTTAAACTTAAGATTTTTTTCAACATACTTTTTGCCGTAATCTATTTTTAAAAAGCAGTCCTGACATATTGGGAAGTTCTTCCATGCATTTTTTTTATTAAAACCTGATGTTATATAGCATTCTTTATCAAGAGTGTAAAATTTGTAAATCAAAGATGTTGTAAAAACTTCATCTTTTTTCTCACCGCAAACGCTACAAATGGCATCTTTTTTGGAAATTTCTTTAATTTTTGCTAAATAATCTTCCAATAAGATTTTTTTGAAATCTGGGTTCTCAACTTCATAAAGATATTTCCCATCTATTTTCAGGGTTAGAATTTTGCCATCTTTTGTCTGTGAGTCTAATTCTTTAAGCTGTTTTATTATCTCTTCTTTATTTTTACTGAGTTCTTCGTAAATCTTTTGAATTTCTGGGATATTTTTATGATTTTTCAACCATAACATGATTTTTTGATTGAATTTTGTTTCAATAGATTTATCAATTCCTGTTGGAGAGTAGTTAGCCCCTCGCGCAGAACCATACTTATATAAATAAATATAAGGCTTTTCTCCTTTAAACTCTTCAACAGAAATTCCTTTAAAATTAAAATCCTTATCAAACTCCAAAGCCCAGATTACTTTGTATGTTCCATTACTATCAGGATTTTCAAGTAAAATATCAATTTCAGATTTGTTTTCCTTATTTAAAAGTAGTTCTCCAATATCTTTAAGTGCTGTTAGCATTACTATTTTCCTTAATTAATTTGCCTTTCTTTAATTTTAAATTTTGTGAAAGGTTTTTAACTTTGCTACCTACATTTGCAAAAAATTTGGCATCGGTAAGTTTAGGGGTGTTTTGTCTAAAATCTATTTCTGGGATTAGGAGAACTTCGCCTTCTATTTTTAAATTGTCTTCGGCTTCTATAAAATAAGGGATAGGTTCATTGGTTTTTATCTCAATTTTATCTGTATTATCTACCCACCAAAAGCTTTTATCTTCTTCTTTTAAATATTCGCATTTTACTAACTCTAACTCTCCATATCCATACCTAACATCTGCTCCGACAAAAATGCTTTTTATACTTTTTAAGAAATTTTCTAATTCATTATTGTCTATATGAATAATTCCTATCCAATAAAGATTATCTTTTAAATCTTCTAATTTTTGTTTAGGCTTTGGAAGTATGTAATCAAGTTCGTGTAAACTCTCGTCTTTTGCTTTTCTACTTATTGGCTCTACTGCTGTTTGAACTAGTGTATCTACAAAGTAAAATCTAAATTCATCTTCAGAAATAAACTCTTCTTTATATTTATAGAAATATCCAAATTCTCCTTTTTGATAAGCTGGTTGTAAAGGTGTTTTTCCATCAAAGCTTGGAAAAAAGTTTGAGATAGTTTCAAAATATTTTCCTATTTCTTTTAATTTATTTTCATAGTTTGTGTTTATTTCAGATTTTTTGTCTTGTAAGTATAAATTAGTTAAAGCTCCCCACATCGTAGAACCGGGGATAAATATATCGGTTTCATTAACTACTCCCCATTTGGCTGAGCCTACGTGTATTGGCTGATTTTGTTTAAAGACAAGTTTATACCACTCCATTTTATTCTCCATCTTCTAATGCTTTTGCATGATATCTTGCATAGATTAGAGTTTTTTCTAATAGTTGTTTTAGGAAAAGGAGTTTGTGGATATCATTGGCAATGTCTTTAAAATATCGGTGTCTATTATCTGAATTATATATTTCCTTATTTTTAGCAATATTGAAAATTCCTTCTAAAGTATCCAAAAATATTTTATTAAATTCACTGTTTTTTTGAGAAATTATATAAACATAATAAGCATACACACCATTATTAGAAAGAACACCCAATGCTTTATCTATTAAATTTAAAGCTTTACTCTTATCTTTTTTCCCTAATTTATTTATTTCATTAATTATTTTAAAAGACAAATCACTAATTAATACATCTAATCTTTCATTATTCATCTCTATCCTCCTCATTCCAATCAGGAGAAGTTATTTTCAATCTCCCAAAGCCTCTTGTAGTCATTCCGCCAATACCAAGGGTTTCATAGAAATGTTTGCTATCTTTTAAAGCATTGCTAAGTTCATTTTGATTTGGTAAAGGTTTTAATTTTTTCTCAGGGTCTATGTCTTCAAAAACCTTTTTATCAAAAATTCTTATATTTCCATAAAATATAGTTCCTCTCGGTATTGCTTCTGAAGTAAACAATGCTCCTTCTTTTGCTGCTCCTGTGATTGGGTCAATTGATACAGAGGTTCTAACTTCAAGGTTTGAGTTTACTATATGAGAAAATAGCTCTTCTGGGACAATAATAACATCTTTTAGAGGTAAATTAACTTGGAATTGTAAATTATTTAATATTTTTTGAATTTTAATTTTTAAATTTTCATTATTCTCAAATTTATAAGGTAAATATAGCCATCCTAAATTTATATGATTTATATGTCCATCAGTTTTATCTTCTGCAAGCTTTTCAAAAACAAAACATAGATTTTCACTATTTTGATTCTGTTGTTCTTCAGTATTTTCTATATTTTTTAATTCTATCTCTTCTATTGCTCTCCGCGTAGTTATCCATTTTGTTCCTTTTATTGTAAAAACTGGGAAAAATAGAATGTTTAAATCACTGAAAAATATTTGTCCTTGCCAGCTTATGTCTCTTTTTGAAAATCCAAATCCTTTACAGACAATACAATGTCCGCAGTGACCTGTTTTTCCATCTTTATCTTTTGCAAATGGTGCATTAGATAATTCTTCTTGAGGAACATTATCTTGCCCAGCACAGGTTATTTTCATTATTTGATTCCCTATAAAACCTTTCCATCCTTCAGGCTGACTACCTTTCCAATCGATTTTTTCTAATTTTTCTCCAATAGTATTACCTTCGTTGTTTTTTATTTCACTCCAACTTGGCTGTTTATCTTTTATATCTTTTAAAGCTTCCAAAACAGTGTAATACCGCCACGTTCCAGCCAAGCTACTTCCAGGAATTTTAGGAATGTTTGTTATTGGGTCTCTAACAATTGTATTGTCAACTCGTCCTATTGTATACCCCCCGGTTCCTATGTAAATTGGGTCAGTGGCTAAGGCAAATATTTCTAATTCTTTTTGAATATCTTTATTTTCTTGTGTGTTTTCACTCATCTTAAACCTCCTTAAGTGCTGTATGCCAGAATTCAAACATATCTATGAAAAGTTTTAGTTTTTCTTCATTTAGTTTTTTAGACAATTCCTCTTGAAAGTTTGAGGCATTTTCATCTAAGTCAAAAATTTGGCTAATGTATCTTTTGGCATCTTTATTTTTCTTAAGTTCTAAAACATTAATAATTGCAGAAGCTAAAAGTGAATTATATCTTTCATCGTAATTTTGTAGTTTGTCATAAAACAGGCTTACTAATTTATGCATTTTAGCTGTGTTAGTTTTTTCTTTAAATAATTCATAGAAAACTTTAAACTTATTCCAGTAAACCTCTAATTCATAAGGACGATTAGATTTTAATTTCAAAACTCTTTTATAGTGTTTATTTTCTTCATAATAAATATCATTTCTTCTTGTATTTGCGTCCATAAATTCAAAATCAAAAGTGTTTGGGATTATTTTTACTTTTGAATTTATAGGAAATTTATCAAGAGTGCTTATCCAATATTTCCATTTATTAGTTGGTTTTATATAAAAGTTGTAATCTTTTTCATTTTTGTTATCAAAATACAGTGCGTAATAATCTTCTGTATCATTTCTTTTTTCCTCAGTTTTAGCGTAGCTTAACTTTTCTCTTTGAAGCTGGCAGAACTTACCTGTATCTTCATTTATCCATAATTTTTCCGTATCTTTTACATCTCTTCTAATTTTTCTTAATGCTTTTAGGTTTACGTATAGAGGTCTTTTATAATTAGCTACTACTATTCCGATATGAATAGGTAATTTTCCATAAACATATTTAAATTCATTGTTGTATTGTTCTATCACCTTATCAACAAATCTTGGTAAATATTCTGCTGGTATGATTACTTGGTAGTTGATAGGTGAAATGTCAGTTATGAGAGAATATGGTTCATAGGAGTGTATGTCTGATAATGAATCAGAATTTAATGTTATTAAAACATCCCCTTCACCTTTGTTTTTACTTTCAGAATATTTCCTTAAATTTAGGTCAAAGTTTTGTCTATGAAGAAATTGCTTTATATCATTTAGATCTATTTCTTTCTTATTTAATTTTTCCTTTAGCTCATCTCCTCCAAATTTTTCTATAAAATCTGCTATAGAAGAAATTAGATAAATTTTAGCTTTTTTAGATTGTCTTAATTTCTCTTCTTTTTCGGCTTTAGATAAATCAGTTAAATCCTCATCTGTTATCTTTTCCACCCAAAACAGTAAATTACTGCCTTCTAGTTCTTGAGATTTTTCACCTTCTAATTTGCTACATTCGACTTCCCAAACTAATCTTTTCTTTCTCAATTCTGGAATTTCTAAATTTTCATTTAAATTTTTATGAATTTTTTCAAAAAATTCTTGTGTAGTTTCCCAAATTCTTCTAAGTCTTGCAGGTAAAGGGTTTTTTCTTAAGAGAAATTGGAGAATTAATTCTGCTAAAAACTCAATATCTTGATTATTTAGTAAATTCCACTTTATAGTTCTACTTTCAAAATTAATAGCATTAGGATTAGATAATTTTGATTTTATAAACTCTTCCCATTTTTGACCAATTGATCTTTCTAATAACCATGTTTCTAATAGCTGTTTTAAACCTATACTAGGTATATTTGAATGATAATCTTTTAAACAAGTTTGGTTTAGTTTCTTATTATTTTTTATATTATCAGATAGATATGCGATGAGTTCTTTATAATTTTTACAGTCATTACCGATTGGAAACTTTATTTTTTGTCCCAATAAACTATTCAACAAATCCCCACTTAACCAATCCTCAAGCTCAAACTTTAGGGAAATGTAAGCAACACGATTATTTTTATCTTTGATTTCGTCTATCCAAATTGTTTCTCCGCTTATATTATCTATCCAAGAAGCAACTTGATTGTGATGTATTCTACTATCACAAATTTCACAAATTGTCGGTGAATTGTTTTTGCATTTATCACTTTTGAAAATTAATCTTACTTGACAAATGGGACAAACACCTATAGCAAAGTTATATTCAAGTTCCTCTTCTTTTTCACATTTCTTAGGAATTTTTTCTTTATCTTTTTTTAATATAAATTCAGTGTTTTCATCAATAGGATAGTTCCTAAGTTCTTCAATTTCTGATACTTTTTTCTTTAGAAAATATTTTTCTAATTCTTGTTTTTGAAATTGGATCAAATCAGTATTTCTTTTCAAAAAGTTTTCTTTAGCTTTTTCTAAAAGAGTAGATAAATTCATTAATCCTCTTGAAGCTTTTGTTAGAGATATATATGGATAAACTTCTCCTTCTAAATACCTGTCAAAAATCTTAAAAATTTTCTCCTCTAATTTTTCTAAACCTTGATTTAGTTTTGCTATTCCAGAATTGGTATCTTCTCCTAAATCCTCTCCAACTATAAAATAAATCCCTGTCTCATCTCTATAAATCTCATTTCCTATTGGATATTCAACTTCTAAGAGTTTTTTAATTTCTTCATCTATTTCTTTAGAAATCTCCCTATACCATTTGATAGATGCAAGTTTAAATCCTTTTTCTGCTAGACCCATTTTGTCGTATTGAATTCCTAAAATACGCCATTTTATAGAAGATGGATTGGTTTGATAAGTATTTAATTTAGAATTATTCATAACAAGCTGTGCTAAGACCGCCTTAAACATTGAAGCAGTCATATAAGCTTGGTCAAAAAGAGTTATATCGTTAATTGGAAAACGGCTATCGCTTAAAATATGAGAATACCAATCTTTGATTTCCTTTAGAACAAAATTCCTAATTCCTTGCCAATTTGGATTTTGAAGGTAAGCTTTCTCTTGTAAAAATCTTTCAAGATTAGAAAAAAAACATCTTCTCCTTTGGTCAAAATTTTCTTCTTTTATTTCTTCTTTAAAACTTCCAAAAGCGTTGGAAAGCCATAAAGGTGATTCTAATTGTTTATTTGGAGAACCTTTATCTATTCCAGAATTTATATTCTCGCAACCTCTAAAGAATATTTTATCTATAAATTTTTTACCATCTTCGTTATTTTCTAAAGCATTTCCTTTAAAAAAGCTAACCCAAGTTATTTCATTTTTATTATTGTCTATATCAAAAGGAAATTTTACTTTTTTGTTAAAAATAAAATCTTTCAAATTATATTTTTCTAATTCATGCTCAAAAGGAGATTTCCCTAAGTCTCCATCTTGTTCATAATATTTTCTATATTCTGTAAACGGCTTAAATCCAAATATATTTTTAAAACTTTCATCATCTACATTGAAATACTGATACACTCTTTGATTATTTTCTTTTTTTTCTTTCCAAAACCCTATATGAGTCTTTCCAAGATTAAAAAGTAAAGCTCCTATTTCTGCTTTTAAAATTTCATCTCTATATTGTTTTAATTTATTTAAATCTAACTCCGACATCTTTCCCATCCTTCTGGAAATTTTAAATCTGAATTTAAGCAAACTTTCTGATTACCATCTAAAAACTTAAATCTTCCCCAACCAAGTTTGGTTTTAGCTCCTATCCCTTTTTCAGATAAGATTTTCAAAGCATCAGTTATATTTTTTAAATCTTCTTCAGATTCTTTTCCTACTTCTTCATCAGTTTTCAAAATTGCGTCAAATGGAATATAGATTAATTGGAAAATCCCCTCAGTCTCTTTGGGAACTACTTCATAGTGAATTGGATTTTTACCTGCTCTTTTTCTCCTGTCGTGTGGATTTATTATCTCCAAGGATAATTTATCAAAATATGTTGGGTAAAATATTGCCCTTCCTTTGTGGGTTTGGAATTCTATAGGTAGTTTTTGATTATTTTCTAATTTTTTAGACAGTTTATCTTTAATGAAATTTCTTAAATCATTTTTATTTTTTATGTTTTTTGCTTTTTGTAAATCTTTTCCAGTTATTTCCAATCCTAATTCAAAAAACAAAAATAATAAAATGCCTTCTTTAGCTTTTTCAAAGCTTCCCGATTCTTTTAATAAAGCTTGTTCTATAGCCTTTACACTTTCTGAACCTGCTCCGAAAACTCTTAAAAAGCTATCTATTTTTTCTTTTTTTCTGTCTAAATCATTATCCTTGTTTATCAGTTCTCTAAATGCACTTGCTAAAGCTCCTTTCCAAGCAGAACCTCTAACCATTGGAACTTTGAAATTGGTTTCTTTTAAAACTGAATTTTGAATTATGTAAAATTCATCATCGTCTTCTGAAAAGTAAGGGGTTTTTAACTTAAATTTAAACCAAATAGCAAAGGAGTATTTAGGAAGGTTTTCAATGTATTCGTGTAAATCTTTTAAATCTTGTTGATTATCATAAATTCCTGAGATTTGTTTTATTTTTTCTATATTGTTATCATCTTTAAAATCTATAAATTTTTCTTCTTCAATTATTTCATTTTTCAACCAATTTAAAGGAAAATCTTTTAATGTATCGTTAGATTTATATTTGGAATTATTTCCTTTGGTCAGAAATGGAAAATCCTCTTTGATTTCATCAAGATTATTATAAAACTTAATTTGTTTTTTTCTTTTAGGCTTAAAGTAAAACTTACAATAAGCTATATAATCAGATAAGTCTTCTATTTTTTCTGGATTTGATTCAATTAATGATTCATAGCTCTTCATTGATTTCATCTTCTAAGTTTAGTAATCCAGCAATAGATAAAAATCCACAATCATAAGGAAATTTATCTCTTATTGGAGTATACGTAATATAAGGAAAATTTTTAGATCCTTGAGGTAAAAAATCTTTTTTGGGAGGTGATTTTGTGGTACCAAAAACTTTGTGTCTTAATTCAGTATCCTTTCTATAATTAGCTCTTTTTTGTGCTTTGAGTTTTATTAATTCTTTAACAGATTGTTCAAAGCTATCTTCAGAAACAAAATATTCAAAAATTTTAATCTTCCTATTTTCATAACTAAATTGCATTAACTCGTTAAAATCATTTACAACTTGTAATTTATTCCAACTAAAACAAATACCATTAGGCAATTCAAAATCTGATTTTCGCCAATTATTTTTTGAACTATTATTTTCTTCAACACTCTCAACCTTCAATCTTCCATACCCTATATTCCACTTTCCACCCCAAAAACCATATTTATCCATAAATGTAAGAAGGGGATAAAAGATGGAATCAAGAATATTCTTTTCTACAAGAAATTTCACTTTGAATTTGCCATAGAAACCTTTTGGGAAATACCAAGTTGGAATTTTGCCATTATGTTTTAATTCAGTAAATTTCAAAGTTCCCAAATAATATTTATAATCACTAAACTTATTTAGGTCAAATATATCCTTTATCTCTATCAAACTTCTCCAATTAGTAGTTCCAAAAATCACAGAAGAAATAGGAATTTTTTGTTCGTGTAAAAGATGATTGATAATCTCTTTTATATCATTTCCATTTTTCAGTCGGAAATTTCTTAATTCTTTTCTATTAACTTCTTTTTCAAATCTTCCATTTTGAGGATTGAAATCTTTATCGTTAAGAACATCAGCAAAATACATAATTGTTTCAAACCAAAACCTTAGGCTGCCGATTAAAGAAGATGGTCTAATTTCTCTATCCTCTTGCCACGCATCCCCAGTCCATAGAGGAGTTATAGTCCTAAAAGTTATTGTAATTTCTTTTTTAGCCATTACATACCTCTATCATCCCAAACCCTTGAGAATTTTTTGCTCCTAAGCCTGCGTCGTAAATTGTTTTTAAAATTTCAGGTTGGGTTTTTATTAAGAATTCACCATCGTAGCCTTCTACCATAAAGTCTTTATATTTTATTAATGCTTTTCTTGTGTTTAACGGTTTTATCTCAAATGGAAAATCTTCTTTATCTACATTTTTCCCTGTTATGATTTCATACTTTTTTCTGGCATTTTCTCTTATCAATTCATTAAATTGAGGCTGTGAAGGGTTGTAATATTTATAAAATTTTTTGCCATTTTCTTTTTCAAAAGTCTGGTAAGCCGTAATTGGTGATAAAGTTTTGATTTTTATTTCTGTATTTTCTATTTTGGGATTAGTTAATATTTCTATTTCTTCTAAATAAAGTTCATTTTTCCCGAGTCTTATAATATCCTTTTTAAGGAGAGTTTCTCCTAAACTTTTTGTAATCTCATTAACAGCAGATGATATAAAAATGGTAATAGATGTTTTGAAACTAATTCGTTTTGTGTCTTTATAAATTTTAAAATATGGAGATTGTATCTTTGAAAATGTATAAAGTTTAAATCTTCTTCCATTATAGAAAAAACCAACATCGTGTAAGAATTCAGATAAAAATTTCGGCAGACTCTTGTAAAGCATACCTTGAAGTGTGAAGTTGTAATGAAGCGGAAGGTTTATATAGTCTTCTTCAGAAGAAAGAGTTAATTTTAATCTCAAAACAAATCCCCACTTTGGTATATATATGCTCTTTATTATTTTTGTAGATTAGATTAAGTAAAATCTTGTGAATTGTCAATATTTCATTCTAACTCCTCATAGGCACGCTAAAAACTTACAAAAACATAAAGAGGTGGTGAATTTATGAAAAACCGTTTCAATTCCTTATAGGTACGCTAAAAACGAGCAATAGGAAGGAAAATGAAAGAAATTTCAAATGCCTGTTTCAATTCCTTATAGGTACGCTAAAAACTTATAAAGGGGGTATTTATTAGAATAATATATTTATTCGTTTCAATTCCTTATAGGTACGCTAAAAACAGAAAATGCAAAACTAACAGAAGATGGAAAAATCTGTTTCAATTCCTTATAGGTACGCTAAAAACAGACATAATCAAACAAAGACAAAAAGAGATTCAGTTTTGTTTCAATTCCTTATAGGTACGCTAAAAACCCTAAAAATAGTTTCATATTCGGTTGCCAAGTAAACTTTGAAATTACTTACTGAAATTAAATATACAAAAATTTCTGTCTGCTGTCAAATTAAGTTAGTTTTCGGTCTACCTCCAATCCTGCAAAAATCCCTAGGGATCGACAAACTATTGATATATAAGGCTTAAGTTTAAATTTTTACCGATTTTTTATTGAGATCTTGTCTCAATTAAAGCTTAAAAATCTGCGATCGACAGACTAAAATTTTCAATCACCAAATTCTACTATCTGGAACTTACGTAAAAAGCCATCATCAACATCAATAATTTTTTTATTTTTTAAAGTCTCAATAACTCCTTTATCACAAAATACATCTTCCGGCCATTTTCTAAAATATCCATCTTTTTCATTTTTAGCCGTTGCATCAAGTCCCCATATTTCTTCTATCCAAACATCATGTAAAGGGTCAAAATTTCCTGTAATTCTCCAAACAAGCATGTAAGGGTTATTTAAATCGTTCATATAATCATCCACAAATATAACTATCCTTAAATGTTGTTTTAACTGTTTTAATTTTTTAAATACTTCCTTAACAGGTTTTGTTTTATTTACTTTAATTACAGTTATAGGATTTGCAGTATCTGTAAAAAATTGCTTTAAATCTGTAATATCTTCATCAATTTCTTTTGCTTTTTCTAAAAGCTCATTATCATTTAAAACATTTATATTCTTTTCAACAACCTTACCTGTGGAGTCTATTCCAAATTTTCCTCCAACTAAAGGCTCATAGCTTGAATGGTCAAGCTGATCAACAATTCCTTCTGTTATTAAAAATGATTTTTCTGTAATCCTGTTCAAAATATATTTTGCGAGATTTTCATAATCTGTTAAAGAAGGAGCATCTTCATTTACAAATACAGCATTTCTTAAAAAACTCATCTGCCCAACGCCCCAAAATGCGTGCATTATCTGCTTTGCGTGTCCTTTATAAAGAGGTTTTATTTTTGCTATTAAAAGATTATGAAAACATCCGTTTTCAGGCATGTGGTAATCCACTAAATCAGGCGTAGTTGTTTTTAAAAGAGGTAAAAATATTCTTTCTGTAGCCCAGCCCATGTATTTATCTTCTACAGGAGGCTTTCCTACAACAGTAGCCATATAAACTGGATTTTTCTTCATTGTAATTGCTTTTACATCTAAAACCGGAAAATCCTCAACAGGAGTGTAATAGCCAGTATGATCTCCAAATGGTCCTTCAGGGGCAAAATTTTCAGGATCAACCTCACCTTCTATTACAATATCTACATCTTCAGGAACATAAATATCATTTGTTAAACATTTAACAAGTTTTGGATTTTCATTTCTAATAAAACCGTACAAAAGAAGTTCAAATAAATTAGGTGGAAGTGGTGCCTGTCCACACCAAAAATAAAGGGGATCTCCTCCTATTGCTATTGCAACAGGCATTTTTTTACCTGCTTTTTTATATTCATGAAAAAAGTGATTTCCATCTTTATGAACCTGCCAGTGCATTATAAGTTTATTTTTGGAGAGTTTTTGAATTCTATAAAGACCTAAATTCTGATACTTTCCATCAAGTGATTTTGTATAAACCTGACCTGCTGTTATAAATTTCCCTACATCTTTAGGCCAAGTTTTTAAAATCGGAATAATATCTAAATCTGCATTTTCTCCTAAATATTTTATCTCTTGACAACTTCCCTGCTTTTTTGATCTTTTTGGGAAAACATTTTTAAGTTTAAAAAGTTTTGATAGTGAAGATAATTTTTCAGTTAAACTTTCTGGAGGTTTTAAATGAATAATTTCATCAATCTCTTTTGCTATCTCATCTGGATGTTTAGCAAAAATAAACTCTGCAACTTCAAAATTTGCAAAACTGTTCATTAAAACTGGAATATCATACTTTCTATTTTTTGCTCTATCTACAGGATTTGTAAAAAGAAGTATTTTTGAATCAGGCTTTTTAACTTCAACATAAGCAACGTGAGGTATTTCAAGATTTACATCAAGAGGTTCATCTATTATTTTTAACCAGCCCTTTTTTTTAGCTTCATTTAAAAACTGCTCTAATTTCAACTTTCAGCCTCTACAATTTCTTTTAAAGTCTTAATAAAAAGCGGATGCGTTTTTAATGTTGGCACTCTTTGATAATCTTCAATACCTGCTTCTTTTGCCAATTTACCGTACTGATAATCAAGTTCATAAAGGGTTTCAGAATGTTCAGACACAAATGCAACAGGTATGACTGCAAGTTTTTTTATTCCTTTTTTTGCAAGCCTCTGTATTTCCTCATCTGTAAAAGGCTCAAGCCATTTAACAGGTCCTACTTTACTTTGATATGCAAGACTGTATTTATTTTCAGGAAAATACTCCATTATAAGTTTCACAGTTTCTTTTATCTGCTCTTGATAAGGGTCTCCTTTCTTTACCACTTTTTCAGGAAGGCTGTGTGCTGAGAATAAAAAATAATAATCTTTATAATCTGGCAAACTCTCTTTAATATTTTCAACCATCGCTTTAATGTATATAGGATGGTTATGATAGCTTTCAATTTTTTCTACAGGAACATTTTTAAAATATCCCTGTTTTTGAAACTTTTCAAACTGCCTGAAAAATTCATTAAAAGATGAACCTGTTGTTGTTTTGCTAAATTGCGGATAAAGTGGAAGAAGTATTATTTTTTCTAAACTCTCATCTTTTAACTCATTTAAAGCCTCTTCAGTAAATGGATGCCAGTATCTCATTGCCACTACAACTTTATATTTGTTTCCTAAAGTTTTTTGAAGTTCTTCAGCCTGCTCCTGAGTTTGTTCTTTTTGGGGAGATTTTCCTCCCATTATTTCATAATACTGCTGTGTTTTTTTAGCTCTTATTTTTGATATTAATTTTGCCACAGGTTTTTGAATAGATCTTGGTATTTGAATTATATCGTGGTCTGAAAAAAGGTTATACAAAAAAGGCTCAACTGCCTCAAGGCTGTCAGGACCACCCATATTTAATAAAACAACCGCCGTTTTTTTCATTTTAACCTCATTTTTATTTTGCCTATAAGTATTTTAAAATAAAAGTTTAAATAATTTATGAGAGGTTTTAATTTTGCAAATAGATAAAGTTTTAATTGCCACAACAAATAAAGGAAAATTAAAAGAGTTTAAACAGCTTTTGTCAAATATAGGTATTGAAGTTTTATCTTTAGAAGATATGAAAGAAAAAATTGAGGTTGAAGAGGACAAAGAAACCTTTTTGGAAAATGCTATAAAAAAAGCAAAGGAATATGCAAAATTTTATAAAATACCTGTTATAGCAGAAGATGCAGGACTTGAAGTTGAAGAATTAGGAGGATACCCGGGAGTTTATTCTGCAAGGTTTTACGATATAGAGTTTGGAGGAAAAGAACCTGTAAAGGATAATAAAGATAAAGCAAACATTAGTAAACTTTTAAGGCTTTTAGAAGGGGAAGAAAATAGAAAGGCAAGATTTGTAAGTGTTGTTGTTTTTTACAGTCCTGAAGACTTTGGAATATGGGCTGAAGGATACTGCAACGGCAGAATAGCAAAAAAGCCTGTAGGAGAAGGAGGATTCGGATACGACCCTATTTTTATACCCGAAGGATATGATAAAACAATGGCACAACTAACACCTGAAGAGAAAAATAAAATATCCCATAGAGGAAAGGCTGTAAGGAAATTAATAACTATTTTAGAGAAAATTACAACTGCTTAGAATCAATTATAAATGTAACTGGTCCATCGTTTAGTATAAAAACTTTCATATCTGCAGCAAATATTCCTGTTTTTGTAGGTACTTCTTTGGATATTTCTTCTACAAATTTTTCATAAAGCTGTTTAGCCCTGTCTGGTTTTTCTGCATTTTCAAAGCTCGGGCGTCTTCCTTTTTTTACATTTCCTGCAAGAGTAAACTGAGAAATAACAAGAACCTCTCCATTTATGTCTTTAACAGAGAGGTTCATTTTTCCATTTTCATCCTCAAAAATTCTTAAATTTACAATCTTATTTACAAGTTTATCAATATCTGCCTGTGTATCTCCTTTTATAACACCAAGAAGAATATTTAAACCTTTTCCAATTTGTCCAACTATTTTGCCGTCAACTTCTACTTTTGACTCTGAAACTCTTTGGACTACTGCTATCATTTGTTTTCTAAAAGCTTGCTAAGTTTTGCAAATGGTGAATTTTTTCTTCTTTCTTCAGCCTCACAGCTGCAGGGATTCTCATTTTTGTTTGAACCACATATTGGGCAAATACCTTTACAGTTTTCATCGCATAAAGGCTTCATCGGGGTTCTAATTATAATTTCCTCTCTTACAACTTCATTCAGATTAAAATGCTCTTCATCTTCTAAATATCTAACATCTAAATCTGCTCCGTGAAGTTCTCCGCCTTTTAATTTCTTTTTTGAAAGAAAAATATTAGAAGTTCCGCTTAAGTCCATATCAAAATGCTCTAAACATCTTCCGCATTCTAAATCTACACCACTCTTAAAATCCATAGAAAGGGCATATCCATCTTTTTCTTTAATTATGTACAGATGTACTTTAACATCTTCCAACGCTCTGTATTCTGAAGGCAAATCTAAATCTTCAAAAGGTATTTCATAATCTCTTTCTATAAATTTTTCTTTTTTAAACTCATTTTTTAAATTAATTAAGAAAGGCATTCTATCTCACCTCTTTATATTATTTTAATGCCTGTAATTTATACTATTTTAATATTAATGCAATATTTATGAAATTGTTGTGAATTAGGTAAAATCTTTTAGAAGATTATTCCTTTGTTCTAAGTAATACTCAAACTCTTCTATAAAATCATTAAATCTTTTTAAATTTTCTCTTAATGAAAAAGTAATGTTTTCATAGTTTACTTTTAAATCTTTTTTAAATTCTTTTGCTTTATTAATAATTTTTTCGTCAGACTCATAAATTTTTTCAATTTGTGGAACAAGCATTCTTGATGGAAATCTTAAACCTGTAAATCCTATTAGATAAACTTTTATATTCTCTCCATTTTCTTCTGCGTAAAATTGCGTATTTAATATCTTTGTAGTATTTAAATCTTCACATCTTATATACCATTTTGGAATGTCTACAGCAAATATAAAAGGCATTTCATCTTCAAAGCCAAAATTTTGCTTTCTGTATTTTTTTATAAAAAATTCTCTGGGTTTTTCAGAAGTTTCTATAACATTTTTTATACAGCTTATTTTTAGATTTACTTTTTTATTTTCTTCATTTATAGCTGATAAATATAAAATCCCTTGATATAAAAATATTTTAATTGGGGCTATTTTTTTCCATTTATCTTTATAGATGATTTTTAGGTATTTTTTCTCAAATATTCCTTTGAAAAGTTTATTAAGTATATCTTTATCAATTTTTGAAAATTTTTCGTGGAATTCTGGAACATATTTAAAAGCATTTTCTATAATTTCCCTTTTTTCGTCTGTAATTTCAAAATATGTTCTGTTGATTATATTTTTTATATCAGATAGAAAACTTAGATTTTTATAATCATCCGGCATAAAACTTGTCATTATAAGAAGTGAAATAAACTCTTTTTCTGATATTCCTACGATTTTTGGGAAACTTTTAGGGTTAATTTTCCATTCTTGAGATTTTCTGCCCTTTATGTTTTCGTATTTCCTAACTATATAACCTTCATATTCTAATTTTTCTAAATATTTTTGTAAAAGCCTTCTGTTTGAATTATAAGATTTTTCCAATAACCCCTGACTTTCTAAAAATCTTTGTATATCTGCTGTTTTTATAAATCTGTTCTTTTCAAGTAAAAATTTTATTATTTCAATGTAGGGTTTAAGCATTATTTACTTTAAAACTGCACCTATGAAAAATATACTTGGATAAGCTCTACATTGTATTTTATTATTTTTATCTTCCCAATAATAATAATAATCCTTAAACGCAGGAATATCCCATCTTAATATAAAAGGTTGAGAATAATTTCCTAAACTTTCCGATAAAGTTTGGAAAATATTCCCAAAATAATCTTTTTTGTTTATATTGAAATAATCATAATCTATTTGAAAGTTTTTTAAATAGTTTTTGCATTCTTCTTCCGAATTTAATGATTTCCTAACATATACAGGAGCTATTATCATTATTATTTTTATAGTATCATCCCAATTTATGCTTTTTACTTGATTTGAAGCTTCTTTAATTTTTCGTTTTAATTCTTCTCGTATATTTTCTTTATCTACTAATGCTTTATAACTTATCCAAACAAATTTGGCTTCTATTAATATTTCCATATCTTTATGTAGTATAAGATAATCAACTCTACCATGTCCTTTTATTTTTTTCCTTTTATTTTTTATTCTTTCTATTGGATATTCTGCTAAAACTATAGATGTATCTGATGATTGTTTTAACGACATAAAAAATACAGGAGATAAAACCATTTCTTTATAAACAAAAGGATAGTCATATCCATTACGTAAATAAGGCATTGTTTCTTTCGCAAAATTTGAAACAGTATCTAATAGAAACTCTCTTAAATTTTTTGAAAATTCTCCATCAAACTCATCATAAAGCCAAACATAACCATTTTTACCTAAATTTCTATCTTTTTCCACTTCAAACCTCCCCCATAACTAATTACCTCCTTTTATTATACTACCCAATTTCTGTAACTTTGCAACAAAACCTGATGTAAGTAGGCATTATTTCTCCAATGCTCAAGCTTTTGGCAGATTCATATAAAAAATTTGTAAGTTCGTCAAGGCTATTAATTTTCTTATAATAAATGTATAAAGGAATGCTTTCCTCTCTATAGCAGTATTCTTTTTTAATTTTTTCTAAAATTTCCCTGATTTCATCTAAATCATAATTTCCTTTTATAACCATTGTCCATTTTACAAACTGCTCTAAATCAGCACCATCAACTTCTTTTTCATCAAGGTCAACATAATCTAAATCATCAATAAGTTCAAAATCAAAATTTTCAAAATATTTTGGAATTTCTTTATCTACAACTTCACAGGCTTTTCTAATTTCCTTTCTATAAGCTAAGCATTGATTGAAAACATAAAACTTTATAGCAACCATTTATTAATCCTCTATCAGTATTTCAAGATCTTCTTCATCTTCAACTATGCCTGCTATATTATCTACATCTCTTTCATCCAAAAATCTCCAATTTTTCAAAATGTATTCTGTTTTTGCAATTGCTACCATATCATTTTCATCAGTAGGAACTTCAAACATTAAATATCCTTTTCCTTTTAAAATTTCAGAAACTTTTTGAAACAACCTTCTTTCTAAAGCTCTAAAACTCCTTTTTCTTCCGGTAAGTTTCACAAGCGTATCCACATCCATAGTGTAGGGGAACATAACTTCTTCTTCATAAATTTTTATTAAATTGTCTGCTACTTTGTAAGGTGATTTAAACTTTGGCATTTTAAAATCCTCCAAGAAATAGTTTATGAAATTTAATATAAAAGAAAAAATAGAATAAACTGTTCTAATTTATGGATAATTTTTTGATTTTTTATTTTTGATTGAAAGGAATATTTTTTAAACTGTAGCTAAGTTTTGCTCCACAAACTCCCTCATCTTTTCAATGGCTCTTTTGGCTTTTGCCTCTTTTCTTTGCTTTTTGCCTTTTATTTTTTTTGGAAGGTCTGGAAGAAGTGCAAAATTTGGATTCATGGGCTGAAGTTCATCTTTTGGTGATGTTATATAATTTATAAGACCGCCAAGCATGGTTTCCTTTGGAGGGACTAACGGCTCAAGTCCTGCTACCATTCTTGAAACATTTATACCTGCAAGTACTCCTGTTGCTGACGATGCTGCATATCCTTCAACACCGGTTATTTGACCTGCAAAAAGTATTTTAGGATTTTTCTTAAGCTGAAGTGTTGGAAGTAGTACTTTTTGAGATTGAATAAAAGTATTTCTGTGAATAGAACCAAGTCTTACAAATGTGGCATCTTTTAAAGCAGGAATTAATCTAAATATTCTTTTTTGCTCTGGATATTTTAATTTTGTTTGAAAGCCAACTAAAGAAAGTAGAGTTCCTTCTTTATTTTCTTTTCT
>WIAL01000007.1 GCA_015519975.1 Hydrogenothermaceae bacterium | reverse complement strand
TTCGCCGGTCGCCAGCACCTTTTCCGAAGAAAAGGCCTGCTGCCCCTCGACTTGCATGTGTTAGGCGCGCCGCCAACGTTCGCGCTGAGCCAGGATCAAACTCTCCAAAATAATCTTCAGAGCTTCTTCCTCGCACATTTGGCTCCCCTATTCTATTGCCAAGTAGCCTACTCGCTGAGCACCCTTTAGCTCAGCCTTCTACCGCTAAGCAGATAATCAGTTTATATCATCTTTCCGGCTTTGTCAACCCTTTTTTTCCCGTTTACCTTATTCACCTCAAATCAGGGTCTAATATTTTATACCTTCCTCGCTCTTTGTCAACCCTTTTTGTATTACCTTCTACTTATTCCTTTTATCTCAAAAACGGTCTAAAAATATATAACATTGATTTTGCTTTGTCAAGGGGGGTATAATTTACAAAATCTTAAATATTTCAAAGAAAGGAACATTAATGGGAATAAAAGTAGTAGCAACTAATAAGCAAGTTTATCATAATTATCAAATATTAGAAACATATGAAGCTGGATTAGTACTAAAAGGAACTGAAGTTAAAGCTTTAAGAGAAGGAAATGTAAATATGCGCGACGCATATGTAAGAATCGAAGATGGGGAGGCTTATATAGTAGGGCTTTATATAGGACCTTATAAACCAGCAGGAAGACTGCAGCATGATCCAACAAGAAAAAGAAAACTTCTTCTTCATAAAAGAGAAATTTTAAAACTTATGGGAAAAATTCAAGAAAAAGGTTTAACAATTGTTCCTACAAAAATCTATTTTAAAAATGGAAAAGCTAAAGTTGAAATAGCTCTTGCTAAAGGTAAAGCAAAATATGAAAAAAGAGAAGCTATTAAAGAAAGGGAAACTAAAAGAGAACTTGCTAAAAAATACAAAGGAAAAATTAGGCTTTAGTTTTAGGAGGTAATGAAAATGAATATAAAAGAAATAAAAGAACTTGCTAAAAAGTTTACTCCTGAACAATTGGAAAACTGTATAACACAGGCTATTGAGAATCAAGGCAAAAGCGAATGTTATTGGGGAGATGATGTACTTGAAGTTGTAAATACTCTTTCAAAAGCGCAAACTGTTAGAGAGTTAATGGAACAAGGAATGTCAGAAATAGAAGCAATAAGAGAACTTGCAAGAAGAATTAGGCAAATTCAAGGATTAGAAAAATAAATTGATTGGAAATATTCCAGAATATAGGGAAAAACAAGACAAAATAATCTATTTATTTACAGCTGTAGGTGTAATTTCTACAACATCTTTTGGAATTTTAAATCTATATGATGGAAAGTTCATAATAGGCTTAATTGAAATTATTTTATCTAGTTTGGCACTGCTAAATGTAATTTTTTACAAAAAAACTAAAAACTTTGAAATAACAGCAACAAATATTTTAATACTCGTATATTTGGTTCTTATCTTTTTAATAAAAACAGGGGGATTTAAAGGAAACGGTATATATTGGATATACGTTTTTCCTCTTCTAACATTCTTCCTAAAAGATAAGAAAACTGCTTTTATATGGAATTTAATTTTTGTATTTTCTGCATTTATATTATTAGTTTTATCTAGTCAAGGAATAATAAGTATAGCCTACAGTTCATATGCATTATTTGAAGCAATAGGTTCCTATTTAGCTACTATGTTTCTAGCTTATTTTTATGCTGATGCTTTACTGAATTTAATAGAAAAACTAAATTATCGGGCTATATATGATCCATTAACAAAGCTTTACAACAGACAATTTGTGCTAGATTATCTTGATAGGGAAATAGAAAAAATAAAAAGGGGATTAAAAAATAAAATCTGTGTAGTTTATATTGACTTAGATAATTTCAAATATGTAAATGATAAATATGGTCATACAGTTGGCGATGAAGTCCTAAAAAAAGTTGCAAAAATATTTTTAAAAAATTTTAGAAAAACAGATATTGTTGGACGGGTAGGTGGGGATGAAATTTTAATAATTGTAAATCCATGTGATAACAAATCTATAGAAAATAAAATAAATTTAATTAAAAAAATGGTAGAACAAGAATTAAAAAAATATAACATTTCTTTAAGTTATGGTATCGTTTTAATTCCAAATGAAACTTTAAATTTAGAGAAAGCTATAAAGTTAGCAGATAAAAGAATGTATGAAAATAAAATTAAGAAAAAAAGGCTCCGCTAAGGGAGCCTTGTTTTAGAGGACAGATGGGTTTAGAAGCCCATTCCACCCATTCCGCCCATTTCGTCCATTCCTGCTCCAGGAACTTTTTCTTCTTTCTCAGGGATTTCAGCTACAAGTGCTTCTGCTGTGAGCATTGTTCCAGCAATTGAAGCTGCGTTTTGAATAGCTGTTCTTACAACTTTAGTTGGATCTATAATTCCAGCTTCTATCATATCTACAAATTCACCAGTTGCAGCGTTGAATCCAAATGTTGGCTTATCTTCTTTCTCTACTTTTTCAAGAACTACAGAACCTTCAAATCCAGCATTGTATGCAATTTGCTTTAATGGAACTTTAGCTGCATTTTTGATTATTTTAATTCCCCATGCTTTGTCTGGGTTTTCTTCTTTAAGTTCATCTAAAACTTTTGCAGCTTGAAGTAAAGCTGTTCCACCACCAGCTACAATACCTTCTTCTACAGCAGCTTTTGTAGCGTGAACTGCGTCATCAACTCTGTCTTTTTTCTCTTTGAGCTCTGCTTCTGTAGCAGCACCAACTTTTATGATAGCAACTCCACCGGCAAGTTTAGCAAGTCTTTCTTGAAGTTTTTCTCTATCATAATCAGATGTAGTAGTTTCAATTTGTTTTTTAATTTGTTCTATTCTTGCTTTGATATCTTCAGGATTCCCTTTTCCACCAACAATAGTAGTGTTGTCTTTATCAACAACTACTTTGTCAGCCTGTCCAAGCATGTCAAGTTCAACGCTTTCAAGGGTCATTCCAAGGTCTTCAGTTATAGCAGTACCTCCAGTTAAGATAGCAATATCTTGAAGCATTGCTTTTCTTCTTTCTCCAAATCCTGGAGCTTTAACAGCACATACTTTCAACACACCTTTGAGGTTATTTACTACGAGCGTAGCAAGTGCTTCACCTTCAACATCTTCAGCAATTATTAAGAGTGGTCTATTTGTTTGAACAACCTTTTCAAGAACTGGTAAAAGCTCTCTTATGTTGTTTATTTTCTTTTCATAAATGAGGATGTATGGATTTTCTAAAACTGCTTCCATTTTGTCAGGGTTTGTTACAAAGTAAGGTGATAGATATCCTCTGTCAAACTGCATACCTTCCACTACTTCTAATACAGTTTCTGCAGTTTTTGATTCTTCAACAGTTATAACACCATCTTTTCCAACTTTTTCCATTGCATCAGCAATGATTTTTCCAATTTCAGGGTCATTATTAGCAGAGATTGTTGCAACCTGCTCAATTTCTTTTCTTCCTGAAACAGGTTGGGACATTTCTTTGAGTTTTTCTATTATTTTATTAACAGCTTCATCTATACCTCTTTTAACATAAACAGGGTTTGCTCCTGCTGAAATTGCTTTTAAACCTTCAGTGTAAATTGCTTGTGTTAAGATTGTAGCAGTAGTTGTACCGTCACCTGCAACATCTGCAGTTTTTGATGCAACTTCTTTAACAAGCTGAGCTGCCATATTTTCATAAGGGTCTTTTAATTCTATTTCTTTAGCAACAGACACACCATCTTTTGTTACATTTGGAGAACCCCATTTTTTCTCAAGTAAAACTTCTCTTCCTCTTGGTCCAAGTGTTACTTTTACTGCATTTGCAAGTTTATCTACACCTGCTTTAAGTTTTGCTCTTGCTTCTTCTCCGTAAAGAATCATTTTTGCGCCCATTTATCTACCTCCTTTTATTTTTTTATTTTGATTACTCAATTACAGCTAAGATGTCGTCTTCTCTTAAAACAATTAACTCTTGTCCATCGATTACAAATTCATTTCCAGCATATTTGCTGTAAACAACTTTATCTCCAACTTTTACTTTTAATGGTGCAACTTGGCCATTTTCAAGGAGTCTTCCTTCTCCAACTGCTACCACCTCTCCCTCTGAAGGTTTTTCCTTTGCACTATCTGGAATAATGATGCCTGATGCAGTTTTTTCTTCCTTTTCTTCAATTGGTTTTACAACAACCCTGTCGTAAAGCGGTTTTAAATTTGCCATCTCCGAACTACCTCCTTTTATTTGATTTTTGTTTATTTGACATTTGAAACTAATAAATATTATATGTATTCTTTTTAAAAAATGCAATAGTTTCACATAAAAAATATTAGTTTATTATTGTAAGATTTAATAAAAAGATAAAATTATACTTACTGGTTTATAATTTAAATATGAAGATAATTTTTTTGAGGTGAATAACTTGCAGCACGAAGGCATTGTAATTTTAGATTTTGGTTCGCAATACACCCAATTAATCGCAAGAAGAATAAGAGAAGTAAACGTTTATAGTGAAATATTACCGTTTAATGCTTCGATAGAAGAAATAAAAAAACACAACCCAAAGGGAATTATATTTTCTGGAGGACCGGCTTCTGTTTATGAGCCAGATGCTCCAAAACCAGATGAAAGGGTTTATGAACTTGGACTTCCGATACTTGGTATATGTTATGGTCTTCAGGTTATAACAGACCATTTTGGAGGAAAAGTTCTAAAAGCAGAAAGACACGAATATGGAAGGGCAGAGCTTGAAATATTGGATAGAACTGACTTATTTAAAGGATTTCCTGAAGCTATTCACGTGTGGATGAGCCATGGAGATAGGGTTACAGAACTTCCAGAAGGATTTGAACCTATAGCAATAACATTTAACTCTCCGTATGCAGCTGTTAGAAATAAAGAAAGAAAAATATGGGGAGTTCAGTTTCATCCTGAAGTTGCACATACATATATGGGGAAAGACCTGCTTAAAAACTTTGCAGTAGATATCTGCGGAGCTCCTCAAAACTGGACCATGGGCAACTTTTTAATGGAGAAACAGGTAGAAATAAGAGAGCAAGTTGGCAACAAAAAAGCAATATGTGCTTTATCTGGTGGTGTTGATTCTTCTGTTGCAGCGGTACTTGTTCATAATGCAATAGGTGATAATTTAACTTGCATATTTGTTGATAACGGCCTTTTAAGAAAAGGAGAAAGAGAGCAGGTAGAAAAAACATTTAGAGA
>WIAL01000006.1 GCA_015519975.1 Hydrogenothermaceae bacterium | reverse complement strand
AATCTTGTTCCACTTCCTCCAGCTAGTATTATTGATTTCATTTTAATTATCCTCCAAAATAAGCTTTACTATAAGGATGAATTTCTTTATCTTTAATTATTTCCTCTTTCGTTAACCATTTATAATTTTCATGTTGATAATTAGGTAATTCCAAATTTTTATCAAGTTTAATTTTATAAGCTAATACTATATAATGTGTTGAAATTTCATCTCCAACAAAACTATTATTATAAAAATGCTCATATACTCCTATAAATTTGGCTTTTTCAATTGCAAAACTTTTTCCTAATTCTTCATAAGTTATTCTTCTAAAAGCTTCCGTTAAAGTTTCATCTTTTAAAATTCTTCCTCCAGGAACAAAATAATAACCTTTAGCAGGTTCATTAATGCGCTTTCCAAATAAAAGTTGACCATACTTATTTTCTACTATTAAATCTATTGATATTAACGGAGTATAATTTACTATACATTTAAATATTTCTAAAGGTAATTTTCCCATTTTAAGTATTCACATACCAATCATAAAGTTTTTTTATACCTTCTTCTAATTCTACTTTATGTTTCCATCCTAATGAATGAAGTTTTGAAACATCTGTAACTTTTCTCATTGTTCCATCAGGTTTACTTGTATTAAAAAATAATTTTCCTTTAAATCCTACTATATCTTTTATTAAGTAAGCTAAATCTTTTATAGAGATATCTTTCCCTGTTCCGATATTTATGTGTGTGTTTCTTATTTCTTTATTTGTATAGCTGAGTTTTAATTTCCCATTATCCAAATCTGGATACATCTGCCTGACTATATCTACAAAATTTATATTTTCCATTAAATATACACAAGCGTCTGCCATATCATCAGACCATAGAAATTCACGTTTTGGTTGACCTGTTCCCCAGATCTCTACTTGAACAGCATTTCCTTCAAAAGTTATTCCATATTTATTTAAGATATTCATAATTTCCTTTTCAGTAGCTGTTCCATCTACTCGTTCTATAGGATTTTTATTTAAATCTTTTCTTATTCCTTCCCAATCATTATTTTCTAACAGCTTTCCTAAATGCATTTTCCTAATTAATGCAGGTAAAACATGGGAAGTTTCTAAATCAAAATTATCATAATATCCATAAAGATTTGTAGGCATTACAGAAATAAAATTAGTTCCATATTGGAGGTTAAAGCTTTCACACATTTTTATGCCAGCTATTTTTGCAATAGCATAAGGTTCATTTGTATACTCTAAAGGTGCTGTCAAAAGATATTCTTCTTTTATCGGTTGTGGACAATTTTTTGGGTATATACATGTACTTCCTAAGAATAAAAGTTTTTTTACCCCATATTTATATGCATTGTAAATTATATTATTCTGAATTTGAAGATTTTGATAAATAAAATCGGCTCTATAAACATTATTAGCCCATATTCCACCAACTTTTGCAGCTGCTAAAAATATATATTCCGGTTTTTCCTGCTGAAAGAATTTTTCTACTTCAGCTTGATTTGTTAAGTCAACTTTAAACCAGTTTACATCCTTATTTGTAGGTTCTCTGTTATGATAAGTTGATATAATATTTTTATGGCCTTTTTCTTTTAATTTTCTTATAATAGCACTGCCTACAAGCCCTGTTCCCCCAGCCACATAAATTTTACTATTTTTTTCCATTTATATTTCCTCTATAGTTCGCAACTTTTTGGAATCTCAAAGCCACATCTTTTTAAAACAAGCTCTTTATAATTTCTCTCCAAATCGCTTTCCACCATTTCTTTAATTAAATCTTCTAAAGTATGCCTTGGCTCCCATCCGAGCTTTTCTCGTGCTTTTGTAGCATCTCCAATTAAGATATCAACTTCTGCAGGTCTGAAATATTTAGGATCAACCTCTATAACAGACTTTCCAACTAATGATTTTGTATGATTTATTATAGATTCTATATTTTCGGCTCCAATTTTATTTAGTTTCTCAATTAAAATTTCTTCATTTATATTTTTTACAATTCCTTTTTCATCTACACCTTCACCTATAAACTCTAATTCAACTCCAAGTTCAGCAAAAGTTTTTCTTGCAAATTCTCGAACCTCTGTAGTCTTTCCTGTAGCTAATACATAATCATCTGGTTCATCTTGTTGTAATATTAACCACATCCCTTCAACATAATCTTTTGCATGACCCCAATCTCTTTTAGCATTTAAGTTTCCTAAATATAATTTTTTATCTAATCCTAATATAATTCGTGTTGCTCCTCGTGTAATCTTTCTTGTAACAAATGTTTCTCCTCTAATAGGTGATTCATGATTAAATAAAATTCCATTACAGGCAAACATACCATATGCTTCTCTATAATTTACCGTTATCCAGTATGCATATAGCTTAGCAACAGCATAAGGACTTCTTGGATAAAAAGGTGTTTTTTCTGTTTGGGGTATTTCTTGAACTTTACCATAAAGTTCAGATGTAGAAGCTTGATAGATTTTGGTTTTTTCAGTTAGCCCTAATAATCTTACCGCTTCCAAAACTCTTAAAGTTCCAATCCCATCAGCATTGGCTGTATATTCTGGTTGTTCAAAAGAGACAGCTACGTGAGATTGAGCTCCAAGGTTATATATTTCATCTGGCTGTATTTCCTGAATTACTCTCGTTAAGTTTAAACTATCAGTTAAATCTCCATAATGTAAGAAGAAATTTACATCTTCTTCATGTGGATCTTTATAAAGATGGTCAATTCTTTCTGTGTTAAAAAGTGAACTTCTTCTTTTGATTCCATGAACTTCATAACCTTTGTTAAGTAAAAATTCTGCAAGATATGCTCCATCTTGCCCTGTAATACCTGTTATCAATGCTTTTTTCTTTGACATGTTTTACCCCTTGTTTATTATTTCATTTATTTTATTTTCTAGATTTTTTAAAACTTTATCTTTTGAAAAATGTTCTACGATATATTGTCTCGCATTTTTTCCATAAAAGTCAACTAAATTAACATCTTTTTTTAATTTTTCTATAAAACTTATAATTAATTTTAAATCACTACTTTCGAAAAACTCGCCACCCTTAGAATCTTTTAATATTTTTGCCACCTCAGATTTATTATTTCCTGTAACTAACGATGGCTTTGCACTTGCCATCATTCCAAGAAGTTTGGAAGGCATAACTGTATCAACTACATCTGATTTTTGAAATAAAATGTGTAAATCTGCACTGCATAGCAAATCAGGTAATTCTTCATAAGGAACTGGAGGATAGTAATTTACATTTTTTATATTGTTAATTTTAGAAAGAAGCCAATCCTTCTTAGCTCCATCTCCAACAACAATAAATTCAATATCTTCTCTATTCTTAAAATAATTTACAACTTTAACAAAAGTTTCCCAATCTTGTTTTGCACCAATACTCCCAGAATATAAAATTTTGAATTTATTTGAGGATAAATAAGGATGAATTTTTGCTTTATCCGGATTTACAAAGTTTTCATCTATCCAGTTGGGAAAATAAAAAGTTTCTGTATTTGTTTTATTTTTTGCCTTTTCAAGCATTGAATAGCTGATACTACTTACGATATGTGCTTTATCTAACAAGTTTTTTTCTATCTTAAATAAAAATTTGCCTAATAAGTTTTTTAACTTATTATTTCCAATAACTCCTGCTTCAAATGCTGCATCAAATTCAAAATCCTGAACATGAACCCAAACTTTTGCATTTGTTTTTTTTGCTAATTTATGGGCTAACCATACATCAGAAGTAAAAGGAATTATTGCAATGATAAGATTTACTTCTTCAATTTTTTTTAAATTTTTTAGACTACCAAATGTAAAGCTAAGTATATGCTTTATTCTATTTTTAAAGGTTGGATTTTTAGGTGTAAATTGTTTGTATCTATAAATTTTTATCCCTTTATATTCTTCTTCTAAATATTTAGGTTTATTTTTATATTCTTCCCAAATCTTCCACTGTGGATAATATGGAAATCCTGTAATTACAGAAACTTCAAATCCATTTTCCTGCAAATACTCTGCCATTTGTGTAGAGTATAGTCCTATTGCCGTATCTTCTGGATAAAAATTTATTCCGATTATTGTTAATTTTTCATTTTTCAACTATTCTATCCTTTATAGGTTTTGCAGGATTTCCTATACATACTTTACCTGGAGGTAAGTCTTTAAAAACGCTGCTTCTTGCTCCAACAACAGTTCCCTTCCCTATTTTTACTCCAGGAGCTACAAAAACATCTGTAGCAAGCCAAGCTTCATCTTCTATTACTATTTTTTTTGCAAAAATCGGGAAATCTATTTTAGTATAATCATGGCTTCCTGTACAAATATACGAGCGTTGAGAAATAACAACATTGTTACCTATTTCTATCTCTCCAAGAGAATAAAGAACTACATCGTCTCCTATCCAGCTATAATCTCCTATTTTTACTTTCCATGGAAAAGTTACTTTGGCAGTTGGTCTGATTATTACATCTTTTCCAATTTTTGCACCGAATAATTTCAATAAAAACCTTCTCCATCCATACATAAATTGTGGAGACCATCTAAACAAAGTATCTTGAACTATCCACCATAATTGAACATACCATCCAGCTTTGCCTCGAAAGTTTGGTGGAAGTTTGAATTTAGATAAATCTTGGAACATATTAGTTCTCCAAAATATTTGTAAAATTTTTTATAAATATTTCAACTCTATATCTTTTGAAAGCTTCATTATAATTATTTAAAGCTATACTTTTGTAATCTTTTAAATTAGAACTTAAAATACATAATTTATTGGCAATAGATTCTGGATTTTGTTTCTCAATATGAAATCCATTTATATTTTCTTTAAATATGTCAGGAATACCTCCTTGGTTTGTGGTTAATACTATGTTCCCTGTTGCATAAGCTTCTAAAATAGAAATTGGTTGCCCTTCATTATAGCTTGGTAAAACAAAAACATTTCCCCATTTTAATATCTCTTTCTTTTGATTACCTAATACAACTCCTAAATATTCAACATTTTCTTTTAATTTTTCTAAATATCCAAAGATTTCATCCTGTAACGAACTGTCAACATTTCCTGCAATTTTGACTTTAAAAGGAATATTTTTTTCTTTTAAAATTAATAAAGCTTCAAATAAATCTAAAATACCTTTTTCTTTCATTAAATTACTTAAGTATATTATTCTTAATTCATTAAAATTTTCCTTCAATTTTTTTTCAATATCCATATCAAATAGATAATCTTCTACGAAATTGGGTAATTCAAAAATTTTATCTTCAGGTATAAATGGTTCCAAGTTTCTTCTCAAACTTTTAGATAAAACAATTCCTTTATCAAATTTTGAGATCAAATATTTAAGTAGCTTTTTTTTATAACCACTTAACTTATTGTATTCCTGCCATAAAAAATCTCCGTGAATATGAATTATGAGTTCTTTGTTTAAAAATTTAGATAACAGAATATATGGAGCATATTTTAAAACCCCAAAAAATGTTTGACCAGTAGTGATATAAACTTTATCAGATTTAAAGATTTTATATAACTCTTTATATTGTTTAGTATAAACAAAAACTTTCTTTAAACTAAATTTTCCAATATCTTCTTTGAAAGTTGGGTAAGATGTATTTATAAAATCAACTTTATATTTTGGAAAATATTTTGGCAAATTTTCCAGAATTATTTTGTTTGCTAAGCTAACACCTGTTATAGGTGGTGGTAAAGGGCCAACTAGAATAAATTTATGTTTTCTTTTTATCATATTATATTCTCTTATATTTGTTATTTAAGCTATGTAATAAACCTATTGTAAGCCAAAAGTAAGGTAATCCCCAAGGTAATGCAGATAAAGTAGTAATAAATATAGCTATATAATACGGTTTATAGTTACTTTTTAGAAATCCATGAAAAATTAGCACAAAAAAAGCTATTATACCTAAAACACCTGTTTCTCCCAAGAATTGAAAAAATAAAGAAAATGGATTGGCATGAATATTACCATCTAAATACTTAATAAGTTCAAAGGGAAATATTGGAAAATTATACTTATTATTTAAATAATATTGGAAATAATCTCCAAAACCTCCTATTCCAAAACCAAAAAATTTGGAAGATATAAGCATTGAAATTAAAGCCTCAATATAAATAAACCTAGATAGGAAAGATAAATCTTGAAACAAAATAACATTTTGTATTCTATTAAAAGATAGCTTTATTATAACTATTAAGAATAAGGATAAGATAATAATTAAAATTAATTTGTTTTTAAATTTTGTAGAAGAAAAAATAAATTGGCCAAACAGTAATACTAACACAGCTAAGTATGTATATAAACTTTTCGAAAAAATAATAAATACAAATAATATTATTTTTATTGTGAAATAATATTTTTTATGTACATCATCTATTTTTATTAATCTATCTATAATAAGAAAGAGATAAATGAAGTAAGAAGCTAAAAAAGATGGTTCTGAAAAAAGCAAAGATAACCGTTCTTTATCTAAAACAACTGAGAGTAAGTTTTTCCTAATAAAATTAGCTATATCGATTAATAAAATATTAAATGCACCAGCAATTTGTAAAAATCCTATTAAACTTATAAATAAAAAGGAAAATAAATTTATTTTATAAAAAATTTTCTCTTTTAAAAAGCCTCTACTATAACTAAATATATAAAATAAAAGGAAAAATATAAATCCTATAAGGTATTTTAGAAATGTATAAATATCTTGATATAATATCAAACCTATTATAAGGTAATAAAAGAAAATAAAAGAAAAAATTAACCATTTTATTTTTAAAAGTTTATCCATTTTGATTTTATTAAAGTTTCTTATAAGAATCGGAACAAAAAATATTTGAAATACAGGTCTAGTTGTTGTGGTAAGAAATGGAATCTTTAGTTGTGGCAAATGTGATAAGAAAATGGAAATTATTATTAGTAATTTAGATAATCCATTCATGTTTGTTCAGGTTTATAATTGAATAATTCAAAATCTTTTTTATATATATCATAAATTTTGTCAATAGATGATGAATCTAAAATAACTTTTTCTTTATTCTTAGTAGTATTTTTCCTTTCTATAAATAACTTTTTATTTAAAATCTTCTCAATAAAATATATATCTTTTTCTAATGTTTCAACTTTTCCTATAAAATCAACTAACATATTACCTTTTCCATCTAATAAAAAATAATGTTGAGGAAAAAAATGAATATAGCTCCATATATTTTCATAATTAAGGAAATCCTTTATAAAATCGTTAATATCATTGTATTTAGAAACATATCTTCTTCCCCAAAAGTAATCTAATTTATTAAGTCCACCCTGTTTTAAAAAATAGAATGCAGATACAATTCTATCAATAGGATTTCTAACAAAAGTAAATTTAAAGTATTGGTTAAAATTTTGACCTAAAATCTCTTTATATACGAAAATTGGTATATGTCCAACTTCATGTCCATAAATGGCACTTGTTATGCTTATACCTGCAGCTTTAGGAATATGAGTAAAAATAGTTTTATTTTTTACAAAACTGTATGGTACTTCTTTAAAAAACACTTTCTTTTTTAAAATAATTGTATAATACAATTTAAATATATTCATTATTAAATCTTTCCTATGGCTTTTTTAATTAGGAATTCGATAAAAAGTTGGATTTTTTCTTTAAAAGAATAATCAGGAACTATATCCAATTTTGTTTTTTTCATTTTTTTATTAAATCCAAAGTTTGGTAAAACATCAACATTTAAATCTCTAATTCTTATTATTCTTTCCTGCTTTTTTAGTAAGTAAGAAAATCCTACTGTTGTCCCAGGATGCCAAGGATGAAATAATCTCTTTTCAGGAGACCATCTAATAAAGTAACCTGCATTTTTTGCCCTTATATAAAAATCTTTTGCACATGCTGAAGGCCCTGAAAAAACCATATCTTCTTCATAACCATTGATAGCTATAAAATCCTTCTTCTTTATACTAAAACATCCTGCATAATTAGTAGGATTTGTAAGAACACAGACTTTTTTTAAATATTCCAAATCATATCTATATACATCGGGCTCAGTAGGTTCATCATATCTTCTATGATAATTTATGAAGGTTAAGTCATGGTATTTTTCATGAAGCCTGAGTTCGTCTTCTAAAAATTTTTCATCTACAACAACATCTCCATCTGATATTATTAATATATTACCTCTTGCTATTCTTACTCCTTCATTTACACAAATCCCATACTGCCATTTACCATTTCTATTTAAAGTTAGAATCTTGAAATTTTTATATTTATTAGCAAATTTTTTCACTTCTTCTTTTACATTATTATAAAACTCCACCCATATAACTTCGTATATATTTTCATCTAATGTTTGATTTAAATAAGATTCAATAGCATGAAATCTCTCTCTAAAACTACAATCCCACATAATTACAGAAAGTTTAATCATTATCCATACCTCTTTATTATTTTCTCTGATAACTGCATAGCTTTTTCTATACATATATCCATATTATAATATTCCCATTCTCCAAATCTACCTAATGTATATATACCATAGTCTTCTAAAAACTTTATAATATAATTTTTCGTGTTCCTATAGTTTTTATCAAAAACAACATATGCATGTTCTGAAACATTATAGTCTAGGGGTTTTTTCAAGTAATCTAATTTTTTTGCATAATTTAGCATATCTTCATAAGAATGTTTTCCTATTACTTCTGCAATTGTGTATCTTGAATTTTTGGGCTCAAAAAAATTACCTATGTGAATATGTCTATGAAATTTTATTTCTTTATCTGGGAAATATGTCCATGTATTTTCTACTGGTTCTGTTTCCCAAAGCATATTGGTTACTCTATTATATTTTAAAAGTCTAGATTTTTTCTTTACTTCAAGAGGGGTTTCTTTTATAACAAAAGGAATTAAATTTAGTGGCATAGTGCTGATTATCAAATCATAAATTTTTTCGCCATTTATTACGTATTTGTTACCTACTTTTTCAATATGTTTAACAGGATAATTTTTTACAATCTTTAATCCTAAAGATAGAGCATTTATAAATGTTTGTTGGTTATTGGAGTTTGGATAAAAGAAAAAGGAATGAGGCATATTATCTTTAATATCTCTTATTAAAGACAAAAAGAACGATTTCTTATTGGGAATAGGCAATTTATCTTTTACCCATGTATAATCCATTTCGTAAGGATCCTGATTCCAAATTTTTCTATTATAAGGAATTAGATATTCTTTAGCTAATGTTTCACCAAACTTTTGAATAAACCATTCTGCTAAATTTTTCGGATTTATATTTTCTTTAGAGGAAAAGAAATCTTTTGTTATATTAAATGCAAGCTCTTCATCAAATTTAGCAATTTGCTTTATGGAAAACTCTATTGGATAATCTATTATATGGTTTTTAAAAAAAATTTTTGCTTTTCTTTCAACTAAGTGCCATTCCGATTTGGATAAAATTTTGTTAAAGACAAAATTTAGAACATTTTTGTTTTTTGAATTAAAACAATGTCCTCCAACCAAATGGTAAGTAATTCCATTAACAATTTTTGTTTTGGCTATCCCTCCTATTTCATTTTCTTTTTCTAATATTTCTACATCGAAATATTCTTTAAGAATTTGGCCTATACTTAAACCAGAAATACCTGCGCCAATAATCCCTATTTTCATTTTTTTTCCCTTATTATATTAATGTAAAAAGAAAAACCATATAAATTTCTTATATATATGTTTGCAATTAATTTTGCTATATTTAAAGCCATCATAGTGGCAAAAGCAGCACCAATGATACCGTATATTGGGATTAGTATATAATTTAGTAAAATGTTAAACAATAAAGCAAAAAAATTTAAATTCTGCAAAAATCTTTGATTATTTGTCATTTTTAAAAATCCACCAGCATCTCCACTTAAACTACTTATAAACTGTCCTATCGTTAATATCATAAATGCAAGGGTACCAGCTTTAAACTCTTCTCCAAATATCCCGAGTATAGGCTTGGGAAAAATTAAAAATAAAAGTAATATAGGAAAAGAAGTCCAAAAAATTAACTTAGTTGACTGCTGAGCAACTTTTGCAAGCCCTTCTAAATCTTTCTTTCCCCAAAATTCTGCAAATTTAGGAGCTGCTATTGTATTTATTGCCATCAATGTAATACTTGTTATCATAGACACCCTTAAAGCTACGTTATATATCCCCACTTCCTCTTCAGTTCTAAACATACCTAACATTATAGTATCAGTCCAGCCCATAATCAAGGCTAAAGAACTTGAGAAAAGCATTGGAATTGAAACAGATAAGATAGTTGAATAGGATAAGGAAGAGTTAGTAGAGGTTAGTTTATAGTTAGTTATAGTTAATTGGTGGTTATTTAATTGTTTTTTCCAGATGATGAAAGCGATAAGTGAAATTATGAATACTGAAAAAATGTAATTAGAGATGGGGATCTGGTTTATGTAGTTAGTTAATAGTTTAATAGTTGATTGGTTTATTAGTAATGTTATAAATCCAAGTAAAATGGAAGCTAATATAAATATTCCTGCTTGTTGGAGGAGCATGTACTCTTTTATCTTTTTTAATCCTCTTAAACTTTCTGTATGTATAAAGAGTAAAACAAACGGAACTATTCCTATAGCAGCTATTTTAAAATAAGGTTCAAGATGTGGTTTTTTAAATACAAACTCGGCTATATATGGGGATAAAAAGAAAACTAAGATTGAAACAAATATAGAAAAAGGTAAAACAAGTTTTACAGCTTTTTTATAAATATCTTTTACTATATCCCACTTTCCTTGTGATGAGTACTCAGCAACGAATCTAAGTAATGCCGTATCCATTCCAAGACGACCAATAACAGATGATATCTGTAATAGAGTAAAAGAAAGAGCAAAAACTCCCATTGCCTCAGCACCATATCCACGTGTGATTAAAAGAGTAAAAATATATCCTGCAATAATCCCAAGAATTCTTAAAACAAAAGCAATAGAAGAACCTTTTAAAAGCTCTTTTAAATGTATATCTGAGTTAATTTTATTTTTTAATTTATTTATCATCTACTGCTATATTTAACCTTTTAAATAGGACTTAATTTTTTCTTTTATTTTTTCATAAATTTTCATTAATTCATCTGAAGCATTGATAGCCTGTTTTAACTCTTTTATTAAAATTTCCTGTTCCCATGGATATGTGTGTGTTAGTAAATTTCTTATTTTTCTTAGTTCTTTCCATTTATTTGCAGATGGTAAAATTTCAAGCTGTTCAAGTCTGTTTAATATGTCTATAAATGGTTTATTTCTTGCTTCTTCTCCAAATATTTCTAAAATTAAAGGAAACAGTTTTTCTCCCATTGTATCCTGCATTTTTGAGAATCTAAATAAGAAAGAATCTATAGTTTCTACTTTTTCAGGGTCGTCTAATGTTTCTGTATTTAATTCATTCCAGCTTTTAATTTTGTTAACAACATATTCTAATCTCTCTTTATGTTTATCTATTTCTTTCAAAACAAGATTTATATCTTTCATAAAATCCTTACACCTGTTTTTTTTGCCTCTGTGCAGTAAAATTCTTTGCAATCATAAGGAGCTACTATTAAATCTATTTTCTGTTCTCCAATCTTATCTTCAAGACTTACTAAATATTTTACCTTTTTTTTGAAAACGTTTGTATCCTCATAAGCTGGTATTTCAATATAAATATCAATATCTCCGCCTTTTAACTCTGGATTGACCCGTGAACCAAATAGCCATACTCTTACATCGTTTCCAAAAATTTCTTTTGCTGTATCTTTTATAGCTTTTATTTCTTCTTCTGTTAAACGAATGTTTTTGGTTTCTATGTTCATTTTAATGTTTTTCTTTTTCTAATAACTCATTTAGGTTTAGCTTTATATTATCTAAAACATCAATAGTATCATCCCAGTCTGTTATAAACCATCTTTTACTTTTTTCAGCTACCATTACTTTCTTATCAAAAGTTGTATACCATATAACTTTTTTTACACTAGCGTTTAATAAATCCTGTGTTTTTTCTCTCGCATAGTTCATAAAGTCTCCATATTTTCTTAAATCCGCTTTTGTGTCAACTTCAATTACAACCTCTGGAGGAGTTTTTGCATATTTATCATCTATCCCTTCTTTTAAAAGCTTTTTCTTATTAAAAATAGCAATATCTAAATTTCTCCATGTTCTTGGTGCCCACTGGAAACCTGCTTCATTAGTGGCGATTACATATTTTTTTGTATCTATGTTTTTGATAAGATATGAATAAATTAAATAAATAATAAACCATTGTAATTTACTACTTCCCATAACTTCCTCCAGAGTTTTTTCCCCGCTTATGACTTTGTCGTAATCTCTGTAATATATTGGGCTTCCATATCTCATTTCGTATATCAGTTCTTTTGGTACTCTTTTTTGTTTTTTTATAGGTTTTTCTTTTGCTTTCACTGTCATAGCCATTACTCCTAACACAATTTGATAGTTTAAATATAATTTTTATGGTTTTATTTTCCAGTTGCCCATTTTATTAAAATATCAGCCACTTCTGGTCTTGAAAATTCTTTAGGAGGTCTTTTTCCTTCTCTAAGCATTGCTCTAACTTTAGTTCCACTAAGGTGTACATGGTCTTCTTTTGGGTGAGGGCATGTCTTTGCAGACGCCATATTTTCACATTTTGTGCAATAAAAAGAGTGTTCAAATTTTAAGGGCTGGATTTCAAGCTCATCAACAAACTGCTCTACAAACTCCTGTGCTTCATAAGTTCCATAATAATCTCCGACTCCTGCATGGTCTCTGCCTATTATCATATGTGTTGCACCGTAATTTTTTCTCATAAGCATGTGGTGAACAGCTTCTCTTGGGCCCGCATAGTGCATTGAAGCTGGAAGGACTGATAAATGTACTTTCTCCTTATTAAAATAGTTTTCTATTAATGTTTCATAACATTTCATCCTTACATCTGCAGGTATATCATCAGGCTTAGTTTCTCCAACTAATGGATGTATCATTACACCATCCATTGGTTCAAGTGCTGTTTTTATTATGTATTCATGGGCTCTGTGAATTGGATTCCTTGTCTGGAATGCAACTACTTTTTTCCAGCCTTTTTTCTTTATATTCTCCCTTACCTGAATAGGATCAAGATAGTATTTTTCATTTATTCCTTCTCTAACAGGTCTATTTAAAAGTCTTACTATTTCTCCGCCAATGAAGTTATTTCCTGCATTTTTTACAACTTTTACTCCTGGATGCTCTATATCTGTTGTTTTGAAAACATTTTTGCAGTAATTTTCAAGGTCAAGATTAAATTTATCTTCTATAACCATAATTGCTATTGGTCTATCATGTTTGTCATAAAGGGCTACTTCATCTCCTATCTTCAGCTCATTAAAAATTTCTTCTGGTATAGGTAGTACTATCGGTATAGACCATAAAAGCCCATTTTTTAAGTGAATATTGTTTATTACTTCTTCAGCGTCTTCTTTTGTCATAAATCCATTTAAAGGTGAAAATCCACCGTTTGCTATCATTTCACAATCACTTACATATCTATCAGCTATTTTTATCTTTTTTAAAGTTTTTGCTTTTTCTAAAAGTTCCTTTTTTTCTTCCTTTGTTGCAGTTTTGTTTATCAATTTTCCTCCGTGTGGGTTTAGCATTATTCGTTAACCTCCAGATATCCTTTTTTTTCTAAATACTTGATTATTTTATTTACACTTTCTTCAAGAGACTCTTTATCTGTTTCTACAATTATTTCTGGATTTTCAGGTTCTTCATATGGGTCATCTATTCCTGTGAAGTTTTTAATAATCCCTGCTCTTGCTTTTTTATATAAACCCTTGACGTCCCTTTGTTCACAAACTTCTAAAGGGCATTTAACGTATATTTCTATAAATTCTCCATTTTCTACTAAGTTTCTAACTAGCTGTCTATCCTTTTTATATGGTGAAATAAAGGCAGTTAATGTAATAATTCCTGCATCTACAAAAAGTTTTGCAACTTCTCCTATTCTTCTAATGTTTTCTTCCCTATCTTCTGCAGAAAATCCTAAGTCTTTGTTAAGTCCTGATCTAATATTATCTCCGTCCAAAACGTAAGTATGAATGCCCATTTCAAAAAGTCTTTCTTCAACTGCATGTGCCAATGTTGATTTTCCGCTTCCAGACAATCCTGTAAACCATAGAATTGCAGATTTGTGCCCTTTTTGCCTCTGCCTGTCTTCTTTTTTAATATTTCCTTCGTGCGGAATAATAAATTTTTTCTCTTCCATCTTTCCTCCCTATAACCAAAACTAACCATAACTAACTATTTAACAATCATTTAACTAACTTTCACAAAAACCACGTACAAAACAATAATACATATTATCCCATATAGAATAGATAAAGGTAAACCAACCTTTATAAAATCTTTAAATTTATAGTTTCCTGCACTATAAACCATTAAGTTTGTCTGGTATCCAATAGGTGTTATAAAACTTGCAGAAGCTCCAAAAGCAACAGCTAATATAAAAGCTATAGGTTCGACTGATAGTATGTTTGCAGTGGACAGGGCTATTGGAAAAACTATTGAAGCAGCAGCAATGTTTGTTACAAATTCAGTTAGTATATTTGTGATTATGTAAATACCTGCCAGTGCCCCAATAATACCTAAAGGCAAAAGAAAGTTTTTAATGTTTAACGCTATTAATTCTGCCAGTCCTGAATTTATTATTCCTTTTCCAACTGCTATTGAAAGGGCGGCAATTACTGCAAGGTTTATATCAAGACCCTTTTTAATTTCTGAATATGTTGAAAACTTAAATAAGACGAATAAAGCTATAAGTAAAATAAGCCCTGTAAATAAAGGTATTATGTTTAGCGCAGATAAAAGAATTACACCTATAAATCCAAAAAATATAAAATTTCCTTTTTTCCTATCTATGTTAAATATTTCTTTTATTTTTGAAATAATATAAAAATCAGTTGTGTCTTCTGCTCTTTTCCAGAAATCTTTACCTGTTAATAAAAGAAGGAGGTCTCCAGGTTTTAAAACTATTTCACCGATCTTTCCTTTTAATTTTTCTCCATTTCTGTGAACTGCAAGTATTGCAGCATCGTATTTTGCTCTAAAATCTGTTTCTCTAACTTTTTTATTAATTAATGAAGAGTTATTAGAAACAACTACTTCAACAATATCAACTTTTTCTTCATTTATATTACAAAAATCTGGAAGTGATAAGCCGTAATCTGAAGATATTAAATCTGTAATTGCTTCGGTCTGTCCTACAAATATTAAAATATCTCCTTTTTCTATAATTTCCTCTGGAGATACTGGAGATATTTTTTTGTTTTTTCTTAATATTTCTGCAAGGAAAAGTCCTTTTAAATTTCTTAGTTTTGCTTCTTTTATACTTTTACCGACTAATTTTGAATTTCCCCTTACAATAGTTTCTACTATATACTCTTTTTTCCTCTCTAAAAATGATTTTAATGGATCCTCTCTATTTGGAAGTAGTTTATAGCCAAAAAGGTAAATATATAAAAAGCCTACAATTGTTGCAGGAATTCCCACATATGCAAAATCAAATATATGAATAGAGTTAATCCCATTTTCTAAAGCAAGACCATTTACAACTAAATTTGTAGATGTACCTATTAGAGTTATCGTCCCACCAAGTATTGCTGCATATGAAAGCGGTATTAAAAGTTTAGATGGTGATATGCCCTTTTTTTTGCTCCACTGATATACGTAAGGAAGAAGCATAGCAACTATAGGTGTATTATTTAAAAATGCAGACACAGATGATACTGATAAGAACATTCTGCCTAAAAATGATTTATAAGAAAGATTATCGCTTAAAATTTTTGAAAAATAGTAATTAACAATACCTGATTTTTGGATAATGTTACTAACTATTAAAAGAAGTAAAATAGCAACTATTGAAGGATTTGAAAATCCTGATAAAGCCTCAGATGGTGATATTATTTTAAACACAGTTAAGATAGAAACAGCAATAAAAAACACAGCTGCAGGGTGGAATTTTTCAGAGTAAAGTCCCCAAAGAAGAAAAATTAAGGTGAATATTACAATCACTATATCAAAAGACATCTGACCTTAAAGCTATGAAGTAAGAATTTAGTAAGTTCTCTTTATTATATTTAAGTTCTGGCAACTTTTTTATCTCTTTTAAACTTTGTGTTTTTTCATATTTTACCATTTTTCCGCCAACTGCGTTTAAAACTGCATGTGCAGCTGCTGTATCCCATTCCATAGTAGGTGCAATTCTTGGGTAAATGTCAGCTTTTCCCTCTGCCACTAGGCATATTTTTAAAGAAGAACCTATTGATGTTGTATCCACATTATCATAATGCTTTTTAAGCATGTCTATAAACTCTTTTGTTTCCTCATTTAGATGCGATTTGCTTGCTACTACGGTTAAGGAATTGTTAGGTTTAGTTAGTTGATTGTTAGTTAGGTTAGTTTTCGTATTATTTTCTATTTTGTAAGCTCCAATATTTTCCCCGCCGTAATATAAAACATCAATGGCAGGTGCATAAACTACTCCTAAAACAGGTTTATTTTTATGTATTAATGCTATATTTACAGTAAACTCACCGTTTTTCTTTATAAACTCTTTAGTTCCATCTAAAGGGTCAACCATCCAGAAATATTCCCAGTTCTTTCTTTCTTCGTATGGAATGTCCTTTCCTTCTTCACTTAGAATTGGATAATCTGATATTTCTTTTAATCCTTTTTCTATAACCTTATGAGCATTTTTATCTGCAATTGTTAAAGGCGATTTATCGTCTTTATATTCGACTGAAAAATCTGTATTATAAATTTTTAATATCTCATCTCCCGCTTTTTTTGCAATTTGTATTAAGCTTTCTAAATTTTTTTTCATAGCAATAACTCCTTTTTATATTTTTTCAATACAAATATAGCCCACTTTCAAGGGTCTTAAAAGTCTAAATTTTTGCACCAATTTGTTAGATTACATTTTCCTTAAAAAATCTATATTTTGAAACATTTTTATATTCAAATTACAAAAGTTTTTATAAAAGTTAGCACGTAAATTGCTAAACAAAAAATTTATTAAGAAATTTATTAAGAAATTTTAAATGAAATATAAAAAATTTTTCAGAAAAAAAATATTACATAAAAACTCGCTTCAAAGGAAAAAATTTTTAGAAAAAAAAGTGAAAATTTTTAAGACAAAAAAATCTTAAAAAAATTTTTTTGAAAAAAAATTGTAAGTGAAATTTTTTAAATTTTCCGATAAAAAATTTCCCTATATATCTATAAAAAAGTAACCAACACGCCTCTAATGGTTTATTTTACTTGTTATTTTGTAATCTACAAAAATTAAGGCAGGGGGGGTTACGACCTGTTCCGAGAACTTAGAACTCGCTTTTTACACCTTTTTATATTGGTTACTTTTAATCATTGTATTTTCTGCACTTTTCAATCTGGAAATTTCACTCAAAATTTTAATCCAGCATCATACTTTCGCCCAAAAAAATCTTGTAAAGTGAAAAATATATAACTGTAAAATGCCCTTATTATAACTGTAAAATGGGATTATATATAACTGTAAAATGCCACCATCAGTAATTGTAAAACGCATTTATATATAATTGTAAAATATGCTTAGGTATAACTGTAAAATGTCCTTATCATAATTGTAAAATACCTTTAGGTATAATTGTAAAATATACTTATGTATAATTGTAAAACGCAATTGCGTATAACCGTAAAATGCATTTGCGTGTAATTGTAAAACGCTTTTACGTATAATTGTAAAATATGTTTATGTATAACTGTAAAATGCCTTTACATATAAAGTTTATGTTAAATTAGAGTCTATATTAAACTTCTTCCTGATTCCTTCTCTTCACATTCTCAAGCCATTCTAAGAAAAAGGCTAAAAATATTCCAAGAAATAATGAAGATACTCCAGCAACGACTACCATAAGCTTTTTCTTTGGTTTTACAGGTTTATCTGGAAGAGAAGGTGGGTCTATAACTTCAACGTATATATTTTCTTTTGCTTCTTGAAGTTTTGCCTGTTCATACATTTTTACTAAATTTTCATAAACTGCCTGGGCTACCTTTAAATCTCTCATTATATTTGTATACTCAACTATTTTTTCTGGTGCTTGAGATAGAGAAGGTAGTGCCCCTATATTTGTTTTTTCTTCTATACTTTTAATCTGTTTATCTATCGCCTTTATCTGCTCTTTCAAAGCTTTTATTTGTGGATTGTCTGAAGAAAATGCAGATTCCATACTTTTAAGTTTAACAAGCAGTGCCATTTTTTGAGATATTAGATTTGAATAAAGTTCCATTACACCTGCAAGCTGATTGTCTGGCGATATTATTTTTGTTTTTTTCTGGAACTGTGCAAGTTTATTTTGTAATTCTTTTAGTTTTTCTTCTTGCTCTTTAAGCTGTTTTTCTAAAAATACTCTGTTAAACTTTGCTACAGTTAAATTTTTCTCGTTCATTATTTTTTGAAGTTCATCAATATAAACATTTGCTATTTTTTGTGCCAGTTGAGGGTCTTTATAATCTACTGATACTGTAATAACACCAGTTTTTTTATCTTCTGAAATAGAAACCATATCTTCAAAAACTTCAAGGGCAACATTCATAGGGATTCTGTCTTCAGGAATATCATCTTCAAGAAGTACAGGAATAAGACTTAATCTGTTTATTACTTTTTCTTTTATTTCTCTACTTTTTAAAACTGCCATTATCTTTGCACTGTCTCCTCCGCCTCCTACAGAAACTCCTGCCATTGCTGCAAGCCCTGCAAGCTCCCCAAGAGGAGAAGCACTACTTGATACCGGAATAACGGATGTTTCACTTCTGTATATAGGTGTCATTATAAAGCTTATTATTCCTGTAGCTATAGTTGCAAACAGAAATAGACCAATGATTATTTTTTTTCTTTTTTTAATTGTTTGCCAAAGTTCATATAAATCAATCTCGTCTTCTTCATAAATTTCTGGAATTTGGTTGATATTTTGCTGTTTTTCCAATTTTACACCTCTTAAAATCTTAAAGATAAAGATAATCCTATAGTTAAGTAATTTTCTTTTTTATTTTCAAAATTAAACTGTGTTGGAAGAAGATTTTTATCCACAGCTTTTTTATAATCATATCTTATAAATGGATTTATCTGTAGTAATTTATTAACAATTTTTCCATATTCAATAGATACAAAATAATTATTTATTTTTATATTGGAGTTTTTAAAAGGCTGCCTAAAATACGATCCTCTTATTTCTATCCAGTTTTTGTTATTAAACCAATGGATATATTTAACAAAATAAGATGCTACGTTTTTGCCGTAAGGATAACCAAGTGAGTATCCTTTATATGTATAACCTTCATAGTTATACCAGTGATGGATGTAGTAATTGTCTGGCACTTGAACGTATTCAAATCTAAAAATATTTTTTCCTTTTGATAGAAATACACCTGCTTTGTAAGCTCTTGATAATAATGCAAATATGTATGGAAATCTTCTTGCCCACTGACCTTTATCTTCTTCCTGCCAGATGGCTTCTATATCTGTGCCTGCTTCTTCGTAATATAGTTTAAAAGTATCAAACCATTTTAAAGGAAAATATAAAGCAAAGTCATATCCTGCATAAGAATCATTATCGTATTTATTTCCAGGAACATTATCTTTTGAAGATGTGATTACGTCCCAGTATTCTGTTAACTTGTAACCTGGTCTTCCTTCTCCGCCATACATTGTAGTTCTTGTTCCGCCTATTTCTAAAAAGGAAAAAGGTTTCCAAACTACTCTTAAACCAAGAAGCTGTGGATTTGAAACATCTTTTCTATCTTCTTGAAGCCAGCCGTTTAAGATTGAAAATTTCCACTTTCCTGCAAAATTTAAAGGCTTTTCTGTGCTTAATTTTATTAATGGAAACGGATAAGCATTATTAGATAATAAAAGTCCGTATTCTCCATTTCCCCAGTTTACGTTGTCTTTTCCTACTTCTAAAGAAAACTTTCCAAATATGAATTTTGCATAAGCTCTTAAAACCAGTCCTTGTTTTAGATCTTTATTAAATATCTGTCTTAATTGATAGTAAGCGATAAATTTTCTTTTATAAGACAGCTGTCCATCTTCAAGAAGTATTGCATTAACTCCTTTTCTAAGTGAAAGTCCTGACTGTCCTTCAAGAAGTAAATAGTCTGCATTTGTATTGTAAATGCTAAATTTCACAGTATTTACAGGCTTTAAATAACTTACATCTTTTTCAAGTGAGTTCATTAAAGATTTTATTTTCTTTTCAGCAAGTAGTGAGTAGATATTTGGTAGTGGTTTAATAGATAATATGTCTTCTTTACTTTTAGAAGATGCCTGTATGTTTTCGTATATAAAAGTTTCGTCTACATTTATATTTAAATATGGATTTGCAAAAGAAAATCCTGTAATTAATAGGCTAAATGTTAATATTTTTCTCATTATAACCTCTTAGCAAGAACTGCAGTTGATAATGCCTGGAATATAATCTGAGTTACATCTTTTATTAAAGGTCTCCAGAGTATGGGCACTTTAACTTCTGTAGGGACTACTATTGTATCTCCCTGTTCTAGTCTCATAGAGTAAAAATCTTTTCCAAATACAAGTTTGTTTTCCTGCCACTCAAATATATCTGAATCAAAATTTCTTTTTGATATTACCCTTCCGTTTGCCTTTATTATGTATAAATCATCCTCTTTTGCATTTTCTTTTAATCCACCAACTTCTTTTAAATACCATTCAACTGTTTTGTTTTTTCTGTAAGGTAGGGAAATCTGGTTGTAAACTCCTCCAAGGACAAGAATATAATTTGGTTTTGCTGGAACGTATATAAAATCTCCATCTTGAAGTTCTATATTGTCTGGAGAATTTTTTAACTCTTTTAATGAGCTTGGAATATTTAAAGCTATTCTTCCAAGACCTATTTGTGCCTTTTGTTTTATTATTTGGAGAAGTCTTTTTTGTTTTTCTAATGCTATTTTTGCAAGTGCCTGTTCTTCTTTTGTAGCTCCGGCTGCTTGAAATGCTTCAGAGCCTGCTGCCAGTTCTTCTTCCATTGCTAAAATTGATGCTTGAAGCTGTTCTTGCTGAAGTTTTTTAGCACTTTCTCTTATAAATATTAATGCTTTTGGATATGCATCTTCTGTATATCCTCCAGCTAAAACTATTAAATCATAAAGTTTCATTCCAGATTTGTATTTATAAATACCAGGTTTATTTACTTCTCCTAAAATAGTTACTGTTTTATCTTTTTCTGTTTCATTAACTTTTTTCACAAGTATTTTTATTCCAGGCTCTAAAGGTATATTTGCTTTTGGGTCATTTTTTATAAGTAGGTCGTATAGATATATAATTTTTTCAGACTTTTGATTTTTATAAATTTCAACTTTTAGCTTTCTTGGCTTTTCTTTATATTTTACATTTCTCAGAACGTCAAGTAATGTAATATCTGGATAGTAGTCTACAACCTGAGGATTTTCTATTTCACCTGATATTTCAATTGGCTTAAATACCCATTTTGGATAAAAATAAACAGTATCTAACTTTTGAAGTTTTAAATCTTTCTTTCCTTTTATCACATTTTGTAGATTAAATTTTATAATTTCTTTAGTGTTGTCATTTTTAATTCTTACTATTTCAACATAGTTTTGATTTGTATCTGGAAGAAGCCCTACTTTTGAAATCAGTTTTGACAACTTATCATAATCTTTTACAGAGTAATCTCCCGGATATTTAACGTATCCTTTAACAGTAATTACATTTTCTTTAAAGTTGTAAATTTTCTCAATCTTTAATAAATCTCCATCTTTCAGCTTCATATTCCAAAATGATTTATCATCTAACTTTCCATTTAAAAGGGACAAATTATTATTTTCATATCTATAAAGTTTAAAGCCATATCCATATACAGATGGAAGAAGTCCTCCGGAAAATTTAACAAGCTCTTTTATATTTTCAGAGTCTTTTAGTTCATAAATTGCCGGTCTTTTTACACTTCCGTAAATGGCAGCTGTTTTTCCAATAGGCTCAACATAGATAGCATCACCTTCTTTTAAAGAAATATTAATAGGTTTTCCTTTTAAAAGAAGTTCATAAAGGTCAATATTTATTTTTTTACCATTTTTCCTTGTTAAAATTATATTTCTTAAACTTCCATTTTTTGTTATTCCACCTGATAGTGAAAGTGCATCAATAACAGATTGGGTAGCATTTACAAGTACTACTCCAGGATTTTCAACGTATCCAGAAACATATACAGGATAACTTCTTATCTTTCCAAGAGATAACTCTATCCTAAAATTTTTAAATTTTTTAGCAAACTCTCTTCTTAATAGATCTTTTGCTTCTTTTACAGTTAATCCCCAAATATAAAAAACACCTAAATGTGGAATATATATTTTTCCTTCTCTATCTATTTTTAACGAGTAAAAACCTTCTAAGTTTAAAATGTCAACAGGGTCTCCCCATAAATAAAGTAAAACTATGTCTCCTGGTCCAAGTACATAATTATCGCCAACAGGACCCATTTCATATACTTTATAATTTTTGAAAAAATCGTATCCAAACTGTTTTAATTTTTCTTCTTTTATTTCCTTTCCAATTCTCTCATTGTATATTTTTTCTATATTTGATAGAGTTTCCTTTTCAAATGTTTTTTCAACTTCAGTTTTTTCTGGAATTTCCTCTTTAGTTTCAATTTCTTGCTTTTTAGAAGGAAAATATGGTTCATATGGTTTAGTTATTTGAGTATTTTTAAGTTCATTAGTTTGTTGGTTTTTTTCTATTTTATTGATAAGTTCTTGTGGTATTTCTTGAGAAAAAGAAAAGGAAAATAAAAATAATAAAATAGCTAAAACTCTTAACATAAAAGCCCCCATTTTAATAATGATTAGATATTATTATATCAAACTCATTTCGGTATTAGATTTTGTATTTTAGTTCAATATTCAAATTAGCTTGACTCCTGTTCTTTTTGCTTCGATGCAAATCTCTTCCTGACAGTTATAAGGCTTTAATACTAAATCTATCTTTTGGTCTCCAATTTTTTCTTTAAGTTTTACCAAAAAATTAATTTTTTTATCTAACCAGTTTTCCATCTTAGGAATTTCAATGTATATATCAATATCTCCGCCTTTTAACTCTGGATTAACCCGTGAACCAAATAGCCATACTTTTACATTACTTCCAAAAATTTCTTTTGCTGTATCTTTTATAGCTTTTATCTCATCTTGTGTTAAGCGGATATTTTTGGTTTCTATGTTCATTTCCACTCATCTAAATTAATACTATTTAACAGTATTTCATTTCTTTTACATAGGAATTTAATTTATTAATAATATCAAGTAATTTTGGCGTGTATTCTAAAACCTCTGCAAACTTTTCTATTAAATTTTCTTGAATATATTCATGAACAAGCTCATTTCTTAAATCTTTCATTTTAATAAGAATTTTGTAATCATCAACAAAGCCTCTTTTTTCTGCTCTGATAACAATATCAAGTTTACGGCTAATATCTTCCAATTCTAATATATCAAGTCCTCTTAAAATTTTATTTATCAAAATGTTTACTGTCCTGCCAAATCTGTTGGACAAAGTTTCTAAAACTTCTAAATCTTCTTCTGATAATTCTTTGTCTAAATTAATATTTTTTGCTTTTTCATAAGATTTTAATAGCCATTTGACGTTTTTCTCCAATAAATTTAAATTTTCACAAAAAATTTTTTTTATTTCCTCTCGTGTCAAAGTTCAACTCCGTATTTATATGCTAATTTTGTAAATTCTGTTCTCTCTGGATTATCAGTTATTATTAAGTCAATTTTTCTATCTCCTAAAGATAACTGTAAATTCACTAAAATATCTCTCTTTTTTCTGAAATCTATTTTATTAGAAATCACCAGTAAATCTATATCTCCGCCTTTTTTTGATAGGTCTGTTCTGCTTCCAAACAGAATTATTTTTGCATCTGGATCATATCTTTTTATTACTTTTTTAATTTCTTTTATTTCTTCATTTGAAAGTCTTACTTTTGGTTTAACATTCATTTTTAATGTTTTTCTTTTTCTAATAGCTCGTTCAGATTTAGTTTTATATCATCTAAAACCTCAATAGTATCGTCCCAGTCTGTTATAAACCATCTTTTACCTTTTTCTGCAACCATTACTTTCTTATCAAAAGTTGTATACCATATAACCTTTTTTACGCCAGCATTTAATAAATCCTGTGTTTTTTCTCTCGCATAGTTCATAAAGTCTCCATATTTTCTTAAATCCGCTTTTGTGTCAACTTCAATTACAACTTCTGGAGGAGTTTTTGCATATTTATCATCTAGCCCTTCTTCTAAAAGCTTTTTCTTGTCAAAGATAGCAATATCTAAATTTCTCCATGTTCTTGGTGCCCACTGGAAACCTGCTTCGTTCAAAAGAACTTCATATTTTGAAGTATCTAAATTTTTAGCTAGAAATTTTACTATTATCCATATTAATATAGCCTGTAATTTACTGCTTCCCATAACTGCCTCCAGAGTTTTCTCCCCGCTTATGACTTTGTCATAGTTCCTGTAATATATGGGGCTTCCATATCTCATTTCGTATATCAGTTCTTTTGGTACTCTTTTTCTTTTCTTCTTGACTTTTTCTTTAGTTTCTAACGCCATAATTCTTACCCCATTTGAATTGATTAATTTAAATATAGTCTCGGGAGTTTCTATTTTCCAATGCTTTCTGTTATTTTATTTTCCTTTTTCATTTTCCAGTTCATAAGATTGTCTGATCTGTAAGTAAAGTATGAAAAATCGTAAATATTAATATCTTTTTTATCAAAGTTCTGAACATCATAAATATTTATTTCCTTTTTTTCTTCTCTTACTGCCTTTGGCGTGTATTTTGCCATTTTTGTAATTTGCTTTACTATGTCTTTTTCGTAAAAAGTGGATTTTATTGCTGGCTTTATGTTTCTAATGCCAAAAAATCCTTCAAAACTTCCTTCTTCTTCCATCCACAGCGTTGAACCTATGACAATATTTCCGCTTAGGGATACACCATCTTCAAATGGTGAAATAACTATCAGATTTTCAAGTTTTTCAAGTAAATCTTTCAAGTAATCTTCCTTAAAGTATTCAAAAATTTCCTCACCAAAAAGTATTAAATTTTTTATTTTTCCATTTTCTATGTCCTTAAAAATATCAGCTATGTAGTCTGTAATGTTTAGTCTATTTAGAAGTCCTATTGCGTTCGCCTGAGGCGGTACTATAAATACGTTTGAATTTTTTTCTTTTTTAATTTTCCCAAGGATTTTTCCAAAATTATAAGCTTTTTCTCCTTTCAATGTTGAAGTTGAATAAAAAACTGAGGTTTTTTCATCAAAAATTGAAAAATCTAAATCAAAAATATCTTTTTCTATTATTTCAGGGAAGAATTTGGAGCTGTTTTTCAAATTATTTCCAATATAAACAACTTTCTTTTTATCAGATAATTTGTTCCCCTGTTTATACTGATTGTTGAAAAAGTATGATAAAACAGGAGTGGTAGCAGATATATCATCTCCTATTATTACTATTTTTTTGCTCTTATATATGTCTAAAAATGTTGGAAGGACGTAATCTTGCCCAGTTTCTTCTTTATATCCTTTAATAGCTGGGTATAAGTCTGCGGTTAGTACCGAAGATACTCTTATGTCTGTTTTTTCCTGTAGTTTATTTATTTCCTCGTACGTTTCATTTGTACTGAAACTGCTTGCAATTAAGGCTGTTCCTTGTGGATTTTCATTTATAATCTGGGCTATTTTTTCAAAAGCTTCTTGATAGGAGCTATTTTTTCCCTTTATAACTGCATTTTTTAATCTGTTTTTACCGTAAACATCGTATCCAAGATATGCACCGCTGCAAACCTGTAGATCTGCTGTTGAGCGTATTCTGTATATTTTTTTCTTTTTATCATCATAATCTATTGCAACAGGGCAGTTCATACTACAAAATCCACAGTAAGAAACTTTTTCTTTTAAAAGCCACGGGCGGGCATTGAATTTAAATGGTTTAAATAAAATTGCACCTACAGGACATATATCAACGCAAAGTCCACACATTTCACAGGAGCTTTCTGTATCCATTGGTTTTTCATTTGGAGAAATTAATATTTCAAAACCTCTTTCTTCTTGAAATAAAGTATCCGAGCCGTTTATATTTTGACAAACACTTACGCACTTTAAGCATAATACACATCTATTTGAAACAAACTCTAAATAATCACTCTTCCAGTCTTCTTCTGGTCTAATTTTTTCAAAAGGAGTTATTGGCAGTACATTGTACTGAGGCCCATAGTAGGTTCCCCAGTTTTGAAGGTCGCACTCTCCAGCTTTATCGCAAACGGGGCAGTCAAGTGGATGCCTTGTAAACAGCATTTCTAATATAAATTTTCTGTCATTAAAGACTTCGTCATTTAAAGTTTCTATTTCCATTCCATCATAAACATAGGTTCCACAGGCGATTATGCTTCTCTTTGCTTTTTTATCCCATACAAGACATATACGGCATCCGCCAAATATGGGAAGTTTTTCGTTATAGCAAAATGTAGGAATTAAGATATTTAACTTTTTAGCAGCTTCTAAAACGGTGGTGTTTTTATCAACTTCTATCTCATTACCATCTATAATAACTTTAACTTTTTCCATACTTAAATAAAACTCCGATTTTGTAAGTAAAAAAATTATACAGGTTTTGGAAAAATTTATGAAATATTGATATTCAAAATTGCATGTATATACTTTATAATAGATACAAAATTTAAAGGTAATTGAAGATGAAGAAAACGAAGATTTTTAAAAGTGGAAATTCACTGGCTGTAAGACTTCCAAAAGGTTATCGTATAGATACAGAAGAAGTTTACATTACAAAACAGGATAATAAACTAATCATATTTCCTGAAAAAGAAAAATGGGATGTTTTGTTTGAGATATTAGAAGAATTGAAAGATACAGAAACTAAAAACTTTTTAAAAGATAGAAATCAGCCAGAACCTCAGGAAAGGGAATTATTTTGATAGTTTATATGCTTGATACTAATATATGTAGTTTTATTATTAGAGAAAAGCCTTTATCCGTGAAGGAAAAGTTAAAAATTGTTAGTAAGGATAATAAAGTTGTTATTTCTAGTATTGTGGCATCGGAGCTTTTATATGGGGCTTATAAAAAAAGAAATCCAAAATTAATAACTGCTGTAAAAACATTTATAGATTTTTTTGAAGTTTTACCTTTTGATTTAAGTGCAGCAGAAGAATATGGAAAATTAAGAAGTTATTTAGAGAAAAAAGGAAACATTATTGGAGCTTATAACCTTCAAATAGCAGCTCATGCACTATCTTTAAATGCTGTATTGGTTACGAATAATACAAAAGAGTTTTCTAGGATAGAAAATTTAAAAATAGAAGACTGGACAAAGTAGAAAAATAAGGAGTTAAATATTGAAAAAGGTTTTGTCATATATAATCTTTTTGATTTTTTCAACAATTGCATACGCAGGAAATATAACCATTTATGCAGCTTCAAGTTTATCTTTTGCATTTAAAGAACTTATAAAAACTTATCAGGAAAAATATCCCAAGGATAATATAAAGGTTATTTTTGGCTCGTCAGGAAAAGGTTACAATCAAATAATAAATGGTGCTCCTTATGATATTTTCTTTTCCGCAGATATGTTTTATGTAAAAAAACTACACGAAAATGGTTTAACGCTAACAGAGCCTAAAGCTTATGCTAAAGGAAGAATTGTTATATGGACAAGAAAAAATAGCGGTATTGATATTTCAAAGGGGATAAAAGTTGTTTTAGATAAAAAAGTAAAAAAAATAGCAGTTGCAAACTGGAAACTTGCGCCTTACGGAAAAGCAGCAAAAAAGTGTTTGCAGTATTATGGGCTTTTTGATAAAGTAAAACACAAACTTGTAAAAGGACAAAGTATAGTCCAGACAGCCCAGTTCGTTCAAATAGGAGCTGCAGATATTGGTTTTATAGCACTTTCACTTGCAGTAAGTAATAAGCTAAAAAATATAGGAAATTATTATCTTTTATCTGAAAAATGCCACAGTCCTATACTACAGGGGTATGCTGTTTTAAAAAATGCATCTAAAAATAAAGAAAAGTTAGAAACTGCCTTAAGATTTTATAAATTTATACAGGCAAAAAAAGCAAAAGAGATTTTGAAAAAATATGGATTTTTACCTGTTGGGTGAAAAATGAGTTTTATTAATGAAATAGAAGGTAAGATATCTTACATAAAGGAAGCAGACAGTATATCGTATGTAAAACTAAAAACTGAAATTGGAGAGTTTACTGCCCTTTTGATTGAAAATCCTTCATCAGTTTCTTATTTAGAAATAGGAAATAATGTTAAAGTTTTATTTAATGCATCAAGCGTTTCACTTTCAAAAACAAAACCTGAAAGTATTACAATTTCAAATGTATTTGAAGGTAAAATAAAAGATACAAAATCTTCAGATGTTTTATCTTTAGTGTTAGTTGAATGTGGGAGCTTAAACATTAAATCAATGATAACAAACTTTTCTGTAGAAAGGCTAAATTTAAAACCTGAGGATAGAGTTTTTGTTCTTATAAAAGCAACAGATGTTATGTTAGAGGTTTAAATGGATATTTCTAATATAGATTGGATACCTTTCTGGCTAAGTTTAAAACTTGCAGTTATGACAACGGTTATTTTAGTTTTTATAGGTATTCCAGTTGCTTATTTTTTATCTTACAAAAATTTTAAATTTAAGACTTTTCTTGAAGCTTTATTCTCACTTCCTTTAATACTTCCTCCTACAGTACTTGGCTTTTATCTTCTTTTATTAATGGGAAAAAACGGCTGGCTTGGAAAAATTTGGGAAAAACTGGCGGGGCATCAGCTTGCTTTTCATTTTGAAGGACTTGTGTTTGCATCTATTGTTTTTTCTTTTCCTTTTATGGTTTATCCTCTTATTTCAGGTTTTAAATCTGTACCTAAAAATATAATTGAGGCTTCTTATACCCTTGGAAAGTCAAAAGTTGAAACTCTTTTTAAGGTTATCCTTCCGAATATGAAACCTGCAATTTTAACCGGAATAACTCTTTCTTTTGCACATACAATAGGAGAGTTTGGCGTTGTTTTAATGGTTGGTGGAAGCATAGACGGACAGACAAAGGTTGTATCAATTGCAATTTATGAAGCTGTAGAACAGCTTGATTACTCCACTGCACATATATACTCTATAGTTTTAGTAGTTTTTTCATTTTTAACCCTTTTAATTCTTTATCTTTTAAACAAAAAGTTTGAGGTCAAGATTTGATTAAGGTTAATGTAAAGAAAAAACTTAAAGGGTATAAAGGAGATTTTACACTTGATGTAGATTTTGAGCTTGAAAAGGGTAAGTTTTTATCAGTTTTTGGAAAATCAGGGCACGGAAAAACCACACTTTTAAGAATTATTGCAGGGCTGGAAAAACCAGATGAAGGATATATTGAATTTAACGGAAAAGTTTATTTTGACAGCAATAAAAAGATAAATCTTCCTCCCCAAAAAAGAAATGTTGGATTTGTTTTTCAGGATTTTGCATTATTTCCAAATATGACAGTTTATGAAAATCTTGCCTTTGTAAATAGGAATGAGAGAAACATTAATGAAATACTTAAAAAACTTGAGATATACGAACTTAAAGACAGATACCCATCTACACTTTCAGGTGGGCAAAAGCAAAGAGTTGCACTTGGAAGGGCATTAATAAGAAATCCTGAAATTCTGCTTTTAGATGAGCCTTTATCTGCTTTAGATGAATCTATTAGATTGAAATTGCAGGATGAAATAAAAAAACTTCATAATGAATATGGACTTACTTCTATACTTGTTTCACACGATAAAAAGGAGGTTTTTAAACTTGCTGACCGTGTTTTTGTGCTTGAAAATGGAAAAATAATAAAACAGGGGACGCCGAGAGATATTTTTATAGAAAAAGATATTTCAGGTAAATTTTCATTTTATGGACAGGTGATTGATATTAGACCGGCAGGAATCGTAAATATTGCTACAATTGATATAAATGATAACCTTGTTGAGGTTGTTGTTGGAAATGATGTGAAAATTGGAGACAGCGTTTTAGTTGGAGTTAAAGGTTTTAATCCTGTGGTTAAGGTGATTAGCCTTCTATAATGATATAAATATTAGCATGCCCATGTGTTTAATTTTTTATTTCATTTTATGAATAGACTAAAGATATATGTTCTTTTAATATTTTGAGTTTATTTCTAAGTTCATTATTTACAGGTTCTACTTTTTTTTCATAAAAAGTTTTGTATCTAATTTTTATTTCAGGTAGATATTTAGATAATTTTTTTTCAGCTTTTAAAAATTCTTTAATTTCATCTAAAGTTAATTTGTCAATATTTTTTATAATTTCATTTCTTGTGTGAAACATATCTTCAAGTTCAAAAGTATCATCTAAGTCTATATATTCAACATCTATCTTGTAATGTTTTAATAAATCTTGAATATTTAGTATTCTCATTTTTAAACACCTCTTTATAACTGCTATTTTTACAATCATTTCTTAAATATATATCAAAACCCATCATTTGAAAATACTCTTCTAAAGTAGAAGATTTCCACAAATAGAAACAAGTCAATATCCTCTTTGTTTCATAAATAATTATTACAAGCCATTTTGTTTCTGTATTAAAAAATACTATTTTGTCTATACAATCTTGCAATTGCCTAACAAGATAAAATTTATCTGCATTTTTTATAGTTTCTTTTATTTTTTCAACATATTCTTCCGTAGTTTTTATTAAACCTTCTTTTTTCCTTTTAAGAATATGTTTATTAAAATTTTCTTCTGGAAAATTCAATCCACAAATATTCATTTATTTATACCATTTATTGCTATCCCTTAACAGATAAATTAAATATCGGAAACAGTGTTGCAAATATGAAAAATCCGATCATTATAGAAAGTATTATTAATGTAATTGGTTCAAGTAATGTTATAAACCGTGTTATTAGCTTTTCTGTTTGTTTTTTATAAATATCAGCTATCATTTTAAACATATCTTCAAGCTGCCCTGTTTCTTCTCCTATTGATATAAGCTGAACGGCTGTTTCGGGTAAAAGTGAATTTTCTTTTAAAACATCTGATAGTTTTCTTCCTTTTTCAACTTCTAAAACTGCATTTTTCACGGCCTTTTGCAGTATTTTATTTGATAAACTTGCAGATGATATCTCAAGTGCTTTTGTTAATACAATTCCTCCTTCTAAAAGTATTGCCATTGTATTTGCCCATGATGAAAGCTGGCTGTATAAAAATACTTTATTAAAAAATGGTATTTTCATCTTAAGTTTGTCCCAAAAGTTGTCTTTTAAATATTTTTTGTTTATGAAAAATCCTAAAACTGCTAAAAAAGGTAAAAGTTTAAGTAAAAGTGAAAAAATATTTGAAAATGCAATAACTATTTGAGTTGAAATAGGAAGTTCTTTGCCGAACTGGTTGTAAATTTTAACAACGGTAGGTACAACAACGTTCATTATAATGATAAGGGCTAAAAATCCAACTCCTATAACAATTGATGGATAAATTAGTGCGTTTATAATTTGAGATTTAAAGCTGTTTTGTTTTTCTATAAAATTTGAGGCTGATAAAAATATACTGCTTAAAGCTCCAGATGCCTCTCCTGCCCTTATCATCTCAATTAAGAATTTTGGAAATATTTTTACTTTTTCAAATGCTTCTGCTATAGACTTACCTTCAGCTATAAGGGATTTTACTTTTAAAAGTTTTTCTTTAAGCTCACTGTCTTCCTGCTGTTTGGCTACTATTTCAATTGCTGATGTTATGTGAACATTTTTATCAAGTAAAAGCCCAAGTTGATAAAGAATTAAGACAAGATCATCTGGGTTTATACCTTTTTTGAAAAGTTTTATGTTTAATGCTTTTTTTGCCTTTTTACCAATCTCTTCTATTTCAAGTGGAACAAGATTTTTTGAAATTAAAATATTCCGTGTGTGGGAGATCGAGCTTGCTTCTAACGTTCCTGTTATTTCTTTTCCATTTTTATTAACTGCTTTATATTTAAAAACAGGCATTTTACTGTTTTGCCACCGATAGTACTTCTTCTACTGTTGTTACTCCATCAACTGCTTTTCTAAGACCGTCCTGTAATAGTGTTTTCATTCCATTTTTTACTGCATAATCTCTTATTGTTTTGCTGTCTGTTGTCTTTGATATTAAAGACCTGAAATCTTCATCTATTTTCATTATTTCATAGATAGCTATCATTCCTTTATATCCTGTGTTTAAGCACTGCTCACAGCCTTTTCCCCTATAAAGTTTAAAATCTTTATCTATGTGAAGATGTTTTTTTATAAACTCTTTTTCATTTTCGGAAGGATTTATTTCTTCTTTGCAGTTTTCACATATTCTTCTAACAAGCCTTTGTGCAATTACCCCTTCTAAAGAAGAAGCTATTAAAAATGATTCTATCCCCATATCTGCAAGTCTTGTAACTGATGAAGGTGCATCATTTGTATGTAATGTAGATAAAACAAGATGACCTGTCATTGATGAATGGACAGCCATTTCAGCAGTTTCCAAATCCCTAATCTCTCCTACCATTATAATATCAGGATCCTGTCTTAAAATACTTCTAAGTCCTGCTGCAAATGTTAAGCCTATTTTTGGATTTACCTGAACCTGACTTATTCCATCTATCTGATATTCTATTGGGTCTTCTACTGTTATTATGTTTTTTCTTGGAGTTTTTAGCTTTAATAGACTTGCATAAAGGGTCGTTGATTTACCTGATCCTGTTGGTCCTGTTACCAAAACAAGCCCATAAGGTTTTTTAATTATTTCTTCAAATGTTTTTCTATCGTCAGGATAAAGACCAAGTTCTTCTAAAGTTAATATTTTGTTTGATTTATCTAAAAGTCTTATGACCGTTCTTTCTCCAAAACTTGTTGGTAGAGTTGAAACCCTCATATCAACTTCCTTTTTTCCTATTTTTATTTTTATTCTTCCATCTTGAGGAAGTCTTTTTTCAGCTACATTTAACTTTGCTATTACCTTTATTCTTGATACTACAGATTGATATAACGAAGGAGGAATTTCATTTATTTCATGTAAAACCCCGTCCATTCTAAATCTAATTAAAACTTTATTGCTGAAAGGCTCAAAATGTATATCTGATGCATTTATTCTTATAGCCTTTAGAAAAGTTGAATTTAAAACCTGAACAGCTGGTGTGTCGGAAGCCTGCAATATATCTTCAAAGTCTATGCCTTCTTCAGTTTCTTCTGATTCTATTTTTTCTGTTAAACTTGAAATATACTCTTCAAGTTTTTCCTGAAACTCGTCTTCTGATACTTCTATTAATTGTGGAATTGTATCAGTATAAAATTTTATATCTTCAACAGCATAAAAAGGGGTATTTTTTGTTATATAAAATTTATTTTCGCCACCTGGAACTATCTGATTATTTCTATAAAAATCTATAGAGAACTGCATTTTACCTTCCAAAGTAGCTGTTATAGTCTTCAATAATATCCTTTTTTACCTTCTTTTCAACTTTCTTTATTTTAGTTTTTTCCTTCTTTACTTTTTTTAATTTTTCAAGTAATTTTTGATGTTCCTGAGTTATCTTTGCTATATCCTCAGGCTTATTTATTATAAATGGTGTTATAAAAACAAAAAGATTTGTTTTATTAAGTTCGTTTGATTTGTATTTAAATAAATTTCCAATTACAGGTATGTTAGATAAAAGGGGAACTCCTTCCATTGTATCTATTGTTTTTTTAGATACAAGCCCTCCAAGTATAACAGTTTTTCCATTTTCCACTGTGATTGACGTATCAATTTCCCTTTTAGATGTTATTGGTACAACATAGCTTATCTGACCTATTTGAGGCTTTTCAAAACCAATTACTTCATTTGTTTCTTGGTGAAGTTCCATTACTATATTTTTACCACTTATATGAGGAGTTACTTTAAGCTTCAGACCAACTTCTTTATAATCGTAGTTTATTATTGGGTTTCCATTTACGTCAAATTTTAAACTTGAAGCAAAAGGTGTTACCTGTGAAACGTTTATTGTTGCTTCTGTATTATCCATTGTTAAAAGTTTTGGGGAAGATATTATATTAAATCCAGTTCCTCTATCAAGAAGAGAAAGTAGGAAAAGAAGATCAGGAAAAAATAAAGTATTTCCTGAGATGGAAACACTTCTTCCACCTTCACTTAAAACACCGGCTGCAAAATTTGTACTTCCTAAAAGGTTGTAAAATCCTTCTGTTGACAGACCTCCTTTAAATGCTGCCCCACCTGAAGAACCGAGTATCTGCCATCTAACTCCAATTTCTCTTAATGCTTTTTCTGAAACTTCGGTAATTAAAGCTGTAACAAGTACCTGTTTTTTCTGTTTATCAAGGTTATCAACTAAATTTTTTATCGCTTCATATTCAAGTTTGTTTGCGTATATTACAAGGGTGTTTGTTGTTTTTTCTGCAATAATTTTAGGCTTATCTTTTTTACTGCTTTGCAGAGCAGGCGATGCAACATTTGGAGTAATCTGGGTTTTCTTTTTTGCAATCTGTTTTTTAGTTTGCTGTGTATACTGCACAAGCTGTATATTTTCAAGGAGTTTATTAAGTACATTTGCAAGATCTTCAGCTTTTGAATTTTTAAGTTTTATTGTCCAGAACTTTCTATAATTTGTGTTTTCAAACTGAGCAGGTTTATCTATATTTTTTATAAAATTTTCAGCTTCATTTATTATTTCCTTTGGAGCTTTTACTGCAACTGTATTTAAAGAATTTAAATTTACAACCTTGTAAAAAATGCCTCTTTTAGTATAGTTGGAAAGAATTGCATTTAAAGCAGAAACAACTTCATTTGATTTTGAAAATCTTAATTTAAAAATCTTGATTTGCTGATCGTCACTTAAACTTTCCATTAAAGAAACTATCTTTTTTAAACTTTCTATGTTGTCTTTTGTATCTGTAATTATTATTATGTTTCCGGGATTGTAGGAAAATACAAGTCCCCTTGGAGATTTTAAACCTCTTAATATGTTTGTTACTGTGATTATGTCTGTTTTATTTAGTTTATAAACTAAAGTTGCAAGTTCGGCAGATTTTTCAGACTTATTTATAACCGGAGGTGTCGTGTTTCTTGATAAATTAACAGGCACTATTTCATAGTAACCTTCTCTTTCAAGAATATTATAATTTTTAGATTTTAAAATTGCTGTATATACATCCCATGCCTGCTCAATTGTAATTGGTTTGTTAAAAATAAGCGTTATATCCCCTTTTATATTAGGAGGAAGAACTATATTTTTCCCTGTTATTGAGGATATGAAGTAAGTTAAAAGTTTTATATCTATTTTTTCAAAGTTTAGTGTTACTGATTTTTCTTTTTTTGCTATCTGAGCAAGTTCTTGAAGCTGTTTAAAACTAATTTCCTGAGAAAAAGATCTAATAAATACTAAACTTATAGATAAAATTAATACAGCAAAAACTTTATTGAATTTCATAGATTATTACCTTCCTTTTCCCGTTCCTTTCTACTTCAAGTTTTATTCTATTTTCATTTCTTAACATATTATATATTTTAAAAGCTTCTTCTGCAGTCCTTACAGGCATTCCGTTTATACTTTTTACTAAATCTCCACTTCTTAGTCCATATTTATATAAAAGACTTCTTGGATTTATATATGTGAATTTAAATCCAATTGTTTCACCGTTTTTTACAACTGGAATAAGTCTTACATCTTTTAAAAGATTTCCAATGTCTGCTGTTTCTTTTTCTACAAGTCCTCTACTTAATTTTATAACTTGCTCTGATTCTGCGGCAGGAGACGTTATGTTTTGTGTTTTTGCACTTTTTGAAATGCTTGTTTTTCTTGAAGACAGATCTGTTGTTATTTTGTATATTTTGCCGTTTTTTTCTAAATAAACTACTGTTTTATCAATTTTTGTTACTTTGTAACCATTTATAATTTGTCCTTTTTTTACTAAAGATGTATTCCCGTTATATTTTAAAAGAGCTATTCTTTCTTTATTAAATATTAATGTCCCTATTAGCTTTATATCCTTTAAGTTATAAACAACTTTTTCTCCTTCAGAACTGCTTCTTTCTTTAGTTATTACAGGATTAGTAGTATTTTTTATAAAAATACTATTAATAAAATTTAAAGATATTTCTTTTTTTTCTTTCTTTTCTTTTTTAATTTCTATGTTTTCAAGTAGCTGAAAATTTTTTAAAGCTAAGTAGCTATTAATTATTAAGGAAAGCATGTATGAAAAAGCAATAATATTTACTATGATTAATATTTTTTTTAACAAATTAAAAAGAAAGCCTAGATTCAACCCCATAAATTTGCCAAGTTTTTATTAGTTGGTATAATAAGTTTAACATTAAAAATTATTTATTTGAAATAAAGTGGATAGAGAGCTTATTGTAGTTACATCTGTAAAACTTAATATTTATGTAATTAGAGAAAATGGCGAAAATGTTGAGCTGAAAATTGAAAATAAAGATGAAATTCAAAATGCAGGAAGTATATATAAAGGCAAAATTACTAAACTTGCCCCTTCAATGAACGCAGTTTTTGTTGATATAGGAGAAGAAAAAGAAGCGTTTTTACCTGTAAAAGATATTAAAAACTACAAAGTTGGTTCAAGTGTACTTGTTCAGGTAAAAAGAAGTGCAATAGGAACTAAAGGAGCAAAACTTTCTGAAAAGATAGCAATTCCAGGAAAGTATCTTGTTTTAACCCCTACTGTCAGCACAATTAATATTTCAACTAAATATAAAGATCCTCAGCAAAAAAATATCTTAAAAGAAAGAGTAAAAAATATTTTAGATTTTTTTAATGAAGAAAATTATGGTTATATAATCCGTACCCTTGCATGTGAAGCATCAGATGAACAGTTAATTGAGGATTTTGCAAACCTAAAATCAATATGGAAAAGTATCCAGTCTAATTTTAAAAAGAAAAAAGCCCCAGCACAGCTTTATACAGAAGAGTATAAACTTTACACTATACTTAAAGATTATGCAGGAAACTTTAAAAAGATTGTTGTTGATGATTTAGATTTTTTTAAGGTTATAAAATCCTACTTAAAAAACTTTTTCCCAAGAAAAAAAATTAAGCTTGAGCTTTATCAATGTAAAAATATTCTTGAAGATTATGAAATTTCAAAAACAATTTCAAAAATTTTGAACCCCTATATATGGCTAAAAAGTGGAGGATATTTGGTACTTCAGGAAACAGAGGCTCTTGTGGTTATTGACGTTAACAGCGGAAGCAGCTGTAAACAAAAAAATTTAGAAGATACTGCTTTTGCAATTAATCTTGAAAGTTGTAAAGAGATAGCGAAACATCTTCGCTTGAGAGATTTAGGCGGAATTATTATTATTGATTTTATAGATATGCAGGATGAAAAAAAGAAAGAAAAGCTGATTGATGAACTTCAAAAGGAATTTTCAAACGATAAAAGACCTGTAAAGATTAGAGGTTTTACTTCTCTTGGACTTTTAGAACTTACCCGTAAAAGGCTCGAATACAGTTTAATAAAACAGCTTTCTCAGAACTGCTACATATGCAATGGTAAAGGATATGTAAAAAGTAGCTATTTAACTTTGTTTGAAATAGAAGAAAAAATTAAGAGCATGAAACCATTCGTTAAACTTTTAGTAAAAGTTAATCCTTTAATAGAATCAAAGCTCAAAGAAGTTTTAAAGTCACTGGGTTTAAACAAAAGTGTTAAAATTGTTACTGATAAAAACATATCTCCAGAAAAATATATTATCGAGAGAGAAGCATGAGGAAAATCTTAATTTTATTTATAAGTTTATTTTTGGTAGTGTCATGTGCGCAAAAAGAGTTTTATCCTAAAGATGTTTATTATGAAGGGTTAAAAGCATATCAAAAGGGAGATTACGAAAAGGCAAGGGAATATTTGAGAAAGGCTATATACAAAGCCGAAAATATGACTATAGAAGATGTAATGAATGCAAAATTTGCACTTGCAGATTCGTATTTTAAAGAGAAAATGTATGTTGATGCTATAGTTGAGTTTGAAGAATATATATCAATGTATCCAACAGCACCTAACATTCCAGAGGCTCTTTATAAACTTGCAGTTTCTTATTTAAAAGTATCTCCTGATTATCAAAGAGATTTAACATATTCAAAAAAAGCTTTAGAAAAGGCTCAAGAAATAATTATTAACTATCCGGATAGTAAATATGTTGAAAAAGCAAAAGAGATAATAAAAAAAGTAAAGCAAAAAGAATCTAAACATTATCTTGCTGTTGCAGACCTATACCATCATTTAGGTAAGCCTTATTCTGCAGCGTTTTATTATGAATACATCCTAAGGAAATATCCTAATTATGTAGATAAAGAAAATATAAGGTTTAAAATGGCTGTGGACTTGATAAATGCAAAATACCAGTACGAAAATCAGATAAAAAATTATAAAGAAAAAATAAAAGAACTTAATGAGAAAATAGCTAAAGAAAAAGATTTAGAGAAGAAAAACGTGCTTCAAAATAGAAAAAAGCTCCTTGAAGAACAGCTTTTTACACTGGAAAAAAGAATAAAAGAAAGCTATTTGAAAGGGAAGAAAATATTAAAAGAGCTTTCAAAAGGAAATAGCAAATTTTCAAAAAAAGCTAAAAAGAGTCTTGAGAATTTATAAAAAGTAATTAGATTTAATAAAAAATTACTATTAAAGGAGGTTTTAACATCAGTACTGAAAAAACCCTAAAGAAAGTTATATCAGCAATTGAAGATAAAAAAGGAAAAGATACGGTGGTTATAGAAGTAGGGAAAGTTAACCCAGTAGCAGACTATATGGTAATAACTACAGGAGACGTTCCAACCCATACAAGAGCGATAGCAGACGAAATAATAAAAAGCTTAAAAGAAGAAGGTGTACAGGCAAAAGTAGAAGGACATACTGAAGGTAGATGGATAGCAATAGACTTAGCTGATATTATTGTACACGTATTTTTGCCGGAGCTTAGAGATTATTATCAACTAGAGTGGCTTTGGCAGGATGCTCCAAAACTTGAAATAAGTTCAGGATAAAATGAATATAGGCATTTTTGATTCAGGAATAGGCGGATTAACTGTTTTTAAAGAAATAGATAAAAGTTTTCCAAAAGCAAATCTATACTATATAGGAGATACAGCAAGGGTTCCGTATGGAAATAAATCTGAAGAAACAATTATAAGATACAGCTTAGAATTATCTGAGTTTTTGGTTAAAAATTTTAAAGTAGATGTTATAGTTGTTGCATGTAATACAGCATCATCTTATGCTGTAGACAAAATTAAAAATTACTTAAAAATTCCTGTTATAGACGTTATAACTCCAGGGGTGCTAACAGCTGTTACTACGACAAAAAATGGAAAAATTGGTGTAATTGGGACTCAGGCAACAATTAGAAGTAAATCCTATGAAAAGAAATTAAAAGAACTAAATCCAGATTTTGAAGTTTATTCAAATGCGTGTCCTTTATTTGTGCCGCTTGTAGAAGAAGGAAAGATAAAAGGTAAAATTACACGGTTAATAATTGAAGATTATTTAAAAAATTTAGTAGAAAAGGATATAGATACGCTAATACTTGGATGTACCCATTATCCCCTTTTAAAAGAGGAAATATCAAGCTTATATCCCGATATAAATATTGTTGACTCATCAGCTTTGATTTCAGATTTTATAAAAAAGTTGAATATTTTTAATGAAAAAAATGGAGAGAGGAGAGTTTTTATTACAGATAGCTCTCCTTCTTTTGAAACTTTAAAAAATTTACTTATTCCACATCTTAAGTTTGAAAAAATAGACTTAAATCAAATATGTACTTTGTGAACTACGCACCGACTTTAGTCGGTGGCTTCACAGGGAGGCTGTTCGCCTTCGGCTCATCTTATCCCTGACAGGTGGTCACCACACCTTACTACCCCTATCTGTCCATATACTTGGGCAGACTTAGGGCTACTTGCTAACTTTCCAAATACTCTTATTCTTACTGTTTGTCTTAATCCTGTGATGTAATCGTGAAAGCTCTTTTTAAACTTTTTTAAAATGTTCCTTGCTCCGTTTACATCTGCATTTACTAATCCTAATATGCTTTTAAATAGTCCCCTGTGTTTCCTTGCTTCAGGTGTGTAATTTTCTTTGTTGACAGCTACTTTCTTTAAGCTGTCCACACCTGAAGTATAGCTCTCATCTACCAATACTACCTTTATTCCATATTCACTTGCTTTGTATTCTATCTGCTTTGATACTCTACCGTGCGGCAGTAAGCTTAACATCTGGTCTATTATGCTTGATAGTTTACTTTCTTTGTTCTTGCTTTCTTGGAGTTTCCCTATTACGATTGTTGAAACATTGTATCTTTTAGCAAGCTCTACTATCAGATTTGAAACTTTATGGCTGAAGTCTCTTATCAGATTATTTATTCTCTTTTGTATCCTGTGGAGTATTTTATCTACTCTGCTTGTTGAAAGTCCTTTATTCAGCAGATTATCTCTTTTCTTTTGCCATTTTGCTAATTTCTTTAGGTATTTTCTTAATATTGACTGGATCCCCTTTCCATCTACTATATAGCTTATTGGCTGGTTTTCTATCACAATTGTTGCAAAGTTTGATATTCCGTAGTCTATTGCTAAGGCTCTATCTGTTTGTGATATTGTTTCCCCTGCCTCTTTCTCATATACGATGTTTAATCTGTATGTAATATTACCGTATGCTTTGTATGGTGCTATTTGTATGTTTAGTATGTTTAACTGGCTTAAGTCTAATCCTGTTTCTATTCTCAGGTAGTCTATGTATATTCCGTGTTTTTCTTTCAAGTGGTTTTTTAGCTCTTTTGAAAGGCTTAATCTTATTGTGTTCCCTTCAATTGTAAATCCTGTTTTATCGTAAATTACTGGTCTATGTGGTGATTTTTTCTTATTGTATTTTGGCGGTTTTACTGGTGAAGGGTATTTATTAGGATTTTCTAAATATCTAAAGAAATTTTGCCAGCTTCTACATAATTCGTCTAATGTTATTTGCGCTGTTCTGCTTTGTAGGGATTTTTTGTGTATAGAAGTATCTTTTAGCTTATTGTATAGGTCAAATTTATTTGGTTTTGCTAATTTATTTTTCACAAGGTAATTCGCTTCATTCCATAGTTTTCCTGCGTGATATGTTAAATAGCCTAATACTATGTTTGTGGTTTGGTCTATATTGCTCCCTTTTAGGTCGCCAATTTGCTTTGCAAAAGTGTTTAATTCTATTCTTAAGCTTCTTTTTACTTGCCTTAACATTCCTGTTCGCCTTTCGGCTCACTCAATTTAAAAATTGTCTATATACCTTTTAATTGTATCTGCTGATACATTACCAGCAGTTCCTAAATAGTAAGATGGTGTCCATAGATGACCTTTTCTAAACTGCTTTTTTAGTTCTGGAAATTCTTTAAATAGTTTCCTTGCAGTAATGCCCTTAAATAGCTTAACTAATGTTGCAGGTGCATATTTAGGTGGAGCTGATACAAACAAATGTATATGGTCTGGCATTATTTCTAACGCTAATATGTCAAATCCATATTCATCAGCTATTTCAAAAATCAGCTCTTTCAGTCTTTCCTCAATCTTACCTTTTAAAACAGGTTTTCTGTATTTTGGTATCCAGACTATATGGTAAGCTGTTTGCCATTTTGAATGTTTATTACTCTTTATTTCAATCATAGTACTATGGTATTGTAAACTAACGAAAAAAGCAAACCTTTAAAAAAAATGTAAAATTAAACGCTAAAAGGGTTTTTACGGCTTACGCCGTGCTTTCTGTATCCCATTTCTAATAATTCTTTGAATTAGGTGAGCCGAGAGGCGAACAAGAAAATGGGTTTTAGAAAGCAAAAATTTTCTATAAATTATCTTCCATAAACTCCCATTAAATAACCTTCGGCAATTACATGTCCCTGCATTCTTTCTTCAACAATTTCCCTTGTCATACCGCCAGGTATTCCAAGTGAGCTAACGTCAAGTGCATAAACTTTAAAGAAATATCTATGAGGTTTTCCTGGAGGAGGACATGGACCGCCGTAACCTACGTTTCTAAAATCATTTATCCCTTGTTTTAAAGTTTCAATTTCTGCTACTTTTGGAAGGTCTTCAGGAAGATGATTTAATCTTGTTGGAATATCGTAAACTATCCAGTGCGTAAAAGTTCCCATAGGTGCATCAGGATCATCCATAATAAGTACAAGGCTTTTTGTTTCACTTGGAATATTTGACCAAATCATTTCAGGTGAAATATCCTCTCCATCACAGGTATACTTCACAGGAATAATTTCTCCATTTTCAAAAGCTGGACTTTCAACTTTAATACTCATTTTTTCTACCCCCTCTGAAAGATTAAATATCAAGAAAATAAGCAGTAAATACTTTAACATTTTTTAATCCCCAAATGTTTTAAGTATAGTATATAATTAAAGGTATACAAAAAGTATAAAGGGGCAACTTATTATGAAAATTGTAGATTTAAGGAAGAAAAATTTTATAGAAAATGAAGACGTAAAACAGTTAATTTTAAGAAGTGAAATTGATGTTGAAAAATATGAGCCTACAGTAAGAGAGATTATAAAAAATGTAAAAGAAAAAGGCGATAAAGCTCTCTTAGAATATACTGAAAAATTTGATGGTGTAAAACTAAGCAAGGAAGAAATTCAAATACCATTTGAAGAACTTGAGAAGGCTTATGATAACATAGAAGAAGATGTTAGATGGGCACTTGAAGTTGCTGCAGAAAGGGTTAGAGAGTTTCACGAAGCCCAAGTTGAAAACTCTTATATGAAGGATGAAGAAGGAATAATACTTGGTCAAAAAGTTACTCCCCTTGAAAGAGTTGGATTATATGTCCCTGGAGGAAAAGCAGCATATCCTTCATCTGTAATAATGAATGCAATTCCTGCAGTTGTTGCAGGAGTTAAAGAAATTTATATGTGTTCTCCAAATCCAAATAAATATACTTTGGCTGCTGCATTTATTTGCGGTATAGAAGCTGTTTACAGAGTTGGTGGTGCTCAGGCTGTTGCTGCTATGGCCTATGGCACAGAAACTATTCCAAAAGTTGATAAAATAGTTGGGCCTGGAAACATTTATGTTGCGTTAGCTAAGAAAAATGTTTATGGAGTTGTTGGAATTGATTCAATTGCCGGACCATCTGAGATCCTTGTTATTGCTGATAAATCAGCAAATCCAAAATGGATTGCTGCAGATCTTTTATCCCAGGCTGAGCACGATGAGATGGCAGCTTCAATTTTAATCACAGATGATGAAAATTTAGCTGAAAAGGTTCATGATGCCATTTATGCAGATCTTCTTTTAAAAATGCCGAGAAGAGAAATAATTGAAAAATCATTAAACAATTACGGAAAGATATTTGTTGTTGAAAATATAGAAAAAGCCTGTGCTGTAGCAAATCACATAGCACCTGAGCATTTAGAAATAGTTGTAGAAGATCCATTTAGGTATCTACATGATATAAAAAATGCAGGTGCTATATTCTTAGGAAGTTATTCAACGGAGCCTTTGGGAGATTATGTCCTTGGTCCAAATCATGTACTTCCTACAGCAGGCTCAGCAAGATTTTCTTCTCCTCTTGGAGTTTATGACTTTGTAAAACGTTCATCTATTATATACGTAACAAGAGAAGGATTTGACAGGGTTGATAAAGTTGCATCGGACATAGCAAAAGCTGAAGGTTTAATGGCTCATAAGTTAAGTATTGACATAAGAAAAGAAGAAAGTTAGTTTAAAAATAAATTTTACTGGAGGGGTATATTATGGAAGAAAAACATACTCATGTTGACATGCAAAGTTATTACGATCAATTTATTGACTTACTTGAAACAATGAAAAAAGATAATCCAAAGTATGTTGAAGCATTTCATGAGTTTTTTAAAGAAACAGAAAAACCAGGTGCCCTTGATACCAAAACAAAAGAGCTTATATCCCTTGCACTTGGAGTAAAAGCACAATGCCCATTCTGTATAGCATTTCATACAAAAAATGCTATAGCGCTTGGTGCTACAAGACAGGAAATAATGGAAGCAGCCTATGTTGCAACTTTAATGGGTGGTGGACCGGCAATAGCCCATTTGAGATACGTAATAGATGCTTGCGATCAGTTTGGTGCGAAATAATTTTTTGAATGATTAGATATGATTTAAATATAAAAGAAAAACCTGAACATTTTATTGTATCGGAAAAGGCAGAATTTAAAATTGGGGAGGGAAATTTTTATCTTTATCATCTTGTTAAAAAAGGATTTAACACTTTAGATATTGCGAAAAAATATAATTTTTCATATGCAGGATTAAAAGATAAAAATGCTATAACATTTCAATTTGTTACTTCAGATGAATTTTTAGGGGATTTTATTAAGCATAAAGAAAACGAAAATTTTTATTTTTTAGAATTTTTAGGAAAAACAAATAAGAAGATAAAAATAGGAATGCTGAAAGGAAATTATTTTTCAATAAAAAAGCCTTTTAAAATAAATAAATTGCTGAATTATTTTATAAATTACTACGATACTCAAAGAGTTAAACCATTTAATATAAAAAAAGGAAAACAGATTTTGCTTTCAAATAAAAAAAGATTGTCAAAAAAAGAAAACTTTTTCATAGATGCTTATTTATCATATTTATGGAATGAAAGTTTAAAGCTTTTTTTAAAAGAAAATTTTCACGGCAGAATATTAAGTGAAAATAATACAGAGTTTTTTATTCCATCAAGTTTAAACATTAACAAATTACCAAAATTTTGGACGTTACTGGGTTATAAAGCTAAACTTGAAGAAAGTGAAAATTACTATAAAAAAGTTCTGGAAAAAGAAGGCTTTCATTTAACTGAATTTTTAGAACTATTAAAAAATAGAAGGATAAAGGGAGATTATAGAAGGCTTTACGAAAAGGTTGAAAATTTCTCAGATAGGGGAAATTATATATCTTTTTATTTAAATAAAGGAGCATATGCAACAATGCTCCTAAAGTTTTTATATGCCAAAAATGTAGTATTTAAACCAAAGCAAAGCTAAAGCAAAAACAACTGTAACAATTGTCACAGGAGTTCCCATTTTTAAAAAATCAACAAATTTTATAGGATATCCTTCTCTTTCAGAAAGACCAGCAGCAACAACATTAGCAGATGCACCAATAATTGTTAAGTTACCTCCAAGACATGCGCCAAGGGCAAGTGCCCACCAAAGAGGCTCAGTATTCCAGTCAACTGTTTTTGCAAAGTCTATTAATACATTTGCCATAGCCATTGTAAATGGAATGTTATCAACTATACCTGAAATTATTGCAGAAAGACTTCCAAGTATAAGTAGTCCAGACATTGGTTCAGTTAATAAACCAGAAGTTATATGTGCAACCTCTTCAAATACTCCTGTGTGCTCCATTCCACCGATAACTATAAATAAACCAACAAAGAACATAAGGGTAGTCCATTCAACCCTTTCAAATATTCTTTCAGGGTCTTCCCTCGTCCATAAAAGTAAAACTGAAGCCATAAAAAGGGCAATAGTACCAGCTTCAAGATGAAGTATGTGATGCATAAAGAATAAAAGTATTGTAATTCCAAAAACTATTAAACCTTTTCTCATTAATTGAATGTCGTACTCTGCCTTCTGCTCTTTTATTAATTTTTCAATCTCTGCTTTATCAGTCATTTGAGGCTCTAAATTTCCTCTAAGTTTCATGTATATTATGAAAGCAATTGTTCCAACTATATGAGTTAAAATTACTATAGGAGCTATATTCACTATAAAATCCATGAATGTAAAATGACCTAAAGAACCAATAATGATATTTGGAGGATCACCAATTAATGTTGCTGTTCCGCCAATATTTGAGGCAAGCACAGTTGCAATAACATAAGGGATTGGATTTAGTTTTAATTTTGCAGTTAAACCAATTAATATAGGTATCATGAATAAAACTGTAGTAACGTTATCTAAAAATGCAGATAAAACCCCCGTTAAAAGAGTGAAAACTACTAATATTTTTAAAGGATCACCTTTTGTTATTTGAAGTGCTTTTAAAGATAAAATGGAGAAAAAACCACTTTCAATTAATACAGAAACTATTACCATCATTCCAAGAAGTAAAAATATAGTGTTGTGGTCAATAGATTCCCATGCTATTTTTGGGGATAAAAGACCTATAAATACAGCTAAAAAACCACCAAACAGTGCAGCTGGGACCCTATGAAAAAACTTTTCAGCAACAATCATTGCATAGGTACCAACAAAAATTGCTACCGAAAGCCAGAAAAGCATTGTATGATTTACAGGAATTCCAAAAACTTCAAGTAGTGTATGATGCTCCATTATCTATCCCCTTTATATTATTGCTATAGATATTTCTATGTTTGAAACATAATTATCCAAATGGTTTGTATTGTGAGATAATATAGCAAGATCAAATTTATTTTCGTGAAGATAAAGTGGAATTCTCTTTTTTGGATCCCCACTTAAAATTTTTAATTTGGCAGGTTTTCCATCAAGGGCAGTGGCAAGTTTCGTCTTTATTAATTCCACTTTTTCCTGTCTCATTTGATTTATTATATCTTTAGCTTCTTCTTCAGTATGAGTTTTTATTAATGCCATTTCATAATATTCTTCATAGAAAGAAAATATAAATTCAGGTTCACCATCTAATATTGATGATATTTCATATGCTTCTTTTAAGAACTGTGTATAATCAACGTCCTCTTCAAAATCTATAATAACCCCTACTTTTTCTATTTTTTTTGCATTTTCGTCTAAGAATAAAAAGTTTGCTTTTTTAAATTTATCTAAGATTTTTATGTATTCTGGTTTTGATATTATGCTTATAAATGGGTCTACTTTTTTCTTATGTAAGATAATTAAGTAAGGATCTTCTTCTTCTAAGATTTCCTTAATTGTTTCTTCTAAATTTGAGGAGATAAATTTAAAACTCTCTTCTTTTAAACTTTCGTCTATTGTATAAATTAGAAATTCAATGTTTTTGTGTTTGGTGTTTTCTTTTATAATTTCAACCAGAGGCAAATCATTTTTATCTTCAATTATAAATACAAATTTCAATTTTATACCCCCTATTCTTCTCCTTTTAGCATATTTAAAAGATTAAAAAGCATCCAGAAAAGGTTAACAATATCTAAAAATAGTGCAATAGCAATTTCGACAGGAGTTGATTTTTCATGAATCAGTCTTGATGTGTCATAGAGTATAAATAAAGAAAAAAGTACAGCTCCCATTCCTGAAATCATAAAGTCAAGCATTCTGTTTTGCCAGAAAAGACTTATAACAACCATTGCAACAACGATAATTAAGCCTGTGAAAAGGAAACCTCCCATAAAACTAAAATCTTTTTTAGTTATAAATACATAGGCAGTTAAGCTACCTGTTATTACAGCTGTTAGTATAAATGCCTGCTGGAAAATTGAAATCAAATGAGGGGAGCTAAATATTATTGCTATAGATGGTGCATCAAAAAATCCAACAGAAAAAGTAAAAGCTAGAAAAAATACATATCCTAATGTATTTTTCTGATTAAGCATAGCAAGTACCATTGTACCAATAGTTACCCCTAAAGAAACAAGTAAAAATCCCCATTTACCAAGTGAAAGCATTTGAGGAACAAAATTAAGACCAATTAAAGTGCCAATTGCCATAAATAAAAAACCTACAGTAAGAAGTCCGTAAGTTTTTGCAAGGATAGATGATTTTTCAGCCTGAGGGGCTGTTTGTGAAATATTTCTAATTTCCATTTGTTGAAAACCTCGTTTTTGTTTATATAATAACATAAAGGAAAATGCGTGAGGTGAGTCTTGAAAAGGATATTTATAGGAACCTTTATAAAGGGTAAAGACATTTACAAAAATTATACAAAATTAAAAAAAGATTTTGGTGGAATACTAAAAGGTAGATGGACAATAAATAAAAATCTTCATATAACCTATAAATTTTTAGGAAATGTAAGTGAGGAAAAAATACTTGAAATAAAATCTGTACTAAAAGACACAATTAATGAAGACATCAAAATAAACTTAACTTTTCAGGGAATATCAGCTTTTCCAAATTTAGAAAATCCAAAAGTAGTTTTTATAAAAGTTAAAGATAAGTTAAATATTTTGAATAAAATTCATGAAGAAATAGAAAATAAATTATCTGAACTTGAATTTGAAAAAGATAGTAAACCTTTTATCCCTCATATAACAATTAAACGTCCAAAATACGTAGAAAAAGACAAATTTATTGAGATGGTTAAAAATTACGAAGGAAAGACTTTAGGTAGTATGAATGAGATTCAGATAAATATTATAGAGAGTATATTAACTCCAAAGGGAGCAATATACAAGAAAGTTTACTGATAAAAATCATTCTTGTAGTGTAGAATAATAAGTATAAATTAAATACAAACAGAATAAGTTTTCCCGCTGGGGGTAGTCCCTTTTAAAAGGGGCTTGAGAGTATACCCTTGGAACCTGATGCGGTTAATACCGCCGTAGGGAAAGCGGGCTGCTGGACGGCCATCTTTCTAATCAGGTAGAAAGGTATACTCTACCTATTTAGAAAGGTGGCTTTTTTATTTTATATAGAATTTTAATCGGAGGTATTAGATATGAGTAAATACGCTACTGCTAGAAGTACAACTTACGGCAAAACTCAGATGGATTATGCAAGAGAGGGTGTTATAACACCTGAAATGGAATATGTTGCTAAAAGAGAACAACTTCCTGTAGAGCTTATTAGAGATGAGGTTGCAAGAGGAAGAATGATAATTCCTGCAAACATAAACCACTATAGACTTGAGCCTATGGCTATTGGGATAGCTGCAAAATGTAAAGTTAATGCAAATATTGGAAACTCTGCTGTTGTTTCTGATGTGGAAGGAGAACTTGAAAAGTTAAGAATTGCCTTAAAATACGGTGCAGACACCGTTATGGATTTATCAACAGGTGGAAATATTGATGAAATTAGAGAAGCTATTATCGAAAACTCACCTGTTCCAATAGGTACAGTTCCTATTTATCAGGCACTTCAAGAAGTTAGAACAATAGAAAACCTCACAGAACAGGACATTTTAGATATGATTGAGCATCAGGCTCAGCAAGGTGTTGATTATATGACAATCCACGCAGGTGTTTTAAGAGAGTTCCTGCCTATGGTTAACCACAGGCTTATGGGTATAGTTTCAAGAGGCGGTTCTATAATGGCTGAATGGATGACAATCCACGGAAAACAAAACCCACTTTATACAAACTTTGATAAAATCTGTCAAATATTCAAAAAATATGACGTTTCCTTCTCATTAGGTGATGGGCTTAGACCTGGATGTATTAATGATGCTTCTGATGAAGCACAGTTTGCTGAGCTTAAAGTACTTGGAGAACTTACTAAAAAAGCATGGGAACACGGTGTTCAGGTAATGATAGAAGGTCCTGGCCACGTTCCTATGGATCAGATTGAAATGAACATCAAAAAAGAAATGGAACTTTGCCACGAAGCACCTTTCTACGTGCTTGGGCCATTAGTAACTGATATCGCTCCGGGATATGACCATATTGCATCTGCAATTGGAGCTGCAATGGCAGGATGGTACGGAGCATCTATGCTTTGCTACGTAACACCTAAAGAACACTTAGGTCTTCCAAATGCTGAAGACGTTAAACAGGGGCTTATTGCATATAAAATAGCAGCTCACGCAGCAGACCTTGCAAGACATAGACCTGGTGCAAAAGAATGGGATGATGCAATGTCAAAAGCAAGATACGAATTTGACTGGGAAAAACAGTTTGAGCTTGCTATAGATCCAGAGACAGCAAGAAAATATCATGATGAAACTCTCCCGCAAGAGGGATACAAATCTGCTAAATTCTGCTCAATGTGCGGACCTTCATTCTGTGCATATAGAATTTCCCAAAATGTTCAGGAAAAAGTTGGAGAAAACCCAGAGTTTTTAAATATAGAAACACCAGATAATAAATAACAATAGGGGCTTTTGCCCCTTTACTTTTTTATTCAATAGTATATTATTTTATATATGATTAACCATAAAGAGATTCTTGAAAGCATAGAGTTTCCTATATCTGTAATAGATAAAGATGGAAATATAAAATATTTAAATTCTTCAGCTAAAGAACTAAAAGTACTTTTAGGACTTCCAAAATTTTCCCAACTTGTTAAGTACCCACTTTCTATTCCATTTGTAAAAAATGGTTACTCTGTAAAAGGTATACTAAAGGAGCTTGATGGTAGTAAATATTTGATTGATATTTCAACCATTACTGGAAAAGATTTGTATACAGTTCTTATAAGAGATATAACAAGATTTACTGAACTTGAAGATAAAATGAAAAAGGAAGGTTCAGTATTTACAGTTAACAGCATACTTGCTGAAATTTTCCATGAGATGAAAGGTCCTGTAGGCGGTATAAAGGCATGTGCTCAGCTTTTAAAAGAAGACCCTGAAGATAAAGAGCTTATAGATGATATTCTGTACGAATCAGAGAGACTTGAAGGGTTAATAAATGAGATAACATTTTTATCAAGGGATATCTTGTTAAAAAAAGAGCTGCACAATATACACAAAATAATTAGAAAAATAGTAAAAAACTGTAAAACACAGTATAAAAATATAAAATTCAGAGAAATTTTTGATCCAAGTTTACCTGATATATATGTTGATGAAGAGCAAATTACAAGGGTTTTAACAAATTTAATAAGAAATGCAGTAGAGGCTATAAAAGAAAAAGGATGGATAGAAGTTCAAACGGGAATTTCCTGGGATAAAGTTTACTCTCCAAAAGGAGATAAAATATTTATCAGAATAAAAGACAGTGGGAAAGGTGTACCAAAAGAACTGCAGGATAAACTTTTTTATCCTCTAACATCAACAAAGAAAAACGGCATGGGGCTGGGACTTTCCATTTCGTATAAAATAGTAAAAGCCCATAAAGGACTGTTAAGATACATAGGAAATGCCACATTTGAAATACTACTTCCAATAAAAGGTGAAAAATGAAGGCTGTTGTATTCGATGATGAGAGAACAATTTTAAATGTAATAAAAAAAATATTAAAGAAAGAAAATATAGATGTTAAAACCTTTGAAAAAGGAGAAAACGCTGTTAACGTTATCAAAGATATAAAGCCAGACATTGTATTTTTAGATATAAATTTAAAAGATACCGATGGTATAGAAATATTAAAAGAAATATCTAGTTTTGAAGAAAAGCCATTTGTAGTAATGATATCTGGATACAACGACTATAAATACCTTATTGAAGCTATGAAACTCGGTGCTTACGATTACATTCCAAAACCTTTTGATATAGATAAAATAAAAAAAATAGTTAAAGAAATAAAAGAAACAGTAGAAACTCCAAGCAGTGAGTTAAACGTTTCAAGTGAAATAGTAGGGAAAAGTCCTCTAATGGCAAATGTTTTTAAACTTGTGGGGAGAGCTTCCACAACAGATGAACCTGTTTTAATAACTGGAGAAAGCGGTACAGGTAAGGAAGTTATAGCAAATTTAATTCATAAGTTTAGCCCTCGTTCTGAAAAACCTTTTATAGCTATAAACTGTGCTGCTATACCGGCTGATTTAATAGAAAGTGAGCTTTTTGGATATGAAAAAGGAGCATTTACAGGGGCTGTATCTTCCAAAAAAGGAAAGTTTGAGCTTGCAAATGGTGGAACATTATTCTTGGATGAAATTAATCAATTACCTTATGAAGCTCAGGGAAAATTGCTTAGGGCAATACAGGAAAAGGAGATAACTCCTCTAGGCTCTGCAAAAAATGTTAAAATTAACGTAAAAATAATAGCGGCAACAAATGAAAATTTAAAAGAACTCGTTGAAAAAGGTCTTTTTAGAGAGGATCTTTATTATAGACTTTCTGTATTTGAGATAAATCTGCCTCCTTTAAGAGAAAGGAAAGAAGATATACCTGAGCTTGTAAAACTTTTCACAAAGCAGACGTTGAAAAAATTAGGATTAAAAAAAGGTGGATTTTCAGAAGAATCAATTGAAGTTTTAAAAAATTATAATTTCCCAGGAAATATAAGAGAACTTAAAAATCTTGTAAGTAAATTAATCTCTATTTACAGAGAAAGAATTATAACTCCAGATCTGCTTCCTCCAGATATTTCTAGAAATAATAAGTTTAATATTTATGAAGTTTTCAAAAAGGAAATTAAATTTAAATTATTAAATAATGAAAAAAATATATACTATAATGTTATTAACGAATTTGAAAAAATACTAATAGAGGAAGCATTGAAAATCACTAAAGGAAATATTTCAAAAGCAGCAGTTTTACTTGGAATTCATAGAAATACTTTACATAAGAAAATTAAAGAGTTGAATCTAAATATAAAATGAAAAAAGCAATAATTTTATTAATCTTTTCAGCTTTAGCATTTGAATTTTTTAGCTGTGCGACAAAAAAAGTTTCAAAGGAGGAATTAGAAAAAACAGCGCAATACCACTTTAAAGTTGGAGTTTCTTATTTAAATAGTGGTAATATGGCTGAAGCTATTTATAATTTAAATCAAGCTTATACGATAAAGCCCCACGACCCTGATATTTTAAATGCTCTTGGAATAGCCTATACTAAGGTAGGAGAACTAGATAAAGCTCAAGAGTACTTTCTCAAAGCTATTCAATCTAATCCTAAAAAAGCAGAAAGTTACGTAAACTTAGGTATCTTACTTGCTAAGAAAAAAGATTATGGTTCTGCAGAGGAATATTTTAAAAAGGCTATAAAAAATCCAAATTATAAAAATAAAGAAAAAGCCTACTATAACCTTGCACTTGTTTATTTAAAACTTGGAAATTTAGAAAAATATGAAGAATCTCTAAAAAAAGCGATTGCATATAATAATTTTTTCCTTCCTGCTTATGAAGAACTTGGGAACTATTATATGCAGCAAGAAGAGTACGATAAAGCAAAAACGTTATATGAAAAAGCTATATCATTAGGTCTTGGATCACCTGATATATATTACAATCTAGGTCTGATATTTTATAAAAAAGGCAATTTCAAGCTTGCCAAGTATTATTTAAAAAAAGGTTTGATTCTTTCTCAAGAAAATTTAAATAAAAAAATTGAAATTCAGAAACTACTTTCAAAAATAGAAAGTCATAAAAAATCTCCTGAAATAAAAAAAGTTGCTATAAAAGAAGAAAAAAAAGTGATAATAGAAAAAGAAAGTAATATTACCGAAAAAACAAAAGAAAAGGAAAAAGAAAAGATAATTATATTCCCAGGAATATCAAAAAATCAAAAAGAGTACATTCCGCGGGAACCTATTAAAAAAGAAGTAGTAAGTAATAAAAAATCCACAAAAAATATAAGTAAAGAGTCAGAAATTATAGTTAAGAAAACAAAACCTGAAAAAAAAGAAAAAACGGTAATAAGATTTTACGTAAATCTTGGAACATTTTCTTCGAAAAAAGAGGCTCTTAAACTTCGTTCCAAGCTAAAACTCTATGGTTATACTTCAAAAATTGAAAAGATAAATGTTGATGGTACAATATTTTATATTGTCTATATTGGCTATTTTGATAGTTATTTAAAAGCCTCAAGATTTTATAAAAAAAATCTTAAACCAATAGGATTTAAAGGAATAATTAAATTTAAAAGGGTAAAGTTAAGTGAAACAGAAAAAGGTTGATTTATCAATTGTTATTCCAGTTTATAATGAGGAAGAAAACCTTCCAATTTTATACGAAAAACTAAAGAAAGTTCTAGATAACCTTGGTAAAAGTTATGAAATAATTTTTGTAAATGACGGCAGTACTGACGGATCGTGGAAAATTATAAAAGAGCTTGCAGAAAAAGATCCTCATGTTATCGGAGTGAACTTTAGGAGAAATTACGGTCAAACTGCTGCAATGTCTGCAGGTTTTGATGTTGCAAATGGTGAAGTGATAATAACAATGGATGCAGATCTTCAAAATGACCCTGAAGATATTCCAAAACTTCTTGAAAAAATAGAAGAAGGTTATGACATAGTTAGTGGATGGAGAAAAGATAGGAAAGATGCATTTATAAGTAGAACTTTACCTTCAAGAATTGCAAACTGGCTTATTTCAAAAGTAACAGGTGTAAATCTTCACGATTATGGATGTTCGCTGAAAGCATATAGGTCAGAAATAGCAAAAAATTTAGATTATTACGGTGAAATGCACAGATTTTTACCTGCTCTTGCGAAGCCTCTTGGAGCAAAAGTTATTGAAATACCCGTTAAACACCATCCAAGGCTTTATGGAAAATCTAAATACGGCATTTCAAGAACATTTAAGGTAATTCTGGATTTATTTTTAGTAAAGTTTTTGCTTGATTATAGAACAAAACCCCTTAGGGTGTTTGGTGGAACAGGTTTAATTTTCCTTTTAGTTGGAATCTTGACCCTTTTATATCTTACCTGTTTGAAATTTTGCGCAGGTCAGGATATAGGTGATAGACCACTTTTAATATTTGGAACTTTATTTTTCCTTACTGGAATACAGCTTATTTCTACAGGAATAATAGCCGAGCTTATTACAAGAACTTATTATGAAAGTCAAAATAAAAGACCTTACGTTATAAAGGAAATAGTTGAAAAAGAGTCTTAAAATCTTTGAGCTATTTGTTGCTTTTTTAATCTCGGCTGGATTTGTTTATCTTTTTTATAAAGTTATAGGATTTGATAAACTTATACAGTTTTTTAAACAGCTTTCTATTTTTGATTTATTAATAGCTTTTTTCTTTTATACATTAAGTTATATAACAAGAGCATTTAGATGGTTTATTACTCTTCATATAAAAGATTTTTTGAAACTTTTTAAAATTACAGTTTACAATACTGTTTTTAATATTTTTATGCCTTTTAGGACAGGAGAACTATCTTTTTTTTATATGCTGAAAAAAGAAAATTTAAGTTTTTCTGAAAGTTTACTTCCATTTATTACAGTCAGGTTGTTTGATGGTTTTTCATTAATTGCAGTTTTTGTTTTTTCTTTTTTACTTTATAAACAATATATTGGTTTATCTATTGTTACTCTTTTATTATTTCCTTTTTTTATATTTTCATTTTTTAGACTGGCAACATCTTTAAAAATAAAAAAATTTAACGAATTTTCTAAAACTAAACTTAGTATTAAAAATATTTTAACTTTATATTTACTTTCAGTTTTTACTTTAATTTTTAAGTTTACAGGGTTTCTTTTTGTTTTACCTGAATCCCTTAATCTTTCCTTATCTGAGCTTTTTCTTGCATCATCTGCTGGCGACCTTACAACTGTTTTACCAATTCACGGAATTGCAGGAATAGGAACTTATGAAGGTGGATTTGCAGGACTTTTAATACTACTTGGAGCAGATAAAGATACAGCCCTGCTTTCATCAACTATGGTACATATATTCTTGCTTTTATCTTCCCTTATACTTGCTTTTATATCTTTCGTATTTCTAAGAAAGCGGTAAATTATTTATTAAATATCTGATCTAATTTTTCTTTTACTATTTTTGAAGTTATTTCAGCAATATAATTTTTTAAATCTTGTTTTAAAATATTTGTTATTTCTTCCTCAAGCTTTGAAAATATGTTTTCTCTAACCTCTTTTTTGATTTCTTCTTTTAAGCTTTCTAGTTCTTCTTCTATTCTATCTACAAAATCTCTTGCAATATTATCAGTTAGTTCTTTTATTTCTGGCTCATTTTTTATATTCTCAACAAGTTTATCAACAGCAACCATAACAATTCCTTTCTTTATATCATCTAGGTCAAAAGATATATTTATTGTGGATGTTGATGGCTTTTCCTCTTCCACAGCTTCAAAAACAGGCTCTTCTTGTTTTATTTCAGGTGGCATTTCAGGAATTTCAATTTCAGGTTCCATTTGAAACTCTTCTAAAGTTTGTGGTTGTTGAAGTTCTTCTACTTCACTTTCTGGAGTATTTGAGAACATTTCCTCAAACTCGGGGATTTCTTCAGAAGTTTCATTTGTTTGATAAAAGGTTTCTATATCTTCTGGTGAAAAAGAAGAAGTAGGTTCTTCAAACTCAGGAACTTCCTCTGTAAAACTGCTTTCTTCTTTCAAAATTTCGTCTGCTAATCTATCTATATCATCTTCTTTTACATAAAATTCTAAATTTTCTCCTGCAAAATTATCCTCATTCAAAGGGTTTAACTTTGAGTAAAGCACTTTAAATTTTTTACCTTTTACTTTATCCCGTGAAATTAAGAATTTTAAATCATCAAAAGCAAAATCTCCTGCAGAAGCATCATATATAATTATACTTGGATTAAATTCATCTAAATCTTTAAGCATTGATATACTGTCCACATAGGTTTTTACATAATTTCCAGCTAGTTTATTCACGAGTTCATTTTTTATTTTTTCATCATAGGTTATTAATGCTATATTCATTTTATTCCTCCCATCTTATTATCTAATAAGGTTATAATTTGTACTTTATTTTGTCAACATTATCAGCAAAATTTTTCTAGGATATATTTAATTTCGTCTGTATATTTCCTTTTTTTAGGATCAGTGTAAATAATTAATGGGTTTTCTACTATTTCTCCACCTTCTTTTGCATTTTTTACAGCCTCAACTAAAAAATGACTTGCTTTTTCTTTTAATGATGAATGGATAAATCTCCATCTTTTTGGCTGTAAATTCTCTTTTTTTATTTTATAGGTTATTTCTGACAATCTAGAAGACGGAAATACAAGAAAAAACTTACCTTTGTCTTTTAAAAGATACTTACCTGCTTTTATAAAATCATCAATAGATGCGAGATATTCACTTCTTGCTATTTTTATACTTAAATTTTCTCCTTTATACTCTTTAAAATAAGGTGGATTTGTAATTACATAGTCAAAGCTATTTGGTTTGAATATTTTTTTTATGTTTTTTACATTTTCTTTGATTAGATTAACTTTAACGCTATTTAATTCAAAATTTTTTTTAGCAATATCATAAAGCTCATCCTGTACTTCTAAAGCCCAGTAATCTATGTTTTTATATTTAAGATTTAAAAGAAGGATTAAAATCCCAGATCCTGTTCCAAGATCAATTAATTTACCTTTTTCTTTTACATTGACAAAACTTGCAAGAAGGACTGAATCGATGTTGAAGCGGTAACCTTTTTCAGGTTGAAATAAATGGATCTTCCCCCGAATAAAAGGGGAAGGTTTTGGATTATCCAACTTTATGTTTTGCTTCTTCTAATATTCTTAATAAAGTTTCTGCTCTAAACTTTTGTTTTTCATATCTTTCTCTTTCTTCTTCTGAAAGTTCTTCAGTTTCAAGTTTCATTTCAGCTTCTTCTAAAAGTTTTGTTTCCTTTTCACCGTCAATCTTATCTATTTCATATATTTCTTCGGCGAGAATTATTACTTTATCTCCTACAACATCTATTACACCGTAAGTTGATGCATATTCAATAGGCTCCTGTCCTTCTTTTTCTATTGTAATTTTCCCAGGAATAACATTAGTCAAAACAAGCATATGGTTTTCAAGTATTCCCATTTCACCATCAGCTGTGTTTACAACTGTCTGATATACTTCGTCGCTGTAAACTATTCCTTCAGGTGTCACTATTTCAAGCTTGTACATACCTTGCCTCCATTTAAATTATTCAATAAATTAGTTTACAATAGTTTGTATAAATTTTAAAGAAGGAGGGTAGTATCATGAAAGTTGGAGTTTTACTTGCAGGATGTGGTGTTTTTGACGGTGCTGAAATACATGAAGCAACACTTACATTATATTTTTTAGATAAAGCTGGTGCTCAAATAGTTTGCATGGCTCCAAATATTCCTCAAAAAGAAGTTATTAACCATCTCACTGGTGAGAAAACTGATGAAACAAGAAATGTTTTAGTTGAAGCTGCTAGAATAGCAAGAGGGAATATAAAGGATATAAATGAAGTTTCTGCTGATGATATAGATGCTTTAATTATGCCAGGTGGATATGGAGTTGCAAAGAATTTCTCAAACTTTTTAGAAAAAGGAGCAGAGGCTGATGTGATTCCAGAAGTTAAAAGACTTCTTGTTGAAATGTTTGAAAAGAAAAAACCAATTGGAGCAGTATGTATTTCTCCGGTAATAGTTGCAGCAGCTTTAAAAGAAGCAAAAGCAAAACTTACAATTGGTAGTGATGAAGAAGTGGCAAAAGCTATAGAAGCAATGGGACAACAGCATTTGGTGTGCCCAGTTTCTGAGGCTTTAGTTGACGAAGAAAATAAAATTGTTTCAACGCCTGCATACATGGAAGGAAAAACAATAAAAGACGTTGCAGAAGGTATTGAAAAACTCGTAAATGAAGTTTTAAGACTTGCAAAAGGAGAGTAATATTGATTTTAAGTGAAAATAAAATAAAGGAAAGTTTAGAAAATGGGCTCATAGAAATTGAGCCCTTTGATTTAGAGTATCAATTAAATGGTATTTTTGTTGATTTAACCCTTTCTGAAAACTTTTACAGGTATTCAGAAGAAATTTTGTACCCAGTTGAAATGCTTGATTTAAAAAATCCTTACTTTAATGTTTTAGAAAAGGATAGAATAACTGATTCAGGAATGGTAATAGAAAAAAACAAAATTTTTATAGCCCAGTCAAATGAGTACATAAAAACAGACCCTTCTATAGCAGTATCAATATCTCCAAAACTTAGACTTTCACAAATGGGTCTTCATCTTATTAATGCAGGAATGATTGATGCAGGGTTTGAAGGAAATATAACATTTATACTCTATAATACAAACGATTTTCCTGTAAGAATTTTTAAAGACATGAAAATATGCCATTTAACTTTTCATAAAGTTGATTAAAGGAGGTTGGCTTGAAAGTAGATGTTGCAATAGTTGGATACGGCGTAGTTGGAAATGGAACTGCAAAAATTTTAGAAGAAAAAAAAGAGATTTTAAAAAAAAGAGCAGGGGTTGAAATAAATCTAAAAAAAGTTTTTACAAGGAACTGGAATAAAAAATTTGAATTTCCTTTAAAAGAAAATCAAAAGGCAAATTCTTTAGATGAAATTTTAAATGATAAAGATATAAAAATAATTATTGAGCTAACTGGCGGCATAGATTTTCCCTATGAGCTTGCATTAAAAGCTATAGAAAAAGGAAAACATATAGTAACTGCAAACAAGGCACTTCTTGCAGAAAAAGGAAAAGATATATTCCTAAAAGCTGAAGAGAAAAATATAAGAATAGGGTATGAGGCAGCTGTTGCAGGTGGGATACCTATTATAAGAGCATTAAGGGAAGGACTTGTTGGAAATAAAATTAATAAAATATATGGAATCCTAAACGGAACAACGAATTACATTCTAACTTCAATGTTTAAAGAAGGAAAAGACTTTAAAACAGCTCTTGAAGAAGCTAAAGAACTTGGATATGCAGAGGCCGACCCAACACTTGATATAAATGGAACGGATGCAGCCCATAAAATAGCAATACTTGCTTCTTTGTCTTACGGTGGATTTTTGGATTTTTCAAAGGTTCACATAGAAGGAATTGAAGATATTAATTTGATGGATATAGAACTTGCAAAAGAACTTGGATACACGTTGAAACTTCTTGCAATAGCAAAATCCCATAACGGTGAGGTTGAAGTTAGAGTCCATCCTACATTTTTACCTTCAGACCACCAGCTTGCAAAGGTAGATGGGGTGTTTAACGCAGTAATGGTTGAAGGGGACAGTGTTGGAGAAACAATGTTTTACGGAAGAGGGGCTGGAAGTTTACCAACGGCAAGTGCAGTTGTTAGCGACGTTGTAGATATTGCGAAAAGTATATCCCTTGGAGTTGGACGGGAAATTGAAATTACCTCAATGAACTGGGAACATAAAGATTTAAATTTAACTAAAGTAAGCGATTTTTACACAAGATACTATGTAAGATTTACTGTACCTGATATTACAGGTATTCTTTCAAAAGTTGCAGCTATTTTTGCAAAATATGACATAAGCATTGCAGCTGTTCTGCAGAAAGAAAAAGTTATAGAGAAATATGAAAAAATAAGTGAAAAGCTTGTTCCTCTTGTGATATTAACCCATACAGCATCAGAAAATAATCTTCAAAAGGCAGTTAAAGAGATTGAAGATAATAATCTAACAGGTGCAAAGACTGTAATTATCAGAGTAGAAGATGAAGAAGATTAAATTAATTCTTGAAGAGATAGATAAACATCTAAACACATTAGAGTATGAAAAAGAAAAAATAGAAAGTTTAAATTTAGATAAAAAAGATTTATTAGATTATGAAACTATAATCCTTTTAGATGCGTTTATTTTTAGATTTATAAAACTTCAAAGTGCAGTTGGAGAGAAATTATTTCCTTTATTTTTTGAAATTTTGACAGGAAAAAGTTATACAGAAGTTTCATTTATAGACATTTTAAATACCCTTGAAAAGTATAGATTTTTAGAAAATGCAGAAAGCTGGAATAAAATAAGAAAATTAAGAAATGAGTTTGTCCATATATATCCTTGGGAAACAGATTTAAAAATAGAGGCTGTTAAAAAAGCTTTAGTAGAAGTTGAAACAATTAAAAATATAATTTTAAAAATTAAGGAATTCTTAAATGCAAGGAACATTTAAAAATATTAGACTTCCTGAAGAAGTGATAAAAACTATTATAGAACTTGCTAAAAAATATTTTGGAGATGAAGCTAAAGTCTGGATTTTTGGCTCAAGGGTAAACCCGAAGGCAAAAGGTGGAGATATAGATATATACTTGGAAGTAAAAGAATATAAAGACATTTTGGATAAAAAACTTGATTTTTTAGTCCAGCTTGATAAAAAAATAGGAGAACAAAAAGTAGATTTGGTAATAAAGCCTTTTGACAGCACAGATTTTATATCTAAAGAGGCAAAGGAAACAGGAGTAAGGATATATTAATGGATAGCTTTAAAAAACTCCAGCAAGAAAAAAAGAAAATAGGATTATTTTTAGCACCTACACTAGCTATTTTAACCTTCTTACTGCCACTATCTTTAAACACAGATGGCAAAATTATCCTTTCCATAATGGTTTTTTGTATGGTTTTCTGGCTTCTTGAAGTACTTCCCCTTGGAATAACAGCGTTTTTAGGTGTTTCTCTTGCAGTAGTATTTGGGATAATTTCTGCCAAAAAAGCATTTTTAAGTATGGGACATCCTGTTATTCTTTTATTTATTGGAAGTTTCTTAATAGCCCAGTCAATGACAAAATATGGTCTTGATGAGAGAATAGCATTAAATCTTTTATCTAAAGATGTATTTTTAAAGTCACCTTTCAGAGTTTTAGTTGGCTTTACTTTGATTGCGTTTTTTCTTTCAATGTGGATAAGCAACACGGCAACAACGGCCATGCTTCTACCTCTTGCTATTGGGATAATAACTTTGTTTACACATAATAAAATAAAGAACTCAAAAGAGTTTGGTGTTTATCTTTTAATTGCCATAGCTTATACAGCATCAATAGGTGGAACGGCAACTCTTATTGGAACTCCTACTAATTTAGTTGGTGTTGGATTTTTAGAAGAAGCAGGATATAAAATAGATTTCTTACAGTGGTTTTTAATTGTATCACCTGTATCATTTGCAATGTTTATTATTTTACTGCTGTATATAAGGTTTCATATTAGAAATTTTAAGTTTGACTACAGTCAGGTTAAGCAGATAATACTTGAAGAAAAGAAAAAACTAAAAAAACTTTCCAAAGGGGAAAAGAATACTTTAATTGTATTTTCTTTAGCTGTTATCTTATGGATACTTCCAGGAATAGCAAATCTTTTAGGGAATAAAACTGCTTATACTTTTTTAAAATCCCATTTTCCAGAAGGAATAGTTGCAGTACTTGCTGCAATTTTGCTGTTTTTACTGCCTGTTGAAAAAGGAAAATCCACCCTTGATACAGAAGATCTAAAACAGATAGACTGGGATACAGTGCTTTTATTTGCAGGTGGTATAGCCCTTGGTAAAATTATTGTTAGTACAGGCCTTGCAAAATATATTGGAACGCAAATTGCATCATTGATTGATCCTAACTTTGCATTGTTATTTATTTTTATTGTTATACTTTCTATGGTATTTTTGACAGAAATAAGCTCAAACACTGCTACTGCTATAACATTTGTTCCAATAATGATTGGGACACTTCAGGCTATGAATATTGACATATTCTACCCGATTATTGCTATAATAATTGCTGCAAGTTTTGCTTTTATGCTTCCAATAGCAACTCCTCCTAATGCCATAATTTATGGCAGTGGGTTGATAAAAATTTCAAAAATGGTAAAATTAGGTTTCTTTTTAAATATTATCGGCAGTATAATTTTAACTTTGTTCGTAATAATACATATGTGAGGTAAGTAAATGACAAAAACTGAATGGGAATTTTCGGCTGGTGGAATAGTTTACAGAAAAAATGAAGAAGGAAAAGTAGAAATTTTACTTATCAGAGTAAAAAACAGATGGAGTTTTCCAAAAGGTAATATTGAAAAAGGAGAACCTAAAGACAAAGCAGCTCTAAGAGAGGTGAAAGAAGAAACTGGAGTAGATGCAGAGATTATTACCTATCTTGGAGAAGTTGATTACTGGTACAGCTCAGGTTCAGTAAGAATCCATAAATTTGTATATTATTACCTAATGAGATATGTTGGAGGAGAAATAGTTCCTCAGAAAGAAGAAATTGATGAAGCTAAATTCCTTCCAATTGAGGAAGTTGAAAAAACACTTTCTTATCCAACAGATAAAGAAATGTTTGAAAAAGCTGTAAAGGAGCTGCAAAAGCTAGGTGAAATTTAATGTCCTATTTGCTTGCTAAAGCTTTTTTTTCTTTTACTAAGACACTGCCCAGAAATATAAATTTAAAAACAGGAGAGCTTATAGGCTCTCTTTTTTGGTATTTAGGCTATCGGAAAGAAGTTATTCTTAGGAATCTTGACATTGCCTTTCCTGAAAAGTCCAGAGAATGGAAATTAGAAATTGGGAAAAAATCACTTCAAAATATTGGGAAAGTTTTAACAGAATTTCCTAAAATACCTGATTATGTAAAGTCAGGCTACATAAATGAAATTTTTGAAATAAAAAAAGGTAAAGAACTTCTTCAAGATAGAAAAGAAGGTAAAATTCTTATATCTGCCCATATTGGAAACTGGGAACTTGGTGGAGCTGGTCTTGCATATAACGTTGAAGGTATAGTTGATCTTGCTTATAGATTAAAAAATAAAAAATTAAATGATTTAATTACAAATATCAGGCAGTCTTCAGGTATAAAGATAATATTTCACGATCAACCTCTAAAGGATTTTATAAAGGCACTAAAAGAAGGGAAAGTTATAACATTTTTAGCAGATCAGAATGCTTTAGCCCATAGAGGAATATTTGTTGATTTTTTTGGTCTTGAGGCTTCTACTGTAACCTTTCCGGCAAAACTTGCATTAAAATATAACAAAGAGGTCCTTTTTGGATTTTCCTATTTTGATTATGAAACAAAAAAATATTTGTGTGAAATAGAAAAGATTGATTTTACTCCAACAGGAAACTATGAAAAAGATCTAAAGGAGTTAACTCAGGCATACACAAAAAAAATAGAAGAAGCAGTAAAAAAACATCCAGACCAGTATTTCTGGGTTCATAAAAGATGGAAAACCCGCCCAAAAGGACAGCCTGAAAACATCTACGATTAATATTCTAATATTCAAATCTGATATAATTTTTATAATTACTATATTTCAGGAGATTAGTATGGGGTTTGAGAAATCTAAAAAGCTGTTTGAAGAAGCACAAAAATATTTAGTAGGCGGTGTAAACTCACCTGTTAGAGCGTTTAAAGCTTTGGGCGGGACGCCTATCTTTATAGAAAGAGGAAAAGGAAGTAGAGTTTGGGATGTTGATGGAAATGAGTATATAGATTACGTACTGTCGTGGGGACCTTTAATTCTTGGGCATGCAAACGATCAAATTATAAATGCAATAAAGCAGGTGTCAAATTACGGGACAAGCTTTGGAGCACCAACAGAGCTTGAAGTTGAAATGGCAAAGGCTGTTGTTGAAGCTGTCCCTTCAATTGAAATGATAAGATTTGTAAACTCAGGCACAGAAGCAACAATGTCTGCAATAAGGCTTGCAAGAGGATATACAGGAAGAAAGAAAATTGTTAAATTTGACGGCTGTTATCACGGACATGGAGATAGCCTGCTTGTTTCAGCAGGATCAGGAGTCGCAACTCTTGGAATACCAGGAACTCCAGGAATACCCGAAGAACTTGCAAGCTTAACAATAGTCCTTCCATATAACGACATAGAAGCAGTTGAAGAAGCTTTCAGAAAACATGGTGATGACATTGCCTGCGTAATTATTGAACCTGTTGCCGGAAATATGGGAGTAGTTGCTCCATCTAAAGAGTATCACCAGAGATTAAGAGAAATAACAAAAGAATATGGTTCACTTTTAATATGGGATGAGGTTATGACTGGCTTTCGACTTGCCCTTGGAGGTGCACAGGAGCTTTATGGGATAGACCCGGACCTTACAACCTTAGGAAAAGTTATAGGGGCAGGTCTTCCTGTTGGAGCTTACGGCGGAAAAGCTGAAATTATGAAACATGTTGCACCTGAAGGACCTGTTTATCAAGCAGGAACACTTTCAGGAAATCCACTTGCCATGGCAGCGGGATTAAGACAACTTCAAATTCTAAAAGAAAAAAATCCTTATCCTGAACTTGATAAAAAAGGTGAAATACTTGAAAAAGGCTTAAAAGACCTTATAAATAAATATAATATTAAAGCCACAGTAAATAGAGTAGGTTCAATGATAACTATGTTCTTTACAGATAAAGAAGTTAAAAACTTTCAGGATGCAAAAAGCAGTGATTTGGAAATGTTCAATAAATTTTTCTGGAAGATGATAGAAAAAGGAGTTTATCTTGCACCTTCCCAGTTTGAAGCATCATTTTTAAGCACAGCGCACAGCGAAGAAGATTTAAATAAAACTTTAGAAGCTGTAGAAAAAACATTTAAGGAGTTAACATAATGGAAAAAAATCCTATACAGATAGCTGTTGATACCTGGATAGAAGGATGGAATGATCATAACATTGAAAAGATAGTTCAAAACTATACAGAAGATGCAGAAATTTATGACCCAAAAATAAAAGAACTTATGCCAGATAAAAAAGAACTTTTTGTAAAAGGAAAGGAAGAAATAGAAGATTATCTAAAAACAATATTTTTACTTTTTCCTAATATTCAGATAAAACCTGCAGGACTCTGGATTAAACAAAAAATAGGTGGGGCCGAGGCAATTTTAGAGTATTTTATTTATCCTGATAAAGATAAAAAAGCCTATACAGATGCGATGGTTAAATTTTTCCTTGATAAGGACAACAAAATAAAAGGAGAATTTATTTATTACGGTTTAGGCTATACAGAAAAGGAGTAAATTATGAAATGTCCAAAATGTGGCTCACTTCACGATAAAGTGATAGACACAAGACAGTCAAAAGATGCAACTGTTATTAGAAGAAGAAGGGAATGTGTAGAATGTGGAACCCGTTTTACAACCTATGAAAGACTAGAAGAAGAAAAAATAATAGTTAAGAAAAAAAGCGGAGAAACACAACCTTTCGAAAAAAATAAAATTATTAGAGGTATAATGCTTGCTGCCAAAAATAGACCTGTTTCTCAAAAACAGGCGGAAGATATAGCAGAAGATATAGAAAGATTTTTAATAGATGAAGGAAAACTTCTTGTAGAATCTACAGAAATAGGAGATTTAGTTCAACAGCATCTAAAAAATATAGATATTATTACCTATATTAGATTCAAATCAGTTTATAACGAATTTAAAGACCTTAAAGATTTCCAAAAAACCCTTGAAGAATTTCAAAAAAGACAAAATGAAATAGATAATGGAAGCTCAGATACCAGTTCATGATTTTTTTCTTATACTTGCAGTAATTTTACTTTCAGCCAAAATCTTTGGAGAAATATTTGCTTATTTAAAACTTCCTACTGTAATTGGTGAGGTTTTTGCTGGGCTTATTATCGGACCGAGTTTTCTTGGTATTGTTGAAACAAATTTTATTCTAAAAATACTTGCTGAAATAGGTATTATTCTTCTTCTTTTTGAAGTTGGTCTTGAAACTGATATGTATAAATTAAAAAAGGCTGGATTGAAAGCTTTTATTGTAGCTGTTGCAGGAGCTTTTTTCCCTTTTGTTTTAGGAGCAGCAGTTAGCTATTATGTATTTAATCTTCCTATTGTTGTTTCTCTTTTTATAGGAGGGGCATTAACTGCTACAAGTATTGGTATAACAATAAGGGCGTTAAAAGATATTGGTAAACATAGGACTGGAGTTGCCCAGATAGTTCTTGGTGCTGCTGTTGTTGATGATATTCTTGGGGTTATTTTGTTAATCACAATTTATGATTTTGTTATAACAGGTGAAGTAAATATATACAATCTGCTTAGAATTTTATTTTTAATAGCTGTATTTTTTGCACTTGCTCCAGTTTTGGCAAAATTTTTATCAAAAGTTATATACCTTTACGACAAAAAATTTTCCCGGTCTGATGGTTTTGTTGTAACTACAATTATTAGCTTAATACTTATCTTTGCTTATATTTCACATTTTTTCAATGCTCCAGAAATACTTGGTGCTTTTACGGCAGGTATAGCATTATCTAGAAGATTTTTCCTACCTTTTGGTATTGCATTTCAAACAGACCCTGATTTCCTTAATAAAATAGAATCTTATTTAAAACCAATCTCAAATATATTTGTTCCAATATTTTTTGTACTTGTTGGAATATCAATAGATTTAAATGTAATTGATTTAACTTCTTCTACTTTATGGATAACAGGATTTTTACTTTTATTAATTGCAGTTGTTGGAAAAATAATTGGTTCATTTTTAATAACAAAAATTTCAGTTCTTAAAAGAATTATAATAGGTACTGCTATGGTTCCAAGAGGAGAAGTTGGATTAATATTTGCAGAACTTGGCAGAACTTCTGGTATTTTAAAGGCAGATATTTATGCTGTTTTAGTTTTTGTAATAATTATAACTACCTTGCTTCCACCTATTTTACTAAGATGGTTATTTAAGGAGGAAGATTAAAGCTCTATTTTGTAAGTGTCAAAAACAGGCCCTTCGTAACAAACCCTTACGTAAGAATCTTTTTCCACATCTTTAATTACGCATCCTATACAAATACCAAATCCGCACGCCATTTTACTTTCTAAAGAAGCATAACAAGGAACTTTTATTTCTTTTGCAATTTTATCAACTGCTTTCATCATTCCGTGAGGCCCACAGGTAAAAATTGCGGTATTTTCATTCTCAAGAGCGAGCTCTTTTAAATCTCTTGTAACAAGTCCTTTTTTTCCGTAACTTCCATCTTCTGTGTAAATAATTACATTATTTTCGAAATCGTTTTCTTTTATCCAGTCAAGCATTGACAGCTGTTCTTTTCTTCTTACTCCATATATAGCTTTAAAAGGTTTATTTTTTTCTCTTAATTTTTTCATTAAATATGAAAGTCCGGCAAAACCAATACCACCGCCAACTAAAAGATAATAATCAAAATTTTCAGGAAACAAATTCTTTCCTAAAGGAGCAAGGACTTCTATCTCATCTCCAACTTTTTTCTCAGTTAATGTTTTTGTTCCTCTTCCATAAACATCGTAATAAATCCATATTTCATCATCTACCACATCTGCTATTGCAAAAGCTCTTCTCATCATAGGATCATACTGATGTTCAGATGTAGGTCTAACCATAACAAAGTGGGCTGGTTTTGCTTTTTCAGCAATTTCTTTGTTTTTAAATTTTAAAAGCCATGTTATTCCAGAAATAAATCTATTTTCAGTTATTTCTACTTTATAATCTTTTATCAATGTGGCCTCTTATCAGCTTTAGGTTTTAAAATATTTTATAATAGTATTCAGATTAACTCAAAAGGAAAAAGGGATGAGCAGTAATATACCATTGGAAGCAAAGGAAAAACTTTCACAGCTTAGGAAAAAAATAGATGAAATAGATGAAACTATAGTTAAACTTTTAAATGAAAGGGCAAAGCTCGCAAAAGAAGTTGGACATATAAAAAAGCAGTACAACCTGCCGATATACGTTCCAAGTAGAGAACAAGAAATTTTTGAAAGGCTTCAAAGATTAAATGAGCAGTACGGGGAGTTTCCAACTGATGCTATTAAACCTGTATTTAGAGAAATAATATCTGCTTGTAGATCAACAGAAGAGAATATAAAAGTTGCTTATCTAGGTCCCCGTGCTACCTTCACACATCAGGCTAGTATCCAGTATTTTGGTCAGGCTGTTGAGCATATCCCGGTTTCTACAATAAAGGATGTTTTTGAAGAAATAGTAAAAGAAAAAGTTGATTTTGGAGTTGTACCTGTTGAAAATACAATTGAAGGAGTTGTTAATTATACCCTTGATATGCTTATAGATTATCCTCTTTACATAACAGGAGAAATTATTCTTGAAATTTCTCTTCATCTAATGGGGATAAATCCTAATTTAAACGAAGTGGAAAGGGTTTATTCTCACAGACATGCTCTGGCAGAATGTAGAGACTGGCTCCACAAAAATTTACCTGATGCACAGCTTATTGAAGTTGAAAGTACAGCAAAGGCAGCTGAAATGGCAAAGGATGATTTTGAAGCTGTTGCAATAGCAAGTGAAGCAGCAGCAGATATTTACGGTCTTCATATAATAGAGAGAAAAATTGATAAACACCTTCACAACTTTACGAGATTTTTAATTATAGGAAATGAAGATAAAATACCACAGCCTACAGGAAATGATAAAACAACATTTATTTTTTCAGTTAAAAATGAAGTTGGAGCTTTGTATAAAACTTTGGAACCTTTATACAGAAGAAAAATAAATATGACTAAAATTGAGTCAAGACCGTCAAAAAAAGGTGCGTGGGACTATATATTTTTTACAGATATTGAAGGGCATATTGAAGATAAAAATGTAAAAGAGGCTTTAGAAGAACTGAAACAAAAATCCCCTTATTTTAAAATACTTGGATCTTATCCTAAAGCTCAACAAACTTAATTCTAAAAAGCAGTACTAAACCTATAGCTAAATATATGAAATTTACAAAAGTAGGTAAGAAATAAGGAACAGCTCCTGTTTCAGAAAGCGATGCAATTGCAGAAACTGCATACCAGTAAAACAAAATAGAACCGAATATAACAATGTATTTTTCTCTTCTTTTTATCCATATCCATGGATAAATGAAAATAATTAATACTATTGGTGAAAAAATTGTTGTTAAATATGAAAAAAATCTGCTCCAAAAATATCCAGAAGGGTATCCAAATCTATCAGCAATTACAGCTTTTTCATAAAACTGTAATATAGATACAGGTTTTTTAATTTTAACTAATTTTTTTAAGTTCTCAGTATCAATTTTTACAGGATAATCTAGTTTGTCAAATTTTGAATAATCAAAGTTTATAACATCTGCAAGTGAAACAATTCTACCGTTAAAAAGTTTAAGTTTTCCTTTCTTTATAGAAACTTTTTCTGCTTCAATTCTAAATAATGGATAAAAGTCTTTATTATCAAGTTTCAAGTATATAAAATTTCTTCCTATGTAGTTATTTAGATCAAGAAATCCAAAATAGGCAAATGTAAAATTGTCAATTTTTATCCATTGATTGGATATGAAAATATACTTATCTTCTTCACTTTTTAACTTACCTCCTTTAAGGGTTTTGTAATACTTCATTGAAAGTTCCTTTGATTTAGGCATTATTATAAGGTTATTAACAACTTGTATAATAAAAACAGCCGTTGAAAATAAAACTGCCGGAATAATAAGATATTTTAGTGAAATTCCATTTAGAAAAATTGGGTAAACTTTTCGTGAAACTATAAGTTCCCTGTATACAATAAAAAAAGAAATAACTGCAGCAATAGGTATAACGTAATAAAGTTTTTCTGGGAGTGATGTTGCAAGATAAATTAAAAAATTTAAAGGTTCAAAAACTTTGATATTTTTAATCTTTTCAATTATCTGAATTAAAACAGATATAAAAGCAAAAGCCGGAATTACAATAAAAAATATTGTAAAAAGCTTTTTTAAAATATATCTATCTAAAAGTTTCATTTATGTAAATTTACCTTTTTTAAAAAATTTTTAAAATCTGATGGAATAGGAGCATTTATTATAACTTTTTTCTTTAAATATGGATGAAAAAAGGCTATAGAATAAGCATGAAGTAACTGTCTATTTACAATTTTTGCAATAGGATCGTCTATAAATTTTTTACCGTAATCTTTATCACCAACAATTGGATGTCCTATTTTTGAGAGATGTATCCTTATTTGATGTTTTCTTCCTGTTTTGATGTCTACTTCAAAATATGAATAATTATTAGTAGTCTTTAATGTTTTTACTTCCGATTTTGCATATTTGCCGTCTATATTGAAATTTATTATTTTATTTTTAAAATAAGCTTTTCCGTGCGAAACTGCTCTGTATATTTTTTTTACGTTTTTATCTTCCCAGAGTTTCTTAAATTTTTCAAAAATTGAATAAGATTTTGCAAAAAGTAATACACCAGATGTTTCTTTATCAAGCCTGTGAATTGCTTTTATATTTTTTCCTTTTATTTTCTTTAGCTGGTCTTCTACAGAGTTTTTCTTACTTTCTGATATTAAAAATGCAGGTTTATTTACGGCTATTATAAAATTATCTTCATATATTATATCCTTTTGGGAAATAGTTATGTTTTTGTTTTCTACAGGTTTGCTTTCAAGTATTTCTACAATATCACCTTTATTTAAGGTATGGGTGGCTATCCAGACTCTATTTCCATTAACAAGAACATTTTTAGAATCTATAAGTGCCTTAGCTTTACTTTTTGATATTTTCAGATTTTTTGCAATAAAATCCTTTAAGTTTTCTTGATTTTTTACTGCAAGTTTTTTCATTTATTTTCTTCTAAGAAAGTGAATATATAGCTTTTTACTTTATCAAGAAGTATTACTCCGTGACCTTTTCCTTTTAAAAGTATTACCTGACCATTTATACTTTCTTTTAAAAGTTTCAAAACTACCTTTCCACTTCCTATTGGGTCTTCATTTGATGCAATAAAAAGTATTGGATTTTCATAAGAAGTCAAGGCAAGCTTTACCTTTTCTTCTCCCATTATAGCAGGTGATCCAGGAGAAATGGAAACTAAAGCTTTTATATCTTGTGTAAGAACGACAGGAATTATTGATATTGCTCCAAGCGAAGCACCTATGAGGTAAACATTATCTGGATCTATTTTTTCATTATCCAGTAGGTAATCTATCCATAAAGAAATATCGTCAGGGATTTTCTTAAAATTCACTTTTACAGCACTTTTTTTGAAAGATGCTATTAAATCAATTAGTGAAAAATTTTCATTTTTTGGAAAAACTATTTTATTTTCTTTTCCATTTTGATAAATAGAAAGACCGTGTCCTCTTAAATCTATTAACAGGGTGGCATAACCTCTATCTCTACACTCTTTTGCAAATTCAGACCAGATTCTATGGGTTGTCCCAAATTGATGTGCAAAAACAATAACAGGATATTTTTCTTTTTTAACAGTAGGATAGTCTAAAAATCCTTTAAGGATAAAACCATCATCGGTTTTTATTTCAATCTCTTTAGCCATTGAAACTCCAATAAAAAGTAATATTAATATCATCGTTAATCTTTTCATAATTAAAATGATACAATTTTTTTATGAACTATAAAAGTAGTCTTAAAGAGGTAGAGAATTGAAAATAGAGAAAGATTTGATTGATTTTTGTACTGACAAAAATTTATATCCTATTATAGATAAAGTTCTAAATGGAGAAAGACTTTCCTTCGAAGATGGAGTAAAACTTTTTAATACAAATGATTTACTTACTCTTGGAACACTTGCAAATCTTAAAAAAGAAGAAAAAAGCGGGAAATATGTTTATTTTGTTATAAACAGGCAGATAAATCCTACAAATATATGTACTTTAGATTGTAAATTCTGCGCTTTTGCTACAATTGATAAAAATGACCCAAAAGCTTATGAAATGACAATGGATGAAATAATTGAAAAAGCAAAATACGCAGTTTCACAGGGAGCATCAGAAGTTCACATAGTAGGAGGGCTACATCCAGATTGGAAATTTGAAGATTATCTAAACATAGTAAAAACATTAAAAGAAAATTTTCCTCAGCTTCATATAAAAGCTTTTACTGCTGTTGAGATAGACTATCTTTCAAATCTTTCAAAACTTTCTTATGAAGAAACACTTACTGCATTAAAAGAAGCAGGCCTTGGAAGTCTTCCAGGAGGCGGAGCTGAAATATTTTCACCAAGAGTAAGAAGAATAATAGCCCCTGAAAAGATAGGATGGAAAAAATATCTTGAAATACATAAAACAGCCCATAAACTCGGGTTAAAATCTACAACTACTATGCTTTATGGACATGTTGAAACAATAGAGGAAAGGGTTGACCATATTTTAAAAATAAGAGAAGCTCAAGACGAAACAGGAGGATTTACCTGTTTTATACCTCTTGCTTTTCAGCCAGAGAATAATGACCTTGGGAAAACTGAACACACTTCAGGAATAGACGATTTGAAAACTATAGCAGTTTCAAGACTTTTACTTGATAATGTTCCTCACATAAAATCTTACTGGGTAATGCTTGGCGAAAAAATAGCCCAGATAGCTTTAAATTTTGGTGCTGATGATATGGACGGGACTGTTATGGAAGAAAAAATAGCCCATTTTGCAGGAGCAAAATCGCCAACTCAGCAGCAAAAAGAAAGACTTATCAAGCTAATAAAAGAAGCCGATAAAATACCTGTAGAAAGAGATACTCTCTATAATCCAATAAAAATTTATGAATAAACAAAAAGCTATAGCTTTAACTGTAGTTTTTATACTGGCTGTTTTATTTTTAATGTTGCTTGTAGCTTTGCCTTATACTATCTTTATGGTAATAGCTCTATTTTTCAAAACATTAAAGTTTACGTTAGTTTTTGTCTTAATTTTTTGGGGGCTATTCATTGTAGCTTGGTGGCTTTATAAACTAATTAAAGGAGTTTGATTTGTTAACTTTTGCAATTTGTCCGCATGATGTTGAAACAGAAGAGGGTTTAAAATTTTGGGAGAATTTTTCTCAAGAACTTGAAGAAAAATTAAATGAAAAAATCAAATTTATAAAATTTAAAGATTATTTTGAAGAAAGGCTTTCTTTAAGTAAAGAGGATATCGATTTATATTATGCAAACCCAATAACTGCTTTTAGGTTGTATCAGAGAGGCTATATACCTGTCGTAAAATTAAAAAATCATAATGATGATTTTATCCTTATAGGATATGATCCTACAAAAGAAAAAGATACTATTACAGTAACTACCATATATCTTGAAACCCATATTTTACCTATTCTTTATTTAAATGAGTTTGATTTTTTAAGAACTAAAATAGAATATGTTCCAACCCAAGAAGACATTTACTATTCTGTTAAAGAAGGCAAAGCTGACTTTGGAGTAATGTACGAAGATAATTATTATGCAATAAAAGATAAAGATAAAGTTCCAATTATAAAAAAATGCCAACAAATCTTTCTCATTTTTTCATGGTAAAACCTAATCACTATGAAAAGATAAAAAATGTTTTAAATAGATTTGAGATATTTGAAGAGATATCTGAAGATGAATTTTTAAATCATTTGACTACAGATCTGCCTATACAATCTCTGCTAAAAATAAAAGAATTTTACGATACGTCTAAAGCTGTTTATGAAATTCCTTTTGTTGGATTAATGATATATCAAGATAAGGTTGTTTATGCAAATCAATATTTTCAAAAACTTTCTGGATATTCTCTGGAAGAACTAAAGAAAATGACTCCAGATAAACTTGTAGCAAAGGAACATAGAGAAAAAATAAAGGAAATAATTCAAAAAAGATTAAAAGGTGAATATTTTTCTCAAATTTATGATGAGTTAAAACTTAAAACTAAAAGTGGTTCCTATCGTTATGCAATTATTTTTTCAAATACTATCCTTTATAAAGAAGGACATGCAGGTTTTGTGTTTGTAGTAGATATAACAAAGCAAAAAAGATATGAGAAACTATATAAAGCCTTAAGAAACATAAATAAAGCAATAACTACAATTCTAACAGAAGAAGAACTTTACAAAACCGTATGTGAGACCTTAGTAAAAGAACTTGATATTAAATTCGTGTGGATTGGAAAACCTGATGAAAATAAAAGACATTTTGAAAAAGTTTACCAATGCGGAAAAGATGAAGGATATTTAGATGTTATAACAATATCAACAGGGTCAAAATACCCAGAAGGAAAAGGACCAACAGGAAGCGCTTACAGAGAAGGGAAAATATTCATAAATGCAGACACAAAAAACAATCCGGTAATGAAGCCGTGGAAAGAAGAGATGCTAAAAAGAGGATTTTTATCATCAGCAGCAATTCCGTTAAAGAAAAAGGGAAAAGTAGCAGCAGTTTTAAATATATATGCAACAGAACCTTACTATTTTGAGGAAGAGAACAAAACTTTACTTGAAGAACTTGAGAGAGATTTAAGTTTTGCCCTTGAAAAAATAGAAACCATAAAAGATAGCATGTTGCTAAAAAATGCTGTTGAAAAGTCATCTGAATGGGTGATTATAACAGATAAAAATGGAAATATAGAGTATGTAAATGATTATGTATGTGAGCTAACAGGATATACAAGGGAAGAGCTAATGGGGCAAAATCCAAGGATTTTTAAATCTGGATATCAACCTAAAGAGTTTTATGAAAAATTATGGAAAACAATATTATCGGGCAAGGAGTTTGAAGCAGTTTTTGTAAACAGAAAGAAAAATGGAGAAATTTTTTATATAGACGAAAGAATAATACCAGTCAAACTTCCTCATGGAGAATTAAAGTTTGTTTCTTTAGGAAGGGATATAACCCAGGAGATCCATCTTCAAGAGGAAAATGAACGGCTTAGGTTTTTTGATATATTAACCAATGTATATAACTTTAATGGTTTTGCTGTAAAAATAGATGATTATTTAATACATAATCCAGAAATTCTGTCAGCTTTAATTATTATAGATATTGCTAATTTTTCTTATATAAATAAAACATATTCTGTAGAAATCGGGGATGAACTTTTAAGGAATATTGCAAAAGTTTTGAAAAATTACTTTAAAAAAGATGATATTATTGGAAGAATAGGTGGAGATGAATTTGGTATATTTATAAAAGATTTAAAACAAAGAGAGGATTTGTATTTAATTATAGAAAGGCTAAAAAATATATTAAATAGAGAAACCATTTTTAAAATCAACGGTAAAAATATTGGTATTCATTACCATGGAGGAATAGCAGTTTATCCTGATGATGGTAAAAATTTTAAACAACTTCTCCAAAATGCAAGTATTGCCTTAAAAGATGCAAAAGAAGAAGGGATAAATGTAATAAAACTTTTCAACAAAAATATAGAGGAAAAAATAAAATCAAGGGTCTTAGCTGAAGATTTAATACAAAAGGCAATAAGAGAAAACCTTTTTGTATTTCATTATCAACCTTATTTTGATGCAAAAACAAAAAAGCTGGCAGGATTTGAAGCTTTAATAAGAATTAAAGATAAAAATGGAAAAATTCATTATCCAAACGAGTTCATAGATTTACTTGAAAAATCTATTTTTTTAGATGAGTTTACAAACTGGGCTTTGCAAGAAGTATCACAAAAAATAATAAAATGGGAAAAACCTATAAGTATAAATATTTCTGCTAAAACATTTAAAGATCCAAATTTTCCAGAAGAAGTTTTTAAATACATAAAAGAATTACCTGCTTCATTTATACTTGAGATAACAGAAAGACTTTACATGGATGAACCTGAAAAATCTGAAAAAATAATAGAAAGATTAAAAAAGTGTAAAAATATAAAAATAGCAATAGATGATTTTGGGACAGGTTATTCTTCTCTTTCTTATTTAAAAGATATAAACGCAGATATTTTAAAAGTAGATATATCTTTTGTTAGAGCGATGGTGGAAGATAAAAAAGCAAAAGCTGTGGTTCAGGCAATTATAACTTTAGCAAAATCCTTTGGAATGAAAACTTTAGCAGAAGGGGTAGAAACAGAAACACAGTACAATATGCTTAAAGAGATGGATGTTGATTATGTGCAGGGTTTTTATTTTGCAAAACCTTTGCCTGAAGAAGAAGTTGAAAAGTTGATTAATTTAACTTAATTAATCTCCTTAGATTTAAAATTAACTAAAGGAAAAAATTGAAAAAACATATAAGATAAAAAAATAAACATTGACAATTAATTTAGCAATAACTATTATTAATAATAATCATTATTAATTTAAGGAGGGATTCAAGATGGAATTTCTACATAGAGAAGAAGCACCATTAACTCAGGATCAGTGGAATTTAATAGATAATACAGTGATAAATACTGCAAAAGCAAACCTTGTTGGAAGAAGATTTATTGAAATAACTCCTGCATCAGATCCAGCTATTCAATCTGTTGCTTATGATGTTATATCTTCAGCTGACAGTGGAGCATGTGGTCTTTTTGGAGATAAAGAGTGTGATATTGTAAAAGTTGAGAACAGGAAATTTCTTCCTGTACCACAAATTTATAAGGATTTTAAAATCCACTGGAGAGATATAGAAACCAGCAAGAAACTTGGAGTTCCTTTAGATACAGCTGTTGCAGCAGCAGCGGCCCGTCAGGTGGCATTGGCAGAGGATATGTTTATTTTTAATGGTGATCCTCAGCTTGGATATCCAGGTCTTTTAAATGTGGAAGGTAGAAATGAAATTGAAAAAGAAAATTTTGATGAGGAAGGCGGGATATTTAAAACAGCTGTTAAATGTGTAGAAACTTTAAACTCTCAAGGGTTTGGTTCAAATCTCGTTTTTGTTTTAAACCCTAAAGATCAGGCAAAAGCTTATAGAATATACGGAAATAGCGGTGTACTTGAAATTAACCATATTAAAGAACTTTTCGATGTGGGAGTATTCTCAAGTTATGCTGTTCCAGAAGGTAAAGTTGTGGCACTTTCTACAGGAATTGAAAATATGGATTTATTTATTGTTCAGGACATAATCACTGCTTATCTTGCTTATGAAAATATGGATCACTACTTCAGAGTTTTTGAACTTATTGCCTTTAGAATTAAAAATCCATCGGCAGTTGTAGTTGCAGAGTAAGGGAGGATCCAAGATGGATATAGAAATAAAAAAAGCCATTGATTATTTAAATTACAATATATCTCTTGAGCACTCAGCTATCATTCAGTATCTTTTCCACGCTTATACTATTGGAGAAGAGTCTATAGAAAATGAACTTGAAGAGATAGCAAGAGAAGAAATGAAACATCTTAGAATGTTTGCCCATGCAGTTGTTGATCTTGGAGGAATACCTGCAATAGATAAAAGAGCTTCCGTTTTTTTAGAGGCACCTAATGCAGTAGAACTGCTTCAGTTTGATATAGATGCAGAAAAAATGGCAATAGATGAATACTCACGGCAGTTGAAAGAGATATCTGATAAAAAAGTTCAAAGGATTCTGGAAAGGGCTATCAATGATGAAACTGCTCATTTTAAGATTTTTAACGACCTGCAGGAAAAAGTAAAAGAAAAAATAGCAGAAAATGGAGAAAAATCTGTAATTGATGAAAATAAACTAAAAATAGTTAATCTTTTAAACATTTATCTTCAAAAGCAGTACGAAAAAATCCTTGAAAGTTTATACCAGTCATTTGTAACAAGGCATAAAAATCCACACTTAAGTGATGAGCTTGAACAACGGGCTATTGATAAGATGAAGCATTTTGGCTGGGTTGCTGAAGAAGTTGCTGAAGCTGGAGCAAAACCAAATATGGATTTACCTCAAATTAAGAAAGTAGAAGATGAAAGAGAGATAATTAATTATCAGATTAAAGATCAGCAGGAATTTCCAAAAGAAGTTGAAGAAATTGCAAAAAATGTGGAAGACAGGGATTTAAAATGGATTCTTGAAAGAATAGCAAAAAGGGAAATACATTACACAGATTTAGAAGAGTTTTTAAAGAGACCTGAGACTACAGATCAGGATATAGCAAAAGTTATATCAGCTTTAACAGTTGGAAGTTTATTTAAGAAAAATCAATAAACATTTTCACATTTGAAATTTTTGGTTTCAGGTTGAAGGGTAATATGGTTTATACCCTTTTCTCTAAGCTTTTTTTCTATATTTTTAATAATACTGTCTGCTTTTTCAAGGTATTTTTCATCAACTACAATATGTCCTGTTAAATATAAATCTTTTGAAGATAATGCCCAAACATGAATATCATGTACGTCAATAACTTCAGGAAAATTTAAAATTAATTTTTTTATAGTAGCTGTATTTATTTCAGAAGGAGCTGCTTCCATTAAAATATTAAATGTTTTCTTTAATACAGGTATTGTTTCCTTTAATATATATAAAGAAAAGATTATAGATAGAGCAGGATCAAGCCAATATATTGAGAAAAAGTACATAAAAATTCCGCCAATTACTACACCAAGGGAAATCAAAGCATCACTTAAAAGATGCAGGTAAGCAGCCTTTATATTTAAATCCTCATCATGAGCATGACCGTGTTCATCTTCGTGATTGTGATGAAATCCAAGTAAAAAGGCAGATATAGAATTAACTACAAAAGCAATAGCTCCAACAATAATTACAGTTAAACTTTCTACAGGTTGAGGATACAACAGTCTTTCTATTCCCATCACAATAAGTAAAACAATTGCACCAACTAAAAATGCTGAATTTATAAAGCCTGCCATAGCCTCAGCCCTTAAATAACCAAAGGTCATTCTTTCCGTAGGCTTTTTTGCAAAGAAAATAGCAGCAATATAAGCAATAATTAAAGAAAGAACATCCTGAAAGTTATGAACAGCATCTGTTATAAGAGCAATAGAGTGGCTTAGTATTCCAAAAATGATTTGGGAGATAACAATTATCATATTAAGGACAATAGCTGTAAAAAGGATTTTCTTTTTCGTTGTTATATCTTCCAAAATTTATCTCCTTTGTTTAACCGTCCTGCCTTCATAATTTCTAAATATTATATAATCTTCAGCTTCTTCAACTATGTAGTTTGGAAAAACAGGAACTTTACCAAGTCCATTTTCAAGATCAACAGCATATATAGGAGTTGCAAGACCTGAAACCCTTCCTCTTAAATGCTCTAATATTTCAACACCTTTTTTTATATCTGTTCTGAAATGAAGAGTTCCTTTTACAGGATCGCAGTAAAAAAGATAATAAGGCTTTATTTTAACTTTTAAAAGGCTCCTCATTAAAGTTTCTATGGTTTCCTTACTGTCATTTATTCCTTTCATCAAAACAGTTTGGTTTAAAACAGGTGTTCCGGTAGAAAGTATATTTTTAACTGCCTTTTTTGTAATGTTTGTTATTTCATCTGGGTGATTGAAATGTGTTACAAGCCATACTTTGTCATACTTATAAAAAATCTCTAGAAGCCCTTCATCAAAAAATCTGTAAGGATTTACAACAAGTTCCCTGCTGCCTATTCTTATAATGTCTAAATGCTCTATTTCATATAAATTTTTTAAAATATACTCAATTTTTTTATTTGGAAGTGTTAAAGGGTCGCCTCCGGATATTAAAACCTCTTTTATTTGCTTATTTTCCCTTATGTACTGAAACATTTTTTCGTATTCTTCCTTTGTCCTTGCCCTTTCCTCTTCTAAAAACATTCTTTTTCTCATGCAGTGACGGCAGTAGACACTGCAAAAATTTGTTGCTCTCATTAAGACCCTATCAGGATATCTGTGGGTAAGCCCAGAAACTGGGGATAAAGTATCTTCTAAAAAAGGATCTTCATAAGAGTGTTTTTGTTTTTCTTCATCAATTTCATCTAAACTTGGAAATATTTGTCTAAAAATGGGATTATCATAGGAAAATTCTTTAATTAAAGATAAATAGTAAGGAGTAGTTCCAAAATGGAAAATTTCAGTAGTTTTTAAAAAAGCTTCTTTTAGCTTATCTGAAACAGGAAATATTTTACTTATTTCTTCTAAAGCTGTTAATCTATTTGCTATTTGCCATTTCCAGTTTTCCCAGTTTTCTTTATCTACATTTTTAAAAGCATCTATTTCTTTCCAGTAATTTTCTTCTAAAATTATCATTATTCAGGATGTTTAATCTCACACTCATTTATGAGTTTAATTTTGTTTTCCTTTTCCGTTTTAAATTCATTTTCATTTAATTTGGCTTTTAAGATAAAACCTAAAGCTATATTTTCCAGTTTAGAAACAGATGTTACCTCTCCTATTTTTTTATCTCCATCAATTATCTTTTCACCTTCTTTGACTTTTTGATTATCAACTTCAAATTTTACTAATGTTCTTGGGGGTTTTCCTCTGTAGTGAACCCTTGCTATTACTTCTTGTCCTATATAGCATCCTTTTGTAAAACTTATTGCATATGGGGTTATCGGCGTTTCAAGGGGAAGGTATCCTTCTTTTAACTCTTTATGTATTTTTGGTATGCAGTTTTTAATTCTTATATTTTCAAATTCTTCCTGTGAAATCTCATTTTCTTTTTTCAAAAGAGTTTTGACTTTTTTCAAGTTACCAAAAAAGTCATATCCGTTTTCACCATTTCTTAAAAAGTTTCTTGCGATAGTAAAGTTTTCAACTGTTTTAAATTCAAAAGGTTTTAATGAAATATTAAAATTTTCCTCTACAAACTTGCCAGCATTTTCTCCAAAGATGTAAATATGCTCGTTTTTTTCAGTTAAATCTTCAAAAAATACCTGCATAGAAAGCTTAAGTTTTGTAAATTCTTCAATAATTTTATTGGCATCTTCTTCTGTATCTAAAATAAAGTAATTACCAAAATTAAAAACGAAAAAATCCTGAACAGGAAAACCTTTTCCATTTAGTCTAAGGTTGTAGTTAAAATGATCAGGCAGAAGACCGTTTATGTCATTTGTAAAAAGTCCGTGTAAAAATGCTTTATGTTCTTCAGCTACTCCTTTTATGGCAAGTTTACTTTTTTTACCATAAACTTTTATTTTAGATCTTGTTAATTTTATCCAATTCACCTCTAAACCTCTCAAAATCAAACGTTGTTTGACAAACTTTTTATTAAATTATAGACTATTTATCAAATCTTTAATATGATTTAACGCAAATGGAGGAGTCTAATGTCAAGACCTGTCGTTTCAATTGTAGGGGCCGGAAATGTTGGAGAGCACGTTGCAAATATTATTGCTATAAATGAACTTGCAGATGTTAGAATGTTTGACCTTGCACGAAAAACTGAAGATAAAGTATTTGAAATTGTAAAAGGAAAAGCATTAGATATCAAACAAATGGCAACTTCACTTGGGAAAGATGTTAATGTTGAAGGTTTTACAGTAACACCTGAAGGTGATGGATATGAACCACTTGAAGGCTCTGATATTATTGTAGTTACAGCTGGATTTCCAAGAAGACCTGGAATGAGCAGAGATGATCTTTTATCAAAAAATGTTGGAATTATAAGAACAGTTTCTGAAAGAATAAAACAGTTTGCTCCAAATGCAATAGTTATAGTAGTTTCAAACCCTGTTGATGTTATGGCTTACGCTGCATTTAAAATAACAGGATTCCCTAAAAATAGAGTTATAGGGATGGCAGGGGTTTTAGATACAGCAAGATTTAAAACATTTTTATCTCAAGAGCTTAATGTTTCAGTTAAAAGTATAAATGCTTATGTTTTAGGTGGACACGGTGATGAAATGGTTCCTGTTTTAACTGTTTCAAATGTAGCTGGGATTCCTCTAAAAGATTTAATTCCTGAAGATAGATTAAATGAAATTGTTGAAAGAACAAAATTTGGCGGTGGTGAAATTGTAAACTACATGGGAACATCAGCTTATCATGCCCCAGGTTCTTCCACTGCTTATATGGTTGAGGCAATTTTAAAAGATAAAAAAGAAGTTCTGCCTTGTTCTGTTTATCTTGAAGGTGAAGATGCTCAGTATTATGAAGCAGATGACATATATATTGGAGTGCCGGTTAAACTTGGTAAAAATGGTGTTGAAGAAGTTGAAAAAATACCACTAAATGAAGCAGAAAGAGAAAACTGGCGTAAATCAGTGCAATCTGTAAAAGCAGGAATAAATAGAATTAAAGAACTTGGATTAATTTAAGAGGTGTAAAAATGGTAAGAGAAATTCATGCCAATGAAATAAAAGAAACTGTAAAAGCGTTAGTTCTTGATGCAGAATATTTCCTTCCATCTGATTTTATACAGGCTATTGAAAAATCTGTTGAAACTGAAAAATCAGAAATGGGTAAAGAAATATTAAAAACAATACTTGAAAATGCAAAAGTGGCAGCAGATGAGGAAGTAGCGTACTGTCAGGATACTGGATATCCAGTATTTTTTGTAGATATAGGACAGGATGTTCATGTTGTTGGTGGAAATATAACAGATGCTATAAATGAAGCAGTTAGAGAGGCTACGAAAGAAGGATACTTAAGGGCATCACTGGCATACGATCCTATTATAGATAGAAAAAACACCGGAGATAATACTCCTGCATTAATCTACTATAACATTGTTCCGGGAGATAAAATAAAAATAAAATTTGCTGCTAAAGGCGGTGGTTCTGAAAACCAAAGTAAACAAAAAATGTTAAAACCTTCTGATGGATGGGAAGGTGTAAAAGAGTTCATTTTATGTGCTATTGCAAATGCAGGACCAAATGCTTGCCCTCCGTTTACAGTAGGGGTTGGAATAGGAGGTACATTTGATTATTCAACTGTTTTAGCAAAAAAAGCATTATTCAGACATATTGGAGAAAGACATCCCGATCCTAGAATTGCAAAACTAGAAGAAGAATTAATAGAAGAGGCGAATAAACTTGGTGTTGGTCCACTTGGATTTGGTGGTTCTACAACTGCAGTTGATGTAAAAATAGAGGTCGCTCCTGTTCATATTGCATCGCTTCCTGTAGCGGTAAATATACAGTGCCATGCAGCAAGACATAAGGAAATAGAGCTATAAAAATGACAACACTAGCAAAAAATCAGCTTAAAAATAAGAGAAAAAAGCAAGCTAAAAGACCTAAGATACCAAAAGCCCTTGTATATGAAATGAGAAAGGGCTCTCCTATTTACTACAGAGATTACGATAAGGTATTGGCCGGCGAACTACCTCTGGAGGCGGTAATGGGAAGCAGTGGATTACATTCTTGGTTATTACTAGCTTTAATAAAGCTTATTTTGGAAAATTTAGATGAAAAAAAATATTTTCTAGGTACAGGAGAAATAGGATACAAATTTGCCCCAAGAAGCTGGTATAACCTAGATATAGCAATATGGAACAAAGAGAAAGTAAAGCCTTATCTAAAAGAAAATAAATTAATACCTGTTGCTCCAGAGGTAGTTGTAGAGATAGACACAAAGGCAGATCTAAGAAAGTTTGAAAATCCTCAGGATTATTTCCATAGAAAAACTCAGGATTTACTGGATAGTGGGGTAAAAAAAGTTATCTGGATTTTTACTAAAGATAAAAAAATCTGGATAGCAGAAAATAAAAAACCTTGGCTTATAGTTGATTTTGATTATGATATTCCTGTAATGGATAGCATAAAATTTAATTTAAAAAAATTAATGGAAGAGGAAGAATAAAATGTCTGAAGTAAAAAGAATAACTACACCTTTAACGGACGAAGTTATCGAAGATTTAAGAGTTGGAGATAGAGTTTTATTAAATGGAGTAGTTTATACAGCAAGGGACGCTGCCCATAAAAGAATGTTAGAAGAATATGAAAAAACAGGGAAACTTCCAATAGATATAAAAGGACAGGTTATTTACTATGTTGGGCCTACCCCTCCAAAACCAGGACAAGTTATAGGTTCGGCAGGACCAACAACAGCATATAGAATGGACAAATACACTCCAAAACTTCACGAACTTGGATTAAAAGCTACAATTGGAAAAGGATTTAGAACCCAGCCAGTAAAAGAAGCATTAAAAAAATATAAAGCTGTATACTTTGCAGCTTACGGCGGAACGGCAGCTCTTCTCTCAAAACATATAGTATCTGCCAAAATTGTAGCATATGAAGATTTAGGTCCTGAGGCTATTAGAAAGCTTGTCTTTAAAGATTTTCCTGTAATTGTTGCAAATGATATTTACGGTGGTGATATTTTTGAGGAAGGACAGGCTAAATATAGAGAGATAGATCTTAACTGCTCAATCTAAAATGCTATTTACAATAGGATATTCCTCTTTTTTTGAGGTTGAAAAGCTTATTAATAAGTTAGATGAAAATAATATTTCAATCCTTTTTGATATTAGGACATTTCCATATTCTAATGCTTTTCCTCAGTACAATAAAGAAAATTTAGAAAAAGTTTTTAATTATAAATTTTTAGGTGATTATTTAGGTGGTTTAAAAGTTAAAACTTTAGTAAGAGATGGAATCTCAAACTTAAAAGATTTAACAAAAGACGGTCAGTTTAAAACTGGCCTTAACTATATCTATAAAATTTCAAGAGAAAAAAATGTGGCAATAATGTGTGCTGAAAAATCCCCTTTTGACTGCCATAGATTTTTAGCTGTCGGCAGTTTAATTCATTTTTATACTGATGTTGAAGTGAAAAATATTATAGAAAATAATGTTTTATCCTTTGAAGAAACAGTAAACTGGTGGAAAGAAAAAAATAACATTCAAACTTTAAATATTTCTGATGAAAATCTTATTTTTCAAAGATTAAATAAGGTATATAAAATTGATAATAAAAGAGAAGAAAAATTTCCCAAAAAACTTGAGAACTTAAGTTTATTCAAATAAATACAGGAGGAAGCCTATGAAAGTACATGAACATCAGGCGAAAGAAATTTTTAGAAAATATGGACTTCCAGTCCCTCAAGGGTATCCAGCATTTACTGTAGAAGAAGCTGTTGAAGCAGCACAGCAAATTGGAAAGTTTCCAGTTGTTGTAAAAGCTCAAATCCATGCAGGTGGTAGAGGAAAAGCAGGTGGAGTTAAGCTTGCTAAAAATTTAGATGAAGTTCAGCAGTATGCTGCAGAGCTTTTAGGAAAGACTCTTGTTACTTTCCAAACTGGGCCAGAAGGTCTTCCGGTAAGCAGAATATATATTGAAGAAGGAACAAATATTGATAAAGAGTACTATGTAGCAATTACCCTTGATAGAAGTAAATCAAAACTTATCATAATGGCTTCTGCTGAAGGTGGAATGGAAATTGAAGAAGTTGCAGCTACAAACCCAGATGCAATTATTACAGAAGTAATTGATCCATTCCTTGGTTTAAGACCTTTTCAGGCTAGAAATATAGCTTTAAAACTTGGATTTCCTAAAAACTTAATCAACAAAGTTGCATCTATTTTTGTAAAACTTTACGAAGTTTATATGAATGAAGATGCTTCTATGGTTGAAATTAATCCACTTGTTTTAACAAAAGAAGGAAATGTTGTAGTACTTGATGCTAAAGTTGATTTTGATGATAACGCATTATACAGACATCCTGACATTATGGAAATGGAAGATCCAACACAGGAATCAGAATTAGAAGTAAAAGCTAAGCAGTACAACCTTAACTATATTAAGCTTGATGGAAACATTGCTTGTATGGTTAATGGTGCTGGTCTTGCAATGGCAACAATGGATACAATTAAACTTGCAGGTGGAGAGCCAGCTAACTTTTTAGATGTCGGTGGTTCTGCTAATGCTGAGCAAATAGCAAACGCATTCAAAATTATCCTTTCAGACCCTAATGTAAAAGCAATATTTATCAATATCTTTGGTGGAATTTTAAGATGCGATAGACTTGCAGAAGGTATCATTAAAGCTTCTGAAGAAGTAAAACCTCATGTTCCAATCGTAGTTAGAATGGAAGGAACTAATGTTGAACTTGGTAAGAAAATGCTTGAAGAGTCAGGTTTAAACTTAATTACTGCAGATACAATGTGGGAAGGTGCTGTTAAAGCTGTAGAAGCAGCAAAAGGTCAAAATTAAGAAGAAATTAAGGAGGTAACATAAATGAGCGTATTAGTTAACAAAGATACTAAAGTTATTGTTCAGGGAATAACAGGAAGAGAAGGTTCTTTCCACGCAACTCAATGTAAAGCATATGGAACGCAGGTTGTTGGTGGTGTAACTCCAGGGAAAGGAGGACAGGAAGTAGAAGGAATTCCTGTTTTTGATAGTGTTAAAGAAGCTGTAGATAACACAGGAGCAGATTGCTCTTTAATCTTTGTTCCTCCTCCATTTGCAGCAGATGCTATTGTAGAAGCTGTTGATGCTGGAGTGAAAACTGTTATTTGTATTACAGAAGGAATTCCTGTTAATGATATGATACCTGTTAAAAATTACATAAAAACTTATTATCCAGAAACTGTTTTAATAGGACCAAACTGCCCTGGTGTAATTACTCCAGAAGAGGCAAAAATAGGAATTATGCCTGGACATATATTTAAGAAAGGAAATGTTGGACTTGTTTCAAGGTCTGGAACATTAACTTATGAAGCAGCTTATCAATTAACACAAAGAGGAATAGGACAGTCTACGGCTGTAGGAATTGGTGGAGACCCTGTTCCAGGAACAGTTTTCTCAGATGTTTTAAAATGGTTTCAAGATGACCCAGAAACAGAAGCTATTGTTATGATTGGTGAAATTGGTGGAACCGCAGAAGAAGAAGCTGCAGAGTTTATAAAAGAGTATGTAACAAAGCCTGTAGTAGCTTACATAGCAGGAGTTACAGCTCCTCCAGGTAAAAGAATGGGACACGCTGGAGCTATTATTGCTGGTGGAAAAGGAACAGCTGAGGAAAAATACAAAGCATTAGAATCTGCAGGAGTTACAACTGTTAAAAATATTTCTACAATAGGTGAAGTTGTAGAGAAGATTTTAAAAGGATAACATATATATTATCCTCATATGTTACAAATATATATGCCCCTTATGGGGTATTTTTTTTCTTTAAATAGTTTAAGTTAGTTTATAATAACTAATTATATTTATTATTAATAATAAATATTAATTTTAATAAGGGTATATTGACTATGATTTAAAACAGTGTTATATTTTTTCTAGAAAATTTTTAGGAGGATTAATCATGGCGTCATTTGATTTAACAGTAAAATATGCAGGTGAAGGTGGTGAAGGTGTCATATCTTCCGGTGACTTTACTATGAAAGCTGCTGCTAAACTTGGATATGAAGTTGTAACATTTAAATCATTCCCTGCGGAAATTAAAGGTGGATATGCATTGTCACAAGTTAGAATGTCTGATAAAAAAATACTTTCTCAAGGTGATGGCTTTGACATTTTAGTTGCCTTTAACGGAGAAGCTTATGAGGTAAATAAGCCATTACTTAGAGAAGGAACTGTTTTAATATGGGATGGTCCAGAAGGCGGAGATTTTGAACCAGAATTTGAAGAGCTTGAAAAGAAAGGCGTAATAATGTATGCAGTTCCAATGTCTAAACTTGCGAAACAGGAGGTTGGAGCATACATAACTAAAAACGTTGTTGCAATGGCTGCTACTTTTGAGCTCCTTGGAATGCCTATAGAAGCATTAAAAGAAGAAATCGTAGCTAAGTTTTCCAAAAAAGGTCAGGAAGTAGTTGATTTAAACTTTAAAGCAATAGAAGTTGCACAGCAGTATGTTAGAGAAAACATAAAGAAAATTGATCCATATAAAGTTCCTGGACCACTGCCTAAAAAGGATGTAATTATAGTAGAAGGAAATGAAGCTATTGCTCTTGGTGCTGCTGCTGCAGGAGTTAAGGTGTTTGCAGCATATCCAATCACACCAGCAACAACTGTTGGTAACTATCTTGCTCCAATAATATTAAAAACTGGTGGATATGTTTATCAGGCAGAAGATGAAATATCTTCTATGGCAATAGTTATTGGTGCATCTTTTGCAGGTGTTAAAGCTATGACTGCAACTTCTGGACCTGGAGTTTCCTTAATGCAGGAATTAATTGGACTTGCTTCAATGACTGAAACTCCAGCTGTTATTGTTGACGTACAAAGAGGTGGACCTTCTACAGGAATGCCTACAAAACACGATCAAGCTGATCTTTTTGCTGCAGCACTTGGAGGACACGGTGACGATCAGAGAATAGTAATAGCACCTACAAACGTTGAAGAAAACTTCTATTTAACTATTGAATCATTCAACATGTCTGAAAAATATCAGGTTCCTGTTTTATTCTTAACAGACGCTTCACTTTCATTAAGGGCAGAAGCAATACCTACTCCAAACATAAAAGAAATTCAGTCAAAACTTATAGAAAGACCTATCATTAAAAAAGGTGAAGTTTCTCCTGAGGAATTAGAACATTTATTCAGATATCAAATAACTGAAAACGGAATTTCTCCATTCTTAGCTCCTGGAGAGTCTCCAAAGCCATATACAGCTACTGGTCTTGAGCACGGAGAGAACTCTTATCCAAGAACAACTCCAAAAGAAAGAACTGAAATGATGGAAAAAAGATTTAAAAAACTTGAAAATATAGAAGATGAAAATCCACATCTTGTAGAATGGGACTTAGGAGACTTAAAAGAAGGAGAAAAAGCAGATATTTCTATAGTAACATGGGGATTAACTGCATCTATTGCTAAAGAAGCTATCCAAAGACTTAGAAATAAAGGAATAAAAGTAGCTGCTTTATATCCAAAACTTATTTATCCACTTCCAAGCAAAGCTATTGAAAAAGTTGCTTCTATGTCTGATATATTACTTGTACCTGAAGCAAACTACCTTGGACATTTAGCTAAATTTATTAGAATGTTTACATCTATACCTGCTGAAAAAATTGTTCAATACAACATCTATAGAGGTGAGCCATTTATACCTAAAGAAATCGAAGAAAAAGTTGAAGAAATACTTGGAAAAAAAGTACAGGCTTAATTAAATTTTAAAAAGGAGGAATAATTATGGATATACAATATGTAAGACTTGAAGAAAAATTACCACCAAGAGAGTACAAATCAGACCTTGAGGCTACATGGTGCCCAGGTTGTGGAGACTTTGGTGTTGTTACTGCATTAACAAGAGCTTTTTCTGAAGAAAAACTTGATCCAACAGCGTTGTCTTTAGTTTCTGGAATTGGATGTTCTTCAAGACTTCCGCTCTGGATGAATGCATTTGGATTACACTCTTGTCATGGAAGGGCCATTCCTGCAGCTGTTGGTGTTAGACTTGCAAAACCTGAAATCCCTACAATTGTAACAGCAGGTGATGGTGATTTATTCTCAATTGGTATGGAGCACTTCCCGCACGCAGCTAGAAAGAATTTTGATATGGTTGTTATTTCTATGGATAACAGAATGTATGCTTTAACTAAAAATCAGGTTTCTCCAACATCAAGAACTGGTTATAAAGGTTCTTTAACTCCTTATGGAAACCTTGATAATCCATTTAATGTTTTAGATTTTGCAATTGCATGCGGTGCTACTTTTGTTGCTCAAACTTATGCAGGAAATCCAAAACATATGACAGAAATTATTGAAGCAGCTATTGAACATAAAGGATTTGCTTTTGTAAATATTCTTTCTCCTTGTCCAACATATAATAAAATAGATACATTTAAATTCTATAAAGGAAGACTTGTAGATATTAATAAAGATCTTGGACATGATCCATCTGATAAAGCAAAAGCCCTTGAGCATGCATCACACGCACTTGATGCAGATTGGGATCCTGAAGCTAAAGTTCCTATAGGAATTTTCTACAAAACAGAAGAAGTTCCAACATTTGAAGAAAAAGTTGCTGCATTAAAAGAAAAATACAAGCCTGAAAATCCAGAGACAGTCTGGGATGATATCTTAAATCAATATAAGGTTTGATAACTAGCTTGAAAAGCCCCCTTAAAGGGGGCTTTTTTATTTTGTATCTAATTTTAATCATAACAATATTTCTTTATCTAACATATCTTTTTCCTGTTCAATTATTGATGGAGGACTTTAAATGCAGACTTACACGAAAGAAGAAGTTGAAAAAATGATAAAAGAAGGAAAAGATTTAAGAGGAATGGATTTTTCTTTTGCAGATTTGGAAGGAATAGATTTTTCTGGTCTTGATTTATCAAATACTTCTTTTACAGGTGCAAATTTAAACGGTGCAAACTTTGAAAACTGTAAAATGGATAATATTTTTATAGCTGACGCTGAATTGAACAATACAAATTTTAAAAATGCAGAAATTACAAGAAGTGTTTTTCAAAGGGTAAATTTAAGAAATTCTAATTTTGAAAACTCTAATCTTTTCAGAACGCAAATAATGGTATCTAATCTTCAAAAAGCCAATTTTAAAAACGCATATATGGTAAATACAAGATTTGAAGATTCTAATTTGCAAGAAGCAAATTTTGATTATGCAGATATGAGACAGTCAAATTTTAGAGGTGCAGACCTTCAAAAAGCAAGTTTTATTAAAACTAAGTTTAGCTATAGTGATTTTAGAAAAACTAAACTGTCAGGTGCATGGTTTGAAAATGTAGAGGCTGAAGATGTTCTTATATACGGCAGAAAACCTTGGCTTGAGGGCTCAAAAGCTAATGTAAGATATGACCAGATTCTACCAAGAAATTACGGAGATTAAAATTAAAATATAAACTTCAAACTTTATATCCCTTATAAAGGGATATTTTCTTTTTGATTTTTCTTATCAAAACACTCTTTAAAATTCTGCTTCAATTTCAATCCTCTCACTGAATATCAAATATTAAGACCTGCTACCCTAATTTAAATCATATTTTAAAACTTTTTTTTATTTGATAATAAAATCAAACAATGTTATAAAAAATTTTAATTTTAAAACATCGTTATAGATATTAAAATTATTTTAAGGAGGACTTAAGTATGTCGGAAGAAAAGAAAATTGTTCCAGGACCGGCAGGTTATATGCCAACACCTGCTGTATTTATGGGTGTAGAACTTCCACCTGAGGGAAAAGCTCTTCTTTACGGCGAAATAGTTGACGAAGAAACAGCTATGAGAGAAGCAGCTAAAGCAATGCTTACAAGAAAAAATCCTACAATATTTCCCGGACCTCAGGTTTTATGGGACTGGAGAGATGATGTTGCAGATAAAGCACAGGCTATATTAGAACTCGCATCTGAAATACCTAACTGTAGAATAATTCCAATGCCTGACTATAGACCAAAATATCCAAAAATTGATCCAGAAGCAGAAATTAACCCTAACCACCCGAACTTAACAATACTTCACAACAGAATTGAAGCTTGTATATTTGTTGGTGTTCATTGTCACTATGCTAACCTCTCACTTAGAATGATTAGAGCAGGTACAAACTGTTATACAATAGCCCTTTGTGCAGAACTTGGTCACGAAGAAGCAATGGCTTCTTTAAGAGATGTTCACGCTGATGATATTAGAAGATTTAAAGATGTTCTCGTACAAGTTAGAAATGAACTTGGAATACAGTGGACTCCAAAAGCACCACCTACAAATCCTTCACTTCCAAAAGAAGAGTGGGAAGCTTTAAATCCTGCAGATTATGGTGATTATTTACATATGATTATCCCTAGAAAGGGAACTGAAAACGTTACAGAAACAGAATAATAAAATTTTTAAATTTAGGAGGTTATAAGAATGCCAGAGCAAAAAGTTGTAGATATAGATTATTTATTTAAAGAAGCACCAAGAGAAAGACACTTTATAACAGGTGCCCAGGCAATGGCTGAAGCTGTAAAAAGAGCTAATGTTGATATGGCTATAGCTTATCCAATTACGCCACAATCAGAAGTTATGCACTTAGTTGGTGATTTATACGCACAAGGATATTTAAAAGACTACTATAGGGCGGAAGAAGAGTATGGAACGATGTCTGCTATTGCAGGTGCATCAAGAGCAGGAGTTAGAGTATTTACTGCAACTTCTGGACCTGGATTACTTAGAGGTATAGAAGCTATTGCTTCATGGCCCGGGCATAGAATACCTGCTGTACTGGGTGTTTTAACAAGAGTTGTTAATGCTCCTCTTTCAATTCAGCCTGATAATATTGAGTTAGCTTATCTTCTTCATAGTGGAGTAGTTTTACTTCACGCTGAAAATCAGCAAGATGTTTTTGATATGACATTGGCAGCTTTTGCAATATCGGAAATGGTAGATGTTTATATTCCTGTAGCTGTTGCTACCGAAGGTTTCTTCGTAACACATGCAAAAGGTTATGTTGATATGACACCTGAAGATATGAAACTTCCTCCAAGAGATCCTTACAAAGCACCAGTTCCTGTTACAGATAATGAAGTTCCTCCTGCAAGAATTCAGAGAGATGCTCCTGTTCAAAAATCGAACTTCATGAGTTACTTAATTCACGCTGTATGGCAGCAAGAGGTATGGTCTTCAACTCAAAGAGCAATGAAATATATCTACAAATATTTAAATGGACCAATAGAAGTTGTTAATCCAGATGCTGATGTTTTTGTTGTTGCTTCAGGTTGTGCTGCAGCACAGGGAAGAGAAGCTGTAAGATATGCTCAAGAAGAAGGGTTAAATGTTGGTCTTGTCAAAATTAAATCAATCAGACCATTCCCAACTAAAGAAGTTAGAGATGCTTTAAAAAATGCAAAAGGTGTAGTAATTCCTGAACATAATATTGAAGGATGGCTTTCTAAAGAAGTTAAGGCAGCAATTCCAAATAGTGGAATAGTTGTAGACGGTCCAAGAGTTTATGGCGGTATGACATTACCAGTAGAACTTATCATGGAAGAAATTTACAAAATTCTTGGAATAAAACAAGAGAAAAAAGTAGTAATTTAATAAAAATTTAATTTAAAAATTGTAGGAGGTATTAATTATGGGTTTAAGATATGTACAACCAGCACCAGGATTTAAACAATATTTACCAAAGGATTATGTTGATTTAATAGATTTTGGACCTTTTGGAAAAGAAGTAGATGCTTCACAACTGGGACAATTTAAAGAGATTTTAGAAGAGCATCCAATGTGTGCTGGATGCTGGATGGCCTACTTTGTAAGAGTTTTCTATGCATCACTTCCAAACCCTGAAGATACTATAGTTCTTGGAACAGCAGGATGTGCTAGGCTTGCACTTTCTCAGGCTGCTGTGCCATTTATATATGGAAACTATGGTGATACAAATGCAGTTGCTTCTGGGTTAACTAGAGCTTTAAATTTAAGATTCCCTGATAAACAAAAAGATGTTGTTGCAATTGCAGGTGACGGTGGATTAATGGATATCGGATTTAGTATGACAATGCATTCATGGTTTAGAAGAGAAAAATTCACAACTATTATGGTTGACAACGAGGTTTACGGGAACACAGGTGGACAGGAATCAGGAATGTCTCCTAAAGGAGTTCAATTAAAAATGGCTCCTAAAGGTAAAAAGTTTGATAAACTTCCAGCGACAGAACTTGCTAAATTAGCAGGTTGTGTATATGTAGTAAAAATTGCTCCAACTAACATTAAGAGACTTTCTAAAGTTATAAAGAGGGCTATACTTGCTGCAAGACATTTTGGGCCGACATTTATACATGCTTATACTTCTTGTAATATTGAATACTCTATACCAACTGAAGAAGTTCTTAAAGATGCTAGAGAAAGGGAGAAAAAAGACTTTGGATTTGAAGAGTACATGACTGATGAAGTTAGAGCTTTCTTCGAGGAAATAGAGAAGAAGAAAAAGGAGGTTAGAGCATAATGGCAACTAAAACAAAAAGATATAATATAAGAATCGCTGGTGTTGGTGGTCAGGGAGTTGTTACCTCTGCCCACATCCTTGGTAATGCTATGTCTGCTGCTGGGAAATATGCTTCACTTGTTCCATTTTTTGGTTCAGAGAAAAGGATGGCTCCAGTTGAAGCTTATGTAAGAGCATCTGATGAGCCAATTTATGAAGTTGGTGAGGTTGTTTATCCAAATGTTATTATGATTTATCATCCTCAGGTTATTACTCATGGTAAATCTTACACTATGCCATTTTACTCTGGACTTAAGGAGAATGGTATTGTTATAATAAATACGGATGTTGACATTTTAACTGACGAAGATAAAAAAGTACTTGACGACTTGAATACGCAAATTGTAATGTATAATGCTACTGGGCTTGCTATGGATATAGCAGGAACTGAACTTGCTACAAATATGGCAATGCTTGGATTTTTCTTTGGAATAACTAAGCTTGTTAGTTTTGAGCATATTGAGCAAGCTGTTAGAGAAAGATTTTTAGGTAATACGTTTGTTGCATCAGGTGGTACTGCATCACTTGACTCGGCTATTGAGAAGAAGTTTAAAAGAAAAGTGGAACTTCTTGAAAAGAATATGCAAGTTATTAGAAAAGCATTTGAAATTGTTGAAGAACAAGGATGGACTGAGGAAAAACAGCCAGTTAATGCTTAATTAAATAAACGGAGGTTTTAATATGTACTATGTTGCTAGAGTAGATGAGGAAAAATGTGCAACTTATAACTGTAAGCAGTGCACACTTTTCTGTCCAGAAGCAAACACTTTAATGTTTGATGAAAAGAAAAATAGTGCTTATGTAAATGAGCCAAGATGTAAAGGATGTGCTTTATGTGTATACGTATGTTCTGATTTATTGAAAAGAGATTGTATAACTATGGAAATGGTTACTACAGAGTAATTACATATTAGTGGGGGTTATTCCTCCCACTTTATAAAAATATGGAGGGCAATTATGGAAAAAGAACTTAAAGAAAAATTACAAAAAGTTGTTGAGCTTGTTAATAACGACATGGTTGACCCGGATATTGATATTGATTACTGTATTCCGGAAGTTGCAACTACATCTGACAAATGTGATGCAAGTGGAGAGCCTTACATTATAGTTAAGTATGTCACAGAAGAACATGATGTTCATGAAAGAAAGATTAAGTTAAGAAGAAAGTATTTAGAAAAAACTCCAGAAGATTTAGCAAATCTTGTAACTTTCTATATTGAACAATTTATGGAAGAAATTGACTCTGTTGAGTACGGCGGCGAATAAGATCTAAGATGATTTCATCTTTTGTTATAACAGGTTTTTTAGGGGTGGGTAAAACCACCCTTCTTATTAATACTGTAAAAAATTACTTTCAAGATAAAAAAGTAGCTATAGTTATTAATGAATTTGGTGAAGTTGGTGTTGACGGAACAATACTAAAAAACGTATACAGTGAAGTTTTAGAAATATCTGAAGGATGTATTTGCTGTAAATTATCTGAAGAATTTGAAAAAGGCGTAAGAGAAATAATTCAAAATTACAATCCAGAAATAATATTTGTAGAAACATCAGGAACTTCAGAGCCATTTCCAATATTTATGTCACTTCAAAATTTAGGTATTTCAGTTGATGGTGTAATTTGCGTCATAGATACAAAAAATTTTGATAATTATAAAGACCACAGCACAGCAAAATATCAAATTGGCGGATCTAATATACTTGTTTTAAATAAAATAGACCTTGTTGATGAAGATACTTTGAAAAGAGTTGAAAATGAAGTTAGAGAAATAAAAGAAAAATACAACGTTAAAAACATTTTAACAGGTCAGCCAATTTTTAAAAATTATGTATTGTTTAAAACGAAATACGGTGTACTACCTGAAGAAATATTTTTAGGTGTTGCTGATCTGGAAAAAGTTTCCAAACTACCTGAGAATACAATGCCTTCTACTCATATTTATGATGATAAATTTTCCCAAAAAATAATATATTTGCCAGACACAATGGAATTCAAAGAACTTGATAAATTACTGTCAAATGTACCTAAAAATATTTATAGAATAAAAGGGATTGTTAAATTAAAAGACATTCCAAATCCTCTTATTGTAAATTATTCTTTTGGGGATTTAACATTTGAAGAATTTCCAGAATATAATGGTAAATCCTTCCTAGTATTTATAGGTTCTGGTTTAGAAAATCAAAACATAATAAAACTAAATTAATTATGCAGTGTCACCAATATGCATAGCAGTTTCTGCATCCCATCTTGATATATGAAGATTTAGCCAGGGAGCGTATTCTTTTTCTAAAAACTCTATAACTTCCTGAGGATTTTTATTTTTCTTCCAGTTTTCATATAAATTGTGTAATTTTTCTCTCATAGTATCGTGTTCTGATTTATGCATTGCTCTTGCCCAGTATCTTCCTTCTAACATCATTTGTTCTTCTTCAAAGAAATGTTCTTCTACACTTTTTAAAAACTCTTCAAACAGCCTATTAGATTCTTTAATATCTCCAGATTTTAAAGTATCGTATAACTGGTTTACAATATCAACTTCATCTGCATGTATCATGTTCATCTCAATGTTTGAAACCTGCGGTATGGATCTTTTGTCAATTAACATTTAAAATACCTCCATGTATATTTATAAGCTAGTTAAAAATTTAAAATCTTCATTCTCGTATAAATAAATCTTATTTTTTTCTTTGTCTATAACTATTAACCTTACCCATTCATTTTTTATTAAAGGATTAGAAAAGGCAGATTTTTGCATTGCTTTTTTTACTATTTCTAAAGGTGCTTCCACAAAAGTGATTAATCTTACAGGTTCATGATAAGCTTTATCTTCTAAATTTACTGTTTGTTCAGGAAGTCCTATTCTCAAATCACTGTAATTTCCAAAAAATACACCAACTTTTGAAACAATATTATGATAAACCTTTGAACCAGCTCCGTAAATTTCATTGTCTACAGTTGAAAAGTAATGTTCCATATTTATCCATTCTCCAACAACAAGTGGTCCAGAAAATATATTTGTGAGAATATCTCCTTTTAGGTCTTCTTCCCAGTTATAAGAGTGCAGGAAAAATCTGTTAAATAATGGAATGTTTTTTGTAGTTTCCCTTTTACCTATATAAAATGCCATGTTTTTTGAAAGTCCCCATTCAGGTCTTGGCTCAGACCAATCGCAGGACTTTGTAAAAATATCTTCTTCAGTTTTAGTATTTGGAAGTGTTTTTGCCCTTTCAAGTCTTGATTTTGAAGAGGCTTTATCAAAATCTTCTTTTACTTTCTTAAGAAGTTCTTTCTCCTCTTTGTTTAGTATTTCAATATCTTCTAGCTCAAGTTCGTCAGTAGTTGTATTGTGCATTCCAGGAATAAATTTTGTGTACTCAGGTACGTCTATTCCTTCTTCCTTCAGTTTTTCCCTTACTTTTTCATCATTTGCCATCATTGAGATGACTCTTGCGTTAACTATACCAACATTACCACCGCATGCACCGCAGTCAAGGGCTGATTCAAACGGGTTGTTATCAGATTTACTCCCATGACCAAATACAAACACAAATTTAGGAAATTCCTTAGTTAAGCCAATTGAGAATAAGAAGTTTTTAACAAAATTAACTTTTTCTTCTAAAGTAAAGCCAACCTGCCTTAATTTGGCTTTTTGTTCTTCAAAATCTTCCTTTGTTATATTGTATTTTGTTTTCAGTATTTCTATTAAAACATCATCAACATCTTTCACATTGAGCGGTTCACCGAATATAATATGTTTCCACACATTTGTTATTTCTTCGTTTGAAACAGCTCTTTTTAATTTTGAAATTAATACTTCATGTATTATTTTTAGATGGATTTTCACTGCAAATTCTTCAACTTCTTTTTCGGATAGCTTATCTAAGGTATATACCGTTTTTGGTTTTTTAGGTCTAAACTTTGAAAAAAATCTTTCTATTTTTAAAGGTGCCAATGTTTTTCCAAATAAGTTAATACCGAAAAGCCATCCAACAGCTTCAACCATTATAAATGGTGTGTAAGGGTTATTTTTCAAATCATTTAATACGCTTTTAAGTACTTTAAAGGCTTTTTTCCTGGTTTTATATTCTTCATAACCTTTTTTGGGAAGCTCAAATACAACATTGCTTGGTTTAACTATCGCAGGACATAAGAACTGCTCGTGTCCTTTGTCAAACTCAATAAATGTAATAGGAACTCCAAAAAAGCCTGCTGCACCATAGGTTGAATATGGTCCTATCTTCTCTATATATCTTCTAATAGATTCAGATCTCACATCTATACAAAATACAGAGGCTGCTAAATAAGGTTTTTCTCTTGTTTTTAAATTTGATTTAAATTCAGCCACATAAAAGTGTATGTAGCTATCTTCAAGGGATTTAAGCCATATGTATCCTTCGTTTTCCTTCAAAAGATACATAAACTTTGCAAAATCTACTATGCCTTTATCAAATCTTGAAATTATTTGTCTTATATTTAGTATTTGATTTATTTTAAGATCAAACTGTTCATCTTTGTAAAGTTTAAGTATATATTCAGGATCTTTACCTGACTCTAATAAATCCACATACTTTGGTAGTAAAACTCCTTTATATTTTAGTAGTTTTAATATTGATAAACTTTTATTTTTATTTATATATTCATTAAGTTTTTCAAAATCATTTATTTTTTGTTTTGAAATATATTTATCTTCGTAGAAAAATCTTACTGCAAGGTAATCAATAGTTGATGCTGGATATTCTTGCTGGAATGGATAAAGCTTATCTTCTTCTCTATAACCTATGAAACCTGCCCAGCCAGCCTGTTTTAATAGATGGTTTAAAATGTATTTTTCTTTATCTTTTACCTTTAGTTTATTTAATGATTTTTCAATAAACTCTTCAGCGTTTTCTGGAATATTGACACCTTCAAAATATTTAAAAGTATTAAACATCCCCAGATTTCTTTGATACATTGAAAGGGTTGTTTGTTCTTCATCTAAAAATCTAGTTATATATTCAATAATGTCTTTTTCAATAAGTTCTTTTAAATTTGTATCAAATAATGCATCATGTATTTCATAAAAGGTCATACTTTTTGTTAGATCTTTTAAAAGTTCATCATCTTCTTTTTCTTTTAGCTGTTCATAAAGACATCTTTTTAGAAAATCTTTGCCGTCTGATATTTCAGGTTCTAGATATTTATACTTTTCCCAAAGAGGACTTATCTCAATTAAAAACTGCTTTGCTTCATAAAAATATTTTTCATATCCATGTTTTTCTAAAAATTCAGTTAATATTTTCTCAAATATATCTTCTCTTATAGTTCCTGACATATATAAATCAATATAATATTGAGGATCCATGTAAACGTTACTTTCAAATATTTCTTTTGCTTTTTCTACTGCATCTTTAAATTTTAGCTTTTCAAAGGCTTTTAAAGGATTATGATGTATAAATGTTTTTATAGGCCAGTAATGGGGGATAATATGCTTAACTTTATTTATATTCTCTTTTATCATCTTAAAACCTCCATAAGTCCGTTAAGACCCCAAATTGTAAGGAGAATAATAATGAAAAAGTGGGCCAGTCTTTCCTTTCCTTTTATATCACTGTAGAAGATTATTTTGTTTGGTTTTCCAAAAACTGTATTAGTTAAAATTCTCATAGCAATAAAAAAGTTTGAGAATATAACAATAGCTAAAACTACATACCACATATAGCTTGTTTCATTTTTTAAAAAACTGTTGAATAAAAATACAGAGTTGGGAAATGGCGGATAAAGTGCTAAAGAAATAAGATAAATTCTTAAAACAAATCCTACAAAAGGTGTTTTTATAGCAAGACCTGATATGTTTGCAAAGTTAGCACTTCCATAGTTTCTTTTGTAATACGTTCCAATAAAATATAGTCCAATCAATGTAATTATTAAAGCAACTGCATAATAAATACTGTATTTAATATCTATTAAAAGAAAAACAGGGGCATTTATAAATAAAAAATGATAAGAAAGTCTGTATAAGTTTGTAGTTTTTAAAGCCACATAAAATGTAATTAATGCTGAAATCAGAGATATTGTTATACATGCCCAGCTGCACTGCAGTCCAGTTTGAAATTTTATAAATAATCCAACTAAGAGAAGTAAAGTGGAAATTATAAATATCTTATCGTAGCTTATAAATTTCCTAAGTAAAAAGTAATACGGCAGACCAGCTAAAAGTATAAATAGTACTATTTCCATTAACTGCATTTTCTACCCCTTAGAATATTTTGAACTTACTCAGAAGTTGAGGAAAATAAGCTTCTTTTGCTATCAGTTTGTAAAATACCCATTTAATTTTATTTGGTTTTTCACCATTTATTTCTATATCTACAAAATGCTGTTTATACATAAATAACCACCCAACAGCAACAATTAAAAACATTATTAAAAGCCCTATAACTATAGAAATATTTAAAGATGCGACTTTATAAAAATGTGATGCATATTCTCCGTACAAGAACTTTTCAATTAGACTACCAAAGAACTCATATGTAAATACAACAAGAATGAATGAGCTTATAAGTCCAAAAATAACTTTTAAAGAATCAGATTTTGAAACTTTAAAAAACGATAAAAATAGCTGTGTACTTGTAAGCCATGCAAAAGCAAGTATAACAATTGCAGCATTAAAGTGGAAAAACTCTTCACTTATGAAAAACTTTATAGCAGAAAAAATAATTACAGGAAGTATTGTAAACAGTGCTATTAGCCAGTAAAAGCTTTTTGAAAACTCTGCCTTTTCTTCCCAGTAAACCTCGTAAGATACTTTTTTAGGAATATTTGGATCATGTCTTGCATAATGTATTAAACTTCCAGACTCTAAAAATAAAGAAGCTTTAAATATTCCGTGAACCATTAAGTGATAAATAGCTAAGCTAAAAGCTCCAAGACCAACTTCCATTATCATGTAGCCCATCTGACCAACAGTTGAGTAACCAAGAGATCTTTTAATATCAGGGACAGCAAGCATTATAACAGAAGCAAAAATAGCAGTTATTAATCCAAAAACAAAAGCTGTGTTTAAAACCAGTGGTGTCAGGAGAAGTAAAAACGCAAGTTTATTAAGGACTATTCCTCCTACATTAACAACACCGGCATGCATAAGTGCAGAAACAGGTGTTGGTGCTGCTGATGTATAAGGAAGCCATATATGGAAAGGAATTATTGATGATTTCATCATTGCTGCAAATAGAAATAAAAATCCAATAATATATATATTGGTGTCAGCTAAAATACCAGCTTCATACTTTTTCAGCCAAATATCAGAAAGTTCCGACAAATTAAAAGTGCCAAATGTTTTGTAAACGAAAATAATTGCTGTAATAAATAGTAAATCTGCAGCTTTATGTATTAGTATTGTCCATCCACCATATCTAACTGCAGGTTTATCTTCAATTTTAAAGGAAACAAGAAAGTAAAGGACAAGACTCATTATCTGCCATGCAATTGCAAGAACTATTAAATTATTACTCATTACAAGTAAGTAAATTGCAGAAAAGATAAAGTTTAATAATATGAAAAATCTTTTGAATCCTATTTCATCCATCATATATTTAGAGCTGTATTTACGAATAACAACACCAAGTATGGCAACATATACAACTAATATTGCAGACAGTTCATTAAAAACTAAGAGATTATTAAATCCATATATATTTTTGTCATAATAAATTACGTAAGAAGCTCCGACTAATCCTAAAACGGCTATTAGAGAAGAGAAATACATACTTATTTTAGGTATGGCTTCTTTATTATTTACAAAACTTATCAGAAAAGCTATTAATACTGGTATAAAAGGTATTAATAAGACTGTTTTTTCCATATTTTTACCTCAAAATTTTTTTGAAAAATATAAGCTATAGCAATTTTATATAATTATATAACAATGTTATATATAAATATTTTTTAAAACATCGTTATAAAAAAATAAAATAAAGCAAAAAATGGCTTTAAATTTATCCTTAAATTATTTTGAATTATAAAATATAACAGCGTTTTATTTTCCTGATAAAAATCATTTTTAAAGTATTGATATACATTTACTTTAAAAGTTAGCTTTTAGTTGAATTAATATTTTTTTTCATTTATATTAATAGTCTAAATAAGTATATTAACAAATTTTTATCAATAGGAGGACATTATGGCAAAATTAGGACCAGCACAATACTCTCCTTATCCAGTTGCTGTCTATGAAGGAGTTCTTAATCCACCCCCTGGAAAAGCTCTCTTATTCAACGATATTGTTGATGAAGAAACAGCTATGAGAGAAGCAGCTAAGGCAATGCTCACAAGAGAAAATGCTACAATATTTCCGGGACCTCAGGTTTTATACGCATGGAATGAAGAAGCCAAGAAAAAAGCAAAGCTCATAAAAGAAATGGCTGAAGTTTTAAATGCAAAAATCATCCCTATGTATGATTATAGGCCAAAATATCCAAAAATTGATCCGGATATAGAAATAAACCCTAACCATCCAAACTTAACAATTTGGCACAATAAAATTAAAGCATGTATATTCATAGGTGTTCACTGTCACTATGCTAATGTTGCTTTAAAAATTATCAGAAGTGAAACAGACTGCTTTACAATAGCAATGTGTAGTATGGCAGGTCATGAAGATGCAATGATTACAGTTAGAGATCAACATTCTGAAGACTTAGAGAAATTCATCGAAATTGCAAAAGAAGTAAAAAAAGAATTAGGTTTAGCTTAATTATCTAAACAGGAGGTATTTATCATGAGTCCAATAGCAAATAAAGAATCTAAGGAGCAAAAGAATAGAGCTGGTCAGAAGATAGTTTCTCCTGACTATTTACTTTTTGAAGCTCCAAGAGAAAAACACTTTATGACAGGTTCAGAAGCAGTTAAAGAAGCTGTTAAAAGAGCAACTGTTGATGCTTCTGTTTCTTACCCAATTACACCTCAGTCAGAAGCTGCTCACTTAATTGGGGAGCTCTGGGCAGAAGGTTATGTAGGTGTTTACTTTAGAGGAGAAAACGAGTTTGGTGTTATGTCAGAGGTTGCAGGATGTTCAATAGCTGGAGCAAGAACTATTACTACAACTTCAGGTCCTGGAACACTCAGAGCAATGGAAAACTTCCCAATGTGGTCTGGAACAAGAGCAGCTATGCAGCTTGTTCTAATGGCAAGGGGTATTAACGCACCTTTAACAATTCAGCCAGATAACCTTGAGGTTTCATTCTTATTAGATACAGGATGTATGATCTGGTATGCAGAAAACGTTCAAGAACTTTTTGATATGATACTTGCAGGTTTTGTTGTTGCAGAACAGCCTGATGTTCACGTTCCTGTAATTACCGCTGTTGATGGTTTCTTTGTTTCACATACAAGAGAAGCTATTTACTTACCACCAGATGATATTGCACTTCCACCATATGATCCATATAAAGCCCCAATGCCTGCAATAGATGCAGAAGTTCCACCAGGAAGATTTTTAAGAGATCCGTTTGTTATGAAATCTAACTACATTTCATACGCAACTCATGCAAGCTGGCAGTTTGAAGTTAGAGCAGCAATAGAAAGATCAAGACCTTATGCAAAACACTACTTAAAAGGATTAACTGAAGAATTTGGTGACAAAGATGCTGAAATAGTATTTGTTGCCTGTGGAACAGCAGCATCTCAGGCTAAAGAAGCAGTTAGAGTTCTAGAAGCTGAAGAAGGTATTAAAGCTAAAGTTGTAAAGCTCAAAACAATTAGACCTTTCCCTTACGAAGAACTTTTAGAAGCAACTAAAAATGCAAAATATATATTTGTTCCAGAATTTAACGTAGTTGGATGGCTTGAAAGAGAAGTTAGAAGAGCACTTTATAAAAAATCAGATGCAGAAATTATTGGAACACCTAGAGTTGCAGGTGGTATGACAATGCCAAAAGAAGCAATAGTAAAAGAAGTATTAGAAATTATTCCAGCAAGGAGGTAATAAAATATGTCACTTAAAATATACGAGTTAAACGAAGAATTTAAAAATATTGTTCCACAAGAGATAGTTGCACTTCAAGAAAATGCAACCTGGGGAAATCCTAAAAGAGGTGTTATGGATTTACCAGTCGCAAAAGAGCTTCTTGAAGAGCACTCACTTTGTGCAGGATGTCCTGAAGCAGCAGCTTTAAGATATATACTTGCATCACTTCCTAATCCTGAAGATACAATAATAGTTAACTCTACAGGTTGTACTTCATTAATGTTTCCGCATATTGCACTCCATACAGTTCACTCATTATTTGGAAACCAAAACTCAGTCGCTACAGGAATTAAAAGAACTTTAGAATGGAGATTCCCTGATAAAGTTAAAGATGTTGTTGTTCTTGCTGGTGATGGTGCTACTGTTGATATTGGACTTGACTATACACTGCAGTCATTCTTTAGACAAGAGAAAATAACTACAATATGTTTTGATAACGAGGTTTATGCAAACACAGGTGGACAGGAATCAGGATTAACTCCTAAAGGACATGTATTTAAAATGGCTCCTAAAGGAAAGCAGTTTGAAAAAGTTCCTATGTGGCAGCTTGCTATAGATTCTGGATGTCACTATGTTGCAAGATTAACTGTTTCTTCTCCAAAAAGAGTTGAGAAAGTAATAAAAGAAGCTATTTATGTAGCTAGAGAGGTTGGACCTACATACGTTCATCTTTATACTCCATGTATCCTTGAAATTGGTCTTAACTCTGATGATGGTCTTGATGAAATGAGATCAAGAGATAAAGAAAGATTTAAATTCTTTGAATATAAAACTCCTGAAGCTGAAGAAGTTATTGCTAAATACAAAGAGGAGGGCTTATTATAATGCAAAGAAATCTAGTAAGTATAAGAATGCCTGCTCTTGGTGGGCAGGGTGCTGTTACTGCTGCTCATATTATTGCTACAGCAGCTGACTATGAAGGATACTACGCTGTTTCAAACCCGTTCTTTGGTGCAGAAAAAAGGATGGCTCCTTCTGAAAGTTATGCAAGAATAGGAATCGAACCTATCTTTGATAGAGGAGAGGTTGTTTATCCTGACGTAATAATGGTTTTCCACCCACAGGTTATTACAATGGGTAAATCTTATACAATGCCTTTTTATTCTGGAATTAAGAAAAATGGTCTTATTCTTATAAACAGTGAAGAAAATCTACTTTCTACAGAAGATGCGCAGTTCTTAGATTCTTTAAATGTTAAAGTTTTATCTAAAGACTTTACTAAATTTGCTTTAGAAATAGCAGGAACGGAGCTTGCTACAAACATGGCAATGCTTGGTGCACTTTTTGGAGCAATGGGTGTTGTAAGTAAAGAATCTATTGAACAGGGTATTAAAGATAGATTTTTAAAGAAATATGTTGCATCTGGAGGTACAGCATCACTTGACTCTGCTATTGAAAGAAAGTTCAAGAAAAAACTTGAATTAATTGAGAAAAACCTTGCTACTGCATCTGCAGCTTATGACTTGGCTAGAGAATGGGCTATTTCACAGGGTCTAGAACCGTTCTTACCGCCACCACCTGCACAGGAAAAAGTAGCTTAATTTTACAGTTTTTATTAAAAATATTCTCTTTTTAGAAACCCCCATTTAGGGGGTTTTTTTGTTTTATAGTATAATAGTTTCTGTATTACATCAAGGAGGGTTCTAATGTCCGATAATAAAATTAAACTTGCCATTGCTGGAGTTGGAAACTGTGCAAGTGCTTTAGTTCAAGGACTTCATTATTACAGAGAAAAACAGGATATTGAATCAAGTGGATTAATGCATTTAGATTTAGCAGGATATAAGCCGTGGGATATAGAAGTTGTAGCTGCGTGGGATATTGATAAGAGAAAAGTTGGCAAAGATGTTGCTGATGCAATTTTTGAAAAGCCGAACTGTACAACAGTTTTTTATAAAAATGTACCCAAAACAGGAGCTATTGTTAGAAAAGGACCTGTTTTAGATGGATATGCTAAGCATATGGATGAATATCCTGAAGATATAAGGTTTGTTGTTTCTGACGCTCCAGAAGATGATTTAGATACTGTTGTGAATGTTTTAAAAGAAAGCGGAGCAGACGTTTTAATAAACTATGTTCCTGTTGGGGCAGAAAAAGCTGCAAGATTTTATGCTGAAGCTTGTTTGAAAGCAGGAGTTTCTTTTGTAAATTGTATGCCTACATTTATAGTTTCCGATGAAGAGTGGGCTAAAAAATTTGAAGATGCAGGAATACCTGTTGTTGGTGATGATATTAAGTCTCAGGTAGGAGCTACAATAACCCACAGAGTGCTAACACAGCTTTTACTTGATAGGGGTGTAAAACTGGATAGAACTTATCAGTTAAATGTGGGCGGCAATACAGACTTCTTAAATATGCTTGAAAGAGCAAGACTTAAAACTAAAAAAATATCAAAAACTGAAGCCGTTACCTCTTTACTTGGTTACGACATAGGATGGGGTAATGCACATATTGGACCAAGTGATTTTGTCCCATGGCTTAAAGATAAAAAGGTAGCATTTATTAGACTTGAAGGAAGATTGTTTGGTGATGTTCCAATGAATATTGAGCTTAGACTTGATGTTGAAGACTCTCCAAACAGCGCCGGTTCTGCAATTGACGCTATCAGATGTGCAAAAATTGCAAGGGATAGAGGAATTGCTGGACCTTTATACTCAATTTCTGCATACACTATGAAACACCCTCCTATTCAATATCCTGACTGGAAGGCTAAAGAAATGGTAGAAGAATTTATAAAAGGTGAAAGGGAACGTTAATCAATATTAAATATTTTGTGAACCTGTGGAATTATTCTAAATTCCAAATTATTTTTTAATAAAAGCTCCTTCTGGAGCTTCCTTGCTTTTTCAAACATATCTTGTCTATTGCTTTCAGGCTGTAAAATCAAGCTTAAATCGGTTTTAAAATTATCTAAAACATCTAAAATATTTTCAATTTTCAAAAACTCATCAACAATAAATTTAAGTTCTTTAATGTAAGGAATTAATTTTTCATTTATATAAAAATCACTAAATGGCTTTGGAGAGCATACTAGGTGTATTTTATTTTTGTAGTTATCCCAAAGCTCTTTAATTATGCTGTCAAATAATGTTCCATTTGTTTCTACAATTAAAAAATAATTTTCTTTAAGTATTTCCTCAAAAAGTACCCTAAAGCCTTTATTATAAAAAGGCTCACCTCCAGTTAAACATACTCTTTTATTTGAAAACTCTTTAATTAAAAGCATTATTTCTGAAAGAGACAACAACTTGTAATTTTCAGTATCATAAGAGTATTTAGTATCACACCAGCTACATCTTAGATTACATCCTTCGAGTCTTATAAAAGTGACAGGATAGCCTATAAGACTACCCTCACCTTCTATGGAATCAAATATCTCAATTATTTTAATTTTTTCCATTAAATATTTCTTGGAGAATTTATTAGATTTAAAAACTCATTTCTTGTTTTTTCATTTTCTTTGAAAACACCTGTTAATTTACTTGTAACAGTATAGGAACTTGGATTTTTTACTCCCCGCATGGACATACAATTTCCTGATATGGCAATCTTGTTGTTTCTCCTTACTAATAAATAACCTTCTGGAACAGTTACAGAGTATATATAATCATTATATGGTACATCTTTCACTTCTCTGACTATAGAATAATATTTATCATTTCCTTTCTTATCTTTTCTAGTTTCTAATCTGTAGTATACATTCCCATCTTTATACTTCTGTTCGTATACAGTAGATGATATGCCAATTGTTGCATATAATGCCTGAATTCCATCTATTAATTTTTTTGACTTACTTACAAAATGATAAGTTTTACCGTCTGGTTTCAAATATCCATCTCCTAGTATAAAATACTCTAAGAATAGTTTTTTCTGTTTTTCTGATAAAGAATAAATAAATTCAGGAATATATTTATCTTTAGATTTTCCAAATTTTTCTACGTATTTAGTCAAAATTTTAGAATTTATTACGTATTCAACAGTTCCATTCTTTCTTTTTACAACATTATAATTAAACGGCATTTCTTTAATAGCTTCTTCTATTTTTTTTGCTGAAGCAGTGTTAGCTTTTTGAACTATTCTAACTTTATATTGCTTTTTGCCTTTTATATAATAAGAACCTTCTGAAAGATAAATACCTAAAAATTTAAGAAAAGTGTCAGCCTTTATTCTTACTTTCTTTTTAGTTTTTGTTACTACATTTCCAAAATAAACTTTATCGTAGTCTTCTTCTATCTCTATATATTTCAGTTCTTTTCCTTGCATTTTTCCTGCTTGAGGTATAATAATTTTAGGAATATCTTTAATTTCATAAGCTTTTTTTGAAAGCCATTTTTTATTTTTAGACTTATAAAAAATCCATTCTGTAGAGTAAAGCATTTTATGGTCTGGAGAAACTAATAAATCTACAGATTTACTTTTAAAATTAATCATCATTCCTTTAAATGGATATTTTATGTAATTTGCAGGCTTTGTGAATGAAATTTCCAGTGTATCTGGATTAACCTGAGCTACTTTATCTTCTATATTTAAATCCTTAAAATACTTCCATCCTTTATCTGTTAATATTTCAGTATCTGCAGAATAGCATAAGTGCTCGGCCTCCAATACAACTGCCACACCTTTTGGGTTTAACTCTTTTTCCAAATACTCGGCTATTTCTGCTGTCAATCTTTCCTGAACCTGAGGTCTATATGAAAACTTATTTACTACCCTTACAAGTTTAGAAAGTCCGCATACTTTCCCATCAGGAATATAAGCTATATGAGCTTTTCCAAAAAATGGAAGGAGGTGATGTTCGCACAAGCTGTAAAACTGAATATCTCTAACAACTACCATTTCATCATAATCACCAATATCTTCAAAAACTGTCATATTAAAATTTTCATGGGATTTAAATTCTTTCCAAAGTCTTACAATTCTATCTGGAGTTTCCTTTAAGCCTTCTCTATCTGGATTTTCTCCTATAGCTTCTAGAAATAGTTTTATAGATTGTCTTAATTTATTTTCATCTATTGACATTTAAGACTCCTTTATTTTCTTTTCATATTCCTCAAATTTTTTCTTTACTTCTTCAAGTTCTTTTTTATGTTTTTCAAGCTCATTTTTATGTTTTTCTAACTCTTCTAAAGCAAGTTTTTTCTCAAGTTCTATTTGCTCAATCTCAACCTGTTTTTCCCTGTTCCATACATAAAAAAGTGTAAATGAATATCCTAAAAGCACTATCGTATAAAATACAACAGCTGCCGGTCTTATAACCCCTTCATTATTTACGATACTTATATACATAGAACCTACTGCTAAAATGAGAAGAAAAAACATTGTAATGGCAAAAAACTTGGTAAATTTAATCATCTTTTACTCCTTAATCTTTTAGTCTTGCACATTCTACTTTCATACATTTATTAACAACCACATTATAACCTTTTTTATCCAGCTCTTTTGCTACCTCTTCATTATAGGTTCCGGGCTGAAACCAAAATGTTTTAAAACCTTTTTTCACAGCATCTTCAGCTGTAAATTTTACATCTGCAGGCCTTCTGAATACATCAACAACATCTATATTTTCTTCTATATCTAGAAGGGATTTGTAAACTTTCTCCCCAAGTATTTCTTCACCTGCATATTTTGGGTTTACAAAAAATAGTTTATACCCACATCTTTTTAAAACTTCAGATACAAAATAGCTTGGTCTTGAAGGATCTTTTGATATTCCAATTACTGCAACATTTTTACTTTCATCTAGCACTTTTTTTATTTCTTCGTCTGTTTCTAAAATAGGCATGTTATCACCTCTTATTAATTTGCTACTTTTATTTTAAAATTTTAAAATAAAAACAATGATGATTTAAACCATAAGGATAATATAATGAAACCAAAAGTAAAATCGCCTTTATCAGAAGAAGTTACTTATGTTAAGAAACTTCTCAGGACACTTAATTTACACACAGTTTGTGAAGAAGCCTCCTGCCCAAACATTGGAGAATGTTTTTCAAGGAAAACAGCAACATTTATGATAATGGGAGATACCTGTACAAGGAACTGCCCATACTGTGATGTTTCCCATGGAAAGCCAAAACCTTTAGACCCTTTTGAGCCAGAAAATATATCAAATGCTGTAAAAAAACTTGGGCTGAAACATGTTGTT
>WIAL01000061.1 GCA_015519975.1 Hydrogenothermaceae bacterium | reverse complement strand
CCGTTAAATTTCCTTTGCAAACTTTAGGAAAATTCTCACAAAAAATTTTCAATCTTAAATCATCCAATCCTATTTTATAAAAGTCATTTTCATAAATTTCTGAAAGCTTTTGAGCTATTGTGGATTTACCTCCAGACGGTGCAGATATAGGTGACATCCTCACGGCTTTGAAAAAAGCCGTGCTTCCTGTTTCGTAGAAGTATAGCTTACACGGATATAAGGATTATCCTTAAATACCCGTGCAGTGGCTTCCTTCTCCACAGGCGTTACTTCCCCACAGTCCGTAGGTAGGTTTTTTATTGTGGTTTTCTCCACTTTTTGTAGTCCTATCTTTAGAATGTTTATTGCGCTGTTTAGGTCTCTATCAATCACTAATCCACAATTATTGCATTTGTAGGTTCTGTCCGATAGGGTTATATCTTCTTTTCTGTTCCCACATCTGCTACACATCTTTGTTGTGGCTTCATATTTATTCACAGGTATAAGGGTCTCTATGTTTTGTTTTAACATAGAAATTATTCCCCCTATACCTGTGTTTTGTATTTGCTTTCCAAATAGTCCACTGTGCCAGTTTTTTATCTGTTCTTCCTGTATTAACACATATTCGTATCTCTTTAGCAGTGATAGTATTTTGTTTTTTATGTCCTTTCTTCTATTATAGATTTTTTGATGCTGTTTTTGGATTTTCTGTTTTGTTTTCTGGTAGTTCCTGCTTCCTTTTTGCTGTCTTGATAGTTTCTTTTGTAGTTTTTTCAATCTTTTGGTTTCTTCTACAGAGTAGTTTATCTTTATTCCGTTTGATAGGGTTAGCTGGTGTTTTATTCCAAAGTCTATTCCTATTGGTTTGTTTATCTTTTCTTGTTTTTGTTTTTCATTTTGTTTGTCTATATAGCAGGTTAAATGGATATAGCATCCATCTGGCTTTTTTATCAGCTCTGCTTTTGCTATGTCACAGTTTTCTGGTAACTGGTGCAGTCCTAATACTCTTACTGGTTTTTTTAATCCTTGTAGTTTTATTTTGTTTTTGTCTTTTAATACTTTGAATGTTATTTCATTTTGCTTTAGTGGTATGTTTCTATAATCTGATTTGAACTTGAGTTTTCCTACTTTTATTCCTTTTTGTTTTGCTTTTGATAAATCAAACAGGTTTTTCTTTATTCTATCTAATATTCCCTGTTTCATTTGGGATGATAAACAGGTTATTTGTCTTTTTTCGTATCCTTGTGGTGTTTTTACTTCTACTTGTTTTAATTTTTCTGTTTTTGAGTTTAGTCTGTTTTGTATATCAGCAACGGTATAGTTATACAGCCATTTTGCTTCTAAAAATACTCTTTTAAGCCACGTTTTTTGCTGTTTATTTAGATTAGAGTACGAGATTTTAAGCTGATAGACTTTGGGTATTTGGTTTTCCCGTTTTTCTTTTGTCTTTTTTAGGCTTTCTTTTATTTTTTGTTTTTTATCTAAAACTGTAGTCATTTTGAAAAAACCTCTATAGTATTATAACAAATTAATGATTAAAGGATTTTGAGAGTTTCATTAGAAACTCTCTGTCGTTCATCTCTCCTCTGAAGAGGAGAGCATTCCGACATTTTTTTCGTAAAATTAAAACTTTATTGTGGGTATTTAGAATATTATCAATTTTATAAAAAAGTTCTTCAAATTCTATAAAATTTATATTTTTACTTTCGTTGTTAAAGTTTTCTTTTTCTAAATTTTGGTACTTTTTAAATAAATTTTTGTAGTTTATTTTCTTATCTGTTATTCTTCCTAAGTAGTTTGCGTCGTACAATTTTTCCAAAAATAAAAACTCTTTATAACTAATGTCTAAATTTAAATTGTCTTTTATTTCCTGTGGAAATTTATCTAAATGGTGAAGTTGAATAATTTTATAAATACTAAATAAATCTTTAAGATCATTTTTAAAAAAAGAAAGCATAAAATCCTTAAAAATGTTTCCACTATAAAACCAATGGTTTTTAAAATCCATATTTTTTGTATGTATTTTTCCAACGTCATGAAACAAAATAGAAACTAACAGCTCATTTTCACCACTTAAACATTCTTTTGCATAGTTTAAAGCCATACATGTATGAGACCATACATCTCCTTCAAGATGAAAATCTGAATAATGGGAAGTTCCCCTCATCTCATTGATATATTTCTGAAAATGAGGGGATTTAATAATTGAAATATAATCATTCATTAATTAGTTTTTTCAAATAACTGTCAATCTCTTTTATACTATTTGCTATTATATCGTATCTAATTTTAAATCTATGTTTTTCATCAATAGTCCTATCTTCTCTCATATGAATACCTTTTTTATCTTCCATTTCTTTATAAACAGAGGCTGGTCTTAAAAGTATTCTTTGTATTTTCCCGTCAGGTGTTATAAAAACAAGATACGGAACGTCAACTTTTGCTATTTTGTAGTTTCTAATTGCGTCTGAATAAGCTCTGTAAACAGGTATCTTTAAAGGAAGTTCCTTTTTTGCTGCCTGAACTTCTTTTCCACTTGAACGGCTGAGAAGTACCGCCATAAATATTACTTTATCTTTATATTTATCATAAAGTTTATTCATTTCTGGAAGAAAATAATACGTTCCTGGTCTATCTCCAACAGCCCAAAATATTACAAGCACAGGTTTACCTTCTTTTTTTGCTTTTTTCAAAATATCTGAAAATTTTACTTCTTTACATCTTTTAACCCATTTTCCATCTTTTTTATAGTAAATTTCGCTTGGTAGATAAGGACAGCTTTCATCAAGCATAGTAAAGTCCGGAGCGTCTTTGCCTATAAAAAATCCTTCTTCATAGGCAATTGAAAATGTAAATATTGACAAAAATGCCATTAGCAGTGCTTTTATCTTCATTTTTTCACCTCTACTGCGTAATTTTCTTCTCTTTCTTTTCCTACTTTTAACATATTAACATAACTTAATTGGTTTATATCTTTATCTGATTCAAACTTTATATGTATGTAGTTCCCTGTAAGTCCAATTTTTTTGCCTTCTTTTTCTCCAATTATTAAAACTTCTAAATCTTTATTTAGGTATCTTTTTCTAAAATTGTAATTCTTTTCTTCTGAAATCTGCCTGAGAATTTTCGTCCTTTCCTTTTTTTCTTTAGGGTGAACTCTATCTCCAAATTTAACTGCAGATGTTCCGTCCCTTTGAGAGTAAGTGAAAACATGTATGTAAGCAAAAGGCAGTTCTTCTATTACTTTCAAACTTTTTTCAAACTCTTCCTTCGTTTCAGTTGGAAAGCCTGTTATTATGTCCGTTCCAATTGCAGTATCAGGACGGCGTTTTACTATATCATTAACAACATTTATATACTGGCTTAATGTGTAATTTCTTTTCATATCCTTTAAAACCTTATCACTAGCAGACTGAAGTGAAAGGTGAAAGTGAGGAGCTATTTTTTCCTCAGATGTTATCAAATCTAAAAGTTTTTCATCTATCTCGTTAATTCCCATAGATGAAAGTCTTACTCTATAAAGACCATCAATTTTTATAAGCTTTTTTAAAAGGTCGTACAAATACCCTTCTTTATGGTCGTATCCGTACTGTGAAAGCTGGGTACCTGTTAGAACTATTTCTTTAAAACCGTTTTCTACTAAAATCTTTACCTGCTTTTCAATTTCATCTATTTTTGCACTTCTTACTTTTCCCCTTGCGAATGGGATTATGCAAAATGAGCAAAAGCTGTTGCATCCTTCCTGAACTTTTAAAATAGGCCTTGCACCTTCATAGAAAGTGCTTATCTGAAAAGTTTCAAACTCATTTTGTCTGAATATATTATCTATAAAAACCTTGTCCTGATTTTTTTCATTCAAATAGTTTTCAACTATTTCATAAACTGCAGTTTTATGGGAATTTCCAATTACAATATCAACTTCTTCTATTTTAGCAAGCTCTTCAGGTTTTACCTGTGCATAACATCCTGTCGCTACTACAACTGCATTAGGGTTTCTTCTTTTTGCCTGTCTTAAAACTTTCCTTGAAGTTCTATCTGCATCGTTTGTAACCGTGCATGTGTTTACAACATAGATATCTGCAATATCATCAAAAGTTTTTATCTCATAACCTTTTTGGTTAAATTTTTCCTCAAGGGCAGAAGTTTCAAACTGGTTCATTCTACAGCCAAGTGTTGTAAATGCTACTTTCAAATTTTTCATTAATTGCCTCAAAACCTGTTTTGCATTAATATTAAGATTAATTTTATAAAATTTTATACTTTTTCAAATGGTTTTTATCATCTAAAAGGAGGTAAATAGCTTGAGTGTATTAATCAGATCTTACGGAGCAGCAGAAACAGTTACAGGTTCTTGTCATCTTTTAACTATTGGAAGACTTAATGTTTTAGTTGACTGCGGAATGTTCCAGGGTGAAAATGAAGATTTAAATTATGAACCATTTGAATTTGATCCCCGCAAAATAGATTATCTTGTTTTAACACATGCACACATTGACCACTGCGGAAGAATACCAAAACTTTACAGAGATGGATTTAGAGGAAAGATAATATCAACACTTCCAACAAAAAGAATAGCAAGGATAATGCTTCTAGATTCGGCAAAAGTTATGCTTGAGGAGTATAGAACTTTATATAAAAAGGCATTAAGAAAAGGAAAAGAAGATGAAGTTAGACCTCCTCTTTACTATGAAGATGATGTTTATGATGCAATGGAGCTTTTTAAAATCCAGCTTGAGTATAATCAAACGCTCAAACTTGATGAAAATGTTTCAATAACTTTCAGAAATGCCGGACATATTTTAGGTTCAGCTTTTGTTGAATTTAATATAAATGACAATGGTGTTAATAAAAAGATAGTTTTTACGGGAGATCTTGGTTTAAAGGAAAAGCTTATAATTAATCCTTTGGAAGATGAAGAATATGCAGATTACGTTTATACAGAATCAACCTACGGTAACAGAAACCATAAAAATTTAGAAGAAAGTATAAAAGAGTTTGAAGAGGCTATTGTTACGTCTTTTAAAGACGGCGGAAATGTTGTGATTCCAACATTTGCATTAGAGCGTTCGCAGGAAATTTTATATATTTTAAGAAAAATGTACGATAAAGGGACACTTCCAGAATGTCAGGTATTTTTAGATAGTCCTCTTGCAATATCTGCAACTAGAATATTCCTGCAGTTTCCAGAGTACTTTAATGAAGAAGTTCGTCAAATGATTAAAAGAGGAGAAAATCCATTTATTTTTCCTTATGTTAGATTTACAGAAACAGTTGAAGAGTCTAAAAAAATAAATGACATCAAGAATGGAGCAATTATTCTTGCAGGAAGCGGAATGTGTACAGGTGGAAGGATAAAACACCATTTAAAACACAATCTATGGAGACCAGAAAGTTCAGTAATATTTGTAGGTTATCAAACAAGAGGGACTCTTGGAAGAGAGATAATAGACGGTGCAAAAATGGTAAGAATATATGGAGAAGAAATATTAGTTAGAGCAAAAATTTATACAATAAACGGATTTTCTTCCCATGCAGACCAAAAAACCCTATTGAGCTGGCTTGGAAATATAAAAGGTTTAAAAAACGTGTTTATAATTCACGGTGATAAAGAAGTTATGCATGTTTTTAAAGATAAACTTGATAAAGAACTTCATTTAAAATCTCATATCGTCAAAAAAGGAGAAGGGATACATTTATAATTAATTAATTGTGAATAAATATATGACCTATAATAGATTTTTTATTACTTTATACTTATATTATAATTTTAGTAAATGGTGAAAATTCAGGAGGTATGATTAATTGTTCAATGAAGAAGAACTTTTAAAAAATGATGTTTTAAAAATTGGAGATAGAGAGTTTAGGTCAAGGCTTATAGTAGGATCTGGTAAGTATAAAGATTTTGAAGAAACTGCAAAAGCTACAGAAGCTTCTGGAGCCGAAATGATAACTGTTGCTGTTAGGAGAGTTAATATAACTAATCCAGATGAGCCAAATCTTTTAGATTATATAGATACATCTAAAGTTATGATACTTCCAAATACTGCGGGGTGTTATACTGCAGAAGAAGCTGTTGTTACTGCAAAACTTGCAAGGGAAGCATTAGGACACGGATTTGTAAAACTTGAAGTTATAGGTGACCAGAAAACATTATATCCTGATATGATAGAAACGTTAAAAGCAGCAGAAATACTTGTTAAAGAAGGATTTACAGTTCTTCCGTATATAACAGATGACCCTATAATGGCTAAAAAATTTGAAGATATTGGCTGTGCTGCTGTAATGCCTCTAGCTGCTCCGATAGGTTCAGGTCTTGGACTTCAAAATCCTTATAACATCATTTTTATAAAAGAGGCTGTAAACATACCTGTTATAGTAGATGCAGGGATTGGGACTGCCTCAGATGCAGCAATAGTTATGGAACTTGGAGTTGATGGGGTTTTAATGAATACGGCAATTGCTCAGGCAAAAGACCCTATAAAAATGGCAGTTGCAATGAAATATGCAGTAAAAGCTGGAAGACTTGCTTACTTAGCTGGAAGAATTCCAAAAAAAATGTATGCATCAGCTTCATCTCCAACTGAGGGGATAATAGGTAGATGATATGGGTAAAATATCATTAAGGAGCTTCTTGCTCCTTATTTTATTAATTTTTATACTACTTCTTTATTTTGAAGATGTTTTCCCTTTATCCCGCTTTTCAGATGTTTTATCTCAGCAACATGCAGATTTTAAAAGCCCTGAAAACTACAAAAAAATAGAACTGATTTACGATATAAAAACAGAATATAATGGAAATTCTTTGGTAACCCTTAAAGATTTAACTGAAAATATTGAAAATAAATTTATTCTGCTTGAAAATAATCCTCTTTTTTTTCAAGGAAAATATAAAGATACGTATATATACGTTGCAAAAAATATACCATGTGTTCCAATTTTTTCTGTAAACCAAACAAACGGAGGATTATTTAACTTTTTAAGGAAAATAAAATTTCATATAGTTTATCCATTTGACAAAAACTATGCCTTTTATGAAAAATTTAAAACATTAAAAAGAGATTCATTTTTTTCACAGTTTAACCCTCTTGTGGATAAATGTTTTATAGGTGATTCCAATGCTTTTATTAAAATAAAAAAAGTATCTAGTGATGTGTTTGCTTATCCAAATTTAAAAGGTCAAATAAAACTTATAAAAAATTATGTTTATGTTCCAAAGGATTTTGATAATAAAACTTTTAATGAAAAAAGAAATGTAATTTTTGAAAACTTAGGAAGAAGTTATACTTCATTTTATTATAGTCCAGATTTTGATTTTTATATAAAAACAAAAGATAATAGAACATTATTTATTGGAGATAATGTTAAGTTAGAAGATAATCCTTTAATTTATGTAAAAAAGCCAGAGGGGAAATTTATAATTGCTGTTTATAAAAATGGTGAAGTTGAAAAATATTACAACAGCTCATTTATTTTAGGACCTGAAAATATAGGTTATTACTTTTTTATAGTTTATAAGTATGATGCAAAAATATTTGGTGGCATTTACACTTCTGTTGAACCTGTAATAATAACTAATCCGATTTTTATTCAGTAAGAAAGAAATTATTTAAATAACTGGGAGTGAGACCCTATTCTTAACAATTGTATTTCTTTTTTATCTTCGTCTTTTCTATATATTATAAGAAGATCACCTGATATGTGAAATTCTCTTGTATCTGACCACTCTCCTAATAAATTGTGGTCATGGGCATCTTGTGGTAGATTTTTTCCATTGATTAGAAGATTTACATATAAAAATAACTTTTCAGTATTTGTAGGATTAAGTTTGGCTTTTTTTAAATCTTTAAGGAATTGTTTATGGATTTTTAGGTTATACATTTGATTTTACTATTTCTTCAAACTCTTCTATACTTTCAACATCTATTAAGTTTTTTTCTTTTCTAGCTTCTTTAATGACTTTTGCTGTTTCTTCGTTTGGAAGTTTTACTTCAAAAGGTATTCCTTTATATTCTTTGACCATAGCTATAAATATATTAAAAGCCTGACTTACGTTTAGTCCAAGTTTTTCAAGAATTTCTCTTGCTTCTTTATAATTTTCTTTATCTACTCTTAAAGTGGTTTGAATTTTTGTACCCATAATAAACTCCACGAAGACTTGTTTAATTTTATATCTAATATATGTTAAATAACATACAATTTCAAATTTAAATAATCCTTAGTATTTCATCTTTTGATACTGTACCTTCCCTTAAAATAATTAATTCATCATTTTCAAATTTTACTATTGTAGATGGTTTTGTGTTTTTAATTGTTCCTCCGTCAAAGTATAAGTCTATTCCATTTTTAAAGTAGTTATAAGCTTCTTTTATATCTTTTGCTGGAATCTCCCCTTCAGGATTTGCACTTGGAGCTATTAACGGCAGGTCTACAAGTTCTAAAAGTTGTCTTATTTTTCCTTCTTTTGGAATTCTGAATGCAAGGGAGTTTGTCCCTCTATGTAGGTACTGCCATTTTTCAGGGTTTTTTAATTTTAGAATAACAGTTATACCGCCGTGCTTTAACAGTTTTTCTTCTTTTTTAGATATGTGAGGATTGAAAATCCTTATTTTTTCAACAGAAGGCATTAAAATTAAGTAAGGTTTTTCTGGATTTCTTTTTTTAATTTTATATACTTTTTTAACAAGCTCTTTATTCAACGCATTTGCAAGAATGCCGTAAAGCGTATCTGTTGGAAATACTACTATCTTGTCTTTTTTTAAAGCCATAATAACATCATTTATGTTATTGGTAAATATGTTCTTCTGAAGGAAATTTTCCTGTATTAACTTCATTTTTAAATTTTTCTAAAGCCTCTGTAAATAATTTTTTGCCTTCTAAGTATCTTTTCACAAATTTAGGCGATTTATCAAAAAATCCCAGCATATCATGGAAAACAAGTACCTGACCATCTGTGTATTTACCGGCACCAATTCCTATAGTGGGAATATCTAAAAACTCTGTAATCTCTTTTGCAAGATTTGATGGAACTGCTTCAAGTACTATCGAAAAAACTCCTGTTTGCTCAAGCATTTTAGCGTCTTTTATTATTTTCTTTTGCTGTTCCTGGGTTTTTCCCTGTACTTTGTATCCTCCAAGAGCGTGAACCGATTGAGGAGTAAGTCCTAAATGTCCCATTACAGGAATGCCTGAATTTATAAGCTTTTCAGCTATACTTATTATTTCTTCTCCACCTTCAATTTTTACGGCATTTGCACCTGTTTCTTTCATTATTTTCCCAGCATTTTCAACTGCTTTTTCAACACTTACCTGATAAGATAGAAAAGGCATGTCAACAACTATAAACGTGTTTGGTGCTCCTCTTCTTACAGCCTTTGCATGATAAATCATCTCATCAAGGGTTACAGGAAGGGTTGTTTCATATCCAGATATTACGTTCCCAGCAGAATCTCCAACTAATATACAGTCAATCCCTGCTTCTTCACATATTTTTGCAGACCAGTATTCATATGTTGAAATCATTGTTATTTTTCTCTTTTCTTCTTTGGCCTTTATAAAATCATTTATTGTTTTCATCTTATTCCTCATAAATAGAGTTTGCTTTTAATATAAAGCAGTTATCTCTTTCTTCAATAATTCCTTTTTCTGACAGGCTTTTTATTGCTTTTGATACAGCTTCTCTGGAAGAGCCTATCCTTTTTGCAAGTTCGCTGTGTGATAGTTTCTTTATTTTATACACTTTTTTATCTTCAAAAATACCGTAGTCTTTTATGTATTTTACAATTCTTCTTTTAACATCTAAAAATGCAAGAGATTCTAATATCTCATCTGTTTTTCTAATCCTTTCAACAAGGTTTTTCGAAAGCTGTAAACAAAGCTGTGGATATTTTTTCATAAGTTTTAAAAAGAAATTTCTTTTAATTACTGCAACCTGTGTGTCTGTTAATGTTTCAACTGACATACTTCTTGGCTTTCCATCTATAAGACTAAGTTCTCCAACGAAATCTCCTTTTGAAAATGTTGCGACTATAAGCTCATTTCCTTTTTCATCAAATGTAATAACATTAACTTTTCCTTTAAGGATTATATATAGGTCTGTTGTTTCCTCACCTTTCCAGATAATGGTTTTACCTTTTTCAAAATCTATAATATCGGTGTTCCTTACTATTTCATCAAGTATATTATCTTCAACGCCTTTAAAAAGCTTATTATTTTTTAATAACTCTTTTATCAACTTTACTTTTTCTCGCAGGCTTCTTTATTTATTTCAATTTCTTCATTTTCTTGTGGAATGCCAACATTATTTCTTATCTGACCGTTTCCAAAAATAATAAATTTAGGAATTGTAAGTTCCTTTAATCCCATTGGTCCTCTAGCGTGGATTTTATCTGTTGATATTCCCATTTCCGCACCAAGTCCAAACTCATTACCATCTGTAAATCTTGTTGAGGCATTTATGTAAACAGCTGCGCTGTCAACGTTATTAATAAAATACATTCCTTTTGTGTAATTTTCTGTAACAATAGACTCAGAATGGCTTGAGCCATACTTATGTATAAAATCAATAGCTTCATCTATATCATTAACAACTTTCACAGCAATTATAAGGTCTAAAAATTCCTCATAATAATCTTCTTCAGTAGCAGGCTTTATTTCTGTGTCTTTTGCCTTTGGGTCGTCTTTTAATATATTTAAAGCAGTTTCATCACATCTCATTTCAACGCCGGCTTTTCCGTAATAATATGCAATCTCTGGCAAGAACTTTTCTGCGATGTCTTTATGAACTATTAAGTTTTCAATTGCATTACAAACTGAAGGTCTTTCAACTTTTGCGTTGTACGCTATGTTTAACGCTTTATCAAAATCTGCTTCATTATCAATGTAAAGATTACATACGCCCTTGTAATGCTTAATTACAGGAATTTTTGAGTTTTCAGCAACAGCCCTTATTAAACCTTCTCCACCTCTTGGAATAACAACGTTTATATATTGGTCAAGTTTTAAAAGCTCATTTACAACCTGCCTGTCTGTGCTGTCAACAAAAGCTATTGCTTCTTCAGGATAACCAGATTCTCTTGCAGCCTGTTTTAAAATGTCAACAAGCACCCTGTTTGAGTTTATTGTTTCACTTCCGCCTTTTAATATTACAGCATTTGAAGATTTTATACATAATGATGCTGCTTCAATTGTAACGTTTGGACGGGCTTCATAAACTATTAAAATTGAACCAAGAGGTACCCTCATCTGACCTACTTTAAGACCATTTGGTCTTGTCCACATGTTTATAACTTCACCTACAGGGTCAGGAAGAGCTATTACATCGTTTAAAACCTGTACCATTCCATTTATTCTTTTCTCATTTAAAGCAAGTCTGTCAAGCAGTGCTTTTGAGTATCCCTTTTTTTCTGCTTTTTCAAGGTCTATTTTGTTAGCTTCTTGAAGCTCATCTTTTCTTTCTATTAAAAGTTCAGCAGTTCTTTTTAAAACATTATTTTTTATATCAGTACTTACAGCAGTAAGTTTTCTTTTAACTTTATCAACATTTTGAGCTAGATTAACAGCATACTCTTCAGGTGTCATTTAGCTCTCCTTGATGGAATTGATAATTATTATTATAGATTAATTGAGGTTTTGTTTCAGCTTAGAGATAAATGCAATTTTAATTTTTCATTAACTTCGAAAATTTCATCGTCTTTCAACTCAGTTAACGACTCGCTACCAATAAATCTACTTATATCCACTGTGCAAAGCTCGTTTATACATATTTCACTATCTTTTTCAAGTTTATCTCTCTTTTCTATTAAGACTCTTAAATCTCCTCCAGTTAGATTTGTTGTTAATGGAATTACAGTAACTCCTTTGAAAATAATTTTATCTAAAATGTTATTCAATAAGTTTGTCTGAATTACAAGGGCAGGTCTTACTTTTCCAAACTCACTGTGATATTTTTTCCCAAAGTTAATCAGCCAAATTTGACCTCTTTTTACTTTTATCAAATCTGTAAATCCTCAGATGCTTTATCTGTAGTTTCTCTAAACTCTTTATAATTTTCTTCATTCATCAGAGTCTTATAATTTCTTTTTAAGAATTCTTCTGCTTCAAGTTCTTCTTTTACTTTTACATAAATATCGTAAGGAATAACTACACTTTTAATTTTTTTTTCTTTTGAATCAACTATATAGGTAATCTCTTTAGGGTTTGAAATATTTGATGGTTTTTTAACAGCTTCTTTTACAGTTAAAGTTTTCATTTTTACTACCTGAATAATATATGTAAATTATATACTTAAATTATATAAGTATTTTGTCGTTTTACAAGTATTTATTTAAGGAATTTCTTTTTTCAGTGAATTTAATATAATTTCAAAGGTTTTTAATATATCTTCTTGTGAAATTCTTTTATAAATTTCTTCTGCTTGCTCTTCATCGTAAACATGAACCAAAGTATTTCTGATAATTATCATTTCTGATAGGATGTTTTCTAATTCTTGAGGAACTATTCCTTCCTTTATTATTTCCCTAAAGCAGGATTTAGGAGAATTACATTCAACTCCTCTGACTCGTAAAAATTCTTTGATAGTTTTCCATAAAGATTCATAAGTGTATTCAAATCTCTTTGCTGTTATTTCTACAATAAACTCTTCATTAAATATTTCTGGAATTAAAGGGTTATCAATTATTTCTTTAAACTTTTTAAATGATTTTCTAAATCTCTCCAGAGCCCATACTTTACCCTTTATTATATTTTCTATAAATTGTACATTTTTAACTTGTCTCAAATCTATTATATCCACTTCTCTCAAAATTGGAAGTTTTTCAATTTCATCTTGAATTTCTATAAACTTTTTTGCAGGTAAATCTTTATCACAAAAAACAGCAACATTAATGTCTGAAGTTCTATTAAATCTTTTATCTAAAATAGAACCGAAAAATATAATTAAACATTCATTTCGTGAACTACTCGCTGTTAAAACAACGAGCTTCCTGCTTCACAGCTGGATGTCTCGTAGACTGGGAGTTATCTCCCGTTCCGCCGACAGAGCCAGCTTCACAGGCTTTAGCTCGGGTAGTTCCTACCCTACCACCCGTTAGGTGGGTGAACCCTATCTGGTATAGATTTTTACTTGCATTCTCATCTCTATCGTGCTGTGTCTTACATACGGGACACTGCCATTTCCTTACTGATAGTGTAAGCTGGTTGTTTTTGTATCCGCATACATTACAGGTTTTACTGCTTGTATAAAATCTGTCTGCTTTTATTATCTGCCTTCCATACCATTTTGCCTTATACTCCAGCATCCTCATAAACTCATACCAGCTTACATCTGCTATTTGTTTTGATAGTTTATTGTTTTGTATCATTCCTTTTATGTTTAGACTTTCTACTACAATGGCATCATACTGCTTAGTTATCGCAGCTGATACCTTGTGGAGAAAGTCTTTTCTCTGGTTTACGATTTTCTGGTGTTGTTTTGCTACTTTTTGTCTTGCTTTCTCCCAGTTCTTGCTTCCTTTTTGTTTTCTTGATAGCTGTCTTTGGAGTTTTATTAGTCTTCTTTCTGACTTTTGCAGATATTTTGGGTTTTCTATGTGGTGTGTGTTTTCTCCATCGTAAACTGTTGCAAATTCTTTTATTCCTACATCTATCCCTACTGTTTTGTTTGTTGGTTTTAGTGGCTGTATCTCTCTTTTAGTTAGCACATTGAGATAGTATCTACTGTCTGGTGTTTTGGTTATGCTTATGCTTCTTATTTCTCCTTTTATGTCTCTATGCATTTTTAGTGGCAAGGGTGTTTTTAGCTTTGGTATTTTAAGTAATCCTCTTTTCTTGCTTACTCTTTCTATTACAAAATGCTGTGGTATGTGGACTGTTTGGTTTGATTTTTTCTTTTTGAATTTTGGAAAGCCTGCTTCTCCTTTGAAAAAGTTTTTATACGCTCTATCAAGGTTCTTTACACTTTCTTGTAGGCTCTGGCTGTTTGCTTCTTTTAAAAATGGATATTCTTCTTTTAGCTGTGGTAGCTTTTTCTTATACTCGTAATAATTCCATTTTATTCCTTGCTCTTCAAATTCTTTCTTGGATATTTCCAATAGTTTGTTGTATACAAACCTACAGTGTCCAAATTGGATGTTTAGAAAATGCTCTTGCTCCTTATCTGGGTAAAGCCGAAATCTGTATACATACTCTACAATCATATCTTTTTCTGATTTTCAATGTATTTCTTTATCACATCCTCACTTATAGAACCTATCGTTTCTATGTAATACGATGGGTTCCATAAATGTCCTTTCCATAATTTCTTTTTCAACTCAGGGAATTTTAGGAATAGCTTTCTTGCTGTTATCCCCTTTATCATCTTCACTATATAGGATGGAGCTACTTTAGGATGAGCTGATGCAAATATATGGACATGGTCTTGCTCTCCTACTTCCACCATAGCAATTTCAAATCCTTTTTCTTCAGCTATTTCTTATAAAACTTTTTTCATATATTCTTCAACTTCAGCAGTTAAAACTTTTCTTCTGTATTTTGTAGAAAAAACAATATGGTAGTTGCAATTATAAACGCAGGTTCTTGCCCTTTTAACATTTGGTTTCAAATTTTTCTTACTCATAGCACATATAGTATACGATGATTAACGATTAAAAGCAAATTATTTAGGCTTAAATTGAAAAACATATAGTCAAACGGTAGTTTGTTGTCGTTTACTTCGTAAAAGACCGCTTTTGTATCTCCTCACTAAAGTGAGGAGGATTAAAAGCGTAGGTTATCCTAAAACTTTTTCTATAGCATTTCCTATAAGGTTTATATAATCTTCTTTTGTATATTCCTTTATCATTAGAATTTCTTATTTAATTCCCAGTTCCACGCAGTTTTTATTATAAACTCTAAGTTATCATATTTAGGTTTCCAGTTTAAAACTCTTTTAGCCTTTGTACTGTCTGCGATTAGAACTGCAGGGTCTCCAGGTCTTCTATCTGTTTCTTCTACTGGAAAGTCTATTCCGGTTACTTTTTTTGCTGTTTCTACAACCTCTTTAACAGAGTATCCGTGTCCATACCCAAGATTAAAAATGTCGCTTTTCTTTTCCTTTAAAAGGTAATCAAGGGCTAAAATATGAGCTTCAGCCAAATCCATTACGTGAATATAATCTCTAATGGCCGTTCCATCGGAAGTTGGATAATCAGTTCCAAATATATAAAGTTTTTCATATTCTCCTTTTGCAGTTTTTAATGCCCTTGTTATTAAATGGGTGGCATTTTGATAGCTTTGTCCAAGCTCTCCTTCAGGATCTGCCCCTGCTACATTAAAGTATCTAAGTGATATATATTTAAAATCGTAAGCTTTATCAAAATCATTGAGTATTTTTTCAACAAATGCTTTAGATTGACCGTAAGGATTAATAGGATTTAAAGGAGAATCTTCTTTAACAGGAACTTTCTCTGGCATTCCGTAAACTGCAGCAGTTGAGGAGAATATAAAGTTTTTTATATCGTTATCAACCATAGACTCAAGGAGATTTAAAGTATTTACTGTGTTATTCCTGTAATACTTTGCAGGATTTTCAACAGACTCAGCAACTTCAATGGCAGCTGCAAAATGCATAACAGCATCAGGGTTAAACTCTTTTAAAACTTTATTTATTTCTTTTTTACCAGCAAGGTCAACTATCTCAAGGTTTCCATACAAAACAGCCTCTTTATGACCTGTTGAAAGGTTATCAATAACTAAAACTTCGTAGCCTCTTTTACCAAGAAGTTTAACAACATGGCTTCCTATATATCCTGCACCACCTGTAACGAGTATTTTCATTAATATGCTCCTTTTGGTGTTTTTGATTTAATAATTGAAAAATATATTTTAGTATAGATAAACATGAATAATAAAACGAAAAATATTAGAGCGATAGTATTACGCCAAAATAAAACTGCTGGGACAACACCAAGTATATTTAACCCCCATATTAAAGGAGATGTTGCAGGATTTCTGTATAAAGGATTGTTAGTCCCAAGAAGCTTTTTAACAATGGTTTTATAAATTATCATATGAAAATGAAGACCATCTGGAACCATCGGAGATATTTTTCTTAAAAACTTTTTCCTGTATATTGAGAATATAGTTTCATAAATTGGATATATAGAAACCATTACTGGAAACCATGCAGAAACTTCACTATGATTTTTTACAAGCAGTATTGATAAAACTGCTATGACAAAGCCTATAAAATATGCCCCTCCATCTCCTAAAAATATCAAACCATATGGATAATTAAAAAAGAAAAATCCAAGAATTGCTCCTATCATTGAAAAAGAAGCAAGGAGTATAAATTTATCTCCTGTGTAAAATGCAACATAAGCAATTGCAAAAAATATCATTATGCTGACACCAGCAGCAAGTCCATTAAATCCATCTATTATGTTAATAGCGTTTGTAAGTCCAATAATTGCGAAAACTGTAAATAAAAATGATATTAATGGAAGAGAGATAAAGCTATCAATATATGGAATATCTATTCTTATAACTTTAGCATCTAATAAAAAATATGCAAGAGATGCACCTATTAACATTAATAAAATTCTTGCCTTTGGAGATAAAGTTTTTGTAATATCTTCATAAATTCCAGATATAAAAACAGGTAAAGATGAAATTAAAAGCATTAAAAATAAATATTTTGTTTCTACATTGAAAATAAAAGAGTATATAGATATAGAAATTACTGCTAAATATATTCCAATTCCTCCAAGTCTTGGAGTTGGTTTTACGTGGAATTTCTGAGGTCCTTCATGAATATGGTCTGTGATAAGTTTATTAATGTTTTTTGAAAGTCTAACTATTAAAAAATTAACTATAAAACTAACTATAAAGGAAATTAATATATGCTTCATCTATATTTCCTTAATCCATTATAAATGTAATGGGACATATAATATACTGATTTTACAATATTTAAATTTTCTATCTTTCTGTATATTTTCCATTGATAAATAGCAGCTTTTATTTTATTTGAAGATACAGAGTTTTTTCTAATTCTATATATAGCTAAAGGCTCTAAAATACCTTTTGTTTTTCTAATTTTTTTTAAAATCTTCAACCAAGTTGCAAAATCTTCATGTTTTTTTAATTTTTCTGGCATATAAATTTTTCCAAGCTTTTTCGTATCATAAATTGCAGTTAAGCATCCAATAAAATTTGTTTTGAGCAAAGAATAATAATCTGCATTTTCTCTTGTTATAAATTTTCCAATTTTATTATCTTCTTCGTCAATTAGGTAATATGAACTGTAAGTAAATGGTATATTTTCCTTTTTCATAAAAACTATTTGCTTTTCTAACTTTTCAGGAAGCCATAAATCGTCAGAATCTAAAAATGCTATATATCTTCCTTTTGCTTCTTCTATTCCTTTATTTCTTGAAACTGCAGGCCCATTGTTTTTATTTAATTTAACAAGCCTTATTCTTTTATCTTTTTCCATATATTTTTCAACTATTTTGTTTGAATTATCTGGACTTTTATCATCTATAACTATTAGCTCTAAATTTTTATAAGTTTGATTTAAAACAGAATTTATTGATTTTTCTATAAATTTTTCGCTATTGTAAGACGGTATAATAACCGAAACTAAATCCATCAATACCAAAGTCTCCCATCTAGTTCCTTAATTTTATTTAATGTTTTTTCTTTTAATGGTTTTCTTTTAATTCCTTTTTTACATTTTAAAAAAGATTTTATGCCTTTAATAGGAACAAGTGGATTTTTTGACTCCTTAATTACTTTTATACTCCATATAAATGATGAAGCTAAAAAATGTTTCCATTTTAAATACTTGAAAGATAAGCACATTCTATTTCTAAGCATGTAAATCCATTTTTTATTATCTGATATTCTTCCTTTAGGAGATTTTTTATGCCATACAATAACTTTTGGATAATATAATATTTTATATCCTTCATCTAATATTCTAAAACTTAAATCAAGTTCTTCCATTCCATAAAAATAATCTTCCGGATATAATCCTGTTTTTTCTAAAACTTCTTTTCTTATAGCATGTCCTGCTCCAATAAAATATGTAGTTTCAAATTCTGTATTTGGATTTAATGATTTATTTTTATGAGGAAATTCTTCTCTTAATATATTTTTTGTAAAAAAATTTTTAACTTGAAATGTAAGTACACCAATATCTTTATTTTCTTCAAATTTTTTTATAATTTTATTTAAAGCATCATTAGGTTCTAACAAAGCATCATCATCAATGAAAACTAAAATTTCTCCTTTCGCTTTTTTTATACCAAAATTTCTCCCACCTGCAACACCTAAGTTTTCTTTTAATTTAAAGTATTTTATATCTAAATTTTCTTTTCTTTTAAATATTTCTTCTGTATTATCACCTGAATTATTATCAACCACTATTATTTCATCTGGCTTCTTGTTCTGTTTTCTAATAGAATTTATACATTCTTTTAAGTCTTTTTTTCTGTTATAGGTTATTATAATAACTGAAACTTTCATACTTCCTCTTTCTGATTTTCATATAATTTCTCATAATTTTTTATCATATTATCTATATTGAATTTTCTTTCTACCAATTGATTTAAATTGTTTGCCAATAGTCTTTGTAAATTTTTATTTTTTATTATTTTTTTAATTCCTTTAGCTAGAGCATATTCGTTTTCACTTTCCACTAAAATTCCAGTTTCTTCATCTTTTATTATTTCATTTACTCCCGGAACATCTGCAGCTACAACAGGTTTTCCAATAGCTCCAACTTCTAATAAAACCATACTAAAACCTTCATAAAGTGAAGGAAACACAAATATATCACATGCATTTATAGCTTTGTAAATATCTTTTCTTGGTTTTAATATTTCTATATAACTTTCTAGATTTAGTTCTTTTATTAAATTTTCATATTTTTCCCTTAATTCTCCTTCTCCAAAAATTTTAAGTTTTACATTTGGAAAATCTTTAATTAAAATTTTTATTGATTTTATAAGATATTCTTGTCCTTTTGAATTTGTTAATCTTCCGATATTTAGCAAAAAAACATCACTTTCTTTAATTTTTAGTTCTTTTCTTGTTTTTTCAGTGTTTCCTGCATTTTTCCTTATTTCTTCTAAATCTATTCCATTATAAATAACTAATTGCTTTTTACTTTTTAAATTAAATGTATCTGATACACTTTTTGACACAAAAGTTATATAATCTGCAAGGGGTAAAGTTAATTTAGTTAATTTTTTTGTTAAATCTGGATGAGGATCGTAATTTAAAGGTGAATGGTATGTAGAAATTACTTTTTTCTTTTTTAATTTGCCAATAATCCTTCCTGAAATTCCACCAAAATGCCCATGGGTATGGATAATGTCTATGTGATAGTTATCAATAATTTTTGATAACTCAATTAATGTTTTAAAATCAAATTTATTTTTTCTTTCTATTTTTAATACGTTAACCCCAATTTCCTCAAAATATTTTGCTACGTATCCATTTTCAAAAACTCCCAAATAAATATTATATTTTTCTCTATTTAAGTTTTTAGATAAAGAAATCAAAAAAGTTTCTACTCCTCCAAGGGAATTTAATCTATCCCATAAAAACAAAATATTTTTCATTTGGTTTTGCCTTCTATTTTGGGAGTCTTTATTAAACTATCAATAGAAGCTTTTAAATTTGTATGCCAAACTTTAAATGGTAATCTAGGTGTTAATAAAATATTCTTTATAAGTTCAAATATGTATTTCTTTTTATAATGTAATTTATATATCCAAAGCCAGTTCCTAACATTATAATAAAATCTCCAATCATATATTCCGTTGGGAGAATAATTTGTTTTGGTTTTGTGAATTACAATACTATCTTTAACATATAAACCTAAAAAATTATTTTTTGTAATTCTTAGTGTGTATTCAACATCATCTGCCCAAATAAAAAACTCCTTTATAGGTAGACCAATTTTTTCTACAGTTTTTCTATTAAGTAATAGTGAAACAAAGGATGCAGACTCTACAACTAAAACATTTTTGTCTTCAAAAAGATTAAATGGAGTTCCGTTAACAACCGGTTTTATCGCAGGAATATTCATAATATGAGGATTTTTATCTATCCATACAACTTTGCTACAAAGAAATCCTATATTTAAATCTTTTAATTCTTCTTTCTTTTTTAAAAGTTTATCAAGTGCCAAAGTTCCAGGTATAGTATCATCGTCCATAAGCCAAAACCAGTCATAACCTTTTTCAAATGCCCTTTTAAGTCCTTCATAGAAGCCACCAGCTCCACCTGTGTTATTTTTCATTCTCACATAATGTAGTGGTATTTTTCTTTCATTTGATAAGGTTATAAAAAATGTTTCTTCCCAGTTATCATTTATATTTTTAGGAGGAAGCTTAGTAATATAACCATTTTCTTTTAAAAATTTAGGAGTATTATCTGTTGAAGCATTATCTATTAAATATATTGCATCTAAAGGTCTTGTCTGATTTTTTAAAGCCTGAAGGCATTCTAAAAGTAAGTTTTTTCTATTATAGGTTACAACTACTGTACAAACTTTTTCATTCATTTAAAAAATTTTCCTCAAAAACTTCTAAAGCCCTTTTCACAATATCGTCCATATCATAGTATTTATACTCAGCAAGTCTACCAACCAATATAATATTATCAAAGCTTTCTGCAAACTCTTTATATTTATTATACCTTTCTCTATTTTCAGAAGTAAAAACAGGATAATAAGGAACATCTCCTTTTTTGTATTCTTTAGGGAACTCTTTTAATATGGTTGTTTTGTCTGTATTAGTAGGATGAATATGCTTAAATTCTGTAATTCTTGTAAAGTTATAATCATTTGGATAATTAACCACTGGTGCTTCTTGAAAATATTCTTTTTCTACAGTTTCAAACCTTAAACCCAGACTCCTGTATGGAAGTTTACCAAATTTAAAATCAAAAAGCTCATCTATCATTCCTGTAAATATTAGTTTTCCTTTAAATTCCTGACCAAAGAAGTATATTTTTTTGCTTTCAAAATCTACATTAATTATTTCTTTAAAGTTTGTGTTAAGCATTAATTTTATATTTGGATGACTTAACATATTTTCAAATATTTTTGTATATCCTTCTTTAGGGACAGCTTGATATTTATCTGTAAAATAGCGGTTATCTTTACTTATATAAACAGGAACTCTTGCTGTAACTTCTGGGTCTATTTCTTCAGGTTTTATTCCCCACTGTTTAGCTGTATAATTTTTAAATAATTTTTCATAAATATAATCTGCTAAAAACTTCAAATCTTTATCTTTTTCTTTTTTAAGTTCTAAAATAGGAATTTTGGATCCGTATTGATATTTATTTAATAATTTTTCCTGTAGTTTTTGAGATAATGTCGATGGAAATAATTGTTCTATAGTATTAAAGTTAAATGGAATAGGAACTTTTTTCCCATCTATAAATGCTAACACTCTGTGATGATATATATTCCAATCTGTAAAATTTGAAAGATAATCAAATACTTCTTTATAGTTTGTATGAAATAAATGCGGTCCATATTTATGAATTATTATTCCATTTTCATCTTTGTAATCGTAGCAGTTTCCACCTATATGGTTTCTCTTTTCTATTATTAAAACCTTTTTGTTTAAAACATTTGCTATTCTTTCTGCCAGTACTGAACCTGCGAAACCTGAGCCTACTATAATAAAATCAAACAACTTTTCCTTCCAGTATATTTATACCTTTTTTCTTTAAAAATGAAAACATAGTAATTGTAACAAAACATTCAGATATTAGCACGGCAAAAGAAATACCTATATGTTTATACACTGGGACAAGTATTAAAGCTAAAACAATATTTATTATACTTGCAGCTATTAAAATATTTGAGAATGCTTTTTTATAATTAAAAGTTAGCATAGTTTGTATTCCAAAAATATTGCTTAAAGCTATAATAAAAGGTAAAAACGCTAAAATCTTTAAAACTATTATTGACTCTTGATATTGGCTTCCTAAGATTATCTCAACAATTAAATCACTAAATATAAACAAACATATAGATAAAATTAAACTTAAACTTCCTACAACAATAGTTATTTTTCTTATAAAAACGATAGCCTTTTCTTTGGATTCGCTAACTAATTTAGCTATATACGGATAAATCGTTTGTGAAACTGGATTTAATAATCCTTGAACTGCTATTATTAGTTTTTCTGCTGCTGAAAAATAACCAACAATTGTATTATTAGTAAATATTCCAAGAATAAAAGTATTTGAAACAGTATATAAGCTAATGGCAATAGTTGATATAAATATATGCCAACCTTCTTGTAATTGATACTTAATATATGATAATTCAACTAACTTAAATTTAACTCCAAAATCTTTAAAAACTATCCACATAGCTATTATTCCAGCTACTATAAACCCAAACGAATTTATTAAGGGAACATAAATATAATCCGAAGCTTTATGAATAAAAATAAAAATTGAAACTGTAAAAATTAGCTTTGATAATATATTTAAAAAAGTGATATATTTCATCTTTTCCATACCTTGGAAAAACCATATAGGAAATAGAACCTGACCTATAACTATTCCAAAAGTAAAGTAATAAACTGGCCACTCTTCCTTAAACCTATCAAAGGAAAAAACAATTGCAGTCATAACTAAAAAAGATAAAATAAGGAAAAAGAGTTTTATAATCATTACAGAACTAAATATTTGAGAAACTTTTTCTTTATTTTCTCTATGGATAGAAATCTCCCTTGTGGCAGAAAGGTTGAAGCCGTAATCTGTAAGTATTACAAAGTATTGAATAAAAGCCTGAGCAAATGCTATAAGTCCAAACTTTTCAGGCCCTAAAACCCTAACAAGATAAGGCAGAGTTATCAAAGGTAAAATATAATTAGCTCCCTGTAATATACTTAAAGATATAAAATTAGAAAATAATCTTTTTTTATCTTTAGAACTAAAAAAAGTTTTCAAGTTAATAATCTATCCTATTTTTGGTATTAGTATGGATTTAATAATTATATCAATTTACAAAGTTCAATTATTTAATAAGCACCTTTACCTGTAAGCATTACTTTTATGGTTTTAAATATGATTTTAAGATCTAAAAGAAAGGATTGGTTATCTATATACTTTAAATCTTGTTTAATTCTTTCTTCAAAGGTTGCCTCATTTCTGTGGTTTACTTGCCATAAACCAGTTATTCCTGGTTTTACAGATAGTAATTTTTCTCTTATATCCTTTGGGATTTTATATTCTTTGAATTCTGATTCTATATAAGGTCTTGGTCCTATCACACTCATATCACCTTTTAACACATTAAAAAACTGAGGAAGCTCATCTAAAGAACTTTTTCTTAAAAATTTACCAATAGGTGTAACTCTTGGGTCATATGTTTTTAATTTTCTGTATTTTTCCCACTCTTCTTTGGCTTTAGAGTTTTCTTTTAAATATCTTTGCAAGATTTCATCATTATTATGGTACATTGTTCTAAATTTATATAAGTAAAAAGGTTTCCCATTTAGTCCCGGTCTTTTTTGTTTATACAATATACTTCCTTTATCTGTTAATTTTATAACAATAGCAATTACTATCATAATAGGAAGTGTAATAAAAATGGCGAACAAAGAAAAAAATATATCAAAAACCCTTTTCCACCAAGGAATGTTATTTTTTATTTTTATTACCCCATTGTTTTTATATTATTTTATCATTATTGGTATAAGGATTTTAAGGTAAAATTACCATAAGAAAATTTATTTTACTCTGTTATATTTATCATCAAATCTTACTATATCATCTTCTTCAACATATTCTCCAACCTGTACTTCTATTATTTCAAGAGGAATCTTACCTGGATTTATAAGTCTATGCTTTGTTGTTTTAGGTACATATATACTTTCATTTTCATGTACGTATATTTCTTCTAAAGTTCCATCTTCTTTTTCAAGAATAACTTTTGCAGTTCCTTTTACTACTACCCAGTGTTCGCTTCTATGATGATGCATTTGAAGGCTTAATTGCTCGCCTGGTTGTACAGTAATCCTCTTGATTCTATATCTATCTCCTTTTTCAAGTTCTGTATAACTTCCCCATGGTCTATAAACTGTTGTATGAAATTCTGTTAGGTGTTTTGTTTTTGGATTTTCTTTCAATATATTTACTAAATCTTTTACTTTTTGACCTTCTCCTTTTTTTGCTATTAGAATAGTATCAGGAGTTTCTATAATAAGCATATCTTCTATTCCAATAGTTGTAATGAGTCTTTCATTTCCCATGATTAGAGAATTTTTCGTATCTATATCTACAACATTTCCTATTTTTACATTTTCATTTTCATCTTTATCCAAAATTTCATAAACACTATCCCAAGAACCAACATCAGACCACATAATGTTCATAGGTAAAACAACTGCTCTGTCTGTTTTTTCCATTACTGCATAGTCTATGGAAATATCAGGCATTTCTTCAAAATTTATTATTATTTCTTCAAATGTTTTATCTTTTATAAGGTTAAATATTTCAGGTGTATATTTTTCAAATTCTTCAAGTATTGTTTTTATTGAAAATGCAAACATACCACTATTCCAGTAATAGTTACCAGATAACAGATAGTTTTGGGCTGTTTCTAAGTCAGGTTTTTCGTGAAATTGTTTGACTCTGTAGGCTGGGTTAGTTGATGTTAGTTTGTTGTTAGTTATGGTGAGTGAATTTGTTGTATCTGCTTCGATGTAGCCGTAGCCTGTTTCTGGTTTTGTTGGATTTATTCCAAATGTAACTATATAGCCTTGTTTTGCAAGTTCTTCAGCTTGTTTTACATATTCTGCAAATGCTTCATCTGGTGAGATAATATGGTCAGAAGGTGATATAAATAAAATTTCATTTTCATCTGCATTAAGCTTGTCTAATATATACTTTGCAGCTAATGCTATAGCTGGTGCAGTATTTCTTCCAATTGGCTCTAAAATGATATTAAAATCCTTTCCTAAAATATCTTTTACTTGATTTTTAACGTGAAATTGATAATCGTTATTTGTAATTACAACAACATCGTTTATATCATTAACTGTTTTTAGATTTCTGTTTATAGTTTTTTGTAGTAAAGTTCTATTATCTCCAAAACTTAAAAATTGCTTTGGAAACTTTTTTCTTGATAATGGAAATAATCTTGTTCCACTTCCTCCAGCTAGTATTATTGATTTCATTTTAATTATCCTCCAAAATAAGCTTTACTATAAGGATGAATTTCTTTATCTTTAATTATTTCCTCTTTCGTTAACCATTTATAATTTTCATGTTGATAATTAGGTAATTCCAAATTTTTATCAAGTTTAATTTTATAAGCTAATACTATATAATGTGTTGAAATTTCATCTCCAACAAAACTATTATTATAAAAATGCTCATATACTCCT
>WIAL01000060.1 GCA_015519975.1 Hydrogenothermaceae bacterium | reverse complement strand
GTTCCTGCCTGTAAAGATTTAGGACTTGGAATACTTCCATGGAGCCCACTTGCAGGAGGATTTTTAACAGGAAAATACACAAAAGACACCCCACATCCACAGGACAGCAGATATGCAAGAATGGAAAGACCGTTTTTAAGATTTGATTTTGAAAAGGCTTACTTTATAGTTGATGAGCTGAAAAAGCTCGCAGAAAAATATAATGCAAGCGTTTCTCAGGTTGCACTAAACTGGCTTAAGGCTAAGCCTTTTGTAAGTTCAATAATAATTGGTGTTAGAAGTTTACAGCAGCTAAAAGACAACTTAGGCTGTGTTAACTGGGATTTAGATAGTGAAGATGTTGAGTATTTAGATGAAATCTCAGCTCCTGAAAAGCCGTATCCACAATGGTTTTTAGATATGTTTGCAGATTTATAAGAAAGAAGTATCATAATAGTTAAAAGTGATTTGAGGTTTTAAAATGCTAGCTGAAAAGTATCTTCCAAAGTACACAGTTGATGATTATATGAAATGGCAAGGAGATTGGGAGCTTATAGAAGGTATCCCATTTGCAATGGCGCCTTCTCCTTTTGGTAAGCATCAAAAAGTAGTTGCAAAAATCTCCCATTATTTGTTAGCCCAGCTGGAAAATTGTGAAAATAAAGAAGTTTCTGTGTATGTAGAACTTGACTGGATAGTTAATGATACCACTGTAGTAAGACCAGATGTTTCAGTTATGTGTAAAGATATAGAAGATTACATAAAACAACCTCCTGAAATTGTTTTTGAAGTTGTTTCAAAAGGTTCAGTTGTTAACGATGAAGAAATTAAATTTAATCTTTATGAAAAAGAAAAAGTTAAATATTATGTTTTGGTTTATCCTAACATAAAAAAAGTTAGAGGCTTTAAACTTATAAATGGAAAGTATGAGAAGTTTTTTGATAGTGATGAAGGAATAATAAAGTTTGAAATTTGTGATAAATGCCAAATAGAAATAGACACAGCTAAAATTTTATAAAGGGTTTAAATGCAGCTTTCGTGGAAATATATTTTTGACCAGATAAAAAAGTACAAAAAACAGCTTATAATCGGTAATATAATTGCTGTAATAGCTACCCTTATAAGTATACCTGTTCCTTTATTTATTCCACTTTTAGTTGATGAAGTCCTACTTGGTAAAGAAGGGATTTTTATAAAAACTTACAGGGCAGTTTTTGGTGAAGGTTCTATTCCTTTATATGTTTTAACAGCACTTGTAATTGTTCTTGTAATGAGAACCCTTTTCTTTTTACTTTCTGCCTTGCAAACAAAAATTTTTACAGAAATTTCGAAAAATATAACTTACAAAATAAGAGAAAAGATTTTAAATCATATAAAAGATATATCCATGTCAGAGTTTGAAGTTGAAGGAAGTGGAAAACTTGCCTCAAAAATGATAACAGATATAAACACAATAGATGAATTTATAGGAAAGACTGTAAGCAGGTTTGTAATATCTGTATTAATAATACTTGGGGTTGCAGTTGTTCTTCTTCTTATAAACTGGAAACTTGGACTTTTAATAATACTTATAAATCCTGTAGTTGTTTACTTTACAACTGCTATAGGTAGAAAAATAGGAAAGCTTAAGAAAAAAGAAAATAAAGCAGTTGAGATTTTTCAAGAGGCTTTAATTGAAACTTTGGAACTTTTCCGTCAGATAAGGACAGCAAATAGAGAGTTTTACTTTATTTCTAAACTTTTAGAAGAGGCTAAAAAAGTAAGGGATACTTCCGTGCAGTTTGGTTGGAAAAGCGATGCAGCAGCAAGGCTTTCAATGCTCATATTTTTATCAGGATATGAGGTTTTCCGCTCAGTTTCTATTTTATTTGTTGCATATTCAGACCTTACAATAGGAATGATGCTTGCTATTTTTGGGTATTTATGGGTAATGATGACGCCCATTCAGGAAATACTTTCAATACAGTACTCTTTTCATTCTGCAAATGCCGCACTTCAAAGATTAAATGAGATTTTATCTTTAAAAACAGAACCTAAATATCCACATTTAAAAAATCCATTTAAAAATAAAACTACAGTTTCCATAAAACTTGAAGATGTATGGTTTTCTTATGATAAGGAAAATTTTGTTTTAAAAGCAGTTAACATGAACATCCCTGAAAAAAGCAAGATAGCAATAATTGGAGCATCTGGAAGTGGAAAAACTACAGTTGCAAATATTATAGTTGGTTTTTATCCTGTAGATAAAGGACAGCTTTATTATGACAACGTTCCTGTAAATGAAATTGGTCTTGATGTTGTCAGGGAAAATATATATGTTGTACTGCAAAATCCTCAAATGTTTAACAACACAGTAAGATTTAATCTTACACTTGG
>WIAL01000059.1 GCA_015519975.1 Hydrogenothermaceae bacterium | reverse complement strand
GTCTTTAATTCAAAAACTTCCTTTTCTTTGTCGGGTTTGAAAAAATTCATAAAATTGTGAATTGTTTCTGACATATTTTGTATCTGTATTGAAGCATTTTCGTGGCAGTAATCCATTGTTTCTTTGTCTATAGAGTTGTTATTCATTTGATATCTTAAATATGTTCTGTTTAAAAGTGCAGAAAGCGAGTTTAAAGGTTGCTTCCATTGGTGAGCAATTATACTGAGCATTTCTCCCATTTGTGCAAATCTAGATTGTATAAATAACATTCTATCTTTTTGTATATTTTTTTCTGTTTCTTCTTCTATTCTTTTTTCTAAATTTTTAGTGAGTTCTTTTAGTTGTTTCGTTTTTTCAATTAGCTCTCTTCCCTGTTTATAATAATCTATCCATAGATCTACTTTAAGTATAAACTCCTCAAAAACAAATGGTTTTTTTAAGTAATCATTAGCTCCATTTTTCAATATGTATCTTATTGTTTCTGCATCTGCTGTTCCTGAAAGCACTATAACGGGAAGTTTGATAAGATTTTTATCATTTCTTATTGTCTCTAAAACTTTTGTTCCATGCATATCTGGAAGTTCCAAATCCAAAATCACAAGATTATATTTGCTGCCGTTTTTTAGCTTTTCTATACCTTCTTCACCGGAACTTGCAGTTTCTACAATGTAGTTTCTAGGTTCTAGGACTCTTCTTACCTGTTTTAAAATAAATCTTGAGTCATCTATTACAAGTACTCTATCTCTTTCCTTTTCTTTTATATGTTTTATAACTTTTACTACTTCTTCTATCGAATAATAAAGACTTTTATCTTTTACTATGTAATCTAATATCCCGTACTTGAATAGTTCTTCTCTTAAGTATTCATCTTTTGTTGATGTTAGAACTATAATTTTAGTACCTGCTGAAACAGCCTGAATATCCATTATAAGGTCTGTTCCTTCTCCATCCGGCAAATGAAGGTCTAATATAATTAGTTCATATTTATTTTTACTTAAGAATTCATCTGCTTCTTTTAAAGTAAATGCAGAATCTACCTTAAAACCTAAACTCTGTAATTTTTTTGAAATTATATTATTCATTGTTTTTGAATCTTCAATTACCAAAACTGTGTTTTCCATTGAGCATCCCTCTCATGTTTTTAGCAATATGATAAACTTTGCTCCCTGCTCTGTATTTTCAGCAAAAATTTCGCCATTTAGATAGTTCTCAACAATTATTTTCGACATATAAAGACCTAATCCTTTCTCTACATTACTTTTTGTTGAAAAGTATGGGTCAAATATCTTATCTATTATTTCTTCAGGAATACCACCTGCGTTATCTTCGATGGATATTTGAATTTTGTTATCTAATTTTTTTGCCTGTATCTTAATATACTTGTCTTCTTTTACTGATTCTTTTAGGGCATCTTTTGCATTTGTAATAATGTTTAAAATCACCTGTCCTAGCTCTTCCGGATAGCTGTTTAGTTTTATGTTTTTTTCTATATCTAAATCTAATCCTATTTTTTCTTCATCTAACATAGGTTTTACTATAGAAACTACCTTTTGTATAATCTCTTCTAAAGGAAATATATGTTTTTGAGATTTTGGTTTAAAAAGTTGTGAGAAATTATGAAGCATATTTGACATACTTTTTATTTTTTCCTGTGTTTCGTTAAAGCAGTTTTCAATATCTTTATCTTTTAATTTTCCGAGTTGTTTTTTTACATAAGTAGTTTGAATTTGTAGTGAGATAGTGTTTAAAGGCTGTTTCCATTGGTGGGCTATCATACTCATAAGTTCTCCCATTTGGGCAAACTTTGCCTGTTGGTGAAGCAATTCTTGTTGTTTCTGGTTTTCTTCCACTGCCTTTTTTATTTTTTCTTCTAAGGAAGCATTTAATTTTTCAAGTTGTTTTAAATATTGTTCTTTTTCCTTAAGCAAAAATGCATATGTGTAAACTATAAAAATATGGGCAAAAAAGTAAAAGTTAATATTAATTAGGTTTTCGGTTACATTTTCAGTAAAAAATTTGAAACTTCCAAATTTAAAGCTTGTTAAAACTGATATATACAAAGAAATTAAAAATAGTCCAACATAAAAAACATCAAAAAATGTGGCAAATATAAGCGATACTGTTAATGTTATACCTAATAATAATGAAAAATAGCTAATTTTGAAAATAGAAAACAAAAGATATCCAACAAAAAATCCTAAAGTTATAGATATAGCCAAATTTTTAAAGGATATTTTTTTATTATTAAAATACATATAAACTAAAGGTGGTGTAATAAGAGCCTGCGCTATAGTGTTTCCCATATACCACGAGGCTAAACTGCCTAAAAACTTATTTTTGGAAATAATGTCATATGAAAGTAATGTTAAATTTCCAAATAATGCACTAATTGGTTGCAAAATAAAAAATATAACAGCAAATAGAAGGTAAAGTTCCTTAATATTGTCAAATTTTTTTACTAATCCTAATTTAACTAAAATAAAGTATGCAATTATAACTTCTATACTGTTAATTACAGATATAATTAAAGAAGGAAAAAAGGATAAGCCAGAAGTTATTGCAAGTATAAACTGTCCTATAAATACACCTAAAAATACAAAGTATCCAAAAATTATAGAAAACGCTAAAGAAATCCCTTCAGGGAAGAAGATAGACATTACAACAATTTTATTTGAGTAAGACAGTAAAAAACTTAATTTACCTGTAATGAAGTATAAAAATGCTAATAAAGTAATTACACCTATCTGCTTTTTATTCATTTTTTATAATTTCTTCTAAAGGAAGTGGTTTTCCAAAATACCATCCTTGAGAATAATCTACTCCTAGATTTTTAAGAATAGTGTATATGTTTTCATTCTCTACAAATTCTGCTACTGTTTTAATATTTTGTTTCTTTGCAAAAGATACTATAGTCTCTACTATATTTAGTGAGTATTTACTATTTTCTATGTTTTTAATTAAACTACCATCAATTTTTAAAATATCAGGATAGTAATCTAAAAGCTTTTCAAAATTCGAATATCCACTTCCAAAGTCATCTATTGCTATTTCTATTCCCAAATACTTTACTTCTCTTATAAAATCTCTAACTACGCTAAAATCTTTTATATTTTCATCTTCTATAATTTCAAAGGTTATATGAGTAGCTTTGTCTTTATTTTCAAAAAGAATTTCATAGATATTTTCTCTAATGTGGTTTTTCTCTATGTCTAATAAAGATAAGTTAACACTTATACTAACAGGCTTATTTAAAACTTCTAAAGCCTTAAAAGCTTGTTCTATAACTGTTCTTGTAAGGAAAGGATAGTATTTTGTTCTTTTTATAATGTCTAAAAAGAAAAATGGTGATAAAAATTTTCCATCAGGTTCTTTTAATCTTACTAAAGATTCATATTTAACGACTTCTTTTGTTTGATTATCAATAATAGGCTGGAAAAATGCAACAAATCCATTATTATTAACAGCATATTTTATTTTTTTAAGTATTTCTATATTATTTTCTGCCTCTTTTTGCATTTCATCTAAAAACTCGTTTGCCAGTATAAAATCAGTATTAAAGTGTGGGGATTTTAAAAGCCCATATTCAGCTGCCCAGTAAGCATCTTTTCCATAAGCAATACTTACTATAATTTCAGGTTCAAAATCAAAAATTTGTGAACTTTTTTCATAGAGAATCCTTTGGAAGTTTTTAATATGTTGAAGAGAGAGTTCTACATCTTTCTGTATATTTGTATTAGTTTCCTTTGCAATAATAATCTTTCCATCTCCAAGATTGAAGACTTCTTTTATATTACATTCCACAGGAAGATTTTCCATAAATATATTTAAAAATTTATCTTCTATTTCTTCTATTTGATGTAAGTCATAAAGATTTTCTAAATCCTTGAAGTTTTCTATATAAAAAATAGCGATAAGTATGTTCTTTTTTTCTTTTAAAAAGTCTAAAAGTCTCTTTTTAGGATTTAAGATTTTTGTTATATCACTTCTTACAGATATAAACTCTTTTATATTACCTTCTTCATTAAAGATAGGCATTATTACTGTATCAACATAGTAAGTTGTTCCATCTTTTGCTTTGTTCTTTATTATGCCTTTCCATATTTCTTTTTTGTTTTTTATGATATTCCAGAAATCTTCAAATAACTCTTTAGGATTATCTGGATGTCTAACTATGTTGTGAGGTTTTCCTAAAAGCTCTTCTTTTGAATATTTTGATATGTCCTCAAATTTTTTATTTACATAAGTAATAATTCCTTTTGGATCTGTTTTTGAAACAATAAAAAATTCATCCATTGCCTTTTGGTATTGTTTTAGTAACTCTAATGTTTCATTCAGTTCTTTTTTTAGTTTTATCTTTTCAACAACTTTAGAAATAGTATTTATAAATTGATTTAAATCTATAGGTTTAAGTATATAACCGTCTACCCCAAGTTTGATACTTTTAAGTAAAAATTCTATTTCTGAATGAGCAGAGGTTATGATTATGGGTATATCTTTATCTTTTTTTCTAATTTCTTTTATCATTTCAATGCCTGACATTTCAGGCATATTTATATCTGTTATTATAAGATCTGGTTTTTCTTTTTCATAAAGTTCTAAACCCTCTTTTCCGTTAGATGCAGTAATTATCTTTTCGAAAAACTCTTTTAGTAAAAGCAGTGTAGATTCTCTTACTTCAGAAGAATCTTCTATGTAAAGGACTTTTAAGCTTTTTGTTGTTTCTATTAAATTTAAATTCAAATTTTCCCTTATGTCTTTACATAAAAATAAATACTTTTTATATTTTAAGAAAAATGACTCTTAAAAACAAGTGCATTATGAATTTTCATCTTGAAAATCTCCAAGTTTCGTTTATACTATTTGTTTAAATAGGTTAGTAAATATTAACTAACAGGAGGTAAAAAAAATGGATACACTTATGCTGTCTAGATGGCAGTTTGGTCTTACAGCCTTTTATCACTTTATTTATGTGCCCCTTACAATAGGTCTTGGTTTTCTTATTGCATTGATGAAAACCCGTTATCTTCAGACACGTAACAAGCACTATGATGATCTATCTATGTTTTTTATGAAACTGTTTGCAATTAACTTTGCCCTTGGAGTAGCTACAGGGCTTACAATGGAGTTTGAGTTTGGTACAAACTGGTCAGAGTATTCTAAGTTTGTAGGAGATATTTTCGGTGCACCTCTTGCACTGGAAGGATTGAGCGCATTCTTTTTAGAGTCAACATTTATGGGTCTTTTCCTGTTTGGTAGAAATAGAGTTTCAGATAAAGTTCATACATTTTCAGCGTGGATGGTAGCTATTGGAGGGACATTATCTGCCCTATGGATATTAATAGCAAATTCATGGCAGCAAACACCTGCTGGTTACAAGATAGTTGAAACTCCTCAAGGATTTAAAGCAGAACTTACTAATTTTTGGGAAGCAGTAGTAAACCATTCAACAGTTTACAGATTTCTGCACACTGTAGACGGTGCATTTATAACAGCTGGAATTTTTGCAATGGGAGTACTTGCGTTTTATCTGATTAAAAGAAGATATGTTGAAATGGCAAAAATAGGATTCAAATTTGCTGCCACTTTTACTGTAATAGCAACAATAGCACAGGTAATAATAGGAGATTTACATGGTTATGAAGTTGCTCATCAACAGCCTTTAAAACTTGCAATGGTAGAAGGTAAATTTGAAACTGAAAAATGTGCATCGCTGGATTTATTTGGAATAATTGATCAGGAAAATAAACAATCAAGAATGCTTTTAAAAATCCCTTGTCTTTTAAGTTTTCTTTCATATCACGATTTTAACGCTGAAGTTAAAGGTATAAATGACCTTTTAAAAGAGTATCAAGATAAATCTAGAGAATACGCAAATTTAATACCTGTACTGGAGCAAAAACTTCAGCAGGCACAAACTCCTGAAGAAAAACAAAAAATTAAAGACCAGCTTGCAGAAGCAAAAGTTAAAGCTCACGCTTTTAACATTAAATATGAAGACCTTCCTTCAATACCTCTTGTATTTACAACATTCCACTTAATGGTTTATTTAGGATTTTACTTTGTTTTAATTGCACTTTTAGCGTGGTGGTTTGCAAAAAAAGGAACTCTTGAAAAACATAAAGGATTTTTATGGTTATTAGTTCTTTCAATTCCTCTTCCGTATATGGCTAATCTACTTGGATGGATGTCTGCAGAGGTTGGAAGACAGCCGTGGATAGTATTTGGAATGCTTTTAACAAGGGATGGTGTGTCTTTTGTTCCTGCTACACAGGTTTCCCTTTCTATAGCAGTATTTACAACTATTTACACAATATTTTTTATAGTATTTTTATACCTTATGTTTAAAACTATTGGAAAAGGGCCAAATATTACCACTGCTAAAGAAGAATCTGTACCTCCAGTAAATCCAAATCCTGCTTTTACAACAAATTTTTCAAAAAGTGAGGAGGTGAAGTAATTATGCCAATAGAAATGTTTACAACATTAAATGGAATATGGTTTTTACTTGCTGGAATATTTTTAATAGGTTATTCACTTACAGATGGGTTTGATTTAGGTTCTGGAATACTTCATATCTTTACAAAAGACGAAAACACAAGAATTACATATATGAATGCTGTAGGTCCTGTATGGGATGGAAATGAAGTCTGGCTTATTGCTGGAGGAGGTATGCTTTTTGCAGCCTTTCCTGTTGTGTATGCTGTATCTTTCAGTGCTTTTTATCTTGCAATGTTTATAGTTTTATGGGCATTAATACTTAGAGCAACTGCTTTTGAGTATAGAAATAAAAAAGAATCAAAAATTTGGAGAACAGCTTGGGATATTGCTTACTGGATAGGAAACACAGTTCCTGCACTTTTATTTGGAGTTGCAGTTGGAAATGCTGTTCTTGGTATTCCAATAGACCAAAAAGGTATATATCACGGTACGTTTTTACAACTTTTAAATCCGACTGCAGTGTTAATGGGATTTGTTTCTTTGTTTATGTATTTAATGCACGGATCAGCATACCTTCTTATTAAAACAGAAGGAAAACCTTTTGAATTTGCAAAAAAAGGTGCTGTTGTTGGATTTATCGGATTTGTAGCAAGTTTAATACTTGCAGATTTCTTTATTATTGCAATAAAACCAACTTTGTTTTTGAATTTCTTTGATTATCCTCTATTCTGGATAGCACCATTTTTAATGATACTTGGACTTGTTTTATACTTTAAGTACTTAGTTGTTGATGAAAAATATAATAAGGTTATTTATGGTTCAACATTAACAATTCTTGGAACTATTTTAACTATAGCACTTGCAAGTTATCCAGTATTTATACGTTCATCTATTGATGAAAAATACAACCTTACAATTTGGAACTCTGCATCTTCGGATTTAACATTGACAATAATGCTCATTTCAACATTAATTTTCTTACCTTTAATCATAGGATACACAGTCTATGTTTATAGAGTATTTAAAGGTAAAGTTTCTTCCGAAGGAGGATATGGACATTGATAATTGCCATTCCTGTAAAACCTGATTCTAAAGATAGAAATAAATATAAAGTTTCCAATGCTTTTGGAAAAGCAAGTTTCTTTGCTGTAGTAAATGATGGAAACATTGAGATTATAAAAGCAGAAGAAACCGGCGGAAAAAATATTGCAAAACTTTTGAAAAATAACGATGTTAATATTGTCCTTACTCCCCATTTGGGGAGAGGAGCTTTTAATGCTATTAAAAATTTGGGAATAAAAGTATATGCAGTTCCTGCAAATATTTTTTAGAAGATGCATTAACTGTATTTAAAGAAAGATATGCCGAGGAAATAAAAGAGAAAAATTTAAATAAATTTTCAAAACATGATTTAAATCATAAATAAAGATTTAAGTAGGGTTAATACTAACTTACCTCTTATTATTTAAAGGAGGATAAAATGGCAAAGGTAGTTATTGTTGGAGCTGGATTTGCAGGACATTATGGGGCTTTAATACTACAGGATGCATTAAAAAAGATAGGTGGAAATCACGAAATAACAGTAATAAGTAGAGTTCCAAAATTCACTTATATCCCTTCTTTAGTATGGGTTGGGATAAATCTAATGAAAGCAGAAAAAACTCAGTTCGATTTAAAGCCTGTATATGATAAGCTTGGAATAAACTTTGTACACGGCAAAGTAGAAGAAGTTTGGCCAGATAACCAGTTTGTAAGAGTAGAGAAGGCAAATGGAGAGAAAGAGGATATATCTTATGACTTTTTATTAATGGCTACAGGACCTTATCTTAATTTTGAGGCAACTGAAGGACTTGGGCCAGATAAAGGATATACACAGTCAATATGTACACCTCCACATGCAACAGAGGCAGCAGGTAAGTATTTAGAGCTTGTTTCAAGACTTGAAAAAGGTGATAGGGCTACAATTGTTATTGGAACGGGACACGGAACGGCTACGTGTCAAGGTGCTGCTTTTGAGTATATATGTAATGTTCATAACGATTTAGTTGATAGAGGTCTTAGAGATAAAGTTAGATTAATTTGGCTTTCAAATGAGCCAAGGCTTGGAGATTTTGGAATAGATGGACTTGAGGCAAGAAGAGGATCATTAATATTTACTTCAGAAATGATGGCTGAAGGTCTTTTTGCAGATTATGGAATAGAGTATCAAATAAGAACACATGTTCATAAAGTTGACGATAAGAAAATATATACAGAGAATTTAGATGGAGAGTTTAAAGAAATAGAGTACGACTTTGCAATGCTTATACCACCATTTAAAGGACAGCCTATAAAATATTTTGATAAAGATGGGAATGATATAACAGATAAAGTTTGTAATCCAGCAGGTTTTGTGAAAGTCGATGCAACTTACGGAAAAACATGGGAAGAATTAGACGGACCTGACTGGCCTAAAACTTATCAATCTCCTATATATAAAAATATCTTTGCTGCAGGAATAGCATTTGCTCCTCCAGGACCTTTATCTGAGCCAAATAAATCTCCAAACGGAACATTAATAGGGCCTGCTCCCCCAAGAACAGGATACACTGCAGAGCTTTCAGGGAAAGCTGCAGCATTAAATATTGCAGAAATGATAAAAGGAAATAAGCCAACTCATACAGCGTCAATGGCAGAAACTCCAGGGCTTTGTATAGCGTCAATGAAAAAAAGTATATTTGGAGGAGAGGCAGGAACAATTGCAATATACCCAGTTGCTAGAGATTATACTAAATATCCAGAGTACGGCAGAGACTTAGATAACTGTACTGCAGAAATAGGAATGGCAGGAGCTTGGTTTAAATATGCACTGCACTATGCATTTTTATATAAACTACAAGCAAAACCTTTCTGGAAGCTTATACCTTAGGAGGATAAGATGAGACATAAAAAAACAGAAAAAAGACCTGCATTTAGATTTACGCCTCAAGATAGGAGAAAGATGAAGAGTTACATATATCAATTTTTTAGAGCAATAGTTTTAGGTTTGAAATTCTGGAGACTTGTTAGAAAGGTTCACTAAAAGGGGCTTTACAACGCCCCATTTACTTTTAAAAAGTATCCAAACAAAGCTGTTGCTACAGGTATTAAAAAATTATCATCATCAAAAATATCTTCAGATTTACTGAGCATTTCCACAAAAGAAACAAAAACTGATATTAAAACAGCAGTAAAAGGATTTATTATTAATGACAAAGCAAGACTGTTTGCAACAATTCCTGCTAAACTCCCTTCTAAAGTTCTATTATTTATAAGTTTAGTTTTTCCAAATTTTTTACCAAAAATAGTTGCTGTGCCGTCATATACAGCTAAAGATACTATGGAGATTTCAATAATTTTTTCATCGAATAAAATACTTACAATAATAAGTCCTAATGCTAAAGAAAAAGCCTGTTTTGCAGGAAGAGTTTTTAAGTTCTTTTCTCTTTCTACATAATCTAATAACAACCAAAAAGGCTTAGTTATTTTATTTTTCAGTTTAAATTTTGAGATAGGGTAAAAAATTAAAAGCATTACAGCCATTAAAACAGTTATCGAATATTTCCCAAATAAATTAAGAGGAATAAGCAGTAGAAGGATTGATAGTATATGAAAGGTTTTTCTAAATATTTCTTTTTTCATTTTCATATAAAGTATTTTTGTAAGCTAAATGAATACCCATTAAAAATGTTAAGAGCATCCATACTACAGCTGTTCCAAGATTATATTCAAACATTCCTGCAATCATTATATTAACAAAAACCATAGAAAGCCCTAGTGCAAATACTTTGTAAAGTAAATCATCACAGTTTTTATATTCTTTAAAGTATTTATAAACAAAATATATAAGCATTCCTATTGCTAAAATAAATCCTATAATTCCACCTTCAGCAAGCTCATTTAAATATATATTATGTGCATGTGCAATTGAAGATGTAAGTCCTTTTTCGTATATATCTTTTAAATATAAAGGTAAATTTTGATATCCTACTCCAAAAATTGGATGCTGTAAAAATACTTCCCATGATTTATCCCACAGGTTAAATCTTGAGGTTATAGAGCCACTTTCTGTTGGGTGAAATAGATAATATAATCTCTGCATAAAAGAATGATTTAAAAAAGCATAGGCTAATATAAGTCCTAAAGAAGATATTGTAGATATTAAAGCAATTCTAAATGACTTTAAAAATGAAACAACAATTACTACAAAAATAACACTTAATATATAACTTCTTGAACCTGATAAAATTATTCCTCCAAATAATATAGGAAAAAAATATAAGAATGTTCTTTTATAAAAGATTCCTAGAACAAATGCTAATACTGCTACTATACTTTCATATCCAGCATACTGAAGAGCATGTGCAAAAAAACCTGAAAGTCTATCATCTTTGAACAGACTTCGATATATTATAGGAAATGAAAGATATTTTTCTCCTATTGCATAAAGTATAACGGCAGAGTTTGTAATAAATAAAATGTATATTACCTTTTCAAAATGTTTTTTCTCCACTTTAGCTACCGAAAGAGACAAATATGGAGATTTATCAAAAATTTCCTGAATCCTTGCTAAATGCTGAATAGAGTTGTTAATAATTAATGTAAGAGCCCTATACGCGTATAATCCAATGAACCAGCTAAAATCTTTTGGAATATATTTTAATAATGATTTATAGTTCAAAGACAATGCGATAATAAATAAAAGTAGAAATATACCTGTAGCTATAGACATTGCCGATATTGAAAAACAACTTGTCAAAGCAAAAAGATATATAAATACTAAATATGCAGTATTTAATTTATTTGACAAAATAATCCCTTCATTTATTTTGTATAATTATTAAAAAATTCTATCATAGTTAGGAGCAGTTTTTTGCCCAGATTATCTGTTGCACTAATTACCTATAATGAAGAAGAGAATTTACCTAAAACGCTTGAAGCAGTAAGAGACATTGCCAATGAGATAGTAGTCGTTGACAGTCATTCTACAGATAAAACAAGGGAAATAGCCCAATCTTACGGGGCAAAAGTTTTTAAGGAGGACTGGAAAGGTTTCAGAGACCAGAAAAACTCAGCCCTTGAAAAATGCAGCGGGGAATGGATACTGTTCTTAGACGCTGATGAGGTTGTCTCCAAAGAGCTAAAAAAATCTATTTTAGAAGCTATTAAAAATCCTAAAGCTGAAGGATATTTCCTCAATAGAAAAACTTTTTATGCAGGTAAATTTTTAGAATATACATGGCAGCCGGATTGGGTATTGAGACTGGTGAAAAAATCTGCTAATCCAAGATGGGAAGGTGGCAATGTCCATGAATATTTAAAAATAGATGGAAAAACTGCTAAATTAAATGGATTTTTGTATCATTATACATATAAAAATATTTATGATCACTTTCAAAAATCTTTAAAGTATGCAAAACTATCTGCTGAAGAGCTTCATAAAAAAGGAAAAAATTTTAAAATACATAAATTACTTATCAATCCTTTCTGGGCGTTTTTTAGGCAGTATATTTTAAAAAGAGGATTTTTAGATGGTATTCGCGGGCTGTCTGTTGCAGTAAGTTATTATTTTTCTACATTCTTAAAATACCTTTTCCTGTGGGAGATAGAACAAAAGGAGAAAAATAAAAATGCCGGAAGTTAGCGTAATAATACCTGTTTATAATGGAGAAAAATATGTAAAAGATTCAATAAACAGTGTTTTAAATCAAACATTTAAAGATACTGAAATAATAATTGTAAATGATGCTTCAAAAGATAACAGTGAGAAAGTAATATTTGATAACTTTGGAAATTTGATTAAAGAAGGAAAGATAAAATACTTTAAAAATGAAGAAAATAAAGGCAGAAACATAACGGCAAACATTGGTGTAGAAAAATCGAAAGGAAAATATCTATTCTTTTTGGATGCAGATGATTTATGGAAAAAAAATCATATTGAAGTAGTACTTCCTGAACTAGAAGATAACGATATTATTTTTGCAAGACCTAGAACCTTCATAGATGAAAATGGAAAAATAAAAAGGATCTCAAAAAGTAAAATAGATGAAGATTTAGATAAAATTATCTTTTCTTCAAAAATAGGATTTCCTTCAGCAACAGCTTTTAAAAAAGAAACATTTCCCTACTACAATCCTGATTTTAAATTTCGTGAAGATATAGAGCTTTTTATAAGAGCAAGACTTGAAGGTCTAAAAATAAAAATAGTTGATACAAATACGATCTTAATAAGAGAGCATAACTCTCCAACAAGGATGAGTAAAACACATCATTTTTATGAATATACACTTAAACTTTACAAGGAGTATAAAGACAAAATACCAAAAAAATATCTTCCCTATTTTTATTTTCACATCTCAGAAGTTGCATTTAAGTTTGGAGATTTTAAAACAGGGTATAAAATGTTTTTTAAAGCTATAAAAGAAAATCCTGTAGTTTTAATAGATAAAAGAAACTTAATAACATTTATTAAAAGGGCTGTAAGGATAGATAGACTTATTTTTTCTTAATTAAATTAAGTATTTTATAAAGTTTGTTTCTAAGCTTAACTTTCCTTGGTATTTTCCAGGATTTTTGCCAGTGGTGAATTGCATATGTATTTTCCGTTATATCATCATACATTAAACTTGGATAACTTCTAAGCCATGGATTATAAGGATAAAAATATTCTGGAGGATAAATTGTTATATTTTCAGATTTTGAAAAATTTTCATTAGAGCCATAATTTTCTTTTATATACATTTCAAGAATCCACGGCAATGCTTTATAAAATTTTAGGTTTTCTAAGTATTTTAAAAATTTCTCTATAAACTGATGATTTTTTTCAGCACCAATTATACTTACGCCAATATGTCTTTTAGATTCTGCGCCTAAAAACATTTTATTATTTAATAAAGGATCAAAAGATTTTATAACTTCCATATCAACATCAAGATATATGCCGCCTTCTTTATAAAGTGCATAAAAACGAACATAATCAGAAACATAAGCGTACATTTTATGTTTGTATGCATCCTTTACAAATGGGATTTCCATTGGAGAATTATTTTCATTCCAAAGTTTGAATTCATAATCAGGTAAGTATTTATGCCATGTTTCTATGCATCTTTTAGCAAGGTCAGGCATTTCATTTTTTCCAAACCAGCAGTAATGAATTTTTTTAGGTATCATTTAGTTTAATTACCCCTGAGTTTGCTTTATTAACGTATAAACTGTTTTCTTTAAGTTCTGCCTTGGAACTACCATATCTATCTGACCTTTTTCAAGTAAAAACTCTGCAGTTTGAAATCCTTCAGGCAAATCCTGCTTTATTGTTTCTTTTATCACCCTTGGGCCGGCAAAACCTATTAAACTTTGAGGTTCTGCTATTATTACATCCCCTAAAAATGCAAAACTTGCAGAAACTCCTCCCATTGTTGGGTCTGTAAGTATTGAAATATATAAAATTCCTGCTTTATTTAATCTGTTAATAGCTATTGATGTTTTTGCCATCTGCATTAAAGAAAGTATTCCTTCCTGCATTCTTGCACCGCCGGAAGCAGTTATTGCTATAAAAGGAACTTTCTTTTCAAGGGCATACTCGGCTCCCCTTACAAATTTTGCTCCAACAACACTTCCCATACTACCACCCATGAAATTAAAATCCATGGCAGCAATTACAACTTCCCTGTCATAAATATTTCCATTTGCCACAATAATTGCATCATTTAATCCTGTTTTATTCTGGGCTTCTTTGAGTCTATCTTTATATTTTTTTGTATCTTTAAACTTTAATGGGTCTTTTGGTTTAATATTTTCAAACAAATCATAAGTTTTAACATCAGTTAGAAGCATATCCACCCTTTCTTTAGCAGACATCCTAAATGTATATCCACAGTGGGGACATATTTTTAAATTCTTCTTTAAATCTTCACTGTACAAAAGGTTTTTACAGTTTTTGCACTGTATCCATTCACCTTTTTCAATGTTTAGTTTTTTTCTTCCCTTCAATTTACTTAAAAATTCCTTTAATCCCAAGCTTAATCCTCCAGCCACGCTATAGTCAGCATTCTATCTTTAATATCACCTTTTCTATAGGAAAAAAGGTTTTTATTACAAATAGTACATTTTTCTGTATCATATATAGTTTTAACCCTATTTTTCAATTTATCTTTGATTATATCTTCCATGGAGAAATATATTTTACTATTTTTATTTTTCAAATATAAAAATTCTTCTTTTCTTAAGTTCTTTATAAAATCTTCCTTTACTTCATAACAGCAGCTTCTTGCAAAAGGTGCTAAAAAGGCAAAATCTATTTCATCTTCAAATAAGTCCAATGCATTTTCAATAATTCCGCTTAAAATTCCTCTCCATCCAGCGTGAATAATTGTTAATTTTTCGTAATCTGTTAAAACAATAGCTCCGCAGTCAGCAGTTTTTATGCCAAGTGCAATGTTTTTTTCAGTTGTATAAATCCCATCACAGTTATCTAAGTTGCATGTATATTCTTTAATATTGTTTGAGTGGGTTTGTTTTGGAAGGATTATATGTTTCACAGGAAGACTTTTTAACAGCTTTTTCACATTATCATCTTTTTCAGTATAAATAATATTTAGATTGTTAAATTTAAAATGCTTCATTTTAGATTATTAACCAATTTTTTAAATTTTTCGCCTCTATCTATATAATTTTTAAACATATCAAAACTTGCACAGGCTGGAGAAAAAAGTATATTATCTCCTATGCTTGCTAGAAAATAGGCTCTTTTCACAGCACTTTCAAGGCTTTCTTCCAAAAGAATATTTTCAAAGTTTAACTGATCTGCAATTTTTTCTTTATCTTTTCCTATTAAGATAACAGCTTTTACTTTTTTTGAAATTAAAGGATTTAGCCTTGAAAAATCACTTCCTTTATTAATACCTCCGGCAATAAGTATAATGTCTTTTTCAAGAGATTCTAATGCTTTTAAAGTTGCGTGAACTGTTGTAGACTTTGAATCGTTATAAAAATTTATGCCATTTACATTTCTTACAAACTCAAGTCTATGTGGAAGCGGATTAAAGTTTTCAATTGTTGTTTTGATGATCGGTGGGTTTATCCCTATTTTTAAAGCTGTAATGACTGCAAAAGTTATGTTTTCTAAGTTGTGTCTGCCTTTTAGTTTCAGGTTATCTGTATTTATTTTTAAGCCTTCTATTTCTAAAAAATCTTCGTTTATATACTTATCTATATCAACAATTATTTTTTTGGCCTTTGTAGAAAAATTATCTTTTATATTTTTATTTAGTAATAAATAATCATTTTCAGTTTGATTTTTTGTAATTTTAAACTTGCTTAAAACGTAATGTTTTCTTTTTTTATGCCAATTCAGATGATCTGTATCAATATTCAAAATTAAAGCTATGTCTGGTTTAAATTTTTTTGTTGAATAAAGCTGAAAAGATGAAAGTTCTAAAACAGCAACAGAGTTTTCATCTGCTTTTTCTACTATCTCTATAAAAGGTATTCCATAATTTCCGCCTATGTAAACGTCATGTCCTGTTTTTTTTAAAATTTCATAAATTAATTTTGTTGTTGTTGTTTTTCCATCAGTTCCTGTAATTGCTATTATTTTGCCTTTGTAAAATTGATAAGCAAATTCTATATCTCCAACAACTGGAATTTTTCTTTTTTTTGCTTCTTTGTAAATCTGGTGATAAAAAGGAATTCCGGGTGATATTATTATTTTTTCAGCTTTTTTTAATAAATCAGTTGAAAAGTCATTATCATCAACCAAAACCGCATTTATATTTCTATTTTTACAAAATTCATATAATGAGCTTCCTGTTTTTCCTTTGCCGTAGATTAAGACCATGTAGAAGATTATAAACTAAAACAATCGCTATTTCTTTAAGTTTTCTTTTATAATTTATTTTAATTAAACTAATAAGTACAGAGAGATAGATGATAAAAGGATTAATTATAGATTTAGATGGAGTTTTAACAAAAGATAAAGCATTAACTCCTTTTAAAGATGCCCCTGATTTTATTAATTATTTGAGAAATAAAAATATTAAATTCAAGATAGCAACAAATAATACGCTATATTCTCCTAATCAACTTGTTGATAAATTAAGGGAAGAAGGAATTGATGTTTCTTTTGATAATGTTATAACCCCTCTATACGTTGCTCCTGAGTATTTAAAAAGAAAAAATATAAAGGATATTTACGTAATAGGCTCTGAAAATTTAATTAAATTTTTTAAAGAAAGTTTTAATGTTAAAAATAATCCAGATGTAGAGGCTGTAATCATAGGACAGGATAAAAGTTTTAGTTTTGAAAAAATGAAAATTGCAACTACTGCAGTAAAAGAAAATGATGCCCGAATACTTGCTTTAAACGCAAATCTCATAACAAAAGATGATGATGGTCTTGTATTTCCAGGGGTTGGTTCAATAGCACAAATGTTTTCTTATGCAACTAAAAGGCAGTGGATACATTTTGGCAAAAACAGTGAAGAATATAATAAACAGCTTTTAGAATATTTTAAGTGTATTAATCCTGAAGATTTAGCTGTTATTAGTGATGATATATTTACAGATTTGATACCATTTTCCAAAATTGGAATTAAAACAATTTTTATAACAACTGGAAAGTATAAAGAAAATGATATTCCACAAGATTTTAAACCTGATTATATTGTCTATTCATTAAAACAGCTTAAAGGTGCATTAAATTGATAAAAAAACTAAAAATATATTCAGAACTTGTTAAATTTGAACATACCATTTTTGCTCTTCCTTTTGCCGTAGCATCTGTTTTTATTGTTTATAAAGGCTTACCTGAAATAGAAAAGCTTTTCTGGATAATTGTTGCCTTAATTGCAGGTAGAACTGCAGGAATGGCATTTAATAGATTTTTTGACCTTCCTTTTGACAAGTTAAATCCTCGTTCTCAAAACTGGGCATCTGTAAAAGGACTAGTAAAGCCTGGAGAAATATTAGTTTTAGCAATTATTTCTTCTCTAATTTTAGTATTTTCTGCTTATCAATTAAATAAACTTGCCTTTTATTTATCGCCAGTAGCTATTTTGCTACTTATTATTTATCCTTTAGGGAAAAGATTCACAAACTTTGTTCATCTTTTGCTGGGGGCAGTTTATTTTATTATCCCTATTGCTGTTAGTATAGCACTTCTTGGGAAAGTAGAAATTTCTGCTATTTTTTTAGGGCTAGCCATGGCTTTTTGGGTTGCAGGGTTTGATATTTTATATGCACTTCAGGATATAGAATTTGATAAAAAAGTAGGTCTTCATTCTATTCCGTCTAAATTTGGGGTAAAAAAAGCCTTAACCTTTGCACGAATTTTCCATTTTTTAACATTTATATTTCTAATGCTAACAGGATATTTTGCAGGGCTTGGAATTATTTATTTTGTTGGCGTAGTTATTTTAGCTACTTTCTTAATTTATGAGCATAGTTTAATAAAAGAAAATGACTTATCTAAAATAAATGTGGCCTTTTTTACAATAAATGGTTATGTTAGCATTTTATATATGGTAATAGTGATACTTGATATATATTTAAATTGATGGAGGTTTGATAATGAACTCTTACGCTGATGTAATGCAGATTATGGAAGTTTTGCCTCACAGATACCCTTTTTTACTTGTTGATAAAATCTTAGAATTAGATCTTGAAAATTTAAAAATTAAAGCCATAAAGAATGTAACTATTAATGAAGAGTTTTTTATTGGACATTTCCCTCATTTTCCAGTAATGCCTGGAGTGCTAATTATAGAAGCAATGGCTCAAGTTGGAGCTTACATGATGATAAAAAAAGCTCAGGCAGAAGGAATAGATGGGGATTTTACGGTTTTATTTGCTGGAATAGATAGTGCAAAATTTAGAAAACCGGTTCAGCCTGGAGACCAGATTATTTTTGAAGTTGAAGGTATAAATATAAAAAAATCTATGGGAAAAATTAAAGGCGTTGCAAAAGTTAATGATCAGGTTGTAGCTGAAGCAACATTAATGGCAGCGCTTAAAAAGGCATAATGGATATAAAAAGACAGATAATATTCGCCGGAGAAGTTTTATATAAAGAAAATTTAGTCAATTCTCATGCCGGCAATATATCTATAAGAGAAAACGATAAAATTTACATAACAAAAACAGGAGCAATGCTTGGGTATTTAACTGAAAATGATATAGTTGAGATTGATATAAATCCTTCAGAAAAAGATAAAGAAGCTTCAAGTGAGTTAATAGTTCACAGAAGAATATACCAAAAAACAAATGCAAAGGCTGTTATTCATGCTCATCCTGTAAATATGGTAGCGCTGTCTTTTAAACTTAACAGGTTTGTGCCGATAGACTCAGAAGGAAAACTTTTTATAAAAGAAGTTCCTATTATTGAAGCAAAAATACCAAGTGCATCAGAAGAAGTTGCTGAAAAGGTTTCCAGTACTTTAAAAGAATATGACATAACTGTTGTAAAAACCCACGGAAGTTTTGTTAAAGCTGACAATCTTATAACTGCTTTAAATCTAACATCAGACCTTGAATACTGTGCAAAAATTTATAGATATGTGATGGGTCCTTAGGATGGCTGTTGATTATCAAATATTTTTAAATTATTTACAAGAAAATTATTTAAAAGAGATATTAACTTTTATTATTGGAGTTTTATCTTTAGTTATTTATTGGAAAATATTAAAGTATAAATCACATCTTCCAAAAAAAGAAAAAATTTATCTATTGTTATATGAAGGAGGGAAATTAGCATATTTAGGACTGGTTTTTTTAATCTTTTATGATCTAGAAATTTCCCAAAATATATATCTAATGTCAGCAGTATTTAAAAATATCTACCTTTTTTTAATTTTTTATGAAATTATTAACTTTTTATTTCAAATTTTTAAACTTAAAAGCTTAAAAGTAAGGAGATTTATAAACTTTTTACTAATTTTAAATATATTTATTCTTCTATTTTTAGATGTTATGCATAACTTTTCACTTCCTTATGGGCAAAATTATAATTTAATTATTTTTTTAAAACTTATTGTTTCAATACCATTTTTGATATTTATTTTCACAATTTCTATGAAAGCAAGTATAAAACTTCATATTGAAAATAGATTTTTAAGAAGATTAATAAATAGAATTTTTTATTTAACAAATATTGTTCTTTCTATTCTAATAATTTTATGGGTTTCAGGTGTATTTGAAATCACTTTTAAAATAATAATAGCTTTAATAACTTTTTCCGTTATAACAATTTTATTTTTAATAGCTATATTTTTAATAAATGATTATATAAATAAAAGATTAACTGTTATTTTAGAACATTTTCCTGAAGTAAGAACAAGAGTTGATACAATTTTATCTATAATTTATTTGCTGGCAGTTTATTTACACCTTTCATTTTTTTTCCAAGGACATTTAATATTAGAGAAATTAAAAAATATATACATTGTTAAAACAGATGTACTTTCAATATCTCTTTACTCTTTAATAGCTACTGCTTTATTTTATGTTTTTATTATAAATCTAATACTTCTTACAAAAGTTCTAATCAGATATGTACAATATAAGAAAAAAGGAGAATTTGAACCTTCTCCCATAGAAGCTATCCTTTATAATTTTGGGGTTTTACTGGCATCTATTATTGCATTATCACTTCTTGGTATAACCTGGAAAGTACTCCTTCCTTTAATAGGTGCTCTTGGAATTGGGGCAGGATTTGGACTTCAGTCTATTATAAATAACTACATAAGTGGATTTATACTTATATTCAATAGAAAGGTTGAAATTGGGGATGTAGTAGAAATTCCTGGAAAAGCTGGAGAATTTATAGGCAACAATCAGGATATTGTATTTGGTATGGTTATAGATATAGGAGTAATAAACACAGTTATTGAAACTATAGATGGTGTAAACGTTGCCGTACCAAATTCTAAATTTGTATCTGATAATATTATCAACTATACACTTGTAGATAATCTGGTCAGAATGAGAATTCCTTTTAAAGTAGGTTATGATGTAGATAGGGAAAAAGTAGAAAAAATAATGCTAAACAGTCTAAAGCAGTTTGAAAGATACCTGGTTAAATATCCAAAGCCTCAGGTATGGTTTTATGAAATGAAAGATTATTATAATGAGTTTGTTCTTGTAGTGTGGATAGACGCAAGAATATGGAAAAAGATAATTTGGCTAAAAAGTGAAATATATAAACGTATATGGGAAGAATTCAAAAATAACAATATTGAAGTTCCTGTAATAAATGTTGAAATAAAATCCTCTGAAAAGCAAAAAAGTATTGACATTAAGCAGTAAATATAATATATATTAAATAATGATAGGCTTATAAGCCTATTAAATAAATAACTTTTAGGAGGGTCGTCATGACAAAAGCAGAACTCGTAGCAAAAGTAGCAGCAGAAGCTGGAACAACAAAGGCTGCAGCAGAAAGATGTGTTAATGCATTTGTGGAAGCACTTGCAGAAGCTCTTGCAAAGGGAGAAAGGGTAGCTCTTCCAGGACTTGGTGTTTTCAATGTTAAAGAAAGAAAAGCAAGAAAAGGAAGAAACCCAAGAACTGGTGAAGAAATTACTATTCCTGCAAGAAAAGTTGTTACTTTCCACGCAGCTAAAGCTTTAAAAGAGAAAGTAAACGGATAATAAAAATAAATGAGGGGGGATTTCCCCCATTTTTTTATGAGATTAGATAAATTTTTATCAAACTATGGTATTGGCTCAAGATCAGAAGTAAAAAATCTCCTTAAAAAAGGATTAGTAAAGGTTAACGATATAATCATTAAAAATCCTTCCTACAAAATAAATCCTAACAAAGATATAGTATCTTTTAATGATAAGCCTATAAAATTTCAAGAAAACTATTATTTTATGCTTAATAAACCTTCAGGTTATATTACTGCAAAAGAGGATGGATATTATCCTACTGTAATGGAATTTTTTCATAATGAGCCATTTTTTGGAAAACTTTTTCCAGTTGGTAGACTAGATTTAGATACAGAGGGTTTATTAATAATAACTTCAGATGGGATTTTCGCCCATAGAATTGCCCATCCTAAGTGGGAAATTGAAAAAGAATACTTTGCCAAAGTAAAAGGCAATATCAATAACATTTCAAGTAAGAATTTAGCAAATTTTGAGAAAAAAGGTATTTATTTAGAAGAAGATAAATACCAAACTAAACCTTTTAAAATAAAAATATTAGAAGCTAAAGAAAATGAATCTGAAATTTTAATAACCGTAAAAGAAGGGAAATATCACATTGTTAAAAAAATAATGAAACAACTTGGATATCCAGTTAAATATCTAAAAAGGATAAGAATAGGTTCTTTAAAACTTGATGAAAATTTAAAACCTGGACAATATAGACATTTAACTGATGATGAAATTAAAAATTTAAAAAAAGATGTAAAGCTTATTTAACTGTTTTGTCTGGTTTAATTTTAGAGTAAAACATAAGTCTATCTATAAGATTTTTTAATACAGTTGAAGAAACAGAGCCTCCACCAATCACTTCCCATTTCCTGATTTTTTTTGGCTCATCTGTAAATACAACAATTGTATATCTTGGGTCAGAAACAGGGAAAAATCCAGCAAACCATGTATAAAATTTCTCATTTGATAGAGCCTTTATTTTTGGATCATATTTTTGAGCAGTTCCTGTTTTTCCTGCTATTGTATAAAATTTAGATTTTCCTTTTCGTGCTGTTCCTTCTTCTACAACTAATTTTAAAGTACTTTTTAACCATTTTATACTTTTATCACTTAAAACTTTTTTTATAATTTGAGGTTTTATTTCTTCTGTTCCTACTTTTTTTATAAAACTTGGCTTTATTAAATAACCTCCATTTGCAATAGCGCTGTAGGCAACTGCAACTTGAACTGGAGTTGCCGTCCAAGACTGCCCTATTGATGCGTATGCTATATCAACTGGTCTGGGACTTTCTCTTAATATCCCTGGTGATTCTCCTGGAAAAGTATGGGTTGATTTTCCAAAACCTAAACTTTTAAAAATTGAATAAAATTCTTTAGGCTTAAATCTAAGAGCTGTCTTTATGATTCCTACGTTAGAAGAATATATAACTACTTCTTCTGGAGTAAGTTTGCCAAATTTTTTATGGTCTTTTATTCTTATTCCATCAACATAAATTTTTCCATTTTCTCCATATATTATTTCATTCTCTTTTACTTTTCCTGTTTCAAGTGCTTTTGCCATTACAAAAGGTTTTGCAAGGGATCCTATTTCATACGCTCCTCTAAAAGTTGGATTTAAAAATCTTTTATATTTCCAGTATTTGTTTGGATCATACGATGGATACACAGCATTTGCTAAAATTTTCCCTGTTTTAGGATTCATTATCAAAACAATAGCTTTTTTTGGTTTTCTTAACTTTACTAACTGTCTTAAAGCATCTTCTGCCATATACTGTATGTTTGAGTCTATACTTAAAGTTATGTCTTTAGAATTTTTATTTTCTTCTTCTGAGATAATTGTAATTGGATTTCCTATTGCATCTTTCATCAAAAGAATTTTTCCAATACCGCCTCCAAGAACGCTATTATATTTTAATTCAAGTCCTTCCATTCCTTTTCCATTGTACCTACTTACAAATCCTATGTTGTTTGCTCCAACTTCTCCAAATGGATACACCCTTTTTGCAGATTCAACTATTCCCAAATTCCATTCTTTTGTTTTTTTTCTAATTTTTTGTATCTCTTCTTTTAGAGATTTATCTAAATTAGAAGCTAAAACTACATAATTTTTACGGCTTTTTAATTTTCTAAGTATTATTTGAGGAGATATTTTTAAAACAGGAGATAGTTCTTTTGCAAGTTTTTCTTTATTTTTGATATACTTTGTTAATGCATAAACAGTAATTGTTGGAATGCTTACAGCTAATATATTTCCTTTTTTATCGTAAATTGTCCCTCTTGGAAGAATTATATTTTCAGATGTATAATACTGTTTTTCTATATATTTTAAAAGCTCATCTTTTTGGATAAACTGTGTATAAAAAAGTTTAATTATGGCAATTAAATAAATTGTAAAAATAAAAAAAGAAAATGCTAAAACCTTTTTTTTTATCATTTTGATTCTATAAACACCACATTATGCAGATCCACTTTTTTCATATTTAACTTTTTTTGGGCTATTTTTGCAATTCTTTCTGGAGAAGATAATTTTGCTACTTCACTTTTAAGTTTTATTTTATTTGCTTGTAAGTAAACTTTTTCTTTTTTCAAAGAAACTATATTTTCTTCTAGTTTTAAAAAATTTGAATTATAAATAATTAATGGAATTCCTATAAAAGTAATTAATAAAATATATTTAATCTGTCTTTTTATTACTGTATAATCTCTTTTTAATTCTAATGTTAATTCTTTTATCATATCCTTTT
>WIAL01000058.1 GCA_015519975.1 Hydrogenothermaceae bacterium | reverse complement strand
GCGGGCAAGTTCGTTATTTATATAATCTGAAGATATTTTAAGGTTTGAAGGCATACCTTCTATAATAGCTGTTAAAGCCGGTCCGTGGGACTCTCCTGCATTTAAAAATCTAAGTACTCCCAAGTTTTGCAAACTCCTGAAAAATTTTTCAGTTATTATAACTTAACTTAGGAGTTGTTTTCTTTACAATCTTTAAATTTTTCTTCTAAATGTCTTACCCTTTCCTGACATCTTCCAAGTTCAATACTTAGGTTTTCTATCTTTTCAAGAATAAAATCAAGTTTTGAAATAAGTTCCTCTTGCTTTTTAATGTGGTGAAGATAATAACTCAGGGCATCTGATATTATCTGTGTTTCTGACTGCTGGGTAATTTCCTTGATTTCTTCCAGATTTTCTAGAACATTTTTGGGAAATACATACGTTTTTTTCTTTCTCATAACCAATTCCTTATTTTATACTTGAGTATAAATATCTATGATAAACGGTCAGTTTTTTATGATATTTCATATATTGCTTTTAATAATGAAATATGTATCATTAAAATTGTATATTCTGTATTTTTACGGAAAATTTAAATTGGAGTTAAAATATGGAAAAAGATGAATTTAAAGAGTTTCTAGAAGCAGAAAATATAGATGAAAGATATATTCAAAATATAAAAGACTATTTTCTTTATTCTGATAAAGATAGGAAGATATTAAGCCTTACTCTTAAAGAAATTAAAGATATACCTGAAGAAGTATTTGATGATTTTTACAACCACCTTTTGTCATTTGAAGAAACAAGGAAAATACTTACAAAAGAAAAAGGATTAATAGATAAGCTTAAGAAAAAACAAAAAGAATATTTAAAATTTTTGCTCCATACAGATATAAATTTAAGTTATGTTGAAAGAGCGTTTTATGTTGGAAAAAAGCATTATGAAAATGGAGTAAGACTTGATTTTTATCAGGGAGCCTATCTTAAGTATGTTGATTCTGTTTTAAAGAATCTAAAAAAAGTCTTAACTCTTGAAGAACTTTCAATTTTTAGAGGAAGTTTTTTAAAAATAATATTTATTGACCTTCATTTTGTAATAAAAACATATTATTACTTTTTAAATAAGAAATTAAAAGAAGAAAACTTTAAATACAATGCACTTATGGAAGGCTCTTTTGATGGAATAGTTTTAATAAACCTTGAAACTCAAAAAATACTAGACATAAATAAAAAAATTGAAGAGATGACAGGTCTTAATAGAAATGAGCTTATTGGAAAAGAATTTACAGTTTTACACCCTCCAGGACAAAAAGAGTACATAAAAAATAAATTTGAAGAATTTATTAAAAAGAAAAAGGATATTTATGAAAATATATATGTTTATAACTATAAAGATAACACTACAATCCCTGTTGAAATAAGCGGAAGTATTATTGAATTAAACAACAGAAAAGTTGTAATTGGAATTTATAGGGATATTACAGACAGGCTTGAAAAAGAAAAACAGCTTGAAAGGATATCAAGGCTTTACAGGGTTTTATATAAAATAAATGAAACAATTATAAAAACAACAGATATAGAAGTTCTTTTTGAAAATATCCTAAAAATACTAATAAAAGAAGGCGGTTTTGAATTTGGGTTTATTGGTGAATTTGAAGATTCTCATCTTAAAGTTCTGAAAAAGTCAGGTTATGAAAATAATTTTAACGTAGGAAGGGATTTACAAAAGATAAGACAGGCTATTGAGGAAAAAAAGGTTATTGAGCTTGATAAGAATATAGGAGTTAGTATTCCTATAATATTTGAAAACTATTTAACCTCTGTTTTAAAAATAGAAAATAAAAATCTCGTTTTTGTTTTATATACAGGCGAAGCAAGGTATTTTTCTGAAGATGAAAAAAAACTTTTAAGTCAGATAGGATACGATATAGCATTTGCTATTTATTCTCTTGCTCGGAAAGAAGAAATTAGATACCTGTCTTATTACGATATACTTACAGATCTTCCGAACAGAAGATTTTTTATGGAAAGATTGGAAAATGCTATTGAGCATGCAAAAACTTCAAATGAAGAGTTTGCTGTAATTTTAATTGATATTGATAGATTTAAAAATATAAATGATGTTTTTGGTCAGTTTGTTGGAGATATTGTTTTAAAAGAGTTTTCCAAAAGAGTAAGCGGAGTTTTAAGGTCGAGGGATTTGTTTGCAAGGTTTGGAAATGATGAGTTTGCTGTACTTGCTTTTGATATTAAAAGTAAAGAAGATGTTATACATATAATCAGAAGAATAAGAAAACAGCTTGAAAGTCCTTTTATGGTTAATGGTAAAGAAATATACATTACTGCAAGCATGGGTATTGCCATTTTCCCTCAAGATGGACAGACTTCAGAGGAAATTCTATCTGCAGCAAGCTCTGCTATTCAGGATATTAAACATAAAGGTGGAAATGGGTTTGAGTTTTATTCTCCAGAACTAAAAAAAGTATCTATTGAAATTTTAAAAATAGAATCTGATCTTAGAAAAGCAGTAAAAAATGAAGAGTTTGTTCTTTACTATCAGCCTATAATTGAACTTGAAAATATGAAAATAACAGGAGCTGAGGCTCTTATAAGATGGAAACATCCTGAAAAAGGGATAGTTCCACCTTTTAAGTTTATACCTGTTCTTGAAGAAACTGGAATGATAGTTGAAGTTGGAGAATGGGTTATTGAACAGGCTGTAAAACAGCAGAAAAAATGGAAAAATATTGATATAGATATATCTGTTTCATTTAATATTTCTCCAAAACAGCTTATAAAATCTTCACTTTCAGAAATGGTCTTAAGAAAGATAAAAGAAAACAAGGGAAATCCTAAAAAACTGATAATAGAAATAACAGAATCAGCCTTAATGGAAAATATGGATATTATAAGGGAAGATATTGAAAAACTTTCAAAAGAAGGTATTAGAGTAGAAATAGATGATTTTGGTACAGGTTATTCTTCTTTAGCGTATTTGAAAAAATTACCTGTTTATGCTTTAAAAATTGACAGAGAGTTTATAAAAGATATTCCTAAAGATAAAGATGATACAGCAATTGTAAAGGCAATAATAAGCATGGCAAAATCTTTAGAGAAAAAAACTATTGCAGAAGGAATAGAGACAGAAAAGCAGTTAAAATTCTTAAAGGAACTTAAATGTGATTATGGTCAGGGTTATTTATTTTCTCCTCCTTTGCCTGCCGAAGAGTTTGAGAAGTTTATAAAAGGGTTTAGCAAATAGTGGAAAAAGTTGAAACTCTTATTTCAGCTTTAAGAAAAGATAAAGATTTTTTTGATTCTTTTAAGGAAAGATTTGTAGAATTTTTTGCAAATTCAGCTAAAGAATCAACAAAACTGCTTGATATTTCTTCTTTAAGGTCGATAGCTGATAGACTTTATCTTCTTCTGTTCTCTTTTAATAAAAATCCTGTAGATGATTTAAAAAATTTTATTTTAACCGTTGCAAAATCGGAAGTTGATTTAAAGCCTGTTTTTTCAAGTGCTTTTTTATACCTGCTCAAAAATTATATAGATTACATAATTGAAAAAAATGCAGATTTTGAAAGGATAAAAACCCTTGTTGAACTTTTAGATATTTATCTATTTGTAGTAGATTCAGCATATTTAGAATATACAAAGAATCTTGAAAAAGAATTGGAAAAAATCAAAAAAGAAAAAAGTTTAGAAGAAACAGAAACAATTTTTAAAGTATTTGAAAGCTATTTTGCAGAAAATAAAGAGATTAATATTATAGATTTTTATCAGGAAGTGCCTGTTATTTGTAAAGCAAAAATAAAAGATATTATAGATAAAAAGTATGTTATTTTTGAGTATTCGGGCTGTAAGTATAAAAATTTCTACATTGAAGGCAATGATGTATATATTAAGCTTGGTATTTTCCCAAAGGCAATAAAGGCTAAGATAAAAGAATCAGATATTTTAACTGGGACAGTTAGATTAAAGGGTTTTGAGTTTGTTTCTCTTCCTCAAGAAAGAAGAAAGTATATAAGAGTAAAACCTAAAGAACCTATTCCTATTGAAATTATAAAGAATGGGGAGATATTAAAAGGTGTAATTGCAGATATATCAATAGGTGGAGTTGGTGTTTACCTTAAAGATATTGATGGGTTAAAAAAAGATGATAGAATAAAGCTTAAGTTTGAACTTAGAGATGCAGGAATTGAGAATACAGGAACAATAAGATATATAGAAGAAAGGGAAAATCTTTACAAAATCGGAGTAGAGTTTGATTATAACGATAAAATAGAAGAAATAATAAGCGAATATGTAGTAAGAAGGCAGTTTGAAATAATAAAAGAATTAAGGATATAAATGGATAAAGTTTTATTTGAGACAAAAGAACATAAATACATACTGGTAGGTTTCGCCGAAAGTAAAGAAGAGGCAGGAATTCCTTCCAATCAATATATGATAATCCACAAAAAAAAGGCTGTTTTACTTGACCCTGGAGGATTTGGCTTATTCCCAATTCTTATTGCAAGAATATTAAAATATACAGATATAAAAAACATACATAAGATAATACTTTCTCATCAAGATCCTGACGTTTCAGGCGGATTAAATATATGGCTTGAGTCAACTGATGCTGATGTTTACATATCAAAACTATGGCTCAGATTTATTCCTCATTACGATATTGAACATGCAGAAAAAATTATTCCTGTACCTGATGAGGGTATGGATATAGAAATATCCAAAGGTTATAAATTAAAGCTAATTCCAGCTCACTTTTTACACTCTCCCGGGCAGATGAATGTTTACGATCCAGCTTCAAAAATACTTTTTACAGGAGATATAGGGGCAGGACTTTTACCTTGTTCTAATAATGAGCTCTTTGTAAAGAATTTTGAGGATTATATACCCTGCATAGAAGGTTTTCATAAAAGGTATATGGCTTCAAATAAAGCCCTAAGAAAATGGGTAGAACAAGTTAATAAACTT
>WIAL01000057.1 GCA_015519975.1 Hydrogenothermaceae bacterium | reverse complement strand
TAATAAGACCAGAAACTTATCCTATTCCTATTGTTGAAAATTTAGAAAATGAAAGTTTTCTAATAACTATCAGCCATCCTATTTTTGAACTTATTATTACAGAGAAAGAACTTCTTCCTATTTTTCCTGTTTCAGAACTTTATATTGTTGAGGATGAGCTTCTTGAGGAACTTGTTGAAAAAATATTTTTAAAAGATTCAATTATAAAAAACGGCGTATTTTACGAAGCAAATGTGATTTTTAGAGTAATTGATTATATCTTTAATAAAATTTTATTTTTCCATCCTAGAAAAAGTGCAGATATTCTTTTTTATAAAGAAGTGAATGATTTAAAAGTTAATGAAACAGAAATTTCTAGTATATACAATTATATTTTTGAGGCACTAACAGATGTTTTTATAGATAAAAGAGTTCAGAATATAGAAGTCCAAAAAGAGTTTGAAGACGTTGTAATAAATACTCTAAAAGATTTATCAGAAGTCAACTTTTTAATAAAAACTGCCCAGCTTGAGAATATATTAATCACTATGTTTGAAGAGGAAGAAGAGGAAATATTCGAAATAGAGAAAAATAATCCTGACGGAATTTATAATTTAATTTACTTTTTTGGACTTGAAAATATAAATTTTTATTTTTTATCAAAGTACTTTGATTATGATAACATTATTGAAAATATAAACAGAATAGTAAAAGAACTTAAAAATAATGAAAATCTAAAAGAAGATCTTGAGATATTCATTACAAACATCTTAGATTTACCTTATATATCCAAAGAATATAAGAACAAAAAACTTTTAATTGAAGTTATAAAAAACACAGGATTTTCTGAAGAGTTTGAAGAAGAAGCGCTTTTGAATGGATATTTTAGAATTTTTGATTATGAAATATTTTTAAAAAATTTTAGAGAAAGTGAGACCTATTTCTTTGAAACTCTAATTCAGTATGAACTTTCTAAAATGTTTATAGGTCAGCAGGATAAAGCAAAAACATCTGATAATATAGAAAAAATATTAATTGAAAATGAAGAAGATATTGTAAATGATTATAGAAGGTCTGCTTTAGAGTTTTTGATTTTTTATTTGAAAGATGGACTAAAAAGTATTTCTAACGAAGGTAATGTTATTACTTTTGTTTTAAGAAGACTTTATGAAGGCACTAATATAACAGATATAGGAAAGGAAATACCTGAAAGCATATTAATAGAAGCAACTTTAGAGGAAATTTTCAATGAGGCTAAAAAGGCATTTATAGATCTAATATCTTTCTATCCTTTTGATGAGAAGTTTTACAAACTTGCTGACATAAAATTTGAATATAAACTGCCAGAAAATGTCTAAGTTTGACAAAATATTTATTGCTGAGCTAACTCAAGATATTCCACTTTGGCTTTCTTTAATTATGGGATTGTATCCAAACTTGCAAAATAAATGGGTATTTTTCTTCTTTTTGTTTTTAGGTTCTATTGCTTCAATTTATATAATCAAAATGATAAAAGATGGTGAGTACAGCCCAGGGATAATAGAAGAAAATCCATCAGCCTCTTTTTCGTTTTCAATATACAGTATAGTCTTAATTTTTGTTTTAATCTATGCGTCTTTTAAAAACCTTCTTTATATGGAAAGTGTAGTATGGGGGTATCTTATTGTATTTTCTGCTTTAGAGCTTATATTTTTCCTTAAAGCAAGAAATAGTATGGAATAATGGAGAACATAGAAAACTTAAAAAATATTTTAGGGAAATTATTAAAATATGATGATTTCACGTTAGAGAGAGTAAAAGTATCAGATACACTTGAAGAACTCGTATCAGAAATTGACTTGCCAAAATCTATAAAAGATGATGTAAGTACTTTTGATGGACTTTCTGTAGGAAAAAAAAGGGCCTTTGCAAAGTATCTTCTTTCTGTTCTATCTCAAATTAAGGAAAAACAGGAAGGAAAAGAGGAAAAAGAAGAACCATTTTCAGAAGATCTATCAATAAATGAAATTGAAAAAGTATCTATTCAAAATCTGAAAATATTAAAACCTATTGAAAAAAAAGCATTTAAAAAGATAGGAGCTCAAAACGTTAGGCAGGCTCTTTATTATTTTCCAGTTAGATATGATGATAAAAGGATAAAAAAGATAAAAAATGTTTCAGATGGAGAAAGCGGTGTTTTTGAAGTTATAGTTAAAGAGATAAAAAAAGTAAATAGAGGAAAAATAAAAGTCCAAGCAGTACTTCAAGATAAAACAGGAACTTTAAATGCATACTTTGTACATGATAAACCTTTTTTATTTAATGTTTTTAGAAAAGATAAAAAACTTTTGGTAGGTGGAAAGGTAAAGGAGTTTAGAAGCGAAAAATCTATTTTCCAACCTGAGGTTTATAATGTTGAGGACAGCATAATAATAAATAGAATTGTGCCAGTTTACTCTTTGAGAGGAGATTCAACTGTCAAGGCAACTTCACAAACTATAAATCATCTAAGAAGAGGAATTTTTAAGATTTTAAAAAGATATTATAGGCATATTGCAGAGTACATGCCTATTGAAATACTTGATAAATATAAACTGCCTTCTATAAAGGAAGCATTGAAAAATATTCATTTTCCTCCTTCTGATGAAAACATTGACCTTTTAAATGATTACGAAACAAGGTACCAAAAAAGATTTATTTTTGAAGAGCTTTTTCTTTTAAATTTAGCTCAAGAGTATAGAAAATACCTTTTAAAGCAGGAAAAGGCTGAAAAGATAGAAGTTGACGAAAATTTTATAGAAGAATTTGAAAAAAAACTACCCTTCAATCTTACAAATGCTCAGAAAAGAACAATAAAAGATATTTTAGAAGATATAAAAAAAGACGTTCCTATGAATAGAATGGTTCAGGGGGACGTAGGAAGCGGTAAAACTATGGTAGCTATTGCAGCTGCTTATGCTGCAGCTTTAAATAAAAAACAAACCGCAGTAATGGCTCCAACCGAAATTCTTGCAAAACAGCATTTTATAAACTTTAAAACAATATTAGAACCTTTAGGTATAAAGGTTGGCTTTTTATCAGGAAGTATGACCGCAAAAGAAAAAAAACAGATACAAAAGGCCATAAAAGAAGGTTTAATTGATGTGGTGATAGGCACACATGCATTGATACAAGAAGGGGTTGAGTTTAAAAATTTAGCTTTAGCTGTCGTTGATGAACAGCACAGATTTGGCGTAGAGCAGAGAAAAGCCTTAACAGAAAAATCACATAAATCACCTCATGTTTTAGTTATGACAGCAACACCAATTCCAAGAACCTTAACAATGACAGTTTACGGCGATCTTGATGTTTCAATAATAGATGAACTTCCAAAAGGAAGAAAGCCAGTAAAGACGGTTTTGCTTTACGAAGATGAAAGAAAAGCCTTGTATAAAAAAGTAAGAGAGGAAATTGAAAAAAGTAGGCAGGTATTTGTTGTTTATCCTCTAATTGAAGAGTCTGAAAAGGCAGATTTAAAATCCGCAGAAGAAGGTTTTAAACACTGGCAGGAAGCTTTCCCTGATAAAAAGGTTGTAATGCTTCACGGTAAAATGAAGCAAGAGGAAAAAGATAAAATAATGCAGGATTTCAAAGAAAAGAAGGCAGATATTTTGGTTTCAACAACCGTTATAGAAGTTGGAGTTGATGTACCAAATGCATCAGTTATGGTTATAGAAGAGGCACACAGATTTGGTCTTTCTCAGGTTCACCAGCTAAGAGGAAGAATTGGAAGAGGTCAGTACGAGGGATACTGCTTTTTAATTGCACCTTCTAACTTGAGAAGACCTTTTGAAGATACTTCAAAAGAAAACCAAAGACAAAAAACCCTTTACAGACTAAAGGTTCTAGTGAAAACATCAAATGGTTTTAAAATAGCAGAAGAAGATTTAAAACTTAGAGGAACCGGGGATTTAGTAGGTACAGCTCAGTCAGGTAAATTTAATTTCTCAATAGCTGACTTAGATCGTCCAATTGATATGAAAATTATGAAATTTGCCAAAAAGGAAGCAAAGGAGCTTATTAAAAAAGATCCACATCTTACAAATTATCCCCAGTTAAGACAGCTCCTTTTTGACAAATACGGCGAAAAATTTGAACTTGCTACTATTGCTTGATATTTTCGTACTCTTTTAGTTTTGTAATATCACGTGCAATCCCAAGCAGTGCGATCACAGAACCATATTTATCTTTTACTGGTTTTTTTGTTACTTCAAATATTATTTTACCTTCACTGCTTTCTATTACTTCTTCAAATGTGTAAGGCTTTTCTTTTTGCAGGGCTATCATATCTGTATATACACACATTTTAGCTTCTTCTTCTGACATAGCATCTATATCTGTTTTTCCAATAATATCTTCTTTTTTCATTCCAAATAGATCTGCAAATGCCTGATTAACGTAGATATGTCTTAAGTTTTTATCTTTTATCCAAATTGGGTCAGGAGATAAATCGAGTACTTCGAGTAAAAGATTACATAAATTATCTTCTAATATTTTATCTACGATAGAATTGTCCTTTAAATCTTCCTCGAGATAAAAACCTTTTAAAAGAAGGTTATAAGCCAGTTTTGACAAAGATGTGTTCCTTTTTTCTGATAAATTTTTTAATGTTTCATAAATTTTGTCTTCAACTATTACGCTAATTATCGGTTTTTTTGTAGCCATAAACCTACCTCTTATTAAATTAAATATTTTTATATTTTACTAAAATATATTAAACTATATTTTAATATTAACAACAAATAAAACAATTAAGAGGGAAAATTGAAATCAATTAAATGGAGAATTTTAATAAGAGTTTCTGCAGTTCTCATTGTCTTATTTTTAATAATACAGGCTCTTGATTTTAACAACTTCAGGAATTTGGCTATAAATAGCGCTAAAGATAAAGCTTTAACAATAGCTTTAACTGTTAAATCCTCATTAACATCATTAATGAAATTAGGACAAATACAAAATAGGGATATTTTTTTAAAATCTCTTGAAGAAAATAAGAACGTTGAAAGTGTAAAAATTATCCGAGGGATTCCTATTATAAAACAATTTGGAGAAGGAAGACCTTATGAAAAGCCCACAGATGAAATTGAAAAAATGGTGCTGGTAACAGGAAAACAACTTGATAGATTAGAAGAGTCCATAAACAAAGTGGAGTACAAAATAGTTATTCCTTATAGAGCAGAAAATGAATGTCTACAATGCCACAAAGCTAAAGTTGGTGATGTACTTGGGGCAATTTCAATAACTATGGATTTAACAGAAATACGAAAAGCAGCTTTAATCCCTCTTTTTACTACAAGCTTTGTTATGTTTATTGTGTTTATTTTTACTGCATTTATGATATTCAAGTTTTTTAAACCTTATACAGATTTTTTTAGAAAATTAAAAGAAGGACTTGATAAAGCAAAAGAAGGGGATTTTTCTGAAAAAATAGAAATAGATACTAAAGATGAAGCATCACTTGTTGCTAATGCATTTAACGAGATGACGCAAAACTTATCTAAAACCTTAAAAACAATACAGAAAAAAGTTTCTTACCTTATTGGACACTCAATAAAATCAACAGGCAATGCCCTCAAAGACTCAATGATGATAATAGATGAACTTATAAAAATTTATAATTTCAAAAGAGTTATAGAAAAAGATACATCTAAAGAAGAAATATATAAACGTATACGAAATATTCTGATGGAGAGAAATATTGAAAAATATTCTTTTTATGAGATTGAAGATAGACATAACAAACTTAGACTGGTTTTCAAAAATGGAACAGAAAATATGTGGTGTAGTGAATCAATTTTAGAAAATCCAGATTTATGTAGGGCTAAAAGGACAGGCATGGAAGTTGATTCCTCAGAATTTGCCTGTATCTGCCCTTACTTTATAGAATGTAGTGAAGGTATAGAAAGAAAACATAATTATCACTGTATTCCTGTATACGTTGGCGGTAAGGTAAAAAATATAATACAGTTTGTATATAAAGATGAAAAAGCTCAGGAAGAAATACCTTTTATTAAAAGTTATCTTGAGGAAGCATCACCTGTTCTTGAGGCAAAAGCTTTACTTGATATGTTAAAAGAGCAGTCTACAGTTGATGAACTTACAGGTCTTTACAATAGAAGATTTTTAGAACAGCTAATACCTAAGCTTGTGTCCCAGACCCTTAGAAGGAAATCAACAATTGGTATATTAATGATTGATATAGACTTTTTTAAACAGGTTAATGATGAGTATGGTCACGATGTTGGAGATAAAGTATTAAAAGAAATTGCCAATATTATTAAGAACTCTATCAGGGAGTCTGATCTCGCGATAAGATACGGTGGAGAAGAATTTATGGTTTTACTTATGGATGTTAATCCTGAAAAAGCTGTTGAGATTGCAGAAAAGATAAGAAAAAGAATAGAGAACAAAATAATAGCAGTTGGTAGCATAACTCTTAGAAAAACGGCAAGTATCGGAGTAAGTATATTTCCGATAGATAGTGATCAGTTCTGGCAGTGTATAAAGTTTGCTGATGTGGCACTTTACAAAGCAAAAGAAGAAGGAAGAAATAGAGTTGTTAGATTTAGAAAAGAAATGTGGGAAAGCGAGGAGTATTAATCCTCACTTTATCTTTTGCCATACTTTTTTCTTCCAGGCATACGTTAAAAATACACCAATTAGCATGTATCCCAGCACCCACAGACCAATTTTATTCCTTTCTTCTTTATGTGGATCAGAAATTTCTTGAAGGTATGTTATTACTTTTTCAGTGGATTCTTTTTTTAGACCAAGTCTTGGCATTGATGTTCCAGGCAATACAGCCTGAGGATTGTTTATAAAAGCTTCTAAATACTCTTTAGTTTTTGAACGACCCTTTAAAGATAGATCTGGTGGTACTTTCCCTAGATATTTTTTTAAGTTTTCTGGATGTGTAAATGCTTTAATTTTTTGGTATTTTACACTGTGGCATCTTGTACATGCATCTTCAAGTATTTTTTCACCTGTTATTTCCTTTTTAGCTGTTTTTTCTAAGAAAGCAATAATGTCAACTATTTGCTGGTCTGAAAGCTGGGACATAGGAGGCATTGCAAATTTAGGATTTTTGGTTGCATTTTGAGGATTTTTTATAAAGTTGAAAAGGAAATGTTTTTCCACTATTGCTGCTATATTTGATAGATCCGGTGGAACGACGTTGAAAGCCTGCATTGCTGTATTTTCATCCATCATTGCTTTTAGATTTTTTGTTTTTAAACTGTGGCAGGATTGGCAGTTTTGCTTAAAAAGGTTTTCACCGTTTTGTGGATTTCCTTTTATATCAATATCATACTTAAGATCTAAATAATTAAAATCTGGTTTGGGAAGACCGCCGTACATTTCGTGATGTGCAAAAGGTTCAATGCCGTAATAGCCTACAAGAACAAGTCCAACTATAATTAAAAATATCTTCAATTCTTTCATTTTTTCTCCCCTTCAAGCTGTTTCTTTTCGATTTTTGCTATTATTGGAAGAGATATAAAAAATCCAAAGAAAATTAAACTTGCAATTAAGCCTATCCATGCATATAAACCAGTTGGAGGTAGTTTTCCTAAAACTGTTAGAACAAGGAAATCTAAAATAAATATCCAGAATGCAATCTGGAACAAAGGTCTGTTTTTCCCACTTACAATTGGGGATTTATCAAGCCACGGCAGGAATAAAATCAGTACCATACTTAAGGCAAAAGCAATCAGACCTAAATTCTGGCTGAAGAAAAATCCCCTTAAAACCTCATAATAAGCGAGGAAATACCATTCAGGATAAATATGCGTAGGTGTTTGAAGAGGATTTGCAGGTTCAAAATTTACTCTGTCCATAGCAAAATCAAATTTGTAAAACACCAAAAAGAAAAAGAATAATAAAAACACCGTCATTACAAAAAATTCTTTAGACATGAAAACAGGCCAGAAAGGAACGCCTTCCTTTTTCTTGTCTATAGGTTTACCATCTTCATTATTACTTCCAACCACGCGAACCGAATATAAATGGATGGCCATAACTATCATTATTAAAACAGGAAGAAATACTACATGAAGTGCAAAAAATCTTGTTAATGTTGCATCTGCAACAGCGTAATCCCCTCTAATCCATATTACAAGGTCCGGTCCTATAAAAGGTATTTTCTCAAATAGAGTGGTTATTGTTTGGGCTGCCCAGTAAGACATCTGTCCCCACGGCAGTAGATATCCTGTAAAAGCTGTGGCTGAAAATAAAACAAAAAGTATATACCCTGTTATCCATACTACTTCTCTTGGAGGTTTATATGAACCATAAAAAATACCTCTTGCTATATGTATATAAAGAAGTAAAAAAACTATACTGGCACCAACAGCATGAACATGCCTAAAAAGCCAGCCAAAAGATACGTCCATCATTATTGTTTTATTTACACTGTCAAATGCAAGATTAGAATCTGGTTTATAATACATCAGAAGAAAAAGACCGCTTATAAATAAAATGGCAAACATAAGTACAAGAAGCATTCCAAAAGACCATAAAAAGTTTATATTTTTAGGAACTTTATAATCTATTAATGTAACTTTTATAAGTTTTCTTATCTCCAATCTTTCATCAAGCCAGTCAATAAGTCTCATTCTTACCCCCTTATCCAATCATTGCTTTGTATTCAGGTCCTTCTTCACCAAGGACAATAATATTTCCATTTAGTTTAAATGGAGGAATCTCTAAAGGTCTTGGAGGAGGACCAAATATATTTCTACCGCAGGCATCATATTCACCGCCGTGGCATGGGCAGTGCCATATATTTTTATCAGATTCCCAGTTTGGAATACATCCAAGATGAGTACATATTCCTATTACTATAGTAAAGTCCCCAAGAGAAGTTCTAACTGTTCTTTTTGGACAGCCTGCTTTCATTTCTGGAGTTCTTCTCAATATGAAAACAGGTTTTCTTCTCCATTCGATTACCCTGATTTCCCCTGGTTTTACTAAAGATAAATCAAACTCAACTACACCTGCAGCTTTAACTTCAGGAAGAGGCTCCCATGTTTTATACATTGCGTAAAGAGTAGCTCCTGCACCAACAGCAGCCCAGCCACCTATTGCATATAAAAGAAAATCTCTTCTAGACATATCTTTTTTATCACTCATCTTTTCTCCTTTCAAAAAGATATAGAAAAATTATATCATTGTAGTTTTATATAATTTTAATTAATAATTGGATTTTAGCAAAATTTATGCCAGTTTATAATAAATTATTAATAAGATTCAATTACATTAAAAATGATAATATTTTGACCACAAATCATAAAATTTTTTTTAAAACGGCCTTATATTATAATGTCTAAAAAACTAAAAAGGAGTTAAGATGGATTTTAACTTTACAATGCTGATTTTTATGATACCTGCACTTTTATTTGCAGTAATAATGCATGAAATAGCCCATGGGCTGGTAGCTTACAAGCTTGGAGACAGTACTGCCAAGTTAGCTGGAAGGCTTACTTTTAATCCCATACCACATATTGACCCAATAGGTTCTATAATTCTTCCCGCAATTTTAATACTTTTTAAATCGCCTATACTTTTTGGGTGGGCAAAACCAGTTCCTATAAATCCTATGAATTTTAAAAAACTTGGATATAAAAAAGGCATGGCTGTAACTGCAGCTGCCGGTCCTGCAGTAAACTTTTTGCTGGCATTTATATTTGGAGTTTTATATCAAATTTTTAGTTCACAGGGATTCTTGGCTACAGTTGCTTCAGTTTTAGGTGTAGGATTTGTTAAATCAGTAATTTTTCCTTTACTTATATTTTTCAAATACAGCGTGATGATAAACGTTGTTCTAGCACTTTTTAATATTCTTCCTATACCTCCACTTGACGGTGGTAGGGTTTTAATGAGCTTACTTCCTCCTCATTTAGAAAGAAAATTTGAACCGTTAGAACAGTATGGTTTTATAATAGTTGTAGTTTTGCTTTTTGTTGGAGCATTGAATTATATAATTCTTCCGCCGTACATATTTTTAATGAATTTATTCCTTGGAGGGTAATATGAAAGCTGCTTATTATAATGAGCATGGAAGTTATGAAAATATAAAAATTGGCGAATTTCCTATTCCTGAGATAAATGATGATGAAGTTTTAGTTAGAGTAAAGGCTTTTTCTTTAAACCACCTTGATATATGGGTAATGGAAGGTAAATATCCAACTGAGATTCCGATGCCTCATATATTTGCATCTGATGCATCAGGTGTTGTAGAAAAGGTTGGTAAAAATGTTGAGAATGTAAAGGTAGGTGATGAAGTTATTGTTTACCCAGGTCTTTCATGCGGATACTGTGAGAAATGCTTATCTGGTAAAGATAATGAATGCAGTCAGTTTAGGGTGCTTGG
>WIAL01000056.1 GCA_015519975.1 Hydrogenothermaceae bacterium | reverse complement strand
TGAGGAAAATTTACTAAATGAAAATGACTTAAACAATGAAATAGTTAATGGATTTGAGCTATTAAACTCTTTAATTGAAAATTTTTCTGATAAAATTCTTTCAAATATAAATTTAAAGTCAGAAAAAATAGTTCATCCTTATACATATTTTTATACAGAAAACATACTTGAATACTCATTTAATTTGTTTATAGCCGATAAAACCTCTAAATTCAAAATTTATTTAGAAGAAGATTTACTCACATCTGAATCTATTTCTAAATGGATTATTTTAAATCCTACCTCCCAGGAAAGAGAAAAAATCAGAAAACTAAAGAAAAAGTTAACAGCGAATCTCAACATAATATCAAATCCAATAGACATAAATAATAGAAAACAAACCTTTGATAATCTGGATTTTAAAATAAAAATAACATGAAAGAGATTGAAAAATATTTTCAAAAAATAAATACTAACAATCTAAAGGATAATTTAATCGAAGAGTACTATCTTTTAAAAGATGATCACAATGAACTTTATATTAAAAGTGAATTTTTCATTATGACCATTTTTACACACGGATCAAAATGGGCAGAAAATTTATTTAAAGACTTATATAATGCAAACCCTAAAATAAATGATATAGTCAATCAAGTAAATAATTTTGTAGGTTTATCAGTAGATATAGAATATAACAACAATTCATTTAAAAACGCCATTTTAATTCCTCAACAAAAGCCAGATAATATAGAAGAAAACAAAAATACCTGTACAGAAATTACTTTACCTGAAAATATAAATTTAAAAAATGTAAAAATTAGAATATTAAGAAAAAAGGTACCATTAGATTTTATTGAAAATTTAGGTAGTGGTAGTCAATTTTTATTATCGGAAAATGAAAAAATTGAAGTTGAACTGCTTCAAGGTGAAAAAGTTATTGGAAAAGGTGTTTTGGAAAAAGTTGAAGAAGGATACAGTTTAGAAATTACAGAGGTACAAAATTAATGAATTTTTTGGGAATATTCCCTTGGGCTTTATTTTTTATATTTTCTAAGATTTTAAATGAAAAAATTTCAAAAAACTTATTTTTAGCTTTTTTAATATATTCAACAGGTTTAATCTTTTATTCTTTTATAGATGAAAAGATGTCTATTTTGTTTATGCTTGTATACTTTCTATTTATTCATATAGAACTGCTGCAGAATAATTCTAAATATAAACTTTTTTCTATTATATGGTATTTAATGCTTGGAGTTTTGTTTTATTTAGAAATAAAAGAAAACAGAATTGATATTATATTACCAATTGCTGTGGCTACACTTTCTTTGAGAAAATACAGTTCAAAATTAGACTTTTTCACTTTTAATATATTTAATTTGATTTTAATACTTTTGTACTACTACAATTTTTCTTTATTTTTGGTAATCTCCTCTACTTATTCTTTTTATTTTCTCTTTTATTTACTTATAGAATATAAGCATAAACTAGATAAAGAAAGTTCAGAATATAAAAGACTTCTTGATAGGGCAGTAAACACAGAAGTTCAAAAAAAACTTCTTCAGGTAGATGATAATATTGCTATAAGTTCTAAAAAATTAAAAGAAATCTTTAAGCTAAGTAATTATACAGTTTCTACTACAGACCTTGAGGCAATGGCAGAAAGGGTTGTAAAAGGTCTTTTAGATTTAGGTTATACTGGTGTAATGATCTCAATATTCTCCCGTAAAATTTTCAAAAAATTAGGTTTTTTCCCAAATTATAAATTAATAGTAGAAAATATAACTCCTGAAAACCTAAATAAAGTACATATTAATGAAGAGGATAAATACATAATAATCCCTCTAAAAGTTTCAAATGAAAAACTTGGTTTTTTAGCTGTATATAAAAAAGAAGGTGTATCTGCGAAAGAAACTGAATATCTTATGACATATGCTAACTCTGTTGCGACTGCAGTGGCAAATATTGTTCATTTTGAAGATTTAATAAAACTCGAGGAACTAACTTATAAAACCTTTGAATCTTTAGATATAGGCATTGCCGTGTTAGATGATAACTTTAATATTAAAACTTCAAACAAAAGATTTAAAGAAATGGCTGATTTGGAAAGTAATAATCTATTTGAAAGTATACCTGAACTTAGACATCTTAAAAACGATTTTAAGGAAGTTATAGAAAAAAATAAACCTTTTGAAACAATTTTATCTTCTATTAACAAGCAAGGTTTTATCTATAGAATAAAAGCTTTACCTTTATATACGCAATCAAGTCCAGATGAAGGTATAGATATACCAAAAATAGTATTGATAATTGAAGATATTACAGAAAAAGAAAAATTAGAAGCACAGATTATAGAAACTGAAAAACTTGCAGTTATAGGAAAAATGGCGGCAGCTTTAGCACATGAGATTAAAAATCCTTTAACTGCTATTTCAGCTTCAGCTTATAGAATAAAAAGTAAAGCCAAGAAGTTAAATGAAGATAAAATAGTAGAATTTTCGGAAAAAATTGAAACCCATTCTGAAAGGGCAAGGAACATTATTGATAGAGTTTTGAATTACTCAAAACCATCGTATCATAAGTTAGAGTACTTAAACATAAAAGATATTTTAAGACAAACTCTAGAATTTATAGAACACTCTTTAAAAGGTAAAAAGATAAAAATTAGGACAAATTTAAGAAAAAATATTTATATAAATGGTGATAAAAATGCACTCCAGCAAGTGTTTATAAATATTTTAATGAATGCTATAGAAGCTTTAGAAAACATAGAAAATGGAATTATTGAAATTGATTTAGATAAAAATGAAAATTATGCAGTCGTAACCATAAAGGATAATGGAGAGGGCATTCCTGATGAGATAAAAGAGAAAATATTTGAGCCATTCTTTTCTACAAAAGATAAAGGTACAGGTCTTGGACTTTCTGTTGTTGACAGAATAGTAAAAGACCACGGCGGAGAGATTTATGTTAACAATAAAGATGGAACAACTTTTGTAATAAAACTTCCCATAACGGAGGAATAATTTGGAGTATAAAGGAAAAATTCTTATTGTTGACGATGAGGAAGATATATTAATAGCTTTTAAAGACATTTTAGAAGATGAAGGTTATTTTGTAGATATTGCAAATAAACCTAAGGAAGGTTTAAAAAAACTTGAATCTGAAGTTTTTGATTTAGTTCTTTCAGATATGAGAATGCCTGGAATGAGCGGAGAAGAATTTTTAGAAAAACTAAGAGAATTTAATAACTTTACAAGTTTTGTTATTATGACAGCCTACGGTACAATTGATAATGCTGTTGAGTGTATGAGAAAAGGTGCATTCCATTATCTATCCAAACCTATTGATTTTAACGATCCTAAAGTATGGAAAATCATAGAAGAAGCTGTACAAAAATCCAAATTAATGCAGGAAAATTTAAAATTAAAAGAAGAACTCAAAAATATTAAAGAGAAAAAAGAAATTGATTATATAATTACTCAAAATCCACAAATGCTTGAACTTTTAAATAATATAAAGAAAATTGCTCCTTTTGATTTTACAGTACTAATCACTGGAGAAAGTGGAACAGGGAAAGAACTTTTCGCAAAAGCAATACACAAATTATCTCCAAGAAAAGATAAAAAATTTATAACTATAAATTGTGCAAATATATCACCTGATATTATGGAAGCAGAATTTTTTGGATATAAAAAGGGAGCATTTACAGGAGCAGAAACAGATAGAGCTGGAATTTTTGAGCTTGCTGATGGAGGAACCGTTTTTCTAGACGAAATAGGGGAAATTCCTTTAAATATCCAAGCTAAACTTCTTAGATTTTTACAGGAAAAAGAAATAAGAAGAATAGGAGATACAGTTTCAAAGAAAGTAGATGTAAGGGTTCTTGCAGCAACAAATAAAAATTTAGAAGAAATGGTAAAAGAAGGAAAATTTAGAGAAGATTTGTATTTTAGACTCGAAACTTTAAAAATAAAAATTCCTCCTTTAAGAGAAAGAAAAGACGATATTCCACTTTTAATATCTTATTTTATAAACCAATTTAACAGAAAATTTGGAAAAAATGTAAAAGGTATAACCCCTCAAGCTTTAGAATTTTTAGTAAATTATGACTGGCCGGGAAATGTTAGACAGCTTAGTAATATGATCAATCAGATGTGTGTATTTGCAGATGAGTATATAGATATACAGCATCTTCCAAATGAGATAAAAAAGAACTTAGAACAGAGTTTTTTCCTTGATTACAACAAAGCAAAAGAAAAACATCAGAAACAGTTTATGAATACATATTTGAGAATACTTCTTACCCTTGCAGAAGGTAACATATCAAAAGCTGCAAGATATGCCAATATAGAACGCCAGTCTTTACAAAAACTTTTAAAAAAGTATAATGTAGACCCCTCCCAGTTTAGAAAAACTAATGCTTAAAGTGTCTCATACCTGTAAATATCATAGCAATGCCGTGTTCATCGGCAGCTTCTATAACTTCTTTATCTCTTATTGATCCTCCTGGCTGTATAATAGCTTTTATCCCATATTTTGCAGCTTCATCTACGCTGTCCCTAAATGGGAAAAATGCTTCAGATGCAAGTACACTTCCTTCAAGAGGCAAATCAAACTCTCTTGCTTTTTTTACAGCCGTTTCTAAACTATCAACCCTTGAAGTTTGACCTGGCCCTATTCCTACACTTGCTTTATCTTTTGCTATTACAACTGAGTTTGATTTTACATGTTTAACAACTTTAAATGCAAATAATAGATCTTCCATTTCTTCTTTAGTCGGCTGTCTTTTAGTAACTACTTTTAATTCCTTATAAAGCTCTAAATCTCTATCCTGTAAAAGCAGTCCTCCAGATATTCTTCTATAATCAAATCCTTTTGGATTTTTATTAAAGTTTTTAATTTTTACAAGTCTTAAGTTCTTTTTCTTTTCTTTAAGAAATTCAAAAGCATCTTTTTCAAATTCAGGAGCAATGACTACTTCTAAAAATAAATTGATAAGTTCCTGTGCAGTTTCTAAAGTTAAAGGCTTGTTAAACGCAACAATTCCTCCAAATGCAGATTTAGGATCTCTTTTTAAAGCCTCCAAATAAGCATCTTTCTGGTTTTCTCTTATCGCAACACCGCAGGGATTACTGTGTTTTACTATTACACAAACATTTTCATCACAGTCTAGTTCTTTAACAAGGTTTACAGCTCCTTCTACATCAAGATAGTTATTAAATGACATCTGTTTTCCATGTAAAATCTTACTTTCGGCAGTTGAAAGTCCTTCTTGTTCTGTAGGTTTTATATATAAAGCACCTTCCTGATGTGGGTTTTCTCCATATCTTAAAATTTCTTTTCTTCTCAAAGGAACTGCATATTCTTCAGGAAATTTTTCATTTATTTCCAACTTTTCATTTAGAACTTCTGAGATTATACTGTCATATACTGCAGTATGTCTGAATGCCTTAAGTGCAAGCTTCCTTCTTGTTTCAAGGGTAGTTTGTCCGTTTTCTTTTAGTTCTTTTATAACATTTTCATAATCAGAAGGGTCAACTATAATAGTCACAAATTTATGATTTTTTGCAGAAGCCCTTACCATTGCAGGACCGCCAATATCTATATTTTCTATTATTTCATCTAAATCAGCTCCTTTTTTCACAGTTTCTTCAAAAGGATAAAGGTTTATTGCAACTATGTCTATAGGAATAATGTTATGTTCTTCAAGCTGTTTCATATATTCAGGATTATTTCTTACAGCAAGTAGTCCTCCATGAATTTTCGGATGAAGAGTTTTAACTCTTCCTCCCATTATTTCAGGAAAACCTGTAATTTCAGAAACTTCAGTTACTTTGACTCCATTTTCTCTTAAAATCCTTGCAGTTCCTGAAGAAGAAATAATCTCATATCCAAGTTTTTCAAGCTCTTTCGCAAATTCTACTACACCTTCTTTGTTTGAAACAGAAATCAAAGCCCTTTTTGACATTTTTTACCTCAAGGAGAAATTTTTAGAGAAAAATTTTAACATAAAAGGGGCATCTGTAGCCCCTGTATCATTAATGTTTTTTACCTTCATCAACAGGTACTGCAGGAGGCATACAAAGAACCTGAGCTCTTTTTCTTTCTATCATAAAGTAAAGAATAGGAACAACTACAAGTGTAATAAGTGTTGAAGCAACAGTACCAAATATTAATGATATAGCAAGACCGTTAAATATTGGGTCAAATATAATAACAAATGCACCTACAACTATCGCTGCAGCAGTTAGTAAAATCGGTCTTGTTCTTACAATTCCAGCTTCAAGAAGTGCCTCTTCAACTGAGTAACCTTCTCTTAATTTATCTTCAGCAAACTGTACTAAAAGTATAGAGTTTCTAAGAATAATACCAGCAAGGGCAATAAATCCAATCATAGAGGTAGCTGTGAAAAATGCTCCCATTGCCCAGTGTCCAGGAATTATACCTACAAGGGTAAACAGTATTGGAGACATAATAACTGCAGGCATTCTAAATGAACCAAACCAACCAACAAGAAGTATGTAAAGGGCAACTATAGCTACTGCAAAAGCTATACCCATATCTCTAAATGTTTCATATGTTACCTGCCATTCTCCATCCCATTTTAAATAGTATTTATCTGTAAATTCTGGTTGATGAGTTAAAAGAAGTTCAAGATTATCACCAGAAGGTGTTTTAATGTTTTTGATTTTATCCCATAGATCAATTATGGGATAAACAGGGCTACCTACACTATCATTTACGTTAGCAACAACATATACTACAGCCTGTAAATTTTTTCTATAAATGTCTTTATCTGTAGTATTTTTTTCCATTCTTACAAGGGAAGAAAGCGGAACTCCACCATTTTTAGTTGGTATTTTCATTGCAAGTATGTTTTCCAGGCTTGATTTATATTTAGGATTTATTTGAAGTGTTATTTTCGTAGGCTCAATATCATTTCCAGAATAAATTAGCCCTGCATCATATCCAGATAAGGCAATTCTTAATGTTTTGATTATCATATCATCATTTAATCCAAGTCTATAAGCAAGCTCTTTATTTATTTTTAGTATATACTGCTGTCTTGGATAATTTGTATAAATACCAACATCAATCATTCCTGGAGTATTTTCAAATATTTTCTTTACTTTTTCAGCAATTTGAAGCTGACCCTTATAATCTGGTCCATAAATTTCTGCTACAATTGGAGAAAGTACGGGTGGTCCTGGAGGTGGTTCTACAACAGCTATATATTTAGCTCCATTTTCTTTTGCAATTTTTGCAATATCTCCTCTTATTCTCTCAGCTATCTCGTGTGACTGCTGTTTTCTCTTATATTTATTAACAAGGTTAATCTTTACCATTGCATAGTAAGGAGCCTGTCTAAAGTAGTAATGTCTTACAAGTCCATTAAAGTCAAACGGAGCAGCTGTCCCAACATAAGCTACGTAGTTTTCAACTTCATTTAATTTTTTTACATATTCTGTAATTTTTTTGGTCACTTTATACGTTTCTTCAAGAGTTGCATGTTCTGGCATATCAAGTACTATGAAAAGCTCACTTTTGTTATCATAAGGAAGCATTTTAACAAGGACTGATCGGTTTACGAGAAGAGCTATAGACCCTAGTAGTAAAAGTCCTAAAAATCCTAAAAATATCCATCTTTTCAATCGGCTTCTAAATAAAGGAAGATATATCCTTTCAAAAAGCCATGCTAACACTCCAGCTGTTGCTTCATCTTCTTTTTCTAGCGCTTCAGGAGATTCATGTTCTTTATCGTGCTTTAGCCATCTTATCGCAAGGTAGGGCGTTAGTATAAATGCTAAAACCATTGAAAAGAACATTGCTACAGAAGCATTTATTGGAATAGGTCTCATATAAGGACCCATTAACCCTGTAACAAATGCCATTGGAAGAAGTGCAATGATTACGGCAAATGTTGCAAGTATTGTTGGGTTACCAACTTCATCTGTAGCCACAACTGCAGCATCTTTCATAGGCAGTTTTCTCAGAGAGAACCATCTATGAATATTCTCAAGAACAACTATTGAGTTATCAACAAGGATACCTATAGAGAATATAAGGGCAAATAATGTAACCCTGTTTAATGAATAGCCGTACATCTCACTTAAGAATAACGCTATCGCAAGAGTAACAGGTATAGTAACAGCAACTATTAAAGACTCTCTCCATCCAAGGGTTACTGCTATAAGTAAAACAATAGAAAATGTAGCAATGAGAAGGTGTTCTATAAGCTCATTTGCTTTTTCTGTAGCTGTTTCTCCATAATTTCTTGTTATTTTTAGTCCAACATTATCTGGAATGACTGTTCCCTGCATTAGTTTTAACTTTTCCTCAATAGAATGGGCAACAACAACTGCATTACTTCCTGTCTTTTTAGCAACTGTTATTGTGACAGCATTGTATTTTTTGTTAAGTTCTTTAGATGCAGCAGCACCTTCTCCAAAATATACGTAATTTGTCTTTTCTCCTTCACCTTCAAATATTTTTGCAACATCTTTTAAATATATTGGTTTTCCCTGATATACAGTTACAATTGTATTTTTTACATCTTTTATACTTTCGTAAAGTTTTCCTGTTCTTACGTGATATCTGTAATTATTTTTTTCTATATCTCCTGAAGGAAGTGCATTATTTTGAAGTTGAAGTGCCTGTACAACCTGAGGAAGCATTATGTGATATGTATTTAGTTTTTCAGGATCAAACCATACATTTATAGTTTTTGGTTTTGAGCCTATTACTGTAGTCTCTGAAATATTTTCAAGCTGTTTTATTTGATCTTCTACATTAACAGCAATTTTTCTAAGCTCATAAGAGCTCATTTTATCGCTGTAAAGTGTTATCGCCATTATAGGAACATCATCTATGGATTTAGGCTGTACAATAGGATCCAAGGCTCCAGGAGGCATTTTGTAATAATTTGACATAAGTTTACTATAAAGCTTTACTAAACTATCTTCTGGGTCTGCTCCAACTTTAAATCTTACAGTAACTACACCCATTCCTTCGGTAGCATATGAATAAACATACTCAACACCGTGAATTTCCCACATTAACTTTTCTAAAGGTTTAATAACTTTATCGTTAATTTCTTCTGATGTGGCTTGAGGATAAGGAACTGTAATGTCTATCATAGGGACTACAATCTGAGGTTCTTCGTCCCTTGGAGTAGTTAAAACTGCAAATAGACCAAGCAGTAAAGATGCAAGAACCAGTAAAGGTGTTAAAGGTGAATCCACAAAAGCCTTTGCAATCTTTCCTGCAAGCCCAAGTTTATGTTGTCTTTCCATTTCCACTCCTCTTAAAAGCTTATTCTACAGCCGTCACAAGCTTTTTCAGTATTTTCAATAACAATCTTTTGTCCTTCAGATAGGCCAGTCTTTACTTCATATTTTCCATTATATTTTTCTCCTACTGTTACAGGTATGAGATGAAGTATTCCTTTTTCGTCAACAACATATACTGAAGATATATCGTTTAATCTTACTACTGCAGACTCAGGTATAAGTATTTTTCCCTCTTTTTTTCCTTTTATGTATGAAAAGCCGTATAATCCAACAGGAATGTCTTTTTCTTTAAAGTCAGCTTTTATGCTAAAGCTATTGTTATGTGGATCTGCATTTTTATTAATTTCAGTAATTTTTGCATCTAAGTTTCTATTTAAAGATTCTATGAAAACTTTCAATTTTTGGCCATTCTTAACATAAGGCAGATACTTAACATCTATAAATGACTGGAACTGGGATTTATTTTTTCCGATTACAAATAAAGGCATTCCAGGATTTGCCATATCTCCTTCATCTGCCATCTTTTTAACTACATAACCATCAAAAGGAGCTCTCACAAATGCATATTTTTCTACAGATTGAAGTTGTTTTAATTTTGCTTTTAACTGTTTTTCTTTAGCATCAAGCTGTTTTAATTTTGCATCAATTTGTTCAAGCTGTGCCTTTGCTGCCTCATAATGCATTTTTGCTTCATCAAATTTTTGTTTTGGTACAGCATTATCCATGTAAAGATTTTTAAGTCTTTCATAAGTTAATTTTGCAAACTCATACTGTGCCTGCGCAGCCTTTTTTCCAGCTAATGCTTCTTCTCTTCCTGCTTTCAACTCATTTAATGCTGCCGTTAATTCTTCCTTTTGAGCATTTATGTCTGAATGGTCAACTACAGCCAGTATTTGCCCTTTTTTAACAAAATCTCCTTCTTTTACATTTATTTTGTAAATTTTACCCATTAATTTTGTGGCAACTTTTGCCGTGTCAGAGGATACTGTATATCCATCTATTTTTACTTTTTGATAAACAGGCTGTTTTTTTACTTCCTCTACTTTTAATCCTGTTACTACTTTTGGTGTTTCTTTTGCATATCCTGGAGGGATCCTACTTGAAAAAAATCCTCCTATCCACATTATGAATATTGCTATAGGCAGTATGAAAAATAATGTAAATCTTATTACGCTTTTCATTTCTTCCTCCGTTTTTTATTACTTGATTAATAAACCTGAGTTGTATTCAAGCTCTAATTTTTGAATTTCACATTCAAAAGCAGCCTTATTTAAATCAAACTTAATTTTATCTCTCATAGTTTGAGTATCAATTAAATCAAGCATGCTTGCCATTTGATTTTTGTAACTTTTTTCAGTGATTCTGAGAACTTCTTCTGCATATTTTAGGTTTTCTTTTTGTGTATTGTATTTCTCAACAGATACTAGATATTTTTCAAAAGCTTCGTATACTTTAAACTTTATGAATTCTTCAAAGCCTTTTATCTGATGCTGGTATTTTTTATATTCCTCTTTTGCGGATTTGTATTTGTTTATTCTCTGAAAGCCATTAAATACATTCCATGTAAGACCTACTCCTGCTCCCCACCACTTCCCATCAGGATTTACTGGAGAATTTTTAGAATCCATTTCATAAAATGCAAATGCCCCTATTGTAGGTAAAAAGTCTGACTTAGTCATTTTTACCATATTTTTTGCTATTTGAAGTTTCTCTTTAGCTGCTATTAAATCTTCTCTTGTATTTAAAGCTATGTTTTGATAATAGGAGATATCTTTATCCGGCTGTTTACACTGTAAACTTCCTTCAACTTCAATATCTTCAGGCTTTGTTTTGTTATTCCCTATTGCAAGAAGGAGCCATTTTTTCGCAGTTAGGTATTGAGACTTTGCTTCGGATATTTTATCTTTCATCTGCATCATATATATTTTTGCCCTTAAAACATCAGCATAAACTACCATTCCTTCTTTATACATTTTTTCTGCTATTTTGTAATGCTTTTCTGCAGTGCTGTAAGCTTCCTTTGCAAGTTTTATTGCATTTTTTGCAAGTAAAGCACCTTTATATGCTTTTATTGTGTTATATACAGCTTTTTCTTTTATTCTTTTAAATTGGTGTTTCTCTGCATGATAGTTCTTTTCCTGCATTTTTATTGCAGTTGATATCTTTCCACCTGTATAAATCGGTATTTGTAGTTGAAGTTTTGTTTGCCAGTTATTAACTTCTGGATATGAAGGTGACGGAAAATTAACTCCTGGAAAGCTATTGAAGGCTGTCATATCTACAAACTTAGCTGAATTATTTAAATCAAGCCTTTTCTGGTTAAGGGTATTCATCATCGCATATCCAGGATTATTTGTTCTCATCCAGTTTGCATAAAGATCAATTTTAGGCCATCTCATACCTTTAGCAACTTTATATTGAAACTTTTTAGATTCTACAGACTGTTTCTGTGCCTTTACTTCATAGTTATTATTCAATGCCTGGTTTATAGCTTCTTTTAAAGTTAAAACCTTAGCTGATGCCAAATTTATAAATAGTAATAGCACTGAGATAACTATTCTCATATCTTTACCTCTATATTAGGATTGTTATTAGAATATCCGAATATTCAATTATTAATATAATATTATATCAAAGCTAAACGCTATTTCAAGTGATTTTGCTCAGTTAAAGGATAATATCCTCTAAATAATCAGGGTCTAATATTTCTATTTTTCCCCTTTCTGTATCTACAATTCCTTCTTTTTTCCATCTGCTTATTATTCTTATAGCAGTTTCTACTGTTGTTCCTGCCATTTCAGCAATATCCTGCCTTGTAATAGGTGCATTTATAACAATTTTTCCATCTACTTCTTTACCTATTTTCTTAGCAAGGTCAAGAAGTAAACTTGCTATTCTTCCTTCCACTTTTTCTGCCGCTAAACTTTTTAATCTTTCATACGCTTCAAGAAGTTTTTTAGAAGCATCACAGGTAATTTTTACAGCAACTGCAGGATATTTTGTTAAGAGTCTAACAAAATCAGCATTAGATATATGAAGCACTTTCGTATCAATTAAAGCCTGTGCTGTATATGTACTTTCAGGTTTTGAATCTCCAAGAACAAGCCATCCAAATATCTCCCCAGGAGTGGCAAGTCTAAGTATTACGGTTTTTCCATCTGCAGTTTCTTTTGTTAGTTTAACTATACCGTCAACTACAATATATATCCCTGGATCCTCATCACCTTCAAAGAATATATAATCACCTTTTTTATAGCTTTCTTCATAAAAGTATTTTGATAGCTCCTCAAGCTCATTATCTTTTAAATCTTTAAATATATCAATTTTTTTCAAAAACTCTTTTTTATCCATACCCAATCTCCTTATTTTATGGTCTAAAACTTCCTAAACTACCTATCATATATTTAAGGTACTCATCAGAGAACATAAGACCAGCTCCAAAGTAAAAGCCCCTATATTCTTTTGCAAGTAAATCAGATCCCCCAAATTTTAAATATAATGGATATTTTTCAAATTTGTAGAACAGTCCTAAATCAAATTCGGGCTTATCAGTTTTATCAGTTGAATATTCCCTGTCAAATTTATAAAAATCAGAGGTTATTCTTACATTTTTATTAAACCACCAGTCAAATCCAGCTGCAGCGGCAGATTCTTTAAGACCGGCTCTTACCCATAAATTCCCATATTTAGTTTCCCATAAGGTATGAGCATATTGAACATCAAATAAAATATTTAAATTTCTGGTTGCTCTCGTAGAAACCTGTCCATTTTGATTTACTTCCTCTACTTCTGTTATTGAACCATTTGAATTAGATAAAAGTCCTAAATATAGGTATCTATCATAATTTGGTGCAAGTGAAACAGCAAAACCTGCCTTTTCATCTTTATTTCCAGTATGCTTTTCACCATACATATATATGTCAAGCTCCGAATCTAAAAGTATTTTAAAAGGCTTTGAAAAAGCTTTCACTCCTTCATTTATGTTGTTATACATATCATCTTCATTAACAAGTTTACCTAAAGTACCTTTTCCTTCATTAATTTTTTCAAGAATTTCATCTAGCTTTTTTGATGCAGATTTTATTTTTTCTATTGAAGCTTTTATGTCTGAGCGATTTTCATGTAATGTATTTTTAACTTCTTTAGCAGCTGAGTCTATATCTTTTAAAGTTTTAGGTGTTTTTTCTTTTAAGGCTATTGTTGTTTCTTTTAAATTTTTAACTATTTCCCTTATATCTTCTTTATTTTCACCAGTTATTTTTTCAAGGTTATCTGCTACTTTTTCAATTTTTGCTATAAGTGTAGGAAGAGATGTTTTTAAAGAGGAAGTTATTTTTTCAATATTATCTATAGATTTTTTTAAATTTTTTCTGTTCTCAGCAACTAACTGTCTTGTTTCTACAGCAAGTTTGTCTATATCCTCTATAAGCTTTGCAAGTTTACCGTTGCCAATTGCTTTATTTATATTATCCATAAGTTTTGATGCACTTTCAAAAGCATCTTCTGTTGAAGCATATACTTTTGTTTTTGATATTACTCCTTTTTCTGGTAAAACTCCAGCATCAGGTGTTCCAGGATCTATATAGACATATTTATCTCCCATTAAACCAAGCGTTCTTATATAAACTTTAGCGTTTTTATAAATCATTATGTCTTTAGTAAAACCAATTTTGATTTTAACTTTGTTACCTTCTAAAGTAATATTTTCAACTTTACCTGCTTTGATACCTTTAACGGATACATCAGCCCCTACAGAAAGACCAGGGGCTTCATTAAAATAAGCATAATAAACCTTTTTTGATTTATTAAACATCTGTGTATCAAATGTTATTATTAAATAACCTGCAACTATAGATGTAAGCAGTACAAATAAACCAACTTTAACGGTTGTATTCATATTTATTTCTCAATAATTGTTTCTTCAACCTTCATTCCAAAATGTCTTCCAGCTTCTTCTACATATCCTAAAATTTCATCTCCAACCTTTAAATCAACAACTGATATTAAAGAACCATCTCCTCCAACTACCCTTATAGTTTCTGCATTTTGAAGTACAGCAGAAAGTTTTTTCCCATTATATTCGGCTTCAATTAAAAGCATCGGTCTTCTTTCAACTTTTGCCCTTCCAACATATACAACCCTTCCGTTTCCTTCTGTATCATATACCATTATTTCTTTTCCTGCCTTTAACTCACAAAGATAAACTGTTTTACCGCCAGGAACCCTTGTGTACATGTGAACTGCACCGGCATTTACTCTAAAAGGTCTTGATGCCACATAAGGAGATTCCTCAGTCTCTGCATGTACAAATATCATCCCTGCTGAAGAATTACCTACAAGCATACCTTCTCCTCTTTTTAAGAGAGAAGTTGTATCAACTGCAACCCTATCTCCCATTCCAACAGGAGTGATAGATGTAACTTTAGCTTTTACTAAAGTAACTTTTTCTTTTTGTTCTTTTATAATATTTCCTACTTTTTTAATTTCATTTATATCACTGGTATGTAAAACAACCCCTTTTACACCCTTTTCAAGTATTCCTATTGCTGTTTCAGCTTCAATAGCATTTTTTACTAAAGAATATATATTTTCAGATTGAGCTATTAAATTCTCAAGTGGAATTATAGTCCAGTCAGTTGTTTCTACGATTACTTTCTTTCCAGCTTTTGCAAGTGATGCTGCTTTTTCTTCATCTTTTTTATTTTTTATTACTATCCATACAAAATCATCTGAAAGATTACCATCTTTATCTATAGTTATTATTTTTATTCTTCCAAGTTTTTTTGCTTCTTCTTCTTTTTCTTTTGGAACAATGATTGCATCAGCACCAGATTCTATAGCTGTAGTAACAATAACTTTATTAAAGTCCCTTGCATCAACTATAAATTCCTTCATTTCTCACCTCTTTTAGAATATTCTGAAATTATAATAACATATTAACTGTCTTTTCTGAAAATGACTATTATTAATGTTTTGAAAAAATAGGTTTTTTTGTAGGATGTTTTAAATCCCTCAGATTCAAATTTTTCAATTAAATCTTCAAGTTTGTTAGCTTCTTCAAGGCTTTCTAAAAAATATTTATATTCATTTTCTGAAAAGATCAATTTTCCTATTGGCCTAAATAATTTTCCAAATAAAAATATTAAAAGTTCAGACTTATTTAAATCTAAAATAGAAACTGTTCCACCTTTTTTTAAAACTCTTTTACACTGTCCTATCTGATTTTCAGCATTTAAATGTCTAAATGTTAATGAGTAAAAAATATTATCAGCACTTTCATTTTTTAAAGGGAAATTTTCTGCATCAGCTTTTATAAAATAAGCATCTGGAATTTTATTTTTAGCTATCTCAAGCATATTTTCTGAAACGTCAAGTCCTACCAATACTTTATCAGTATAATTATTTCTTATTTTTTTTAAAATTTCTCCTGTACCTGTGCCGACATCAAGCACAACATTACCAATAGGTGTATTTTTAATAAGCTTTTTTTGAAAAAAATTAATCAAACCTAAAGTAGTAAAATTCAAAAAAGCATCATAAACTTTTGATGCTGAATTAAAAACCTTTTGTGCAATATCTGCTTTGCCCATATCTATGCTTTCTTCCAGATAGTTCCAACTGGTGTGTCTTCTAAGATTATTCCTTTTTCTTTAAGGGTATCTCTTATGTAGTCTGCAAGTTCAAAATTTTTCTCTTTTCTTGCTTTGTTTCTAATCTCAATAAGCATATTTATAAGCTCTTCATCAACTTTTTCTTCCTGTTTTATAGTTTCATATTCGGGTAGTTCTACGCACGGCTGTAAGCTGTCAAAAAATCCAAAAATGTCTTTTGTTATATTATGAAGTGTATCTGCAGCCTCTTTGTAAGAAGCCAGTGCTTTTTTAGAGATTCCCCCTTCTTTCACTGCTTTGTCTTTTAGTATATTCATTTCTCTAACAAGTCCATAAAGGGCAGCAAACGCTTCCGGAGTGTTAAAGTCATTACTCATTGCCCTGTAAAATTCTTGCTGTGCTTTTGCAGTTTTTTCATAAAGATTTTCTTCAAAGTCTGGATTTTCAGGAAGCTTTTCTAAAATTTCATACTCGTCAATAGCATTTTTGAGCCTTTCATAAGCTTTTTTCATCTCTTCCATTTTGTCCCATGAAAAATCAAGGGGACTTCTGTAATGAACAGATAGAACCAAAAGTCTTAGTATGTCAGGATGATATTTCTGGTAGATTTCTTTTAATGTTATGTAGTTGCCTAAAGATTTTGACATCTTTTGACCGTTAACTGTAACAAGCCCATTATGTATCCAGTATTTTGCAAAAGGTTTTTCTGATAAAGCCTCTGCCTGTGCAAGTTCATTTTCATGGTGAGGAAAAGTTAAATCAAGTCCTCCACCATGTATATCAATTGTCTGCCCTAAATGTTTAAATATCATTGCTGTACATTCTGTGTGCCATCCTGGTCTTCCTTTACCCCACGGGCTGTCCCATGCAGGTTCTCCTGCTTTTGAAGCTTTCCAAAGGGCAAAATCAAGAGGATCTTTTTTCTTTTCTCCTGGCTCAACCCTTGCCCCTGCTATGAGCTCATCAACACTTCTTTTTGAAAGTTTTCCATAATCTTTAAATTTCCTAACTGAAAAGTAAACATCTCCTTCCACTTCATATGCATATCCTTTCTCTATTAATTTTTGTATTAAATCAAT
>WIAL01000005.1 GCA_015519975.1 Hydrogenothermaceae bacterium | reverse complement strand
TTATACTATCGTTACACAAATTATATGTATAAGTTATTTCACACTTTGGGAAATTGTATATTTGATCTTCGTATTTTATCCCTTTTATTAAAGGTGATTTTAAAATATTTTCAGAAAAATTAAAGTTTTGAAAAGAATCTCTAATAAGATTTAATCTTTCCTCCATAAGAGAGGCTCTAATTTTGACAGCATTTTCAATACCTTTTTCTGCAAAATTTATTTTTTCTTTAAAAGTTATATAAGAATAATAAAAAGAATAAACTGTTAAAGAAATCAAAAAAGATATTAAAAATACAAAGATTAATTTATCTCTATAATTACTTAAATTTAAAAACTTTTCTAAAAAAATATATATTTTTTTATTCATAATCTATCCAATATCTATACAATTATACATATAAATTTATTCTTCTTTCATTGTTTTGCTGGTCTTTAAACATCTCGATTTTTGCTTTTATTTCCATTAATGTTGCCTGAGCTGCCACTTTTAAATCTTGAGGCGATGGATTTGCTGGTGCAAGGGCTGCTGCTTTTATTTTCTGCGCTATTTTTAAAGTTTCTTCTGGTGTTTTTCCTTTTCTAATTTTTATAGGAACTTCTCCACCTACAATATATCTTTTACCATCAGGTCCAACAGTATACTTAAAATTTACAGGTCCGGCTAACTCTCCCCCAACAGATTTATGTGCCATTTCATGGGCAATAACTTTCTTTTCAATAGTTTTAAGCTGATTAATTATCATTTGTTTTTTTATATCTTGATAATTGTTATATGCGTTGTTAGAAAGATTATTTATATTATTTATTTCCATTTTTAAAATCCGAATGGACTTTAAATCTAAAAATAAATATATTATAGTATCTTTAACTTTCAAGAAATTTAACATGAGGTTTTTATGGAAAAATTCACTGTAATAGCAGGCCCTTGCGTAATAGAAAGTAAAGAACTTTGCTTTGAAGTTGCTGATGTTTTAAAAAATTTACAGGAAAAATATAAAAATATAAGATTTGTGTTTAAATCTTCTTTTGATAAAGCAAATAGAAGTTCACATGAATCTTTTAGGGGAAAAGGTTTAGAATATGGTCTTCAAGTGCTAAATGATGTCAAAGAAAAATTTAACCTACCAGTTTTAACCGATATACACGAAAGTTATCAGGCTAAACCTGCAGCAGAAGTTGTTGATATTATTCAAATTCCAGCATTTTTATGTAGACAGACAGATCTGCTTTTAGCAGCTGCAGAAACAGGTAAAGAAATAAATGTAAAAAAAGGACAATTCCTTGCCCCTTGGGATACAAAAAATATAGTGGAAAAATTAAAGTTTGGAGGAGCAAAAAAGTTTTACCTTACAGAAAGAGGAGTTTCATTCGGATATAACAACTTAGTTGTAGATTTTAGAAGCCTTCCTATTATGAAACAGTTTGCTCCTGTAATATACGATGCAACCCACAGCGTTCAGCTTCCTGGAGGGCAGGGAAAAGCATCTGGAGGACAAAGAGAATTTGTATATCCTCTTGCAAAAGCTGCTGTGTCTGTAGGCGTTGATGGATTATTTTTTGAAACTCATCCAAACCCAGATAAAGCTTTATCTGACGGTCCTAATCAAATCCCTTTAAAAGATTTTCCTACAATCATAGAAAACCTTTTAAGACTAAGGGATTTTCTACAAAATGAAAATATTTAAATATTTTATATTTATTTCCATATTTTTTATTTTTGGATGCGGAGTAAAAGGAAGTCCTAAACCACCTTTAAAAAAGGTATCTTTAAAATTTTTAGAAGAAAATATAAAACAACAGGGAAATTTAATTATTTTTTACTTTAGAACAGACAGGCAGTTAAATTTAGATAAATTACATATATATCTAAATGATAAAAAAATAAATCTTCCTTTTTATAATGTAAGAAATTACTACTGGATAGAGTATAAGTTCCCACAATTTGATAAAAACTACTGCTTTTATGTCAGTTATTATAATAGAGAAATTATACAATCTAATAT
>WIAL01000055.1 GCA_015519975.1 Hydrogenothermaceae bacterium | reverse complement strand
TTTTTTCAACAAGTTCCTCAAGAAGCTCATCCTCAACAATATAAAGTTCTGAAACAGGAAAAATAGGAAGAAGTTCTTTCTCTGTAATAATAAGTTCAAAAATAGGATGGCTGATAGTTATTAGAAAACTTTCATTTTCTAAATTTTCAACAATAGGAATAGGATAAGTTTCCGGTCTTATTAACTGAATTATTTGAACAGTTTTAGAAAAAAATGAAAACTTTACAGGATTTTTTATACTTCTTGAATAATGAAAAAAAACATTTCTTATTTTATCTTTATCTAACTTCTCAAAATGCTGCTTGTAAAATTTTTCTATTTCTTTTTCAAGATTTTCTAAAGATTTATTATCAAGCTCATCTATATTTTTATACTTTTTTTCTAACTTTTCTAAAAATTCGTCTAGTATCTGCATTATTTAACCTTTTTTAATTTTGTTTGTTTATTTTTTATAAATTCTTTTAGCTCTTGTAAAAACTGATCTGGATCTAAACCGTAGTAAGTGGCAGCATACTGTATAGTTTCGTGCTTTTTACCTTTACAAGTCCAGCAGTACATATTTTTACTTTCAAAAAACTCTTTTGTTTCTGGAAAAATCTCTAAAACTTTTTCAATAGTTGTATTTAAATTTATTCTTTTCATTTTTCTCTCCTTTTCAACAGTGCTACAACTTCGCAGGCTCCAGCCTTTCCCTGCCCTAAATCTCCAAGTTTTTCAAAGGTTTTACCTTTTAAAAATATATTACTACATCCAGTTATATTTTGCGTATTTTTTATTATTTCATCTCTATACGGGAGTAATTTTGGTTTTTCTAAAATGATAAATGCATCTACGTTGATTATCTCAAACCCTTCTCGGTTTACAATTTTTACTGCTTCTTTTAAAAAAATATCACTACCTGCATTTTTCCATTTGCTATCAGAATCAGGGAAAAGCTGTCCTATATCTCCTTTTCCAACAGCTCCTAAAATCGCATCTGTTAAAGCATGAAAAAAAATATCCCCATCAGAATGGGCATCCCATCCTTTTGGAAAAGGAATTTCAACACCACCAATAATTAATTTTCTTCCTTCTTCTAATCTGTGAATGTCAAATCCTATACCTATTCTAAAATCCATTACTGCCAGTTTAGTTTTTCCCTTAAAATATCAAAGTAATTTTTATCAGGAGTTCTAACAAGATAAGTATAATAAGGAGATTGTTTTACTATTATCTTATCACCGTAAAATAACTGGGTCCCTTCTTGACCATCAAGTGTAAGCCACGCATCCTTTTCTTTTGCTACCATTTCTATAGTTACAGGTTCATACGGAGGAAGCATTAAAGGTCTATCTGTTAAAGTGTGCGGGCAAATAGGTACAACTAAAAAGTTTTCCATCATTGGATATACAATAGGCCCACCTGCAGACAATGCATATCCTGTAGAACCTGTAGGAGTAGAAATTATAATCCCATCTCCGTTATACGTCGTTATATACCTATCTCCTACATAAACAGCAACATCAACTATTCTTGCAAGTATAGCTTTATTTACAACAACATCATTTAAAACATCAGCCTCAAGTATTTTTTCACCATTTCTTATTAAAGTAGCCCTCAGCATCATTCTACGAGAGATACAAAGAGGTTTAGATAAAATATCAGCAAGTTTATCAAATGCTTCATCCTCATTTACTTCTGTTAAAAATCCAAGCCTTCCAAGATTTATTCCAAGTATAGGAATTCCAAATTTTGCAACTCTTCGTGCAGTGATTAAGAGCGAACCATCTCCTCCAACAACTAAAAGAAGGTCAACACCTTCCATATTTTCTTTTTTCTCAATATCTGCAAGAGTTTCAAATATTTCTGATTCTATAGCATAGCTATTAAGCCAGTTTTTTAATCTTTTTGAAAATGCTTTTGCCTCTTCACTTGCTTTTGTAAAAATATGTACTTTTTTAAATAATGGAAAAAGCTCCTGTTTCATTTTTTTACCTTTTTAATGAGATTTTGTTTTCTTTTCTGCATTTAGCTCAAGCCATGTTAGTAAGGCACCTATAACTAAAACAGCTCCTAGTAATATTGATAAAGATAGTACTAAATCATTCATTACTTTTCTCCTTAAGCCTATCAAATATAATAGACCATACAATAGCCATTAATAAATAGATAAAACCATATACCACTAGAAGCCAACTATTTTCATTTTTCTGTAAAACAAAACCTACCATAGATGCTACAAAACAACCAATAGAAATACCTTTAATTACATCTATAAATGTTGAAAAACTCTTTTCATAAATCATTCATCTAAATAATATTTAGTCCACTCTGGATAAAGAGGATAAGAAGAACATAGAGAAAGAACATCCTCTTTAACTTCCTGTATCACTTTTTCATCATCAAGATTTTTAAGGACTTTAACTATATTCTTAGCAATTCTTCTCATATCATTTTCTTTCATTCCTCTTGTAGTAAGAGCTGCAGTTCCAAGTCTTATTCCTGATGTTACCATTGGTTTTTCTGGGTCAAAAGGAATAGCATTTTTATTTACTGTAATATTCGCCTTTCCTAAAGCCTCTTCTGCCTGATTTCCTTTGACATTTAAAGGTCTTAAATCAACTAAAACTATATGAGAATCTGTTCCGCCTGAAACTATTCTAAGTCCTTCAGCTTTTAACTCTTCTGCTAAAACTTTCGCATTATCTACAACCTGTTTTGCATACTGGGCAAAAGAAGGCTGAAGTGCTTCTTTAAATGCAACAGCTTTTGCAGCTATAACATGCATTAAAGGTCCGCCCTGAAGCCTTGGAAATACCCATTTATCTATATCTTTAGCGTATTCAGCTTTACAAAGTATAAGACCGCCTCTTGGGCCTCTCAATGTTTTGTGTGTAGTTGAAGTTACAAACTGAGCATAAGGCACAGGTGATGGATAAACTCCTCCTGCAACAAGACCTGCATAATGTGCCATATCTACCATAAGAAGTGCACCGACTTCATCAGCTATTTCTCTAAATTTAGCCCAGTCAATTATCCTTGAATATGCAGAAGCACCAGCAACTATCATTTTAGGTTTATGTTCTTTTGCAAGTCTGTAAACTTCATCGTAATCTATAAGTTCTGTTTCAGGATTTACTCCATACTGTACAGAATTAAAAACAATTCCAGATATGTTAACCTTCGCTCCATGTGTAAGGTGTCCGCCGTGGGCAAGGCTCATTCCCATAATAGTATCGCCTGCCTGAAGCTGGGAGAAATAAACAGCCTGATTTGCCTGTGAGCCTGAGTGGGGCTGAACATTTGCGTGCTCTGCACCATATAATTCTTTAACCCTTTGTATAGCAAGATCTTCTACTATATCAACGTATTCACAGCCACCGTAGTATCTTTTATGTGGAAGCCCTTCAGCATATTTATTTGTTAAAACTGAACCCTGAGCCTCCATAACAGCGTAAGATGTATAGTTTTCTGATGCAATCATTTCAAGATGTTCTTGCTGTCTTTTAAACTCTTTTGAAATAGCTTCAAAAACTTCCTTATCCTGACTTTTTAAATGTTCTAACAATTATCAAGCCTCCTGACAGTATTTTTCTTCTATATTATGAATAAGCTGAACTCTTTTTTCATGTCTTCCACCTTCAAAATGCTCTTCAAAGAAAGCATCGACTATACTTAAAGCCAGATCTTGACCGAGGACTCTGCCACCTAAAGCAAGTATATGTGCATTATTGTGTCTTATCGCCATTCTTGCCATGTATTCGTTAGTGCAAAGAGCAGCTCTTATACCTTTAACTTTATTTGCTGAAATAGATATTCCAATCCCTGTTCCGCATATTACAATACCTTTTTCTGCTTCACCACTTGCTACAGCTTTTGCAACTGCTTCACCAAAAACTGGATAATCAACTCTTTCTTTTGAAAAAGTTCCTTTATCTATAACTTCAAATCCTTTTTCTTCTAAATGCTTTTTTATAATTTCTTTTAAATCATAACCTGCATGATCGCTTCCTATAGCTATTTTCAATTTTTCACTCCTATTTCACACATTGTGATAAAAATTATTATACTATATAAGGTAAATAAAAAATTTTCGGGAGGAAATATGAAGTTTTTAAAATTTTTAGTATTCGCAGCTTTAATTTTAATGTTTACAACTGTTAAAGCAGAAGAAAATTCATGTTTATCAGACACAGAAATTTCAATAAAAGAGGTTAAGAAGGTACTTGCTCCAATAATTGGTAATGCAAAAATCATATCTGTAACTAATGCTCCAGTAGAAGGTCTTTATGAAATTGTAGTAGAAGTAAATGGTAGGAAATTACCTATATATATTGACTGTAGTTTAAGGTATTTAATAAGTGGTGAGATTATAGACATAAAGGAAAGAAAAAGCTTAACAAGAGAAAAAGTAGCAAAATTAAACGAGCAGTCTTTAAAAGAAAAAATAGCTCAGCTTGAAAAAGTTTTGGGCAAAGAAAAAGTAGAAAAACTTAAGAAAGCCGTTGGTGAAAAAACTCTCGCAAGAATGAGAATAATAGATCCGAAACAAATACCTAAAAAAGGAAGAATTATTTTTGGAAACTTAAATGCTAAATATACAATTTATGTGGTAACAGATCCGCAGTGTCCTTTCTGTGCAAGACTTCATAAAGAAATTGAAAAAGTTCTTGAAAAAAGAAATGATGTTAAGTTTGAAATGATTTTATTCCCGCTTCCTTTCCACAAATATGCAAAACCAGTTGCTAAAGCAATTGTTTGTGAAAAAGACTTGAAAAAACAACAACAAATCTTAACCAAAGCATTTGAAAGCCAATCTGATAAAGAAAAGTTTAAGAAACTTGCATCAAAAAATTGCCAGGAATCTGAGGAGATAATAAACAAGAATTTAGAATTTGCAAAGAAAGCTGGAATAAGAGGAACTCCTACCTTAATTTTCCCGTATGGGGTTACTGTATCTGGAGCATTGCCGGCACAGCAAATAGAAAAAATTATAGATGCACTCAAATAAATCTCAAAGGGGGCAAAAGCCCCTCTTATCTATTGAGAACTTAAAAGTAAGTTTTAAGCTTGAAAATCAAACAATAAATGCATTAAAGGGAATTTCATTAGAGGTTTATCCACAAGAAATTGTATGTCTTGTAGGAGAGTCTGGGAGCGGAAAAAGTGTAACCTGCTATTCTATACTAAAACTTCTTGATAAAAATGCAAAAGCAGAAGGTAAAATCTCATTTGAAGCAGATGAAGAAAAAATAGATAATCTACTTGAAACATCAGATAAACAGATAAGAAAAACAAGAGGAAATAAAATATCAATGGTATTTCAGGAACCATCTGCAGTTTTAAATCCCCTTTTAACTATTGGTGAGCAGTTAATGGAAACAGTGCTGGCACACAAGAAAGTAAATAAAGATGAAGCTAAAAAAATATGCTTAAATGCAATGGAAAAAGCACAGATTCCAGACCCGGAAAGAAGATTCAACCAATATCCACACGAACTTTCAGGGGGTTTAAAACAAAGAGTGGTAATAGCAATAGCTACAGTGAACAATCCTTATCTAATCCTTGCAGACGAGCCAACAACAGCTTTAGATGTTACGGTTTCGGCTAAAATAATAGCTCTTTTTAAGAAAATAAAAAAAGAAGGAAAATCAATACTGTTGATAACACATGATCTTGGAGTTGTTGCAGAGGTTGCAGACTGGGTCTATGTAATAAAGGAGGGTCAAATAGTTGAAGAAAATAATGTTTATGAAATATTTGAAAATCCAAAACATCCATACACGAAAAAATTACTTGAATCAAGACCTATGTTTAATTTAAAAACATGACAAAATTTATTAAAAACATGACAAAATTTGTCAATCTTTTTGAATATTGTCTATAAAAATCTTATTCAAAATTGGCATAATTATTGCTTTATAATAATACTGAAAAATAACTTTTAAGGAGGTTCCAATCATGGAAAACAAAGAAGTATTAGTTCAAGAAATTAAGCAAAAGAAGAAAGCTCAAAAGGGTTTCACACTTATTGAGCTTTTGGTAGTTGTTGCAATTATTGCAATCTTAGCAGCTATTGCTATTCCTCAGTTTAACAAGTATAGAGTTAACGCAGCAAAAAATGCGTGTCTTGCTGATGTTAAAAATGCTATAACAATGTGTGCAGCTGCTTTAACAGATAATGTTTCGAAAACAAGTTGTACAGCTGGAACTGATTATCCTTCATCTACAACAAACGTATCATCTATAACCGTAACTGTAGATAGCACAACTGGAGCAATTACTGCTACTGGAACATGTGCAGGAGCTGCAACTGGTACAACTGTAACATGTACTAATACAAATGGCTCTATCCAATGTTCATTCTAATAAATTAAAACTAATTGTATGATAAAAATACAAAAAAAAGATATTATAGCCCCTATTGTTATTACTCTAGGGGCTTTTTTTATTAACGTTTTTTTACGCTTTAAAGAAATAGATAATTTTTCTCAAAAAAAATATATTTTTTCTTCCTTTGATAGTTTTTATTATGCTTTTTTATCTAAGCTTTTAATTAATGATAAATATACACCTATAAATTATTTTTGGAATGTGCCTGATTATACTATCAATTTATTTCCGCCACCATTAATATCTCTAATCCCAGTATACCTATATAAAATGTTTAATATAGACTCTAACCTTATATATCTTTTTATGCCTCCAATCTTAGGAAGTTTATTTGTAATCCCTCTTTATTTTTGGGTAAGAGATTTTTTTAAAAATAATTATTTTATTTTTATAGGAGGGGCTTTAATAGGAGGTTTGAATCTAATTTATTATGCTAGAACAAGTTTAGGTAGGGTTGATACAGATGCATTAATACTATTTTTTGTATTTCTAATAGTATACTTATTAAACAAAACAGTTGTTTCAAAAAATTTCCAATCTTATTTATATTTAGTTCTTGCAACTGTAACTTTTTATGTTTTTATGTGGTGGTATTTTAAACCTATATTTATGTTATTCTTTCTTTTATCCTTATTTATAGGTTTAATTATATATAGGAAAAACAGAAAAGAAATAGTTTATAAGATTTTATTGTTTATTTTACTTACCAATCCAGTTTATTTTTTTAGTTCACTATTACCATCGATATTTCACTATATAAAAAC
>WIAL01000054.1 GCA_015519975.1 Hydrogenothermaceae bacterium | reverse complement strand
GTTATCAATATCCATCTTTTTAAGTCTAAAATTTCAAATATTTTATCCATAATTTATTCCATATAAGGAACAGAAATTGATATAAAGCTCTTTATTTGAGTACCTCTTTGTGTTGTTTTATACTCAAAACTTTCTATAAAAGGTATAAAAAAGGAATTTTTATTATATAAAGTATCAAAGAACTCTATGAGTCTTTTTTTATTTTTAAATTTTTCATTAAAATTAAATTTTATATTGTAATATTGATTTTTGTTGCTTTCTTGAACAATTTCTATTAAATATTTTTTCCTTAGTTTCTCTAAAACTACAAGAGTTTTTTCATAAGCAATTTCTTTAGATAGTGGTATGACATTATTATTTTCAACAAATTCTTTTAGTTCATAGTATTTAGTTCTTAATCCCATAATTAATTTCTCTTCTTTATGCATTTTTCTCATTTCGTTAGTTATTATCTTATTTTTTTGTGAATAGTAATTGTTAAAAAACAATATCACTACAATGGCAACAGCAAAAATTATTGACAAAAAATAATATCTCATTTACTTTTGCCTCGAGATATGTTTTATTAAGGTTATATCCAGGTTAATAATTAGCTTATTGATATCTATTTTTGAGTTATTTCTTACTTCAATTTTTTTCTTAATTGAAGAAAGCTTTTTATTTAGTTCTTTCTCAAATTTGTTTAATGAAAGTAAAGAGTTAAAACTAACTGTTGATTGTAAAGTAATGCTAAATTTATTATCTGAAAGTTTCTTAAAACTCAAATTGTTAAATTTATGAAGTGAAAGTAAAGGTTTTATATCTTCTAAAAAATTAAAAAGAGTATAATTAAAGGCTTTATCATAAAGTTTCACATAAGTAATGTAATAGTTTAGTTCTTTAGGTGTGATTTTTATATCTTTGGTAATTATTTGTACTTTTTGTTTAAAATACTGTTTTTCTTTACTTAACTGAGCTTGTAATGTTTTATAACTTACAAAATTCTTTATAAAAAATGCAAACAATACTAATAATAATACAAGCAAAGACAAAGCTACATATTTAGAAGCAACATTAAAAGTCTTTTTGTAAAGAATTTCTTTTTCTCTAATATCATAAGTTTTTTCTAAAAATAAATTTCCTATAGCTATTGTATGTTTGTTAAAAACTTTTGTGTCAATGTTTTTTATAATTTGTTTAGGATTAAGGCAAAAAATTGGGAGGCCAGTAAAATTGTATATATCATTTATTAAAGTAAAGTCTTCTAATATGTTTCCAGAAACTAATATACTACCAATATTAATATTTCTATTTTGCCTTAAATAAATGTAAGTTAAATTTAATGATTCATAGTAAAAATTTCTTAAATCTTCTTCTGAAAAAATAAATTCTGGAGCAGTAGTTTCTCTAGCATATTCTACCTGCCCATCTTTACATAAAACTATGATACTTCTTTTCTCATCTCCATAAAAATGGATTATATATTCGCTTTTATTTAAGAGTTTAGTAATACCAGCGAGAGAAAAAGCTGATAATGTAAGTAAATTTAAATTTTCTAAAACATTTTCTGAAAACAATTGATAAATATAACTTTTTTTAATTAGAAAAACGTTAAATACGTAATTTGTTGATGTAGATTGAGCCTCATCTTTTACGTATGTAAAGTGATAATTATTAATATCTTCTTCAAGTTGTGCAGAAAGTTTATTTTTTAAAATAAATTCTACAGCTGATTTGTCTTTTATAGGGGGAGTTTCTACTTTTTGAATGCTAAAATCTGGTATATCTAAAGCTACATAAGAGTTTTTTTCTTTAAATCTTTCTATATCAAACTCTTTTTCTTTAAGGTAAACAAAAGTATTTCTTTTTTTCTTTAAATATAAACCTATAATTTTTGCTGCTTTATATTCGCCAGTAAAAATTTTCAAATTTTAATCCTTGTTTTTTTTGATTTTCGTAAAAAATTAGGCTAAACTTAAATTAAATTTTAACCGATAAATATTAATAATAGCAAAATATGAGGTAAAAATTTTGAATAAAAGAGGTTTTACACTGGTTGAACTTGCTATTGTATTAATAATAATAGGAATTATACTTGGGGCGGTTTTAAAAGGTCAGGATTTAATACAAAATGCAAAAGCAAAGAGACTTTTAAATGATATAAAGGGATATGTTGCTTATCAGTATACTTTTTATGATAGGTATAAAAGATTTGCAGGAGATGGGGATAACGACGGCAAAATTGATTATGAAAATTTAAGTGCAACTTTAAATGATTTTGATAACAATCCTCAAAACCAGTTTTTAAATATTAACACTCCTGATATAGATGCGCCTTTTTCAGAACTTGAAGCAAGTCAAATACTTCCTGTAGCTGACCATAGAGAGCTTGCAAAACATATATACAACAACATATACTATTTTTCACAGGTTGATGGATATAATGTTATGGTTGTAAGACAAATTCCTTGCTATGCTGCCATGATGATAGATAAAGATATTGATATGGGACTTGATGCTCAGAGGGGTTATATAAGAGAGTCAGTGGGCGCAGTAGATTCATTAGGTGCAGTAGGAGACCAAACATGGAATCAGGTGTGCAGTACTCCAAACCAGCTTGTAGATATTGTATATTTTTATGATAATAGACCAAATTAAAAATAAACTTTTTGGAGGTATAGATAGTTATGAACAAAAAAGGTTTTACGCTTATTGAACTTGCTATTGTTCTTGTAATTATTGGTATTATTCTTGGTGCTGTCATTAAAGGACAGGATCTAATCCAAAATGCAAGGGCTAAAAAAGTAGTATCTAAATTTAAAGAATGGGAAATAGCTCAGTGGAATTTTTATGATAGAAAAGGTCGATTTGCAGGAGATCAAGATAATAGCGGAATAATAGGTGATGATACTAATGATAATGTGAAAAGTGACCTTACAGGTGCAAATTTTATAAATCCACCTTATGAATCTGGACCAAGTAACACTATTACTGTAGGTTCTTATAAATATTATGTATTTTTTGGAAACGATGGAGCTACTACACGTAAAAATATAATGGTTTTATGTAAAAATGCTACGTGTGGAACAGCATTTAATAATGACGACCTTTTATTTTTAGATGCTATAGACAGTTCAATTGATGGTTCTGCAGATGGTGCTAATGGTAATGTTATCTGTACAAGCGGAACAGCGACAGCAAGTACTACAACATGGGTTGCTACTTATAGTGGAGGTATAACTCCAGATACTGGAGGATGTACGGCAGGTACATCTACTGCTCTTGTTTATTTCTTTGATTCTAAAAGATAATAATGTCTGACCGAAAACCAATTGGCCAGCTCCTTAAGGAGCTGGGCTATATTACAGAAGAGCAGATACAAGTTGCTCTTGAAGTCCAAAAAATTAGACGGGGTCTTTTAGGTGAAATCCTAGTTGAACTTGGATTTGTATCCCCAAGAGAAATAGCTGAAGCAATAGCACATCAATCAGGAAAACCTTTCATAGACCTTACGCAAATAGTTCCTTCTGAAGAAGCCTTAAGGGTACTTGATAAAAATATAGCAAAACAGCTTGCAGTACTTCCTTACGATATTGATGAACATAAAATAAAAATAGCTATTGCTAATCCTTATGACATCAATGCGATAGATATTGTAAAAAGAAGAAGCGGTAGAGAAGTTGAGATTTATGTTTCTGATAAAGAATCTATTTTAAAGTATGTGGAACTTTATTATTTTCTACTTGAAAATCCTATAGATAAAGAATTACAAAAACTTATTCAGGAAGGTGGGACATCTGCAGTACCAAAAATAGTTGAGCTTGTATTAAATAATGCAATTATAGAAAGAGCAACTGATATTCATATATCTCCAGAAGTTGTTGCCTCGCACGTTTTTTACAGAATAGATGGAATAATGAACCATTACTATGCTTTTCCAAAAGAACTTCATTCAGGGATAGTTTCCAGAATAAAAGTTTTAGCAGGACTAGATATAGCTGAGCAAAGACTTCCTCAAGATGGATCTTTTACACATAAATTTTTTGATGAAGAATATGATTTAAGGGTTTCGACAGTCCCAACAGCCTTTGGTGAAAATGTTGTTATAAGAATACTTTCTAAAAACCTTTCTTTATTTAATCTACGTAGTTTAGGGTTTGAAGAAGATGTTTTAAAACAACTTGAGGAGCAGTTTTCTAAACCACAAGGGATAGTTTTAGTAACAGGTCCTACAGGTTCTGGTAAAACAACAACCCTTTATGCAGCCCTTAGAAAAATAAATGCTTTAAAAAGGAACATTTTGACTGTTGAGGATCCTGTTGAATATAAGTTTCCTTTTATAAAGCAAACTCAAGTAAATGAGAAAGCAGGATATACATTTGCCCGTGCTATAAGAGCATTTTTAAGACAAGACCCAGATGTTATTCTGGTTGGTGAGATTAGAGATGAAGAAACAGCAGAGATGGCTATAAGGGCATCAATTACAGGACATTTAGTTTTATCTACACTTCATACAAATGACTCAGTGAGCGCAATACCAAGATTAATAGATATGGGTATCAAAGATTATATGGTAGCCTCAGGTGTATCTGCTGTAACGGCACAAAGGCTAGTAAGGAAAATATGTCCATTCTGTAAAACAGAATATAAAGCTGTTGCAAAAGAAATATTAGATTTTGGTTTTCCTGAAGAAATAGTTAAACTTTACACTGGCCTTGATGATTTGAACGCTGAGATAACATTATATAAAGGTACTGGATGTAAACATTGTAAAAATACAGGTTACTTGGGTAGAACTGTTCTTGGGGAAGTATTAATAATAACAGAAGAAATTGCCGATTTAATAGTAAAAGGAGCTACCCCTTTAACAATAAAGAATAAAGCTAAAGAACAAGGAATGAGAACTATAAAAGAGGATGGTCTTTTAAAAGCTTTAAAAGGAATAACAACACTTGAGGAAGTTAAGAGAGTAACAGGATAATGCTTTATTACATAGAAGCTATTGATCCAGACGGCAAGAAAATTAGGAAAACCATAAAGATTTCAGATGATGCAAACCTTCTCCAGCTCTTAGATTTTTTAAATCTTATCCCCATAAAAATAAAAAAGCTACCAAAATATTATGAATATATACAAAAGTTAAATATATTTAAACCCAAAATAAAAAAACAAGAAGTTATTGAAATTTTAGACAACCTTCATTTAATCATAAAGTCCGGTCTTCCTTTAAATGTAGGTCTTTTAGATTTAGCTCAAGATGCAGAAAATCCTGCAGTAAAAAATATGCTTTTGGATATTGCTCTTAAAATTCAATCTGGACTTTCTCTTTCTGAAGCAGTTAAAGAATATGAGAATGTTTTTTCTGCAGTTGTAGTTTCTTTATTTAAAATTGGTGAAGAAACAGGTAACTTAGATAAAACATTAAAAGATGCTGCCGACCATTTAAGAAAAATAGAAGATTTAAAAGCAAAAGCCAAGCAAGCACTTATATACCCCGCTTTTGCATTTTTTAGCATACTTGGGGCGATGATATTTTGGCTTGTTTATGTTTTACCAAAAATAATTGAAGCATTTAAGGATTTTAATGTTGAGCTTCCTATAACTACAATAATCCTACTTAAAATGTCTGAACTTACAAGAAATTACATTTTGTACATGGTAACTTTTGTGATTTTATTTTTCATTGTTTTAAAAATTTTTAGAAAGAAAAATGGAAAGATAAGGTATTTCACAGACCATATTTTATTAAAATTACCTGTTTTTGGAATTATAGTAACTAATTTTAATTATGCATTTTTTGCAGAGTATATTAGACTTATGATTTCTGCTGGACTACCTTTAATTCAAGCTTTAAATATTATGGAAAAATCGCTAAATAATTTTGTATTTAAAACAGCCGTAAAACATGCAAGAGAAAAAGTAGAACTTGGTGAAAGCCTATCTAATGCTCTTAGAGAGGAAAACATTTTTTCTTCTTTAATTATCAGGATGATTTCAGTTGGGGAACAAACAGGTGGGCTTGAGGATCAGTTGAACTATATCGCTAGCTATTATTATTCTAAAGTTGAATATATATCTCAAAATATTGCAAAGATGATTGAACCAATAATAATTGGTATTTTAGGAGCATTTATGCTTTTGATTGTTTTAGGTCTTGTAGGTCCAATTTACGATCTAATATCAAGTATTTCTGGAAGAATGTAGTGAAAGTAGGTCTTGTTTTATCAGGTGGGGCTGTCAGAGGAGCTGCTCACATTGGCATTCTAAAAGCCTTAGATGAATATAATATTCCAATTTATGCTTTATCGGGAGTCAGTGCAGGAAGCATAATAGCTTCTTTGTATGCTGATGGATATACGGCTAAAGATATAGAAGAGATTGCGTTAAATACAAACTTTCTAAAATGGTTTAAGCCTTCGAAATCTTTTAGATCTTTATTTTCTCTCCAAAGTTTAGAGGATTTTCTAAAAAAGTATTTACACGTTAATAAAATAGAAAATTCTTTTAAGAAACTTTTTATAACAACTACTAATCTTAATAAAGGAATATATAAATGCTGGGATAAAGGGGATATTTATAAAATAGTGAGAGCTTCATCTTCCTTACCTTTTTTATTTGAACCTGTAGAAATAGATGGTGAGCTTCATGTAGACGGCGGTCTTATGAATAATTTACCTATTGAGCCTTTAAAAGATATATGTGATTACATTATTGCTGTAGATGTTAATCCTTTGTCTAAAGAGAAAAGTTTGAATAATATTTTCAGTATAACTGTAAGAAGTTTTTATTTAGCAGTTAGGGCTAATGTTGAAGTTAGAAAAGATATGGCAGACATATTTATGCAGCCAGAAGAACTTTTAAATATTGGTTTATTTGATGTTAGGAAAATAAAAAATGCTATTGATATTGGCTACAAAGAAGGAATAAAAATAGTAGAGGCCGTTAAGCCTCTACTGTAAAGTAATCTACAAGCTGTAAATTTCCTTTGTCATCTACTATATCAACTATCACATCATAATGGGTTTCTTTTCTCAAATCACATGCTCTTATAACGAGTCTTCCTTCCACCTCAGGATGTTTTTTTACGTCTATTATATAAATTTCCTCATTCATACCATCCAATTTAAAAGGTTTTCCTTCTGAAGCTATCTGTTTTAATTTTTCAATAACAGTTTCAATAACAATTTCTTTTTCTTTTTTTGTAAGATTTTTAAACTCCATATACGCTACTCCTTGTCTTTTATTATTGGAAGTACAGTATATATTACCATAGAGCCTCTTCTTATCTTAAGTAGAACGTCAGATTTTCCTGTTTTTTCAGCTTTTACTATTTCTTTCCAGAAATCCTCTGGTGTTCTTAAAGGTTTTTTATCGATAGACAAGATAATATCGCCACTTCTTAATCCTGCTTCTTGTGCCACAGAGCCGTATTTAACACCGTACACTAAAACGCCGTATTTAACTTTAGGTAGTCCAAATTTTTGAGCCAGTTGAGGGGTAATATCAACAACTATAAGACCGTATTTTTCCTCAAGTTCTTTATAGTCAGTTATGCTGTAATCTTCTTCCCACGAACCTAATTTAACTTTAATATCTTTTCTTTTTCCATCTCTAAGTACTGTAACTATAACTTCTGTTCCTGGAGGGTTTCTCATTATATATTTTTGTAAATCGTTAGGGTCTTCAACTTTTTTGCCGTTTACAGCTATTATTATATCTCCGCTTTTGATTCCAGCTTTTGATGCAGGAGAATTCTCTTGTACTTCTGTAACTATGACACCATAATCAATACCAAAATGTTTAGCAAGTTCCGGTGTTAGAGGCTGGATAACAACTCCTAGTTTTCCTCTTCTAACTTTTCCATATTTTAATATTTCATTCATTACCCATTTTGCTTGATTTATAGGTACTGCAAATCCAAGCCCTTGTGCACCAGCGATGATAGCAGTGTTAATACCTACAACTTCACCTTCTATATTAACAAGTGGTCCCCCAGAGTTTCCAGGATTAATTGCTGCATCTGTTTGTATAAATCCTTCACCAGGGTGTCCTTCAAGGCTTCTATCAAGGGCAGAAACTATTCCTTGAGTTACTGTATATTCGAGCCCTAATGGGCTTCCTATTGCTATTACCGTCATTCCTTGTTTTAGCTTGTCTGAATCCCCAAGTTTTAAAACATGTTTTTCAGCAAATTTTTCAATCCCTTCCTTAAATTTAACTGATACAATCGCAACATCGCTGAGTTTATCTGTGCCGACAATTTTTCCGTTTAAAATTTTCTTATTTTTAAACTGAACTTTAATATTTGTTGCATTTTCTACAACGTGGTTATTTGTCATTATATAAACAAGTTTTTTCTTTTTATCTACCTTTACAATAAAGCCTGATCCAAGACCTTCTACCCTTTGAGTAATATTTGGATTATTTGGAAGTCCAAAGAAATCTGAAAAAGGTGTGCCGGCAAAAGGATTAGGTATTTTAACTTCTCTGATTGTAAAAATAGTTACAACTCCAGAGGATACCTTATTTACAATCTCTATTCTTTCTTTTTCTATATCCTCCAGAACAGACGCTAAAGAAAGTTTAACTGCTAAAAGCAAAACCAGCAGTGGTAGAATTTTTTTCATTTTTTTTCCTCCAGAATTTCTATTATTATTAATTATCATATCCTATCTATGAAAATCTTGTGAAAGAAGATTTCTTGTTTTCTTTATTTCCATTTTTAATGGGAACTTATAAGCTTTGAAAACAGCTTCTTTCAACAAATATGCAGTATATCCTTTTATTTTAATTTTATCTTTTAAGACTCCTGCAGCGTATTTACCTCCAAGGGCAGCAATTATCCCTTTAAATTCAGGATATCTTTCCTCTAAAGGTTTATTAAATAAGATATTCCTTAAATGCTGTGCTGCTATTTTTCCTGTTTCTATAGCTACCTGTGCAGTGGCGGGTAGTATTTTACCTGTATCAAAATTTCTTATTTCTGCACAGTCTCCTACTGCAAAAGCATCTTCGTACCCTTCTACCCTGAAAAATCTATCTGTTATGATCTGGTTTTTTTTGTTTTTCTTTATTCCATTAATATTATTTATTACAGAACTACCAACTATTCCTCCAGTCCATATTAAAAAATCAGAATTTACTATGGTTCCATCTTCTAACTGAACTTTATCTTTATAAACAGAAACTATTTTCTTCCCTGTAACGATATTAACTCCAAGACTTTTAAGTCTGTTAACAGCTGTTTCTATAAGAAAATCATCTATTCCATAGAGTATAGAAGGTAATGCTTCTATAAGGTATATGTCAGGTCTTTTTAAACCACAGCCAATTTTTGAAAATAGTTTTTCCTGAAAATATGCCATTTCTGCTGCAATTTCTACTCCTGACAGCCCTCCACCGCCAATTATAATATTAAATATACTTTTATTATCTATAAAACAAATATCTTCTTCTTTTATTTTTCTTAAAACTGCCTTTTCAAAGTAATGTTTAAATTTCATTGACCTATCTATAGTTTTTACGCCTGAGGAGTATTCTCTTAAACCTTCAATGGGAGGAAAAAATGTTCTACTACCAAGGGATATAATTACAAAATCATAGTCTATTTCAAAATCTTCTGTAATTACTTTTTTATTTTTTAAGTCAATGTTTTTTATTTTACTTTTTACAAATTGAACATTCTTAGATATTCCATAAGTCAAAGCAAAAAGATCTATCAGTATATCTGATAGGAGTTTCTCATGTGCTATGTATCCATAAACTTCTGGCTGTAAATAATGAAAAGGATTCTGATCTATTGCAACAACTTCAATGTTTTCTAAATCTTTAATAGATCTTAAGAATGAAATTCCCCCGTATCCAAGCCCACAAACAACAATTTTAGTTTTTTTCATTTTTATTTTTCAATTTTTGAGCCTCTTTTTTTGCTATTTTATCACACAATTCGTTTTCTTTATGACCTGAATGTCCTTTAACCCAAATAGGATTTATTTTATGCTTTTGCATAAGTTTATAAATTTCCTGCCACATCGATTTATGTGAAACTTCCTTTTTAGATGATGTTTTCCAGTTATTTTTTACCCAGTTTTTTATCCAGCTTTTTATCCCTTCTACCACATATTTTGAGTCTGTATATAAATAAACTTCGCACGGCTCTTTTAATGCTTTTAGTCCTTCTAAAACAGCCTTTAGCTCCATTTCGTTGTTTGTGGTTAAAGGACTGCTTCCTTTTAATATTTTTTCTGTGTTTTTGTATCTTAAGATAGCACACCATCCTCCTGGTCCCGGATTTCCAAGAGATGAGCCATCAGCAAAAATTTCAACTTTTTTCAATCATAACTCCTTATAATTTCAAATATTACAGGAATTTCCACAACAACTTTCTTTTTATTTGGAGTAGGCTCAAAAGGTATTGAATTTTTTACTGTTATCACAGCCTGTTTATCCAGTATGTTAGAACCACTACTTTTTACTACTTTTATTGTTTTTTCATCTACACTACCGTCAGGATTTATTACAAACCTTACAATAACGGTCCCTTCTATTTCAAGCCTCTTTGCCATTAGCGGATATGCTAAATTTTCCTGCAGTTTATCTCTTACACCATATAGATATTTCATTATATCTTCATCTTTTTTAGGGGATTTATTTTCTTTTTTATTTTCACTGCCTATTTGATAAATTTCATCTTTGCCTTTTAGATGACTGAGATTTAACTGCTGGGGTGGTTTTTCTTCTTTCGCTTTATTATTTTCTGCCGGTGGAGTAGGAATTTTGGGAACATTTTTTACTTCTTTTTCAGGTTTGCCTGATGCTATCTGCAGTTTTTTTCCTTCTTCTTTTATTTGTATATCATTTTTAGGCTGGTTTTCATTTTTTTGGGGAATCTTTACTTTTTTTTCTTCTTCTTTTTTCTCAGGTTTGGGGGTATTCGTTTCTTTGGGTTTTAGCTTAGGTTGTTTTTTTCTTGTTTTACTATCTTTTACTACAGGTTTTTGAGTGATTTTGGTAGTTTTTGATTTTTTTAAACTTTTTTTTGCTCTTTTTTTTACAGATTTTTTACTTGCTTTCTTTTTTGTTTTACTTTTTTTTATAGTAGGCTTGTTTTTATGGGTAGAAGTCTTTGATGAAGATGGTTTTGTTGATTTCTTTGGAGTATTAAGTTTTGTTTTTCTTGGTATTTTTCTTTTTGCAGAAGATGTTTCTGTGCTTTCTTTTGTGTTTACAAAGGATATTATTATTGGCTTTTCTTCTTTTTTTGTGGTTTTTATTTTTTCTATTTTTGAAAAAAGTATAAAAATTCCTGCATGAACCAGTAAAGATGTTAGCAGTGCTGTAATTAAAATACTATTTTCTTTGATAAATCTCATTAACTTTATTCTTTTTGGGTTTCTATCATATATTTTTCAATTCCTTCCTGACGGCAAAGGTCTATAATTTTAACTACATTTTCAAATTTTGTATCTTTATCAGAACGAAGAACAACCGTAATGTCTTTTTCTTTTAATCCTTTTAATTCCTCTTTTAACTGGGCAAAATGTATTGGTTTATTATTTAAATATAATTTCCCATCTTTTTTTATTGTTATTTCAATTTTCTTTTCTTTTATTTCTTTGGCTTCGGCAGTAGATGCCTTTGGAAGATTTAAAGGGATTTTTCCTTCAACCATAAAAGTAGCTGTTGCCATAAATATAATAAGCAGGACTAAGACTATGTCCACAAAAGGGGTCATATTTATTTCGGCTATTTCTTTTTCATCGTCATCTATTAGTTTCATCTTAATCCTCTAACTGCAAAGGTAGTTTCTTTTTTTCTTCGTAAATAAGTAAAATTGTTTTTATTTTTCTAACAAAATAGTTGTATGCTATAACAGAAGGTATTGCTACAAACAATCCAAGTGCCGTTGCGACAAGAGCTTCTGATATTCCTTCCATTACAACCTTAACGCCAAACTCTGAAGATTTTCCAAGATCGTGAAATGCCTGCATAACACCTAAAACTGTTCCAAAAAGTCCTATAAATGGAGCATTATTTCCAAATGTCGCAAGTATACCAAGTCTTTTTTCAAGACTAAGTTTTAACTGCAGTGGCTCATAAGAAAGCATATTTTTTTCTATTTTCTTAATAACTATAATTCTTTCAATAATTACTGCTATTGAAATGATACTCATAATTATAAGAAGATATAGTACTGGAGCTTCACCAATTAACGCTGCTTTTAAAAGTATCTGTGTTATATCCAAATCTTACTCCTTTATAAGCTCTTCCACGTCTTTTACTATTTTATCAACTGGAAGGTACATTCCTAAAAATTCTTCTCTGATATTGCCGTTTTTATCTATTATTGTAACTTTTGCTGTGTGGTCAATCATTCTATGTTTCATAACCATATTGCCGTGTTTCATTTCCATAATACCTTTATCTTTTACGTAAACATTATAATTATTCCATACTTTCTTAAGGGCTTTTTCTGAGCCAGTAACGAATATGAAATCATTAAATCCATGTTCTTTTTTATATTTTCTCAATCTTTCAACTGTATCATCTTTAGGGTCAACAGATATAAATATTATCCGATATTTACCTTTATATCCATCTTCATTTAACTTGCTTTCTACCTGCTTTAGATATGCAGTTATAGTAGGACAAACATGTGGACAGTGGGTATAACCATACGTGACAATAAGTACTTTTCCTTTGTAGCTTTCTAAAGAAAAAGGTTTTCCTTCGTCTGTTACGAGCCCTTTTATTTTAGGTGCTTTTTTAGGAAATCCTTTTGTAGAACCTTCAAGTGCTTTTGAGAAATTTACTAAAAATAGTAAAATTAATGATAAGGATAATATTTTTTTCATTTTGTACCTCTTATTATTTTATTTTAATACAATTATACATTATAAAAATTTATGTGAAAATAACGTGAAATTAAGAGGCTTATATGAAGATTTGCAGCTGGAATGTTAATTCAATTAGAGCAAGAAAAGAGCTTTTATTTGAGTGGCTTGAAAAACGGAATTATGACATAGATGTTTTATGTCTCCAGGAATTAAAAGTTGAAGAAAACAAATTTCCTTTTAAAGATTTTGAAGAAAAAGGATATAACTGCATAGTTAATGCACAAAAAAGATACAACGGTGTGTGTATCTGTTCAAAATTTCCTGTTGAAAATGTTATAAAAGGTTTTGGAGATGATTATTTTGACCAGCAGAAAAGGGTAATAGCAGGAAAAATAAAAGATACTTATGTCATAAACCTTTACGTACCCCATGGAGATTTAAGAGGAGAAGATAAATACTATTATAAACTTGACTGGTATGAAAAACTTTACAAATGGCTTAATGAAAACTTTACTCCAGACCAGCCGATTATTATGGTTGGTGATTTTAATGTTGCATTAGAAGATATAGATGTTTATGATCCGCAGTTTTTAAAAGATAGTATAGGAACAATGCCTGAAGAAAGACAGGCTTTAAAGAAAATATTAGACTGGGGGTTTATTGACACTTTTAGATACTTGTATCCAGACCGGCAGCAGTTCACATGGTGGGATTATATTGGTGGCGCTATTTGGAAAAATGAAGGAATGAGAATTGATTACATTTTCTGTACTAAGCCATTAGTAGATAAATTAAAGTCTGTAGAAGTGGACCTATGGCCAAGGAGAAGAAGAAAGCCTACACCTTCAGATCATGCCCCTGTAATTGCAGAATTTGAGGTTTAAAATGGATAAGTTTTTAACAGCAGGGCTTTTTTCTGATGTAAGACGGGAACTTGAAAATTTTGAAAAAGAAAAGGAAAAATACAGTCAAATAAACTCCCTGATTTCAAATGATGAAGACTTTTACGACGACCTTCTACTTGAACTTACCACTGCCGAGTTAAAACAGGTTATTGGACTACTTACCCGTGTTTTAAAAGATGTTAAAGAAAAAGGGTTTAATTCTGCTATTCCTATATTCAATATGCTTGAACAAAATAATTTATACAAAATAGCCATTTTCTATGCACGAAGAATAATAGAAAAAAATATATCAACACACATAAATCTTAAAGCTCATGAAAAACTAATTGAACTTTTTTTAAAATTTAATCAAGCAGTAGTAGTTTATTACTTCCCAGAATATCTTAACAGTCTTAACAGCTTTATAAAGGAAAATATTAATGATACAAAAGATATTTTACTAAGCGGGGCAAACTTTTATAAACTGCTCTATATCTACTACATTACAGTTGAAAAAGATAATGAGAAAGCTTTTGGATATTTATTAAAAAGTTATAGGTTCAATAAACAAATTATTGAAAAATATCCATCTAAATTTGAAGAATTTAATAACTTACTTGTAATAATAAACATAATCGGTATGTACACATATCTTCCTGAAATGGAAAAAGAGTTTATAAACATAGATAAGTACATAGAAGATTTTCATAAACAGCTTGAAGAAATCAAAAATTATCCATCTTTAGTGAAATTTTTTGAAGGTGAAGGTAAAAGATTTCTAAGTGAATTTTTATTTAATCTGTACGTTCTTGGGTATGAAGAAGATTTTGAAAAAATTTACAATAAATATCCACATTTTCTAAACAAAAAACATAAACTTCTAATATTTTTAAATAAAGCAGAAGATGTGCAGGATTTAGAAAAAGAAATAGAAAGTTTTTTTAATAATGCAGCTCTAAAAGACAAAGAAGATATATTTTATATTTACATTAACAGATTGATAGAAGAAGAAAAATTTTCTGATGCAAAAGAAAAAATAAAAAAGTTTAATATTAAGAATTCATTACTTCCTGAAGTGCTAACACTAAAGATAAAACAAAAAGAAGAAGGGTTAAATATAGAAGAAAAACTCCACAGCCTAAAACTTGAGGCTATGATGAAAGGAAATATTAAGCTCGTAAAAATTATAGATGAATTACTCTCCTAGCAAATTTAAAACTTGCGGTAAAGGCTCAGGAATATTTTTTAGGTGAACATCAATTTTTTCCCCAGTCCTTGGATGCCTAAAACTTATTTTATAAGCAACAAGTGCGTGGTAATCAAGTATATCAGAAGCCTGCTTAGCTTCCTGTGATTTTAAACTACTTTTTTTAAAGCCGTAAACTTTGTCATTTAAAAGTGGATGTCCGAGTGCCGAAAAATGGACCCTTATCTGATGGGTTCTTCCTGTATGAAGTTTTATATCAACTAAAGTCAGCCCATGCTTTTCCCATTTTTTTTCTACCCAGTACTCTGTTAAAGCGTCTCTTGCATTTGTTGCTTGAATTCCCATTTTTTGCCTGTTGTAAATAGATCTTCCTATAGGCAGGTCTATAATACCGTGATTTTTTTTTACTATTCCTGAAACTATAGCCTTATATCTTTTATCAACAGTCCTTTCCTGAAATTGCTTTTGAAGTTCTTTATGGGCAAACTCTGATTTTGCAATAATCAAAAGACCTGCTGTTTCTTTATCAAGCCTGTGGACTATTCCTGCCCTTTCTCTTCCTCCATAGTTTGATACATTTTTAAAATGGTATAAAAGGGCATTTACAAGTGTTCCAGATGTATGTCCTACTGATGGATGAACTACCATATGGGGAGGTTTATAAACAACAGCTAAATCTTCATCTTCGTAATAAATATCAAGTGGAATATTCTCAGGTTTTACTTCTATTTCTTCTGGAGGTGGTATTATTAATGTTATTTCTTGACCTTCCTTTAGCTTCAATGAAGGTTTTTTTAGCTCTTTTTCACCTTCTAAAACATTTCCCTGTTTTATTAATTTTTGATAGTATGAACGGGAAAACTCTGGATATACAGAAGCTAAGAACTGGTCCAGTCTTTTATCTTTATACTGGCTATCTACTTTAAATGTTAAAACTTCACTGCTCATTTACTATTTCAACACCGTGGGATGTACCTATTCTATCTGCTCCAAACTCTATCATTTTTAAGGCTGTTTGCTTATCTTTTATTCCACCTGAAGCTTTTATTTTTAATTTACCTTGAGAGATTTCTTTGAAAAGTCTTATATCTTCAAGTTTTGCACCTTCAGGAGCAAATCCTGTTGATGTTTTTAGAAAATCAGCACCTGCTTCAATTAAAAGTTCTACAGCTTTAAATTTTTCCTTTAGCCTTAAATAAGCCGTTTCTATTATCACTTTATGGACTAAAGGCTTTGTGTACTCAATAATTGTTTTTAACTCTTCTACAATATAATCATATTCTCCTGATTTAAAAGCTGATATATTCCAAACTATATCAAGTTCGTCAGCGCCGTCATTTTGGGCTGTTGTAGCCTCAACTAACTTTGTTTTTAATTTGTTAGCTCCAAGCGGAAAACCGATTACAGTTATGACTTTTATATCTGTATTTTTTAATAATTCTTTAACATATGGAACGTAATATGGATTGACACATACACCGTAAAAATTGTATTTTACAGCCTCTTCACAAAGTTTTTTTATATCATCTTTTGTTGCATATGGTTTAACGTTTGTATGTTCTATGTATTTATTTATGTTTAAGGACAAATCCATACCATAAATCCTCAGGTTTATCTTCTGATTCAGGTTTGCTCATTTCTTCAACGGCAATTAAATCATTTCTTTCAACCATTTCCATAAATTGTTTTTTTTCTTTTTCTTTAAAAATTCCTGAAACGATTAAATATTTATCAAAAAGCTTTGCTAATTTATCAAAAATTTTTTCAAAAACTTCCATCTGTATGTTTGCAATTATAACATCATATTTTTCATTAATCTGTTCTACATCTTTAAGCTGACAGTTTACTTTTACTTCATTTTCCCATGCATTTGTTTTGCATTCTTCAATAGCTTCTTTATGTATATCTACTGCATCAACAGGGTCTGCTCCAAGTTTTGCAGCTGCTATTGCTAATACTCCAGAACCACATCCTGCATCTAAAACTTTATCTTTTGGATTCACATACTTGCTTAACAAAGAGAGAGCTATCTGAGTAGTAGCATGTTTCCCTGTACCAAAAGCCATTCCAATTTTCAGTTTTATCGGAATAAACTTATTTTCTTTATAAACTTCCCACTCTGGCACTAAAATAAAGGGAGGTATTTCTATAGGCTCAAAACCTTCTTTCCAAACTTCTTCCCAGTTTAACTCAGGAACATCTTCTTCTAGTATTATTTTTCCATTTCCAAGGTCTTCAAAAACTTCGTTTAATGCTTCTTTTATTGTTTTAATTTCTTTGTTTTCTGCGTATATTGCAAAAAATGTTTCATTTTCATCTCTATTTAAAATCTCATATCCATAACCATTAAATTCAATTAAAAATATCTCAAAAAGCTCAGAAGGTATGCTGCAAATTAATTTTTTCATTGATTTTTCCTTTCTATGTAAAAAATAAGATTTGCATACGTATCGTATTCGGCGGTAATTTCGTATGTATTTCCATTAATAGTTTCATTAAAAATAACATTATGGAACGTGTTTACTTTTCCATTACTTTTTATTCTTATTTTTCTAATTAACTTACCTTCATTAATTTCTAATTTATAGTTGATTTTTAAATAGGGCCCATCTGGATGCTCTATTTTTTCTATCTTCTCTATTTCAGGTAAAGAAAGGGTTTCTATATTTTCTATCCAGTCATCATATAGCTCATCATACTGAATTATAACTTTCCCTGTTTCTTCCACTTTTTCAAATTCTATACTTTCTTTTTCAATATCAAATATATCTTTTATTTTCTTTAGAACCTTTTTAAAGTTTTCTTCAATTTCTTTCCGAACACCCGGTTCCAAAATTATTCCTCTTTATCCTTTTTATATGTATTATACATATATTCTTCAACTTTTGTAATTTCTATTTTAGGCATTCTTACGAGTGCTTTTTTCTGCTCTTCAGCATCTTCTGCGTATCTTTTCATAATTTCTTCCTGTATGTAGTTAAGAAGATACTCAATTTGCATTTGCATTTCTTGCATCTGTTGTCTCATTCTAAGTATTGCATCTACTCCCGCAAGGTTTACTCCAAGTTCCCTTGTTAAGAACAGTATAAACTCCAGTTTTTCAATATCTTCCTGAGAATAAAGTCTTGTTTTACCTTCTGTTCTTGAAGGTGTTAAGAGTCCTTCCCTTTCATAAAGTCTTAAAGTTTGAGGATGAATATTAAACATCCTTGAAACAGCACCAATCATATATAAAGGCTCTTTCTTTTTATCTTTGCTCATGGCACTTCACCTCTCTTAATCTGCTTTTTCAAATCTTTTTTCTGGTTTTGGTATTTCTTTTTCAAGTTCATCGACTAATTTTTTACCTTTTTTAGAAAGTTCATTTATAGAAGGTATTTTTACATTTACAATTACAAATAAATCTCCATATCCACTTGATTTTAATTTAGGCATTCCTTTTCCAGCTACTCTGATTTTTTCACCACTCTGGATTCCTGCAGGGATTTCAACTTCTACAGTTTTACCGTCAATTAATGGAACTTCAAGTTTTGTTCCTTTTATCGCTTCAACTACATTTATATTTGCCTTTATGTAAAGGTTATCTCCTTTTCTTGTATATAAAGGATGTGGTTTTACGTTTATAATTATCCATAGGTCTCCAGCTGCACCGCCAAATCTTCCACTGTGACCTTTTCCTGGAACCCTTAATTTACTACCGTTGTCTACTCCAGGAGGTATTCTTACTTTTACAGTTTCTGTTTTTAGTGTAAGACCTCTTCCGTTACACTCTTTACAAGGTTCCTGAATATATCCCTGTCCCTGACATTTTGGACAGGTCTGGGCTATTTGCATAAATCCTGCATTATAAACTATTTGCCCTGTTCCCTGACACTCAGGACACACCTTAGGTTGGCTTCCTGGCTCATTTCCGGTTCCTGCACATTTTTCACACACAACATATCTTGGAACTTCCAGTGAAATTGTCGTACCTTTATATGCATCTTCCAGGGATATTGAAACAGTTTGGTATATATCTTCTCCTTTCTGTGCTCTTCTCCTTTCTTCTGTTCTTGTTCCACCGCCTCTTCTTCTACCGAAGAATCCACCTAATATGTCATCAAGTTCGTCAAATATATCAAATCCACCGCCTCTTCCACCAAATCCTCTTCCAAAATGGCTGAAAATATCTTCAAAATTTATATTTTCTGCGCCCGCTCCTCCTGAAAATGCTGCGTGTCCAAACTGATCATACATTTTTCTTTTTTCAGGATCAGATAAAACCTGATAAGCTTCGGTTATTTCCTTAAATTTTTCTTCTGCTTCTTTATTATTTGGATTTAAATCTGGATGGTATTTTCTGGCAAGTCTTCTATATGCTTTTTTTATCTCATCTTGGGAAGCATTCCTGCTTACTCCAAGTACCTCGTAATAATCTTTTTTTGCCATTTTCTCCCCTATTTTATGCATAAAATTCTATAAACAATATATAACTTTAGTGTAATATTGTCAAATTTTTTAATTTGGAATTATAAAAAAGAAAAAGAGAAGGAAAAGGAAAAAAGATTTTAGATTAATGTTTTTTCTACTATGTTTTTTAACTCTTTATATATATTTTGGTTTCCTGCTATTACATTTCCATCTAGTTCTTCTTTACCTTCAAAATTTGTAAATATTCCACCAGCTTCTTTTATTAAAAGATATCCAGCAGCAATATCCCATATTGAAAGTTTCATTTCAAAAAATCCATCAAAAACTCCTTCTGCAGTATATGCAAGGTCAACAGCTGCAGCCCCTGGTCTTCTGACAGCCGAAAAGGTTATCATTGCCTGCCTAAATGCATTTAAATACTTATCAATATCTTCAACTCTTCTAAATGGAAAACCTGTTGCTATTACTGCAAGGTTTTTATCTCTATTTGAAACTTTTATTGGATGTCCGTTCATAAAACTTCCGTTTCCTTTTGATGCCCAGTAAAGTTTATCAAGCATGGGAACATATATACTTCCAACTATTATTTCATTTTTATATTTTAGTGCTACAGAAACTGCAAAAATATCAAAACCATTTATATAATTTTTAGTCCCATCTAATGGGTCAACGATCCAAAGATATTCACTATCTTTGTTTCCAATGACTCCGTCTTCCTCTCCTAAAAATGCGTGATCTGGATAAACAGACAATATAAAATTTCTTATTCTTTCTTCTGATTTTTTATCAACGTAAGTTACAAAATCTCTTCTACTTTTTTCTTCTATATCTTTTTGTCTTATATCTTTAAAATGCTCTTTAAGTATCTGCCCACCAATTACAGCTGCTTCTTTTGCAGTTTGTAAAAAATTTTCCAGATTCAAATTACTGCTCCTTTTTCGTTATAGCTTCTAGGCAAGGAAGTACTTTTCCTTCCAGCAGTTCTAGGAAAGCTCCACCGCCTGTTGATATATAGCTTATTCTATCAGCTACTCCTGCTTTATGAATTGCATAATCAGTGTCACCACCACCGGCAATAGAAAGTGCAGGAGATTCTGCTATCATATGGGCAAGATCAAAAGTTCCTTTTTTGAATTTATCAAGCTCAAATACACCCATTGGACCGTTCCATATTATTGTTTGAACGTCTTTCATAATTTCTGCTATCAATGCAAGTGAAGCATGTCCTATGTCAAGACCCATCCAACCCTGTGGAATTTCCTGCCATGCGACTTCTAAAACTGGAGTTTGATCTGATACAGCCTGTCCACATACAAAATCAACTGGTAAGTAAAACTTAACACCTTTTTCTTTAGCTTTTTCTAAAATATTTAAAGCTTCTTCAAACATATCTTCTTCAACTAAAGAACTTCCCACGTTATATCCCATAGCCTTTATAAATGTAAAAGCCATTGCCCCGCCGACAAAAATTTTATCTACCCTGTCAATTAAATGGTTAAGAACTCCAAGTTTTGAGGAAACTTTTGCCCCACCTATAAATGCGACAACAGGTCTTTGTGGATTAAGAAGGGCTTTTTCAAAAAATCTAAGTTCTCTTTCAAGTAAAAATCCCATTACAACAGGCTGAATAAAATCTTTTATTCCATACATTGAAGCATGTTTTCTATGGCAGGTACCAAAGGCATCTATTACGTAAACATCTGCAAGACTGGCTAAAGCTTTAGCAAATTCAGGATCATTTT
>WIAL01000053.1 GCA_015519975.1 Hydrogenothermaceae bacterium | reverse complement strand
GAGAATACGAGCCAAAACAGGCAGCTGTTGATTATGTTGCAGGTATGACAGATAGATTTGCTATTAAAACTTATGAAAGAATTTTTATACCGAAAGGCTGGGCTATTATTTAACTTTTCTTTTAGTGTAGAATATTTAAAACCTTTAATATGGATTTATTGAAAGGAGATATTCTTGAAAATAAGAATTGGAACAAGAAAAAGCAAACTTGCCCTGTGGCAGGCAAATTTTGTAGCAGACCAGTTAAAAAAACATTTTCCAGATCTGGAAGTTGAGCTTGTAAAAATTACAACAAAAGGTGATAAAATTCTTGACGTTCCTCTTGCAAAGGTAGGAGGTAAAGGGCTTTTTGTTAAAGAAATAGAAGAAGCAATGCTTAGAAATGAAATAGATATTGCTGTTCATTCTTTGAAAGATGTTCCAACTTATTTTCCAGAAGGTCTTGGGCTTGTTGCAATAACAAAAAGGGAAGACCCAAGGGATGCATTTTTATCTGTTAAATACAGCTCTTTAAAGGAACTTCCTGAAGGTGCTATAGTAGGAACTTCTTCTTTAAGAAGAAAGGTTCAGCTAAAAATAAACAGACCGGACCTTCAGATAAAAGATTTAAGAGGAAATGTTGACACAAGAATTAGAAAACTTGAAGAAGGACAATATGATGCAGTAATACTTGCATATGCAGGACTTAAAAGGCTTGGTCTTGAGAATAAAGTTAAACAGGTTTTTAGCCCTGATTTTATGATACCGGCAGTAGCTCAGGGATTTTTGGGAATAGAAGCAAGACTTGATGATGAAAACACAAGAAAGATAGTTTCTGTTTTAAATGATGAGGAAAGTGAAATTAGGGCAACTGCCGAAAGGGCATTTTTAAAAACTCTTGAAGGAGGGTGTCAGGTTCCTCTTGCTGGGTACAGTGAAATAAAAAACGGAAAATTAACTTTAACAGGTTTTGTATCCGACTTAGAAGGCAAAACTATTTTCAAAGATTTCATAGAAGGAAGTCCTGCCGAAGCAGAAGATTTAGGAATAGAACTTGCTGAAAGAATACTACAGGCAGGGGCGAAAAAGGTATTAGATGCGATTTATAAAGGACAGTAGATTTTTAATTTTTCTTTTTATTTTAGCTGTTTTCTCTCTTTTTATAGGTTCAATAGACTACAGAATAAGAATGGAAGAACCTACTAGAACTATTCCTGCTTTTGAAATGCTTTATTTTAAAAATTTTTTTCAGCCTACTATTTTTGGGATAGATTATTATCTAAAGCCTCCTTTTTTTAACTGGCTGACCATTTTATCTTCTTTTGTGGTTGGATGGAATGAGTTTACGGGAAGGTTTGTATCTATCGTTTTTACTTTTTTAACTGGAGTATCAACATCTATTTTTTTCTACAGGTTTATTGAGAAAAATATGTATTTTTCATTACTTTCAGGTTTAGTTTTGATAACTTTTTCAGATATTTTGTTCTGGTACGGATTTTTAGGTGAAATTGATGCAACTTTAATGTTTTTTACTTCTTTAATGATTTTTTTAATGATTTTTGCTTTCGAGAAAAACAGTTTTTTTCTGTTTTTTATTGTTGGACTTCTGGTTGGTATAAATTTTTTAATAAAAGGTTTTCCATCACTGGCGTTTTTTATTTTAACAGCTATTTCTATAAGTATTTTTTATAAAAAGCCTTCTTACCTATTTAATTTAAAGCTTTGGGTTTCTTTTTTTATTGGTGTTTTGATAGTAGTCTTTTGGATCGTCAACACTAATAGTCCTTCTGAGTATTTAAGTACTTTGTGGCAGGAAACATTTAACAGAGTTAAATCTTCAAGTAATATTTCTAAGTTTTTGCTGCATTTAATTAAATATCCGCTTGATAATATTTTTCAAATGGTTCCTATAAGTTTATTAGCTATATTTGCTTTAATTAAATATAGATTTTTCAATATTAATTTATATTCATCTCAAATAAAATTTATTTTACTTATTTTAGTGTTAAATTATTTACCTTACTGGATATCGTCAGGGGCAAGGGGAAGATATATACTACCTTTACTTCCTTTGGCGGCAGTATTTATTTCTTATATGTTTTTAAAACTGAAAAAAGAAAATTTAATAAAATGGGCTGTTGGTTTAATTGCTTTTTCTATTTTTATAAGAGTTTTAGCAGGTGTATTTTATCTCCCTTATGAGACTAAGAAAAAAGGTTTTTATAAGAAAACAGCTGTAGACATTTATAAAATTACAAAAAATTTTGAAATTGCTACAGATTACAGCTGTTATTTAGATAAGGCAGTGATTTATTATCTTGATACTTTTAAAGGAAAGCTTGTTTTGGATAAAAGTCTGGTAAAAAACTGGGAATATTTAGTACATTGTAAAGACAAGGTAGATGGTTTAAGGCTTATAAAAGAGTATAATTATAAAAATTCAAAAATATTTTTGTATAAAAGGTAAAAATGGCGAAGTTTTTAGCTAATCTTTTAAAACCATATATACCTCTTTTTATTTTAGCTTTTCTCGGTTCATTACTTGAATCGGGGGCTTTAGCCGGTCTTGCGTATATAATAAAAAATGTCGTAGATGATGTTTTTGTGGCAAAAGATTTTAAAAGTTTAATTTTTATTTTAATTGTTCTCGTTATTATAGCTGTTTCAAAGCAAATTGGTTTTTTTCTAAAAAATTATATTTATCCACTAATTATATATAAAGTTTTAAAAAACTTAAGAGAAAAAATATTTGATAAGCTTTTAAATGCACAGCCTTCTTTTCTCTTGAAATTAGATTATGGGGATATCATAAGCAGGGCTACTAATGATATAGAGAGATTTGGACAAATTCTTTCCATGTTTGGAACAAATATAGTTACAGAAGTTTTTGTAATAACAGGAATAGTATTTATCTTAATTTACAGAGACTGGAAGTTATTTTTAATATTTTTATTTGCAATTCCCCTTCTTGCACTGGCTTTAAATTACTTTGGAGAAAAAAGAAAAAAATACTCCCAGAAACTTCAAGAAAGTATGGCTGATTATACTCAAATTTTAAATCAAGTTATTACAGGTTTTGAACTTATAAAACTTTTTAATAAAGGGATTTTTCAAAAGATTTTTTCAAAAATAAATAATCAGCTTTATAAAAGACAGAAAAAAAACACTTTTTATGAAACTGTTTATCTTGGTTCTGTTGAGCTTATAGCTTATACTGCAACTGCCGGAATAATTTTCTACGGCGGATATAGAATTATAAAAGGAGAACTTACAGCCGGAGATTTTTTTTCGTTCCTTGGAGGAGTTTTAATTTTAGTAAATTCTCTTCAAACCCTTCAAAGGGGAGCTGTTCAGTTAAAGGCTCTTTCACCTGTCATAGATAGAATACAGCTTTTATTAAATCTGCCTGAAGAAAAAGAAGAAGGAATTGAGTTTAAAGGATTAAAAGATAAGATAGAGTACAAAGATGTTTCATTGAAAATTGGTGAAAATCAAATACTTAAAGACATTAACCTTACAATAAAAAAGGGAGAAAAAGTTGGAATAGTTGGTCTTACAGGTTCAGGAAAGTCAACACTTGTTAAATTAATTCCTGCACTGATAAAAGATTTTGACGGGAAGCTTTTCATAGATAGTTATGATGTTAGACAGTATAATGTTTCTTCTTTGAGAAAATATATAGGAATGATTTCTCAAGATGTTTTTATATTTAACGATACACTTAAAAACAACCTTTTAATTGCAAAACCTAATGCAACAGATGAAGAACTTATAGAGGCTTTAAAGAAAGCAAAAGCTGATTTTGTTTTTAAACTTGAAAAAGGGCTTGATACGGTGCTTGGAGAAAGGGGTTCAAGGCTTTCAGGAGGAGAAAGACAGAGAATTTCTATTGCAAGACTGTTTTTGAAAAATCCTGACATTATCATAATAGATGAAGGGACATCTGCCCTTGATGTTGAAACAGAAGAATATGTTATGGAAGAAATAAGAAAAGAGTTCTCAGATAGAACTATTATTATGATAACCCATAGGCTTAAAATCCTTGATATAGCAGAAAAAGTAGTGGTAATGGAAAATGGAAGAATTATAGAAGAAGGAACAAAAGAACAGCTTATAAAGGAAAAAGGTGTATTTTATAAATTTTGCTCATTGTCTTCTTAAATTAGTTTCAAGTTTTAAGATAATTGCAAAAAATGTTGCTAAAAAAGTTACAAAAATCCAGCTTTTATACTTTAGCCAAAAGGTTTTTTTATTTATTAAGGCAACTTCACCAATTAAAATCTGTCTTTCAAAAAGTTTGGACAACCTTGCCTTACCATCTGGAGAAACTATAGCTGATATACCTGTGTTTGTTGCCCTTACCAAATATTTTCCATTTTCAACAGCCCGTATTCGGCTCATCTCAAAATGCTGAAAAGGAGCAGATGTTTCACCAAACCATGCATCATTACTTAAGTTTACTAATAAATTAGCATTTTTCGAGAATTTTGAAACTAAATTAGGAAAAGTTGCTTCAAAACATACAAGGGGTACTATTTTAAACTCCTTATAATTTAGGGTTTTTATTTTATTCCCGAAACTAAAATCCCATCCTTCAAGATAAGGAAACATTTTTGAAAAAATTTTAAATGGGAAAGGAACATATTCTCCAAAAGGAACAAGTTTTATCTTATTGTAAAAATCAACTAATTTATGGTTTTCATCAAATAAAAATATAGAATTGTACAGATAGGGTTTTCCATTTATGTATATCCAATTATCTAGTCCTATAATGAAGGGAGTTTTTATATTTTCTATTTCTTTAAAAAATTTATCTTTTATATTGCTTTCTGAAAAGTAAAAAAATGGCACTGCAGACTCCGGCAGTACAATTAGATCAGGTTTATATTTAGAAGCTTCTTTGAAAAGATTAATGTAAATATCTGTGATATATTCCTGTTTTTCATTATCTAATTTCATATCTTCCGTAATATTACCCTGTAAAACTGCTATTTTGTATTTTTTATAAAAATTGTATTCAGGATGATATAATCCCAAGATTATATAAAGGAATATAGGAATAATAATTCCAGCTATTAAACTTATCAAATCTTTTTTAACATAAGAAAAAAATAAAATAGAAGAAATAGAGATTGCTAAAAATGAAAGCCCATAGATACTGAAAAAAGAGGCAATTTTATCAAGAGGCTGAATGTAAGAAATCATATATCCTGCAAGATTCCACGGAAAACCAGTAAAAGGAAAGTATTCCCTTGAAATTTCAATAATAACCCATATAAAAGGTGCAATTAGTAAGGCTTTATTAAAATTGTATCTGGTAAACATAAATTTCAGTATTAAACCAAACGATACAAAGTATAAAATAGAATAAAAAATAGAAAATAGAGCAAGTAAAAGCAAAGATAAGTATATATTTACTCCACCGTAATAGTTGACAGCTTTAATTATCCAATAATAACTAAGCAGAGAAAAGGAGAATCCTGTTAAAAATGAGTAAACGGCAGTTTTTTTATAATTATTTTTGTGTATCAGACTAAACCAGATTATAAATCCAAATATAAAAGCAAAAGGAATAAAAAAGTTAGGAAAGGATAAAGCAATTAAAACACCTGCTAAAATTGATAAAAAAATATTTTTGTTTATAATAATCCTCATAGAGCTATCTTTAAGGCTGTATTAATTTTTATTATAATAACAAAATTTACGGAGGCTGAAAAATTGGGAAAGTTAAGAGTTGTTATTGATAGAATTAAATGTGAAGGAATAGGTCCCTGTGCAGAAGAAACAGATATGATAGAACTTGATAAAAGACATAAAGCTGTATTTTTAGAACCAGGAAAAGATAAACAGCAGTTATTCAAAGAAGTAGAAGAAAAAAGGAAACAGGAAGTTGAAATAGAACTTCCAATAGATAAAGAAGACGAAATATTTAGAGCAGCAGAAGCCTGCCCTGTTGATGCTATTATCATTTATGATGCCGAGACAGGAGAGCAATTATATCCATAAAGGAGTTTATAATGTTAGATAAGATTTACAATATGTATCAAGCAGGAATAACTTATGTTTTAATAGCTATTCCTGTTATTTTATTTATAGTTATGGCTTATTTATACATAAAATCAAGTTAATTTATTGACATTTATTTTAGTATAAACTAACTTAATAATATCAAAAGTCTTCGTAGAGGTTAATATGAGGGGGATTTTACTTTTATTTGCTACTTTTTTTCTTTTTTCTTGTGTTAAACAGTCCAGCGTTTCAACACATACTCAACAATCTCCTAAATGGATTTACGGTGTATATCACAAGAAAGGAAGTATTTGCGGAGTTGGTGTTTCTCTTCCTCATATAAGAGGAAAAGCTTATCAAAGGGCAACAGCAATATCACGGGCTATAGATGAAATTGCCCGTCAGATGAATGTTAAGGTTGATACAACTGTAGAGCATTTTTTAAAAGGAAGTTCTTCAGGTGCAATTTCAGGTTTAAGTTCCTATAGTGTTCAAACTACTACTGGGCAAACTATTAGAGCAAAAATTGAAGATGTATATTTAGATCCCAAATCAGAAGAGCTTTATGTTTTAATGTGCACCTATTAATGAGAGGTGATTAGTTATGAAAGTTTTTATAGTGTTTTTTCTTTTAATATTATCTACTTCCTCAACATTTGCTCAAAGTGACTTTGAAAAATTTAAGGAGCAAATGTATCAAGGTGTTATAGAAGAAGAAAAGGAGTATGAGCAGTATAAAAAAGAGATAGAAAAAGAATTTAAAGAGTATAAAAGAATTGTTTATGAAGAGTATGAAAATTATAAAAAAGAGATTTTAAAATATTGGGATAAAGCAGAAATCCCAACCAAGAAAAAATTTGTTGAGTACTCTCCAGATTATAAGATTAAAAAAGCAGTAGATTTTGAAAAAGGTGAAATAAAAATAGAGATAAGAAGTAAGAAAAAACCTACTACAGAAAATATAGCAAAAAATTTAAGAGATTTAATTACAGAAACTACTACAGAGGCTTACAAACGAGATAAACTTTCAAGAAATATAGAAAAAAAATTAAGGAAAAAAGTTAAACATTTAAAAACCGGTAAAATTGAATCTAAACCATTAATCTTAGATGTGGTTGTTCCCAAAAAAAGACCAACACCTAAAGATATAAATAGCGCTGTTTTAAATCTTTTGAAAAAGGCAAAAATTTCAAAAAGAAAGGGAAAAATTAAAGGAGAAAACATATTTTCTGTAAAGATTAAGCTCCCTCCAAAAAGAATATTGATAAAGGCAAAAAAATATAAGCCTTTAGCTGAGAAACATGCAAAGAGATATAAATTATCTGATGCACTTATTCTAGCTATAATTCACACAGAAAGTTCATTTAATCCTTTAGCTCGCTCTCCTGTACCTGCTTATGGTTTAATGCAGATAGTTCCTCAAACAGCAGGAAAAGACGCAACAAGGATAATTTACGGCAGACCTGTTTTACTTTCGCCTTCTTATCTTTATAACGATAAAAAAAACATACTTGTAGGTTCAACTTATCTGTATCTTCTTTACCATAAATATTTAAAAGGTATAAAAGATCCTATCAGCAGATTGTACTGTACAATAGCTGCTTATAATACAGGTGCAGGCAATGTGGCAAGGGCATTTACCGGAACTACAAACTTAAGGAAAGCCATTAGAATTATAAACAGGATGTCTCCAGGACAGGTATACAGCACCTTACTAAAAAGACTGCCTTATGATGAAACTAAGCATTATTTAAAAAGAGTTTCTAAGCGTATAAGAATTTATCAAAATATCTAAAAGCTGATATAATTTTTTTTCTTAAAATTTTTTGGAGGATATTAACTTGAAAAAAAGAGTTATTCTTGCATATTCTGGCGGTCTAGATACCTCTGTAATTGTTAGATGGTTAACAGATAAAGGATTTGAGGTTATTACATATACTGCAGATGTTGGTCAGGGTGAAGAACTTGATGAAATACCAGAAAAAGCTAAAGCAGCAGGGGCAGTTGAAGCTATTGTTGATGATATAAAAGAGGAATTTGCAAGGCAGTACTGCCTTCCTTTAATGAGAAGTGGAGCATTATATGAAAATAGATATACCCTTTTATCCGCACTATCTAGGCCTTTAATATCTAAAAAACTTGTAGAACTAGCACATAAATATAACGCACATTATGTAGCACACGGTTCTACAGGGAAAGGTAACGATCAGGTAAGATTTGAAACCTCAGTTTGGGCGTTGGATCCTGACATTGAAGTTTTAGCACCTGTTAGAGACTGGGAGTTTAAGTCAAGAGATGAAGAAATAGAATATGCTAAAAAGCACGGCATACCTGTAAAAGCAACAAAAGAAAAACCATATTCATATGATAGAAATCTTTGGGGAGTAGCAATAGAGGCTGGAGATCTTGAAGATATATGGAAAGAACCTCCTGAAGATGCTTTTGAGATAACGGTAAATCCTCAAAACGCTCCAGACCAACCTGAGTATATAGAAATAGAGTTTGAAAAAGGTATTCCTGTTGCTGTAAATGGTAAGAAATATAATGAGCTTTGGAAATTAATATGGGATTTAAATGAAATTGGTGGTAAACACGGTGTAGGAAGAATTGATATGGTAGAAAACAGACTTGTTGGAATAAAATCAAGAGAAGTTTATGAATCTCCAGCAGGTTTAATACTAATAAAAGCTTATGATGAAATTGAAAGTTTAGTATTAGATAGATTTACATATCATTATAAACTTACACATATTGCACAGCCTTATGCAGACCTTGTTTATAACGGTCTTTGGTTCTCAAAACTTAGAGAAGCCTTAGATGCATTTACATCTGAAATAGCCTCTATTGTCAATGGTATAGTCAGATTTAAACTTTATAAAGGATCGGCCCAAATAGTTGGTAGAAAATCACCAAATGGTCTTTATTTTGAAAAACTTGCAACTTACAGCCCTGAAGATGAATTTGACCATAAGGCAGGTGAATACTTTACAAAAGTTTGGGGTCTTCCATTAAAAGTTTTTGCAAAAGCCAATAAAAAAGGTATTGACAAATAATCTCAAATTGGATAATATATTTATCTGTTTTTTGAATATGGTGCTGGCGTAGCTCAGTCGGCAGAGCAGGTGATTTGTAATCACCAGGTCGTGGGTTCAAGTCCCACCGCCAGCTCTTAAATGGAGGAGTCGCCTAGCCTGGCCAATGGCGGGAGACTGTAAATCTCCTGGCGTATGCCTGCGCAGGTTCGAATCCTGCCTCCTCCACCATTTTGCGGGAGTAGCTCAGTTGGTAGAGCATCTGCCTTCCAAGCAGATGGTCGCGGGTTCGAGTCCCGTCTCCCGCTCCATTAAACTATTCAATTCTCATTGCTCTCGTGTTAAGAAAATTCTCTTGATTTTTTTTATAAAATTGTGTTTTAATATATATTTGCTATTTTTAATTTAGGCGCATTAGTATGTGCCCACGTAGCTCAGTCGGCAGAGCACACCCTTGGTAAGGGTGAGGTCGGCGGTTCAAGTCCGCTCGTGGGCTCTAAAGAGGCGTGAAAAAGTAAAAACTGGAGGAGACAGATGGCAAAAGAAAAATTTGTAAGAGAGAAAGAGCACGTAAACGTAGGGACAATAGGGCACGTAGACCACGGTAAGACAACATTAACAGCAGCAATAACATACGTATTATCAAAGAAAGGATTAGCAGAGTTTATAGGATACGGAGATATAGATAAAGCACCAGAAGAAAGAGACAGAGGAATCACAATCAACATCACACACGTAGAATACGAAACAGAAAAAAGACACTACGCACACGTAGACTGTCCAGGACACGCAGACTACATCAAGAACATGATTACAGGTGCTGCACAGATGGATGGTGCAATTCTCGTAGTATCAGCTGCAGACGGGCCAATGCCACAAACAAGAGAGCACGTGCTACTT
>WIAL01000052.1 GCA_015519975.1 Hydrogenothermaceae bacterium | reverse complement strand
TTTTTAACAATTTTTGAAGCATCAGAATATTCTACCCCTGGACAGCTTCCTGCCACTGCACTTGAAACAAAAGCAAGCCCTCCAACAACCATCGATGAAACAAGCAGTTTTTTTAGTTTCATGTCAAACCTCCTTTTTTAATAAATCCAAGTTTTATTTAGGCAAAATGCATGCCAATATATAAAATGCTTATATTTTTATTTTTATAAAAAATGAATAAATCTTGATATATTTGGATTATTTCAGGTTTTATCATAAGGTTAATTTTTAATCTCCTCCCTTTGTTTATATCTTTTGTCCCTTTTGGGACAGATTTTATTTTTCACTGTCCATTTCGGAACATTTTGTCTTTATTTTAATAAACCAAAATTTTTCATTTTAGTTCTAAGCTGTTTTCTAGAAATTCCAAGTTTCTCAGCAGCTTTTGTTTGATTCCAGTTAACTTCTTCTAAAACTTTATGTATTATCTTTTTCTCAAGGTCCAACAGATTTGTAGTTTCTATTTCTGCTTTTAAAGTTGAAGATGATTTCTTTTTTTGAATCCTTGGAGGAAGATGGTGAGGCTTTACTATGTCTTCTTGACACATTACAACAGCCCTTTCTATAGCATTTTCAAGTTCTCTAACATTTCCAGGCCAGTCATATTCAAGAAGTATTTCCATTGCTGATGAATCTATGTCGTATATTTCTTTGTCATCAATTTTTGAGAATTTTTCTAAGAAGTATTTGGCAAGCAATGGAATATCTTCTTTTCTTTCTCTAAGGGGAGGTATTCTAAGATGAACAACATTTATTCTATAAAATAGATCTTCTCTGAACTTTCCTTCTTCTACAAGTTGTTCTAAATTTTTGTTTGTTGCTGATATAAATCTGCAGTTTGCCGGTATAAGCTCTGTACCGCCAACTCTATAAAACTCTTTTTCTTGTAAAACTCTTAGGAGCTTAGCCTGTGGATATAAAGGAAGCTCCCCTATCTCATCCAGAAAGAGAGTTCCTTCTCTCGCAAGCTCTATTTTACCTACTTCTCTTCCTACAGCTCCTGTATAAGCTCCTTTTTCATGACCAAAAAGTTCATTTTCAAAAAGTTCTAAAGGAATTGCAGAGCAGTTTATTGCAACAAATGGTTCATCAGCCCTTTTTGATAACTTATGTATAGCTTTTGCAATGAGTTCTTTTCCAGTTCCACTTTCACCTTCTATTAAAACTGTAGAATCACTTTTACTTACTATAGAAATTTCTTGAAAAAGTTCTTGCATTTTAGGACTTTTACCTATTATTCCATGGAAATTCTCAGTCTCTGTTAAAGGTTTACTTTTTTCGGAGTAGAAAGATAGTATTTTCAGTAAATTATCAAAATCTATCGGCTTTGCTATGTAATGAGTGGCACCTTTTTTCATAGCTTCAACGGCACCATTGATAGAACCATAAGCTGTAATTATTAAAAATGGAGTATCCTTATCTTTTTTTCTAAAAATCTCTAATATTTCTATACCATTGCCGTCTGGAAGCTGAAAATCACTTAATATAATGTCGTAACTATTTGAATTTATTAGGTTTAAGGCTTCTTCTTTTTTAAAGGCAATATCAACTTGATATCCATTTTCTTGAAGAATTTTTGAAAGGATTTTTACAACGTTTTTTTCATCTTCAATAAGAAGGATTCTCTGCATATTAACCTACCTTTGTTATTTTATAATTATTATATATACTATTTAAATATAATCAACCAAGTAAAACTGTAAAGGTGAAATATGAAACTCGCTGGATACTGTATAGGAACTACAAAACCAAATAGAGTTAATTTCATAACAGATCTTCCTTTAAAACTCGGTCAATTTTTAGTTTTGAAATACAGTGAAAACGGTCAGGAACATAATCTTCTTGGTATGATTCAAAAGATTGAAAGAGAAAATCCATTTTTAAATAATGTAAACAATGTATCTCAAGTGGAAGGACTTCAAAAGTTTTCTATGCCGGAAACAACTATTAAAGGTGAAATAAATATTTTAGGAAAAATAATAGAAACAGAAGATGAAGTATTTTTGCAGGTTCCAAGAACACCACCTTTTCCAGCATCTCCTATATATGAAGCTGACCCTGAGCTTTTAAAAAAAATATTTGGAGCAAAAAAAGAAAGTTATGTAAAAATAGGAACTTTATTATCTGAGGAAAATGAAGTACCTGTTTTTATAGATATAGAGCAAATAGTTCTAAGACATCTTGCTATACTTGCCGTTACAGGAGCTGGAAAATCTAACACTGTTTCGGTTTTACTTAAAAATATAATTGAAAAAAATGGAACAACTGTCGTTTTTGACTTTCACGGCGAGTATGCAAATACAAACCTTACAAGAAACGGAAGTAGTGTAATAAATCATATAAAACCTTTTATTAATCCAATCCATCTAAGGCCAAAAGAGTTTGCATCATTTATAGGCATAAAAGAAAGTGCCCATGTTCAGTACAGATATTTTAGACTTGCCCTTGAAAATCTTTATGAGTCTCTAAAGGAAGAAAAAGGAGACGGATGGGAAAGCTATATATCTACTGAAGAGTTTTTAGAAAGGTTAAAAGAAGAAGTTGAAAATTTAGGAAATAATGATGAAGAAGTATCAAGAAAAAACAAGATAAAAGGAAAAGTTAGAGAAGATTCACTTTTTGAAGTATTAAATAAACTTGAAGATACATATATTGAACTTGGTCATATCATAAAGCTTGGGGTACCTCCTTTAATTGACATGATAAAGCCAGGATATGTAAATGTTTTTGATTTTTCTGAACTTGACGAGGATATAGCAGATACAATTGCATCAAACATTTTAAGATGGGGTCTTGAAGAAAGAAAAAAAGCGGTAAGAAAAAACCCTTCTAAACTTCCATTTCCTGTACTTATAGTGATAGAAGAAGCTCACATACTTGCAGGAGAAAAGATTAATACCCAGTCAAAATACTGGATAGCAAGAATAGCCAGAGAAGGAAGAAAGTTTGGGATAGGTTTAACAATTGTTACCCAAAGACCAAAAGGCTTAGATAAAGAAATACTTTCACAGATGAACAATATGATAATTCTTAAACTTGTCGAACCTGAAGACCAGAAACACGTACAAAGAGCAAGTGAATCACTTTCTTCAGAACTGATGGAATACCTACCTGCGTTAAATCCTGGAGAAGCAATATTAATAGGAAATATGACAAAGATACCTTTACTTGTAAAAATTGATAAAGCAGTTGAAAAAATAGAAGGAAACGACATAAATGTAATAAAAGAATGGGCAAACACACCAATAAAGGAGGAAAAACCAAGCGACATATTAGATGAGCTTGACTTTATGTAGAAATGAGATTTAAAAACAGAGAAGAAGCAGGGGAGCTTTTAGGTATAGAGTTAAATAAATATCTAACTGAAGAAGAAAAACAAAATGCTGTAATTTTAGCCATTCCAAGAGGAGGAGTTCCTGTAGCTTATTATGTATCAAAAACAACAGGGATTCCTTTCAATATCGTGATTACTAAAAAAATAACAAGCCCTGAAGAACCAGAAGCAGCTCTTGGAGCTGTAGCAGTTGATGGAAGTTATATTATTTCTGACTATGCAAAAAGATGGTACTCAGAAGAAAAAGTACAGCAGTTCAAAGAAAATGCCTATCAGGAAGCCTTAAAAAGAGCTAAAAAATATGGATATAAAGATCTAAACTTAAAAGGAAAGACGGTAATAATTATAGATGACGGTGTTGCAACCGGATATACAGCTATGTCTGCCGGCATGCTTGCAAAAAAGAAAGGAGCCAATAGAGTAATAATTGCTGTTCCCGTCTGTCCTTCTGATGCTGTTTACAGATTAAGGGAAGTTTTTGATGATGTAATATGTATCCACCGTTCAAATAATCCATTTTTTGCTGTCGGCGCATTTTATGATGATTTTCATCAAGTTGAAGATGATGAATTTTTTGAATATATAGAAAAAGCTAAAAAAGAAAACTTGTTTGCTCAATGAATTTCTAATATATTTTATTCATATATTCTAATATTATGGAGGATATTAATGAAAAAATTATTTATAACAGGTCTTACTATTTTAACTGTAGGTTTTTCTCAAGCAGATGAAACTAAAAAAGTTATTGAAATTGGAGAAAATGTATCAAAACTGCTCATGAAAAACTTAAAATCCGAGCTAATGAAAGCATTATCAAAAAGTCCTTATGAAGCAATAGACGTCTGTCATAAAAAAGCACTTGAAATTACTAAAAAAGTGGAAAAAGAAGTTGATCACGGGATAAAAATTAAAAGGACTTCATTAAAATATAGAAATCCAAAAAATGCACCTGATAAATATGAAAAACAGGCTCTGCAGTTTTTTGAAAAAATGTTTAAAGAAGGAAAAAATGCCAAGTATTATGTCCAAAAATTAGAAAATGGATACAGATATTACAAACCTTTGAAAGTAAAAGCCGTATGTTTGACCTGCCATGGTGATCCTAATTTAATGGATAGAAAACTTTTAGAAAAAATAAAAAAATATTATCCGCAGGATAAAGCTGTAGGATATAAAGAAGGGGATTTTAGAGGAGTTATAAGAGTGTATATTCCTCAAAATGCATTAAAATAGATAAAGGGGCAAAAAGCCCCTTTTTATATGAAGAAATATTATTCTTCTACTACTTCAGTGATTAAAGAACCAGATGGACATTCTTCAGTAATTTCTAGAACTCTATCACAAACATCCTGTCCAATTTCTGCACAATCTAATATAGCACCATCTCCACCAACTTCTTCTTTAACAGCAGCAATTCCATCACCAACATCTACATACACTTCAGGTACTTCGTCGTAGCAAAGAGCGCAAGCTGTACAAAGATCCTGGTCAACCATAACTTTTAATTTCATGGATATTACCTCCTACAGTAATTAATTTTCTAAATTGCAAAACTGTCCTAATAGTATATTCTATAATTAGTATTTTTGCAATTATAACAGTGTTATATTTTTATAAACTATCACAAAAAAAAGGAATATTTATGATGAAAATCAAAGGTTTATATGTACATATTCCATTCTGCAGTATAAAGTGTCCTTACTGTGATTTCACATCTATTGTCCTTAATAATAATCAGGTTTACGAAAAATATATAGATGCTTTAAAAAAAGAACTAAGTTTATATAAGGATTTTCATTTTAACATTGAAACTATTTATTTTGGAGGAGGAACACCTTCTGTTTTACCGCCTAAATTGATCGGTGATTTAATTGAGTTTGTTTACAAAAATTTTAAAATAAAAGAAAACCATGAAATAACAATAGAAGCAAATCCAAACACCTATAGATACAGCCAGTTCAAAGAGATAAAAAGCTTTGGAGTAAATAGATTAAGTATTGGAAATCAAACATTCAATAAAAAACATCTTGTTTCCCTTGGAAGAAACCATACACCTGAAGATACCATTAATATGGTAAATGATGCAGTAAAAGCAGGATTTGAAAATATAAGTTTAGATTTAATATACGGTATGGAAAATCAAACTTTAAAAGAACTTGAAGAAGATTTAAACATTTATACATCACTGCCCATAAAACATATATCTGCTTATATGCTTACAGCTTATGAGGATACACCACTCGGATCTATGGTGCTCGATAACAAATATAAGCTACCTGATGAAGAAACCACTACTCAAATGTTTAAACTTATAGATAATTATCTTGAAAGTAATGGTTTTTATAGATATGAGCTTTCTAACTGGGCTAAAAAGGGTTTTGAATGCAAACACAACCTTTTTTACTGGACAGATAAGTATTTTTTAGGCATTGGAGTTTCGGCATGGTCATATGTTGATGGTGAAAGATTTGGAAATACTAAAAACTTAACAGAATATTTTGATATGATTGGAAAAGGTAAGAAGCCTACAAAGTTTAGAGAAATTTTATCTGAAGAAGACAAACGTTTTGAGAAAATTATGCTTGGACTTAGATTAAAAGAAGGAGTAAATATCAATTTAATAAAAAACAAAGAGATTCTAAAAGATCTCCAAAATGAAGGTCTCGGCAAAATAAAAGAAAATAAATTTTCACTTACTCAAGATGGATTAATGCTTATAAATCAAATAGTTACAAGGCTTTTCTGATTATGATATTTTTCACAGCTATTTCACATTAAAGTTGTAAATTATATATAACTGAAGCAGCCACTGAAGCCGATGTTTTTTTCTCAAACCTCCTCCCTTATTTGCCCCTGTCACCCCCGCAGGGGCCTTTTTATTTTAATAAAACCTCTCTCATTATTTCAACAGGTGCTTCTTTACCGGTCCAAATTTCAAATGCTTTAGCTCCCTGATATAAAAGCATTGGAAGACCATCTTGATATTTACATCCTTTTTCTTCAGCAGCCTTCAATAACGGAGTTTTTTTGTAAATAATATCGACAACTATATGCTTCGGCTGTATTTTAGAATAGTCAAAAAGTGGTTTGTCATCTTCGTGAAGCCCAACAGAAGTCGTGTTTATTATAATATCTACAGAAGGCAGCACACAACATTCTATTTTATCGTAAGGTATAGGGATTATAATTTCATCTGCAAACTTAGTCAGGGATTTAAAGTCTTCTATAATCTTAAAAACCTTTTCTAAAGTTCTGTTGGCCTGATATATTTTATTTACTCCTTCTTTTAAAAGTGCATAAACTACTGCTCTGGAAGCTCCTCCAGCACCTAAAACCAGTATATTTTTACCTTCTAAATTTGGCTCTAACTCTTTTAATCCTCTGATAAATCCTTCTGCATCTGTGTTGTATCCAATTAAATATCCATCTATATTTTTTATTGTGTTGCAGGCTTTTATATATTTAACTTCTTCAGATAGCTCATTTAGATATTTAATAACTTCTTCTTTATGGGGGACTGTGATATTTACCCCTTTTATATTTAAAACCTTTATTGACTGAACTGCTTTTTCAAGATCTTCAGGTTTTACTTCAAAAGGGAGGTAAACAGCAGGGATATTTAGATAAGAAAATGCAGACGTTTGAAATTGAGGAGATTTAGAATGCTTTACCGGATATCCGAAAATACCGTAAAGCTGTGTTTCTCCGCTTATCTCTACTTCTATTTTCATTTATTTTTGTAAATCAAATTTAGACTGACCAATCATAACTGTTTTTGCCCAAGGAACAAGCTGTTTTATAGCAAGTACAACTGTATCTTTCATTGTCATATCAGAAATTGGGCAGTGAACGCATGTACCTACAAGCTCAAGGTAAACTGTACCATCTTCGATTTTATTTAAAACAATATTTCCTTCATCGATTGCAAGGGCTGGTCTTATTTTTTCTAAAACAGCTTCAATTTCCCTTTCTTTATCAGTCATTGTTGCCATTTTAACACCTCTAAATCTTTATTCTTCTTCTTCAAGAAGATGTCTTGAAACATCAAGACCAACTTTTTCGTGTAAATCTTTAAAAAATTGTTTTTGCTTTTCTTCAGGAAGTCCTAAAACATTAAAAGCTCCCTGTATAGAAAGTCTTTTTAAAGCAATATCTTCGATTTCTTCATCATAAAAATATTTAAAATACTCTTTTACTACAGATTCACTTTCTGGAAACTCTTCTAAAAGATGGAAAACCTTAAATTCTGCATTTATTCTCATTCTTGTGTTTTCCTCACAAAGAACCTTAAAAGTCCATCTTCATTTATATATCCTAAATATTCATTTCCTGTTGTTTCACACCATGCAGGAACGTCCTGAATAGCTCCTTCATCATCGGCCTGCAGTTCAACTATCTGCCCTTTTTGAGCCTGTTTCATAACTTTTGCAAGTTCAGTTATTGGAATAGGACAGTAAGTTCCAGTTGCATCATGAACTATATCCGGCTGAATATTTTCTAAATCTACACCCATTTTTAAATCCTCCAGCTTTCTAATGTGGCTTCTTCAAGTCTTTGACCTAATATTATATTCTCTTTTTCATTATTTTTTAAGTATTCAGGAGGGAACACTTTAACCTGAATTTCACCATTTTCATCTGTTTTACTATATCTTGCTATTAAATCGGCAATCATTTTTTTATCTTCTTCTGTTATGTACTGCCCAGAAATAGGTCTTGCTATTGCTACCGCGCCTTTTCCTATAGGTTCAAAGTACCAGTAATTTTTCTTAATCCCTTTTATGAAATTACCTTCACCTTCGTTTCTTGTAACTATAACTTTAGTACCTGTTGGAAGTCTAAAATGTCTTCCTATGGTTAGTAAATAAAGCTCATCCCTTGTAATTGTATTTTCAAAAGCTATTACTTCTTTGTACTTTCTTGCAAAATTTTCGTCAGTTAAATAACAGCATCCACCTGCTGGCTGTTCATATTCGTCTATTCCAAACTTTTTAGCAAGTTCTATCTGTCTTTTTCTACTTCTTCCAGCTATACCTTCTAATTTTTCTCTATCTATCCATCCTTCCTTTTCAGGTATAGTTGGAGGAAGTAATTTTGCTGACAATGGTTTTACAACTAAACCTTCAACGCCGGCTTCTTTTTCTATTGTTTTCATTGCCTTTAAATGTTGGCTCATAGGTCTTTGATTTAAAACTTCACCTGAGATTATAAAGTCTGCCCCGATTTCTTCCATATATTTTTTGGCGTGCTTATACATATAAGCTCTGCAGTCAATACATGGATTTATATTACTTCCATATCCGTATTTTGGATTTTGTATAATGTCAAAATATCCTTCTGATATGTCTATTATCTCAAGGGGAAATCCATACTTGGCAGCATATTTTAAGGCAGGGTTCATATAGTGAGAGCCGTCTTCCTTCTTCTCGCCTCTTCTTCTTTTTGTTTCGGTAATGCAAAAACCTGTATAAAAATGCAGGGCAATAACTTCAATGCCCTGCTCTTGTATTAACTTTATAGCAAGCGTGCTGTCTAAACCGCCAGAATATAATGCTACTGCTTTTCTTTTCATATTACCCTATATGTTCTAAATCTACTGCTTCTTCTTCGTGTTCTTCCTCTATGCAGTCAGGAATTTTAGCTGCCTCTTCAACTCTACCCTGTTTTAAAAGGTAGTCTTTTATTGCAACATGAAGAGTTTCAAGTCCAAGGTTTGTACAGTGTATTTTTTGTGGTGGAAGTCCACCAAGTTCTTCAAATATTTCTTTGTAAGTTAAGTTTAAAGCATAGTCAATAGGTTTTCCTTTTACCATTTCAGTAAGCATAGAAGAAACTGCTATAGCAGAACCACATCCAAATGTTTTAAATTTAACATCTGTAATAACATCAGTTTTTGGGTCAACTTTTATAGTAAAGAGCATCGCGTCTCCACAAGATGGGTTTCCGCACTGCCCATATCCGTCAGGATTAGGTATTTCTCCCAAGTTTCTTGGGTTTGTAAAGTGGTCTAAAACTTTCTCGTTATATTCGAACATCTCATTAACCTCCTAGGTTATATATTTTAACTTTAAATTTAGCCTTTAGGCTCCTTATTCTCAATGAGTTTTATCACAATTAACCGCTAACATTTTTGTATTTATCAGCCTTTTTAACAAACTGATCCCAGTTTTCAGGTCCAAATGGTGATATTTCTCTAAGCCTTTGTATAACTTTTGGATATGTTTCAAGTATGTAATCTATATCTTTTTCTGTATTTTCTCTTCCAAGTGAGAAAACTATTGAACCATTAGATTCTTCAGCTCCAATTCCTACAGCTGCAAGAACGTGAGACTGTTTTAATGCGTAAGATACACAAGCAGAACCTGAAGCTGTGTAAGTTTTATTTATATCAAGCATTAGAAGCATTGCTTCACCTTCAATATACATAACAATTAATGACAGATGGTTTGGAAGTCTTTTTTCTGGATGTCCTGTAAACTTTATGTAAGGTATTTTTTCCTCTATTCCTTTTTTGAGTTTATCTCTAAGTGCTTTTAATCTGTTCACTCTGTCGTCCATCTCTTTTATTGCAAGTTCAGCTGCAGCTCCCATTCCAACTATTAAAGGCACCGGCTCTGTTCCTGCTCTTTTTCCACCTTCTTGAATACCACCTTCAATTAAAGGTTTTAATCTAACGCCTTTTTTAACATAAAGACCGCCAACTCCTTTTGGAGCATAGAAGTAATGACCTGTGAAAGATGCCATATCAAGTCCCCATTCTTCCACATTAACAGGCATATGTCCTACTGCAGGAGCTATATCTGAGTGGAATACTACTCTTGGGTTTTTCTCTTTAGCTGCTGCAACAAGTGCAGGCATATCCTGAACTGTTCCAATTTCCCTGTTTGCAAATCCTACTGAAACAAGGATAGTATCCTCTCTTATAGCTTCAGCAAGTTTTTCAGGAGAAATTATTCCATACTCATCAGGCTTAACATAGGTAACTTCAAAACCTTCTTTTTCAAGTGTTTTACAAGAGTGAAGTATAGAATGATGCTCAATTGAAGAAACAACAATATGTTTTCCTCTTCTTGTTATTCCTGGAGCTTTTGCAAATCCTTTTATTGCAAGGTTATTTGCCTCAATAGCCCCTGATGTAAATACTATCTCTTCTGGTTTTCCTACATTTAAAAGCTCTGCTACCTGTTCTCTTGCTTTGTTTATAGCTTTTTTAGCTTCAACTCCAAGTTTATGTAAAGATGTTGGATTACCAAATTTTTCTGTAAAATAAGGTCTCATTACTTCAACTATTTCTTCTGGAACCGGCGTTGTTGCTAAATGGTCTACGTATGCTATTCCTCTTGTCTCTATCATTTCAAAACCTCCTTATTGGGTACTTAATTCTTTTATTACATTTTCAGCTATTTTTAAAAATGCTTTTGCTGAATCTGAATCTTCTTTTGCTAAAACAATTGGAATTCCTAAATCTGCAAATTCAGCTACTTTTGGCTCAATAGGAATTTTTCCAAGTAGTTTTGTGCCGTACTGCTTTGCAATTTCTTCTGTTTTACTTTTTCCAAAAATTTCATAAGCTTTTCCATTGTCAGGGCAGACGAAATAACTCATATTCTCAACAATTCCAAGAACTGGAATTTCAACTTCTTTAAACATCTGTATTCCTTTTTTAACGTCTATTAATGCTACATCTTGGGGAGTTGTAACAATAACTGCACCATCAAGTTCTGCAACCTGTCCTAAAGTAATTTGAACATCTCCTGTTCCTGGAGGAAGGTCTATTATTAAAAAGTCTAATTCTTCGTCTCCCCAATCTATATCAAATAAAAACTGGTTTAATGCTTTAAATAGAACTGGTCCTCTCCATATAACAGGTGTATCTTCAGATGGAAGTAATAATCCTATTGACATTACTTTAATTCCGTGGCTTTCTGGAGCTATTAAGACATCTCCTCTTTCAGTTTGCTTTCCTATTACCTGCTTATCTTTTGCTCCAAGCATTGTTGGACCAGATGGACCGTACATATCTGCATCTAAGTATCCTACGTTGTATCCCATTTTCTTAAGTGCTGCTGCAAGATTTACAGCAACGGTAGATTTACCAACCCCACCTTTACCAGATGCAACAGCTATAGCCTTTTTTACCCCGGGAATTCTTTTTCTTTGCTCAAATGGGTTTTCCTGAGGTGGTGGCGGTGCTGCCTGCTGTCTTTGTGCCGGAGGCTGGTCTGTAAACTCAACTTCTATCTTAGTTGCTCCTAAAGGCTTTAAAGCCTCTTCTGCTTTTTGTTTAAGAAAATCATAATATTTTTCACTTGGAGAAAATAAAACAAGTTTAACATCTGTTCCTTCTATTTTAATATCTCTTAAAATATCAGCAAGTGAAAAGCTAATCCCTATCTCTTCAAGGGTTTGTTTTTTTAGTGCGTCAATTACACCTTGTAATGCCATTAAAGCCTCCTAAAATTATTCTAATATTGGAATTTTATTTTAAAATAGAATAAATTTATTTAAAAATTAAGCTATGATAACTATCACAATGAAATTTTGAGGTTTTAAAATGGATTTAACAAATATTTTAGAGGCTTTTCAAAACTTAGATTTTAAAGTAATGGAACCTTATCAGGGTGTAATTTCTCAAAATGAAAGTCATTATTCAGCAATGCAAGGTATAATACATCTGATAGGATGGTCTATTTTCATAGGAATACTTGTATGGGTTTTTAAATACATGAAGAAACATACACAACAAGATGAAAGAATGAAAAAGTATTACGGCAGTCAGGATGAAAATAAGGAAAATCAGTAAACATTTTCAAAATACTTTTTTATTTCGTTTAAGATAAGCTCTTTATTTTTTCCATATCTCCTTGAAAAATGAAAAACTACAAGGTTTTTAACATTTGCCTCTTTTGCAATTTCTGCTGTCTGTTTTGTTGTTAGATGGTAAACTTTTTTAGCCTGATCCTCATCTTTTTCTAAAAACACAGATTCACAGTAAAGATAATCAGAATTTTTTACAAGATTTATTATTTTTTCCTTGTTTTCTGGTGAATATAAAACATCTGTAATATATGAGATTTTTATTCCTTTTTGTATATAGCTGTATTCTTCTTTTAAATATTCATAACTGTACTCCTTATTTCCGATTTTAAACTTTTTTCCTTTGTTACTTTCATCTTCGAGCCAATTTTTGAATTCTCCAATTTCTTTTCCTTTTAATGGAAGCTCTTTAATTTTTTCTTTTTTTAAAAAAAGTCTGTCTTTATACTCAAAAGAATATCCCATCACCCAGATTTTATGGTCTAGTACTGCATATCTTACTCTGTAATACTCATTTTCATAAATAATATCTGTTTTTGCTTTTTCCTCTTTTTCAAAATCTTTTGCAAATTTTTTCTTTATATCAAGGCTATAATGTTCAAATAAATCCTCATTTAACTGCTTTACTTTAAAAATTATCTGAGGTTCATGTTCAACTAAATTCCATGTGTACCCTTGCAATTTACAGTAAACATTTTCAGCAAGTGGAGATATACCGAAAATTTCAACAGTTTGGGCTTTACCAAGTTTGTTTCTAAGTAGATAATCAAAACCTATAAAATGATCCATGTGTGTATGGGTTATAAAGATTTTATTAATTTTTTTTATTAAATGTCTATCAAGATTATAAATATTCCCAACATCAAAAAGTATATAATCTCCAAGATTTTCAACTTCTATAACCATTCCTGGGTCGTCAAACTTGTCATTTGTAAGGTAGTGTTTAACTCTAGCCATCAGTTAAAAAGTTCCTCATTTATTTTGTAGTTTACAGCTTCTATTATGTGCTTAGATTTTACCTTTTCTGCTCCTTCAAGGTCTGCAATTGTTCTTGATACTTTTAAAACCTTATAAAATGAACGGGCTGTGAGATTTGCTTTAGATGAGTACATTTTTAGAATATTTTCAGCATCTGGCTCTAAAATTACAAATTTATCAACCATGGATGAGCTCATTTGAGAGTTAAAGTTTATAGGAAGTTCTTTAAATCTTTTCTTTTGTATTTCTACTGCTTTTAATACTCTTTCTCTGATATCTTTTGAGCTTTCTCCATCAGGTTTTGAGGCAAGTTCTTCTGTTTTTACTGGCTGAACATTTACAAGAAGGTCTATTCTATCTAAGAGAGGCCCAGATAGCTTATTTAAATATCTTTTTATCTGATTTGGACTGCATACACACTCTTTATATGGATCGTACTTATATCCGCAGGGACACGGATTTGCAGCAGCTATAAGCTGAAATCTAGCAGGAAACTCAAATCTACCTGAAGCCCGTGATATAACAACCTTTCCGTCTTCTAAAGGTTGTCTTAAAACCTCTAAAACAGTTCTTTTGAATTCAGGTAGTTCATCAAGGAATAAAACGCCGTTGTTTGCAATGCTCACTTCTCCTGGCTTTGGTATACTTCCCCCTCCAATAAGTGCCACATCTGAAACTGTATGATGAGGCGATCTGAAAGGCCTTTTTGTTATTATAGGTTTATCAAGGATACCTGCTACAGAGTGTATCTTTGTTGTTTCTATTGCCTCTTCGAAGGTTAACGGCGGGAGTATAGTTGTAAACCTTCGTGCAAGCATTGTTTTTCCGCTTCCAGGAGAACCTATCATCAAAAGATTATGAAACCCAGCTGCTGCTATTTCAAGAGCCCTTTTAACTATAAACTGCCCTTTTACATCCTTAAAATCTAAAAGGCTGCTTTCATCAAGTTGGAAAAATTTATCAATATCCACATATGCAGGCTTTTTTTCTAATTGACCGTTAAAAAAATCAACTATTTCCTTTAAATTTTCAAAACCATAAACGTCTATTCCCTGTACAAGGGCGGCTTCATTTTCATTTTCCTTTGGTAATATTATTCTTTGAAAACCTGTTTCTTTAAGTTTTAAAGTTATTGGAAGAATCCCTTTGACTTTTCTTAGTTTTCCACTTAAAGCAAGTTCTCCAATTATAGCTGTTTTTTCATCTATATTTTTTATTATCCCTGTGCTGTTTAGTATTCCAACTGCAATTGGAAGATCGTATAAAGTTCCCTGTTTTGGTACATTTGCAGGAGCAAGATTAACAATAATTTTTTTAGATGGAAAATTAAAACCTGAAGAGGTTACGGCAGATTTTACCCTTTCTTTGCTTTCTTTTACAGCAGTATCTGGAAGCCCAACAGTAACAAACTGGGGCAGACCCTTTGAAACATTTACTTCAACATCTACTATATATCCATTTATCCCCAAAACGCCTGAACTTTTTATAATAGAAAGCATATTTTTTCCTTAATTTTTTGTTATCATTTATATTATATTACTAAAATTTAAAAGAGATACTGCTGTATGAAAGCCATTTTACTGCTTACACTTATTTTTTACTTTATATCTGCAGTTAGTTTTTTTGCATATATTTTTACAAAAAGGAAAGAAGGTTTAAAAATAGGTTTTTCATTTTTTGGACTTGGTTTTGCTTCTCTTTTAGTTTATATAGGTATTTCAGACTATAAACATAAAAGTTTTGCACTTGCTTCAGATGAAAATCTTCCAATTCTTCTAGTTGTTTTAATTTCGGCTCTTTTTTACGGATTTTCATTCAAATACAAACAGTTTAAGGAACTTGGCTCTATTTTTGCCCCAATAAATGTTTTTTTAGTGGCTCTTGCTCTTCCAAATACTGAAAAAACTGAACAGGTTTACAACAATATCTGGTTTTACCTACACGTTATATTTTCAGCACTTGCTTATGTTTTCATAATAGGGGCAACAGTTGTTGCATTAATATATCTTCTAACTGAAAGGGATTTAAAAAAGAAAAAATTAAACTCATTTTTTGTTTCTAAATTCTCATCTTCTTTGTATACCCTGCAGGAAATTGAGTATAAATCAAATGTACTTGCTTTTATATTTTTAAGTCTTGCACTTGTAGCATCTTCTGTGTGGTCTTCTGTTTATCTTGGAAAACACTGGCTGTGGGATGCAAAGCAGACAGCACTTTCCGTTTTATGGGTATTTTATGCAGTTTTACTTCACTTTAGAATAATAAAGCATCAAAAGGGAAGAAAAGCGTCGTACATGACGCTTGCAGCAAGTTTTATAGCGTTAATAGTATTTTGGTTTGTTAAGCACCCTGTTTATTAAGAAGCTCTGAAACCTTAAATATTGGATAAAAATTAAAACCTTCTTTCCTTATATTTTCTTCTCCGCCTTCTTCTCTATCTACTATTGCAATTATCCCAAGTATTTCAAGACCAGCCTCTTTTGCAACTTTGGCAGCTTTTAAAGATGAACCTGCAGTGGTTACAACATCTTCAACTATAAAAACTTTGTCTCCTTCTTTCACATTCCCCTCTATCTGTTTTCCTGTTCCGTGTCCTTTTGGCTCTTTTCTTACGACAAAGGGTTTTATCGGATTTTTATTTATGTAGGATATTAAAGATGTTGCATAAGATATAGGATCTGCTCCAAGTGTTAGACCGCCAACAGCATCAGGATTTTTATCTTTTATCATTTCAAAAACTAAATTTCCTATTATATAACCACCTTCAGGGTCAAGGGTTATTGTTCTAAGGTCAAGGTAGTATGTGCTTAATTTCCCCGAAGATAATTTAAACACAGGCTTATCCGATACTTTTAATGCCCTTTCAAGTATTAGCTGTTTTAATTTTTCTCTATAATCCATAAACTGCTCCACTTTTTATTTTTGTGGTATTTATTTTAATTGATTTTTTTAGGTTTTTAAATAAAAGACCTCTGCCTTTTGGCAGAGGTAAATGATGTAGGTAGGTTTAGCAGCAGCAGGACAGGTAGAAGGGAGGATATTTGAACCTGTCCTAAATGTAAAGAAGTTTTAAAATTCTATTTGCATTCTTGAAAATAGCATTTGAACGAAACTGTCTGCATTATTATTGTATTGTTCTTTTCCTGCATCTCCTAAAGATAGATAAGCATATCCGACATCTAATCCCATATGTTTACCTAAAGCAATTTTTAACATTCCGCCTATTTCTGTCCCCAAATCTTTACTTGTTCCACCTTTTAAAGGTAATGGCATAGCTTTACTTGATTGATACCAGGCAACATCTAAAATTGCTCTTAATCTCTCAGTTAAACCAATATCATATTTAGTTTGCAAGGTTGTTAATCCATATCCTTTATTTCCGGGTCTTAAGAAAAGGTCATTTACATCTGAAGGACCATCAGCAGGTGCAAATATCCATCCATATTGCCAGTAACCTTGTGTTCCTATTATTTCATGAGTAGATATAAATCCAGTTCCATTTTTGTCTCCACTTGAGTATATTCCAAGCAATCCTAAATTTCCTGGTCCTGCTTCAGCATTTGCTTCAAACCTTATCAAAAATCCATCATTACTTGTATTTCCTTGTTTTCCTGTATTATAAATGAATACTCCATTTAATTTTGCCATTCCAATATCTGTTTCTGCTGTTAAAGCAAGCCAAGTTTGATTTAATTTTGTTTTGTTTTCATCATTATCAGCATTAACGGGATTATCAGGATCATTAATTATATTTCCATAAGCACCATACCAGTGAGCACCAAAGCTATATCTGTCTACTTTTTTATCTAAATCTAAAATTACAAAATTTTCATCTTGGTCCTTTACATTTGTATTCCTGTAGAATACTCCTTCAACAAGTCTTAAATAACCAGCCCTTATATTAATTCCCCCAAAGTTTCCAGTATAAGCAATTCCACCTACATGTAAATCCCAGTCTGCAGAAAATAGCATCTGGTTAACTTCATCATTTGCTGGAATTAAACCTGCAAGTAAAGTCCCTCCTCCAACAGGAGCGTATAAATATCCATATCTTAATCCACGAGCTTTTAACCTGTTTAAAGCATTAACTTTATAAGTGGCTCTTGGGTCATCATATTGTGGAGATGAACCACCCCATCCACCTCTATATTCTACTTGAAAATAAGTACCTACACCTTCTTCTAAAGAAACATCAAAATTTACTCTTAATCTTTGTCTAAAGAAATCATAGTTATTTTTTGAACCTGCATTTGAATAGTTATACATTACCCTATGCTGTACCCCAAATTTGAAATTAATATCTTTTAATGGTACAACTGCTTTGTCCATAGCAAATGCCGATGATACAAGAAATGATCCTGCTGCCAGTGTTCTTAGTACTTTTTTCATTACAAACCTCCTTTTAAAATTTTTATAAATTGAGGGGCATAAAGCCCCTGTATCATTAACCTCTTTCTTTGAAACTTACTTCTTCAATTAAAGATTCATTTCTTCCAATTCTTTCAATACTTGCAACTGTTCCCTTGTAGTAAGGTATTTTTGTGTCTGGGTCAACAAAGTCTGTAACAAGGTTATTCATTGGCGAGTTTGCAAATCCAAATGCCATGAACGGCTCTCCTGGTCTAACTTCGTCAGATGTTACAGCTATAGCTCTAACAC
>WIAL01000051.1 GCA_015519975.1 Hydrogenothermaceae bacterium | reverse complement strand
TAGATATTCGCCCAAGGCACGTACTTTATCTTCCAAGAGAAAAACAAACACTTGGATGGTCAGAATTAAAAATTAAATAAATCAGGAGGAAAGAACCATGGCAGAAAAAAAAGAAAAAGTAACAAAAACAATGGAGGATCTTAACAAGGAGCTTAAAGGTTACATTGCTCAAATTGAAGCTCTTAGAGCAGAAATAGCTGTGATTAATGAGACAATTACAGAGTATAGAAACATCATTAAAACTTTAAATGTTCTGAAAAACCTTGGAAAAGGTAAAAACATTATTATCCCTGTAGGTTCAATTGCTTCTATAGAAGCAAAAATTGAAGACCCTGAAAAAGTGATAATAGACATTGGCGCAGGAATATCGGCAGAACTCAAACATGAAGAAGCATTAACTCAAATAGCAACCCAAATTGCAGCTCTTGAGGCTTTAAGACACAGTTTAGAAGAAGCTATTGTAGAAGCTTATAAGAAAACGGAAGAGCTCCTTCAAAGAACAAGAGAACTTGGTCAGGAAGAAGGTAAAAGCAAAAAGTAAAAAGGTGTGAAAAATGAAAAAAGAAGATATTCAGGCATTAATTGAATATGTAAATAGTCTTCCTTCAGGAAGAAAATTTTTTTTAAACACGGGAGTTCTTATGGTAGAAGTAACAAAGGAAGAAGCATTACATCATCTAGAAAAACTTTTAATGGAAATTGAAAAAGAGGAGGGTAAAAATAATGATTAAAAAATCTTTAGCAGTACTTTCAACAGCAGTAATTTTATCAACTGGTTTTGCAAAAGAAAAAGTAGATAATTCTACCCAAAAATTAATAGAATCTGCCGGAAAAAGATCAACACAGGCAGTTCAGGCTAAAGAAATTGAAAAAGTTATTCAGGAAGCACTGAAGGCTTATCAGGAATCACAGGAAGTTATCTTGCTCCTTGCACAGGGAAAAGTAAAAGAAGCTAAAAAGAAAATGGAAGATATAAAGAAAAAATTATCTCACTTACAGTCCCAGTATAAAGGAAAAATGGATCTACTTCCTATAAGCGTTGTAATCGCAGAAATTGAGGGCGTAGATGACATAAAACTTGCAAAGAATATTTTAAAACAGGCAAAAGAAGCCTGTGAGAAAAATGATATACCTACAGCAAGGGATTTACTGGAAGCTCTAAGAAATGAAATACAAATACAAACTCACTACTTACCACTTGATGTTTACACAAAAGCTGTAGATTTAGCTTACCAGCTTTTAGAAAAAGGTGATGTTAAAAATGCTTTAAACGCGTTAAACGTTGCAATAAGCTCAATAGAAATAGAAGAAGTTATTATTCCAAAGCCTATTGCTGAAGCACTACTCTTAATAGATGATGCAAAAAGAAGATTTAAAAACAATCCTGAATCTGCTAAAAAACTCTTGGAAGAAGCCAAAAGAAAAATCAAACTTGCTCAGGCTCTTGGCTATGTTAGAACAGAAGATGAGATTAAACCTATAATCAAAGAGATTGGGAAACTTGAAGAAAAAATAGAAAAAGAAACAGCTAAAAAAGTTCTCTTTGAAAGCCTCGAGAAAAAAGTTAAAGAAATGCAGACCAAATCAACACAAACAAAATCAAGATAAAACCAAAGCCCCATTTGGGGCTTTTTTATAGAAATTTCCCATTTACAATTAATTTTCCACATTTAAAAGGATAAAAATAAGTAATGGCATCCATTATTTTGCCGTTATAGAGTTTTACTGGAATTTCTTTTTTGTAATAAACGTCTTCAACTGATTCAATAAAATTTATCTTTTTTAAAGTTTCATAATCTATTTCATAAACTTCACCCTGAATATGAGAAAAGGGAATATCAACTAAATAGGGATATTCTCCATAAAAAAGGGAATATTTTCCTATAGTTTTAGCAAAACCTAAAAATTTAGAGTTTTTAAGCAAACAATGGTACTTAAGTCCCTTTTTCAACGTTCCGTAAGTGAAAATATAATATTTACCATTTTCTAAACTCATCTGGATAAATTTCTAACATAAGTTTTTTATATGTAATATGATACTCTGCTTTATATTTCAAATAATCTTTCATTCCTTTTAATGTATAAATTTCCCGTTGATTTACATAAAAGAGGTCGCTTAACCCTATTTTAAACTTTTTTATTTCTGCAGACTCTATTGACTTCAAAAGATTTATATTTTCAAGGCTGATTTTTAAGTTTTGTTTTATTGTGTCTAATTTATTTAAAAGATTAGAGATTTTAGTTTTCAACTCTATTTTTACTTTCTCTTTTTCGCTTTCTAATTTAATTAGCTTTTTTGATAGTTCTACCTTTTTGCCTAAATATTTATTATTTATTGGATAAAAAGAAAAATCCAGTGAGAATTTGTAACCTTGAGCATATTTAAAATCATTAACAACATATGCGCTTAACTTAATATCAGGATATTTTAGAGTATTAACAAATTTTAGTTTATTTTGTATTCTTTCCTTTTTGTTATTTAATACTTTTAATTTAAGATTATTTTTTAGTGCTACTTTATATAATTCATCTTCATTAAAATTTTCATTTTTTACTTTAGGTAAATTAGGTAAACTAAAATGTTTTAAAAATTCATTTTGAGAAATATTTAAATATTTTAAAAACTCATTTAATTTAACAAAATACTGGTTTTTGGCCTTTAAAACTCTTTCTTTTCTTTTTAGTATGTTTTGTTTTGCTTCTATTAACAAAATTTTTGGCAGACTTCCTTCTTTTACCTTTCTTTTTATAAAGAAGTATCTTTTTTCTGCCTTTTTTAGAAGACTTTCCTCAAGTTTGAGAACTTCTTTTGCATATAGGATTTGGTAGTAATTTTCTATAATTTTTAAATACAGCTTTCTTAATTTGTCTAAAATCTCAAAATCAATTTGCGTTAGCTTAATTTTAGTATTTAATAAACTAACTCTTCTTTTATCAATCTGCTTAATAAAGTTTATTATAGGAAGTTTAACTCCAAATATTATTTCTCCTTTTTCTCCTGTTTTTATATTGTTATATTCCTGAACTCCAATAGCTTTACGATAACCAAGCAAAAAATCTGCACTTTGAAATGTAGGTTTTTCTAAATATAGGGATCTATATCTACCTTCTGTTACAGGATATTCCTTATTTTCAAATTTACCGCCTAACTTTGTATTAAAAAATCCTTGATAATATTTTAATTTTCCTTCATATATATCTTTTTCTATAATTATAGAGTTTACATAGGGATTTTTATTCTTCAGAAAGTATTTAATTTTGCCTTCTGTAAAATATTCCTTGCTTAAAGCAAAGCTTTGAATGATTAATATAAATATTAAAATTTTTTTCATTTTTCTTTTTCTTGATAATTTTGGTTTTGTGGATTTACCATAATTGGTGGAAAAGCATTCACTTTTCTCCAAAGCTCATACCAAATTGGAACAGTTGAAAGCCTAATCCATACTGTAGCCTTAGTACCTAATCTTAAAACATCTTTGTCAGGCCATGGATCATTTTCAGGTTCGACAGCAAATGCATAATAAAAGTTGTTTTCATATTTTATTGGGTCTACTTTCTCTATTATTCCTTTATAAGTTCCGTGGCTTATAGCCGGCCATCCAGGAATGTTTACCGCAGGCCAACCATAAAACCATATTCTTGCTTCCAAGCCTTTTTTCACTAAAGGCATATCAAATTCTGGTACTTTAACAAGTATTGCTCTTTTTTTAACAGTTGGGTTAAATATCAAAATAGGTTGTCCTTTTTTTATAAACTGGTTTTTATCATTTTGTAATATTCTAACTACATATCCATCTTCTTTAGCCAAAACTTTTGAGGTTTGAAATTTTGCTATTTTAGAGTTTATTTTCTGAAGCTCTTTTTTATAAGATTTTTGCTTTAGAAATAAGTCTGTTATATTTTTATCAATATCAAGTAGTTTATTTTTCATTTTTCTTATAAATTTTTCTTTTTCCTGTATTGCTATTTTTAAATTTTGATTTTCAATATTTATCTGAATTTTTATATTTTCTAAATCTGCTTTAGCCTTTGCCAATTTATTTTTTTCAAGTTCAAACTTTCTGCGGGATTCTATACCTTCTTCGTAAAGTATTTTTATCCTTTTATAATTTAAAATTGTTATTTCAAGATTTTGTTCAAGGGCTTCTTTTTTTATTTTCAATGCTTTTATTTTCTCTTTTATACTAAAAATTTTATTTTTATAAATATTTAAACCTATTTTTAGCTCCTCATTTGTTACTTTCTTTTTATTTTTCAAAATGTTTACCTGGTTGGAAATATCTTTTAACTGAGACTTTATTTGGTCTTTTATTTTCAATAACCTATCTAAATACTTTGGATCTAAAGCTATCATTTCAAATAAAGGCTGTCCTTTTTTTACAAACTGATCTTCTCCAACTTTAAATTCTTTTATAAAACCTTCAATAGGCGCGTAAATTTTGTAATTTCTTTCTGATGGGTTATATGCTATTAAGATACCTTCTCCTTTTATAGTTTGCTGCCAGGGTAAAAATAAAAATGCCAATAAAAGTATTAAAATAGCAGAAGTTATCTTTACATACTTTTTTAAAAATGGCTGTACTTTTATCCTTTCTAAGGATTTAAACTCATTCTTCATAATTTTTTTCTTTGCCTTCTAAAAATCTTTCTAACTTTCCTAATTTATAAAACCCCTCTGATACATCATAAAAGAAATCTATTTCTTTTATTAATTTTTTTATGGCATAAGAAATATATACTATTATTATTTCCGCTGCTACAAACTCTCCAACAGGTATATCTCCCTTAATAACTAAAAAACTTCCTACAAGAAAAAATAAACCATAAATTACAGCCTGTATAAAAAAGCTAAATAATTTTTGTCTTAAAATAACTTTAAAAAGACTATGCCTTACATCAAGATATTTATTTAAGAGTTTATCAAGCTTACTTAAAGCATTATCTAATATTTTTCCTTCACTTAGATCTTTTAAAAAGAAGAAAGTGTTATACTTCAAGTCTGAATGGAGCATAGCATACTTTATGCCGTTAAATCCCAAAATAATAAGCATTATAAAATATATAACTAAAATAAGACCAAATTCGAAAAGAAACACACTAAATATTAAAAGTAAAGTTAAACCTATAACTATATCCCAAAAAACAGCAATGCCATTTAATATAAATTTAGGAAATATCTTTTGAAGCATTACAACTTCAAAAAAATAGAATACTTCTTTATTTTCGGCAGATTTTTCAGCTAAAGAGCAATACAAACATCTTTCAGCTAAATTAAAACTTTTTTCAACAAAAAGTTGCTGTTTAAATTTTTCTACAATATATTCTTGCAGACCTTTTATTATCATTACTATTACAAATAATATAAAAACTATTAAACTGAGAGTTATTACAGAAAATGTGGCGTGTGCAATTATATTATTAATAATTAAAGAAGATGTTAAAGGAATAGATAGTATTAAAATACCTTCTAAAATTGAATAAAAAACCATATAAGTTATTAAACTTTTTTCATCTTTAATTGCATGTAAAGCATCTTTAAAGATTTCTTTTTTATTTACCATACATTCAAAGCCCAAGTAATTTATCAATTAACTGATTTTCCACAGGAGGAATATTTTCTATCTCTAAATTTTCAAGTAAATGCTCTCTTTTACTCATACCTATTAAAGCAGTTCCTACTCCTTTTGTGGATCTTACAAACTGTATTGCTGCGTGAACCTGTTTTTTAACGCCGAGTTTTTCTACTATCTCTTCGGGTATTCTTCCAAGGATTTGAGACTGCATTATACTTGCACTTGTATATGTATAAATTCCAAGTTTTTCACAGACTTCAAATGTAGAAAGTTTCTCACCATCAATCTCCTGATTTTTTAGTACATAAGCTTCAGGCATTGCCATATTGTAAGGAAGTTCAATAAATCTAAAATGATGATCTTCTCCTGCCACATCTACAGCAATATCAAAAATTTCTTTAAGATTAAGATACTGCTTTTCTTCAGGCTTTACTCTAAAACCATTCCATGTTGCAAGTCCGTAATACTTTAACTTTCCTTCTCTAACTTTTCCTTCCAGCAGTCTAAATACAGTTCTGAGTTTTTTATAAAAAGTTTCTCTGTCTACAAATAAAAGCTGGTCTTCAGGATTGTGTAGAAAATAAACATCTATATAATCACTGTCTATATTTCTTAAACTTTGATTAAAAGCCCATTCTATGTATTTTGCAGTTATTACATTTCCAGTAGGAGTAATTTCCTCAGGCAACAAAATACTTTTATTTACAAGTTCTTCTCTAAACCATTTGGATGGGTCATTTACATTTGGTGGAACTGCTAAATATCCTCCCTTTGTTGAAACAATTGCCTTTTCCCTTCTAACCTCTTTTAAAACCTTTCCAACAACAATTTCACTTCTCATATTTCTATAGTTAATGGCTGTATCAATAACATTTATTCCTTTTTCTATACCAAGTTTTATAGTTTCAAAGTAGTTTTTATCTGTTTCTTCATCTGGATTTCCAAGGTATGTGCCTATACCTATTTCTGACAGTTTATATTCTCTAAAATTTTTGTATCTCATTTAAATCTCCTTCTTAATAAATTTTTAACAATGTCTTCTTTTAATAAAATTAAAACTGAAAAATAAACAAAAATAGCTACTAAAATACCTAAAAATACAAGCACAAATTTATTATTTATAAACGGCTTTAATGCGTAAATGACAATAGCCATAAAAAAAGAACCTAAAGCAGACTTAAAAAATGTAACTAAAAATGCTTTTTTATTAACTAAGCCATTATAAAAATAATAAAGATAAATCAGACTGATAATTCCTGCAGTTGATGATGCTAGTGCAAGACCAAAAACTCCAAGATTTAAAATAAAAACAAAAATAACAGCAAATAAAATACTTCCTAAAATTCCTGCTATAGTGGAGTAAAGAGGTGTTTTTACATCTTCTTTTGCAAAAAATGCACTTTTAAAGGGACGAGTAAGAGTATAAAACAAAAGTCCAACAGCATATCCAATAAGTGCCTGATATGTATAACTTGCATCAGTTTGAGAAAACTGTCCTCTTTGAAAAAGAATTTCAATTATTTCCTTTCCAAGAACTATCATACCAATAGATGCAGGTAAAGATATTACAACAGCTATCCTTATCCCATTATTTAAATCTTTATCAAAAGCATTTTGATTTTTTTCAGCATAATATTTAGATAAAGAAACTAAAAGGGCATTTCCAAGACCTATAGCAAAAACACCTATAGGAAGCTGGAAAATTCTATTTGCATAATAAAGATAAGATATTGCCCCTGCCATTATTAATGACGCAAGAATTGTATCTACAACAAAACCAAACTGACTGACACCAAATGAAGCAAAAGCTGGTAAAAGTCTGTTTAATGTAGTTTTGATTTCATCAATAAACTTAAAGGTAAAATTTATTTTAAACCCTTCTTTCTTAAAAAGAAAAAAAGTTAGGAGTACCTGTAGCAATCCTCCAAACAAAGCTCCAAAAGCAAGAGAATATATTCCAAAATGTGAAGACAAGAAAAAAGCAAAGGCTATAAATGAAAGATTTAAAAGGGCAGGAGAAACTGCCGGTATAAAGAATCTATCTTTTGTATTTAAAACGGCAGTAAAAAAAGAAACAATGCCGATTAAAATAAGATACGGAAACACAATTTTTACAAGATTGGAAGCAGTTTCTAAAATCTGCGGATTTTTTGAAAAACCGGGAGCTAAAACCAAAACTAATATTTTAGAAAAAATAACAGCAAAAAAAGTGATAATAGAAAGAATCAGAACGTAGTAAGAGAACAAGGAAGATATATAATTTTGTGCTTTGTGAGGGTGTTCGTTTTTTAATTTTGTATAAATAGGTATAAAAGCTGCATTGAAACTTCCTTCAGCTACTAACTGTCTTAAAGTATTCGGAAGCCTCCACGCAACAAAAAATGCATCTGTTAAGTAAGAAGCTCCAAAAACAAATGCTATAACAGCATCTCTTACATATCCTAAAATCCTGCTTATAAAGGTAGCAATAGAAAAAACTAAAGTATTTTTTACAAACTTACTTGGCATCAGAATATTTTGGTTCTATTTTTACATCAAAGCTGTAAAACTTAGGTTTTCCATTTTCAAAAACTGTAATTCTTATTTTGTAATCTCCTGCCAGTGCTTTTTCATCTTTTTTGAATGTTTTCTGATCCCAGCACCATTTTTTCTTTTGTCCAGGTTTTAGTTTTACAATTACCTGATTTGCAATAGGAGAATAAATTGGTCTTTCTTTAAACTCTCTTTCTTCACCAAGTTTGTATTCTTTTACATCGCCAAGAACAACCCATGGTGCTGTAGAAGGCAGGTATATAACTTTATCTGAGTTGTTTTTTAAATAAAAACAAATCTTCTCTCCTTTTTTATAAACATTTTTTTCAGGCTGAAAAACTATATTAGATGCAAATGATAAATTAAATAAAATTAAAACTGCAAACATTAAAATCTTTTTCATGTTTTTACTACTCCTACTATTTTTTTAATTATTATAAAACTATTTCCTTTGCATATGCTTTTAAAAACTCTTATAATTTTGAGTATGGACGTAAAAATAATAACTAAAAGCTTAGATACAGGAAAAAGAAGATGTAGAATATGCGGTTACGTTTATGACCCATCCAAAGGAGATGAAAAACATCTGATTTCTCCAGGAATAGCATTTGAAGAACTGCCTGACAACTGGAGATGCCCTGTATGCAAATACTCAAAAGCCTACTTTCTAATAATTTACGATGAAAAAGGCTGATAAATATCTACTTTTAATATTATTTCTCTCTGTACTTTCCTTTTTCGCAAATATTTGGGATATTTCAATTTACAGCCTTGATGAAGCAAAAAACTCTGTAGCTGCAAGAGAGATGCTTCAAAGAGGAGATTTTATAGTACCTACTTTCAATTATGAACTTAGAACAGATAAGCCTCCAATGCATTATTATTTTATGATTTTTGCTTACAAACTTTTTGGTTTTAATGAGTTTTCTGCAAGATTTTTCTCTTCCTTTTTTGGAGTTTTAACAGTTTTAATAACATTTTTATTTTCAAGGAAAGTTTTAAGTGAAAAAGTGGCATTACTTTCTTCTGTAGTTTTACTTGCTTCACTTCATTTTTCTCTACAGTTTCATATGGCAGTTCCAGACCCTTATTTGATATTTTTTATTAATGCTTCACTGTTTTCATTTTATCTATTTTATAAAAAAAATAAGGATATATACCTCTGGCTTTTTTATGTTTTTATGGCTTTTGGAGTTCTAACAAAAGGGCCTGTTGCCATAGTTTTACCTTCAATTACTGTATTTTTGTTTATGATGATAACCCACCATTTAAATCTAGGGTTTATTAAAAAGCTAAAACCTATAAAGGGAATTTTAATAGTCCTGTTAATATCTCTTCCATGGTATATAGCTGTAGGACTTAAAACAAACTGGATATGGATAAAAGAGTTTATTTTTAAACATAATTTACACAGATTTTCTGACACAATGGAAGGGCATGGCGGGATATTTTTAATAACATTTTTATTTGTTTTCTTAGGACTTTTACCTTTTTCAGTATTTGTAATACAGGCAGTGAAGAAGGCTTTAAAGGAAAAATACAATGAAGCAAATCTTTTTTTATTTATTTTTGCGACAGTTTATGTAGGATTTTTTGCCATTTCAAGTACAAAACTCCCAAATTATACAGTTCCTTCTCATCCTCCTTTAGCAGTTTTAATTGGATATTACTTGGCAAATTCAAAATATTCCAAATCCCAAACTTACAGCATACTTGTTTTCATATTAATAACAATTTTACTTGCTGTCGGAGCTTACTCTGGACTAAAAAATGAGCCTGCTGTTTCAGATTTAGCTTATATAGGACTTTCATTTTTATTTTTAACAGCTTTTGGAATATTTGCTTTAATATTTATTAAAAATACTAAAAGGATGATTTTTACACTTTTTATAGGAAGTTTTATTTTTAACTTGCTGTTTTTCTACATTTTATTTCCTCCAATTGACAAAAGAAATCCTGTTATGCAGTCTTTAAAACTTATAGATAAAAAAAAAGTTGTATATTATAAAAATTTCAATCCTGCGTTTGCTTTTTATATAAAAACTCCTATAAAAGAAGCTAAGAATGTAAAAGAACTTCCAAAAGGAACCTACATATTAACAAGAAAAAAATATTTAAAAGAGCTAGAAAAATACAAAGACCTTAAACTTATTTTTTTACAAAAAGATCTGTTTGAAAAGAAATATACTGCAGTCTTAAAAAAGCAGTAATTTGACATCTCATCGGTTTTAAAATAATTTTAAATAAAAAATCTCTGGAGGTTATATGCTTTTAGATAAACTATTTAAAACTAAAAACGGTAAAAAAATAGAATACAGATACCCAAATGAGAAAATAGCTATTTTTATAGATGCAGGGAATATGTTTCACGCTTCAAATCATTACAAAATAAAGATAAATTACAAAAAATTAGTTGAGTTTTTAAGAAGAGATAGATGGCTTTTAAGGGCTTATTTTTACACAGGAGTTCCTACGCAGGATTTAGATAAAAGTTTGAAGGAACAGTGGAAAAAGCAAAAAGGATTTTTAAACGAGCTTCAAAACCTCGGTATAAAAGTAAAGACAATGCCTTTAAAGAAAACTCCAGAAGGTTTTATTGAGAAAGGTGTTGATGTTTTGCTTGCAACTGATATGGTAAGTCTTGCATTTAGAAATGCTTATGATACAGCAATTCTTGTAAGTGGAGACAGTGATTATGTTCCTGTAGTTGAGGAAATTCAAGAGCTTGGGAAAAGAGTTGAAAATGCATCTTTTAAAAGAACAAGTTCTTTTGAATTGAGAAAGGTTTGCGACAGGTTTATTTTACTTGACAACTTTATGGATAGATTTTCAGCACCTCTTGAGGCTCCTGTCAAACAATTGGAAAAACCTCCAAAAGTTTCTATAATAGATAAAATAAAAAATTTCTTTAAGATTTTAAAAGCAGGAAAAACAAAATGAAAAAAGTTGGATATATATTTGATGAGATTTACACAAAACACTGGGTTCCAGAAGGGCATCCAGAAAAACCTGACAGGGTTTCATGGATAGATAAAGGAGTAGAACCTTTAAAAGAAAACCTTATTGAGATAAAACCAAGAAAAGCAACAGCAAAAGAAATAGCACTTGTTCACGACTTTTACTATCCTCAGGAAATTATGGATTTATGTTCTGCAGGAGGAACTCAGCTTGATCCTGATACACACTGCGGGATATTTTCTTACGAAGCTGCAGTATATGCCGTAGGGGCAGGTCTTGAAGCTGTAGATAAGATAAAAGAAGGTGTAGTTGAAAGGGTTTTTGCAAATGTTAGACCTCCTGGGCATCACGCAGAGCACTCAAAGGCTATGGGTTTTTGTATTTTTAATAATATCGCAGTAGCAGCAAGATATGCACAGCAAAAAGGTTTTGAAAAGGTTTTTATAGTTGATTTTGATGCCCACCATGGAAATGGAACACAAAAAGCATTTTATGAAGATGATACAGTTTTTTATTTCTCAACCCACGAATATCCTTTTTATCCTGGAACCGGCTCTAAAGATGAAAAAGGAGCAGGGAAAGGATACGGATATACTTATAATGTGCCTTTTCCTGCAGGAACAGGAGATGAAGAATATATAAAGGTGTATTCCCAGCTTCTACCTGAACTTGTAGAAAATTTTAAACCTGACATCATCTTAGTTTCAGCTGGATATGATTTACACGAAGATGACCCTTTAACTTACCTTGAAGTATCAACAGAAGGTGTAAGTAAAATTGTAAAAAGCATACTTAAGTCTGCAAATACACCGTTTTTATTTATGCTTGAAGGTGGATACAACCTACCGGCACTGAAAGAATGTGCCTATGAAACTGTTAAAAATATGCTTGAAGTATGAACAAATACAAACTTTTAGCCGGTTTTGATATTCTTCAGGATAAAGGCTCGCAAAGTATTATTCATATTACTAATAATTCACAAAATGTTAAAAAGGGCAGTTTATTTATTGCAGTTAAGGGTGTTAAGCAAGACGGTCATTTTTTTCTTGAAGATGCTGTAAAAAAAGGAGCAAAAGCAGTTTTAATAGAGGATAAAAAATATTTTAAAAATTTAAAGAAATATCCTGTAACAGTTGCATTATCAAATAATACAAGAAAAGCACAGGGTATAGCAGCAAACCGCTTTTACGGAAAACCATCTGAAAAATTAAAATTAATTGGAGTAACAGGGACAAACGGTAAAACAACAGTTTCCAATCTGATAGAACAGTATTTATCCTTATATGGAGAAGATACTGGAGTAATAGGAACTATTTGGTACAGATTTAAGGATTATGTTTTTGATGCTGGCAGGACTACTCCAGATTCAATTCATTTAAATAAAATACTAAGAAAGATGCTTTTAAAAGGTGCAAAATACGTTTCAATGGAAGTTTCTTCCCACGCTGCACATCAGATGAGAATATACGGGCTTAATTTTGAAGGTGGAATATTTACAAACTTAACGCAGGATCATTTAGATTACCATCAGGACATGGAAAGCTATTTTAAAGCAAAAAAGATGTTCTTTGATTATGTAGCTGAAAAAAATAAAGCAGCAGTATTTTCAGTAAACGTGGACGATTTTTACGGAGAAAGACTTTACAGACAGTTAAAAACTACTTCTAATGTGATTTCTTACGGACGCAAAAGTGATAAATTCAAAATAATTGATATGCAAACTCAACCTGAAGGCTGTTTTTTTACTGTAAATTTTCAGGGAAAACAGTTTAACCTTTATTCTAAATTAAGGGGAGATTTTAATATTTACAACATATCTGCAGCTTTTTCATTTCTTGCAAGATACGGCATAGACATTGAGTTTTTAAAAGAAGCTACAACAAAATTAAAGCCTATAAGAGGAAGATTCGAAATAGTTTATTCAAATGATTTTTTAGTTGTAAACGATTATGCCCATACTCCCGATGCACTTGAAAATATACTTAAAAGTATACAAAAACTAAAAAGAGGAAGAATAATAGTTGTGTTTGGTGCAGGTGGTGATAGGGACAAAACAAAAAGACCCAAAATGGGAAAAATAGCCGAGGAACTCGCAGATGTAATAGTACTGACCTCTGACAATCCAAGGTCAGAGGATCCAAAAGATATAATTGAAGATATAAAAGCAGGAATGGAATATAAAAAAACAATATTTGAAATTATAGATAGAGAACAGGCAATAAAAGAAGCAATAAAGATGGCAAAAGAAAACGATGTTGTTTTAATTGCAGGAAAAGGACATGAAACATATCAAATAATAGGTGATAATATTTACCATTTTGACGATTCAGATGTTGCAAAAAAGTATTTGAAAATGTTTAATAAAATAAAATGAAGTATTTAATTTTAGTACTGCTGTTTTTTAGCGTTTCTTTTTCTAAGGATTTTTATTCTTGCTATGAACTTTTTAAAGAAGAAAAATTTCTAAAAGCTAAAACCTGTTTTTCACAAATAAAAGAAAAAAAATTAAAACCTTATAAAGATTACTTTATTTCTCAAATAAATCTACTTTACGACGAAAAACCTATTTTAAATAAAAACCCTCGTTATGCTGTAGATAGTTACCTTTATCTAAAACTTGCTGGAGATTTTTTTTATAAAAAAGATTTTAAAACTGCAAAATTTTATTTAGGTAAAATTGATGAAAAAGCTTTAGATGAAGATAACATTCCTTTCTATATTTATTTAAAAGCAAATATTTTTAATGATATTTCTTTAAAAAAACTTCTTGCTACTGAATATATATATGATAGAAATTACGGATATAAAACATTTTTAGAAATTTATAAAAAACTACCTCAAAAGGAACTGCAAAAAGCTGTTGATAAATTAATATCAAAAAGAATGTATAAAAGGGCACTTGGTATTCTCCCTTTAATAAAATCTTCAGATAAAACCTCATATTACTATCTTTATTTATATGTAAAAATTAAGGATATGAAAAAAGCAAAGTATTTTCTATCTCAAATAAATACTAAATCAAAATGGTATGCAGTAGGACTTTATATTTTAGGATATTATGCAAAAAACTGGAAGGAAAGGAAATACTATTTTGACAGGCTTTTAAAAACAAAAAATAAAAAGTATATCGAAAAGCTTGGTAAAGCTTTGATGAAAAAAGCATTTCATTATAAGAAAAATGATTACTTTTTTTATTTTAAAAAGTTTTTACCTTTGTCTGAAGATAAGATATGGTACACATTTTTATACGCCTATTTTTATAATAGTAAGAACAAAGCCTTTCATTATCTAACAAAAAATAAATCTTTTATAAAGAATAAAAATAAACTTAACTACTGGCTTTATCTTTCATCTAACAATAGAAAATATCTAAATAAAGTTAAAGCTTCAGAAAAAATAGATTTTTATAAAGTCATATCTACTAAAAATTTAAAAATTGATACTGATCTGGTTAAATTAAAGAAAGATAAATTAATAGAAACTTTAAAGAAAAATGGTAATTTATACAAATGGGCTTACCGTGAAGCTAATTATTTTTATAAAAAAACAGGAAATTTAGATTATCTAAAGCAAGTTATGCCCGAAGTTATAGTAAAAAATTTAACCCCTGATGAAAGATATATTAAACCATTTGGCAGCTTAAACCCTTTAGTATATGCAGTAATGAAGCAGGAAAGCCTTTTTTATTATAAAGCAATATCTTTTTCAAATGCAGTTGGCTTAATGCAGTTTATTCCTCAAACTGCTTACTGGGCAGCACAAAAAAGAAAAGACAAAAATTTTGATATAACTCATATGTTTAATCCTTATGTTTCTATAGACTACGGCAAATGGTACTTGAAGTATCTATTAGACATGTTTAATGGAAATATTTTTTATGCAGTAGCTTCTTATAACGGTGGTGCTACAAATGTAAAAAGAGCTTTAAAAAGGTTCAATCCTAAAAATATTGCAGAATTTGTGGAAACCCATCCATTTGACGAAACAAGAGATTATGTAAAAAAGGTTTATACTAATTATGTAATTTACAAAAAGCTAAGTGAGGATAAAGTTGTTTACAGGACTCATTGAAGAAGTCGGCCAGATTGACAGCCTGCAGAAAAAATCTGACGGTATGCTTTTATACGTAAAAGCTGAAAAGGTACTGGAAGATGCAAAACTTGGGGACAGCATAGCAGTTAACGGAGTTTGTCTAACTGTAGTTGATATAAAAAATGATAAAGTAGCTTTTGAGCTTTCCAATGAAACAATTAACCGATCAAATTTCAGATATGCAAAAATAGGAGATTATGTTAACTTAGAAAGAGCTTTAAAAGCCTCAGATAGACTCGGAGGTCATATTGTTCAGGGACATGTAGATACAACAGGAAAAATAGTAGAAATGAAAAATTTAGGTAGTCATACAGAACTTTTAATACAAATACCTGCAGAATATAAAAATCTTGTAATAGAAAAAGGTTCTATTGCTGTTGATGGTATAAGTTTGACTGTAAATTATATTTACAGCGATAAAATTTCAATAAATATTATCCCCCACACACTTGAAAACACCAATTTAAAATATAGAAAACCTGGAGATTTAGTAAATTTAGAGTTTGATATTTTTGGAAAATATATTCTAAAATTTATCTCTAATATAGATATCTCTAATTTGAAAGAAGATAAATTAAAGGAACTTTTAAATGGGCTTTAAAAAGAAGAAAAAAATTCCCCATTACGGAAAAGTAAAACCTAAAAACTATAGAGCCATATATGAAGAAAAATTTTACAACGTTCTTCTTAAATTAAGATGGCCTTTAATGGTTGTTATTTTTACAACTGGAATGGGTGTATTATCATTAATGATAATAAACAACAAAACTGATGGAAAAAGTGTATTAAATTATCTATTTCATATTGTAATCTCAATATCAACAGTAGGTTATACAGAAGGTTACTCAGGGAATATAGAAGCAAATAGGTTGTTCTCAATTATATTTCTAATGATTGCATTTCCACTTGCATATTTATACGGTCTTGTCGCAACAGTACAGGTTTTTTTGCAAAGTGATATAGCTAATATTTATAGATACTGGAGGATGTATAAAGCTATGGAAAAATTACATGGGCATTACATTATCTGTAATTTTGATGAAATAACTAAAGAGGTTATAAAGAACCTTAGGAAAAGAGGTATTAAAGTTGTTTTAATAGAACCAGATAAATCAAAAGAACCTCAGATAAGAAATTTTGGAATTGAATATTATGTATTTGATGAGCCTTACAAAAGAAGTGTTTTGCTTGGTGTTGGCATAGAAAAAGCTAAAGGATTAGTTTCCGCATTTGAAGAAAATACACAAGATTTATCCGTGATAGTAACAGCAAGACTAATAAGACCTGACAAGGATGAATTTTACATTATAGCAACAGCAACAAATGAAGGTGCTGCAGAAAAAATGAAATTACTTGGTGCAAACGAAGTAATTGTTCCAAGTGTGACAATAGGGAGAAGAATTTCATCTTTGGTTCTTCATCCACCTTCGCCTACAATATCAAGATTTATGGAGCAGATAGCTTACGGTGAAAGAACGGATATAGACATAATAGAAATTAAAATACCAGAAGGTTCTCCTTTAATAGGAAAAACATTAAAAGATATTAAAATGAGACAAGAAACAGGAGCTACAATTGTTGCTATTATAAGGAAAGATGGAAAAATGAAAATTGCTCCTTCAGGAAACACAATAATAGAAGAAGGTGATTCTTTATTAATTTTAGGTCATCCAAAAGCATTAAGAAGAGCTGAAGAATTCTTTGAAGAATATGAGGAAGAAATGAAAGAAAAAATGGAAGAGGTGGAAGTAGAATGATAAACTGGGGAAAAGTGTGGTCTGATTTTTTTATCGTACTGGCTTTAACAAGTAATGTAGGATTTATTTTTAGTCACGATCCCTATCAACTTGTTATTGCTATAACCGTAAATCTTATCGCTACAGTTTTAAAATTTGGTGCTAAGAAAATACTTTCTGCAGAAATGCTCGCTACCGCCCTTGTTGCCGATCTTCATTTAATTCCGGCAACAATACTTTACTTTACTGGAATTCATGTGCCTTTAGCCATAGGTCTTGCTGTTGGAGCAGCAGTTGCAAATATAATTTCAATAGTGTTTTTAATTATAGAAATAATTTTTGAGTATAAAAGAGAAGAAGAAGAGTTTTAAACTAATACAAAATCTTCACCTAAGAATACTTTCTTAACATAAGGGTCTTCAACTATTTTAGATGGAGGCCCTTCTGCTATAACTGTTCCGTGGGCAATAATATAAGCCCTGTCTGTAATTTTTAATGTTTCCCTCACATTATGGTCAGTTATAACAATTCCTATGTCTTTTTTTACCAATGAAAGAACAAGATTATTTATCTCTTTAACTGAAACAGGATCAACCCCTGCAAACGGCTCATCTAAAAGCAAAAAAGAAGGATTTATAATTAAACTTCTTGCTATTTCAAGTCTTCTTCTTTCTCCACCAGAAAGTGTAGAAGCTTTTTGATCCTTTAAGTGATATATACCAAATTCTTCTAAAAGTTCTTTTGCTCTATCATTTATTTTTTTTCTATCACTGTACTGAAACTCTAAAAAAATAATGATATTTTCCCATACCGTTAAGTCCTTGAAAATAGAACTTTCCTGTGGCAGGAAAGATATACCCTTTTTTGCCCTTTCATAAACTGGAAGATCTGTTATATTTTCATCATTTAGGTATATATTACCTTCATCTGGTTTTACAAACCCAAGCAAACATTTAAATGTTGTAGTTTTTCCTGCACCATTTGGTCCAAGAAGCCCAACTATCTCACCTTCATTTACTTCAAGATTTATACCGTGAAGAACTTCTTTGTTTTTGTATGATTTTTTTATATTATCAACTTTTAGTTTTGCTCTTTTCATTTATTTTCTTTTAAAAATTTCTTTATATTTCTAACAGCCTGTCTTATTCTCTTTTCATTTTCAACAACTGCAAATCTAACATATCCTTCACCGTGTTCTCCAAAACCTGCCCCAGGAGCCACTGCAACTTTGGCCTCTTTTAAAAGTTTCATACTAAAATCTACAGATCCCATATCTCTAAACTTTTCAGGAATTTTTGCCCATAAGAACATTGTTGCCTTGGGTTTTTCCACAGGCCATCCTGCTTTATTCAATCCTTCTACAAGTACATCTAATCTTTTACTGTAAGTATCTCTTGCTTTTTCAACAATTGAGTAATCGCTATCAAGTGCAATGACTGATGCAACTTGAATTGGAGTAAAAGTTCCATAATCAAGATAGCTTTTTAATCTTTTTAAGTTATAAACAATTGTGGGATTTCCTAAAACAAATCCAACACGCCAGCCTGCCATAGAAAAACCTTTTGTCATAGAATAAAGTTCTACAGCAACATCTTTTGCACCTTCAACTTCAAGTATGGAAGGCGCTTTGTAGCCGTCAAAACAAAGGTCAGCATAAGCAAAATCATGAATAACCCACAGTCCTTTCTTTTTTGCAAAAGCAACAATTTCTTTAAAAAAGTTTATATCAACAGTCATAGTGGTTGGGTTGTTAGGAAAGTTTAAGAGCAAAACTTTAGGCTGTGGGTAACTGTCTTCATAAGATTCATAGATGCTTTTTAAAAATTTTTCTTGTTTTTCGCTATCTGTACCTTCAAGAGGAAGGGGAACAGTCAAAACACTAGCACCTGCAATTACAGGAGCATAATAATGTATAGGGTATCTCGGACTTGGGACAAGCGCAATATCCCCAGGTTCAAGCATTGCAACCATTAAATGGGAGATTCCTTCTTTTGAACCAATAGTCATTATGGCTTCTGTTTCTGGATCAAGTTTTACTCCATACCTTCTTTCATAAAAATCTGCAATTGCTTTTCTGAGTCTTGGAATACCCTGGGACATAGAGTATCTATGTGTATGTTTTTTCTTTGCAGATTCGCATAATTTATCTATTATATGTTTGGCAGGTTGTAAATCTGGATTTCCCATACCAAAATCTATGATATCTTCCCCTTCCCTTCTCATTTTTGCTTTTAATTCATTTACAATAGCAAAAACATAATGGGGAAGTCTTTTTATTCTCGGAAACTCTTCATACTGCATTTAGTTTTTAACCTCTCCTTTTTTTGGTAATAGAACTAATGGATCTACAGGTGAAGCATTTTTTCTTATTTCAAAATAAACACCGCAGTCATTACCATTGTTTAGCTTTCCTGTAAAGCCTATAATATCTCCTTTTTTAACATACTGACCGTCTTTAACCATGATTTTTCCAATATGACCGTAAACTGTATTATATCTGTTAGGATGTTTTATTATTACCAAATTTCCGTATGCTTTTATACTATCACCTGCATAAATTACTTTTCCATTTTCTGCAGCCTTTATAGGCACGCTGCAGTCTGTTTTTATATCAATTCCTAAATGTCTTAAAGTTGTAGAATTTACAAATTTAGCTATAACCTCTCCTTTGTCAACAGGCCATATAAAACCAAATGGCATTGATTTTTTAACTGTTTTTGCTTTTTCTTCTTCTGTAATTCTTTTAAGTTTAACAATCTTCTTTTTTATTTTTAGTTTTTGTCCTGGTTTGATAATATAAGGCTTTTTTAAATTATTTAGCTTTATTATTTCTCTTATTGACGTATTATACTTTTGAGCAATTAATGATAAATTTTCTCCTGGTCTTACCTTATGGTATACGATTTTTGTCGTAATTTCTTTTTTTATTTTTACTTTTTTACTGGATTTTTTACGGTTTTTATTTTTGGAAACTGCTTTTCCTTCTTTTATACATAATACCTGTCCAACTCTTATAACATTTGAATTTAATTTATTTAATCTTTTTATATCCTTTACCCATACATGATACTTTTTTGCTATTGTAATTAAAGATTCTCCTGGTTTAACCTTATGATATAAAGAACATGAATTATTTCTTGGCTTTTTAGCAACTTTTTTTGAAGGTATTTTGAGCTTTTCTCCTGGTCTAATAATATAAGGCTTTTTTAAATTATTTAGTTTTATTATTTCTTGTACACTGACACCGTATTTTTTTGCTATTAATGCAAGACTTTCTCCTGACCTTACGGTATGATAAGTATACGCATATGTAAATATAGTAATAATAAGCGATAATAAAAAAGCTTTAATACCTAATTTCAAAATCGGTAAAACCTCCTTCCTCTTCTAAAAATTTGTAATCTATATTCTCAACTATCGCTAAAGGCGGTCCTTCTTTCAGATGCTCTAGAAATATCTTTAAGGTATTTTCGTCTCCTTCAGCCCAAACTTCAACAGTTCCATCAGGGTTATTTCTTACCCAGCCTTTTAATCCAAGTTCATGGGCTATTTTTTGGGTAAAATATCTAAATCCTACACCTTGAACTCTTCCTTTTACAACTGCGTGGAGAAGCAAATCTGACCTCTTAAAAATAAGCTCTTATTAGTATATTATATTACTTTTGGTTGAAAAATATAAGTATCAGAATATTATTTGTGGTAAATAAAAAATTAAATCAGAGGTAAAATGAGAAATAGAGATTTACAGCTTTTAGAATATGAAAATTTTTTAGAAAAATTATCAGAATTTACCGAAAATGAAAAAACAAAAGAAAAAATAAAAAAACTTCGCCCTATAAAAAATGCTGAAAAAATAAAAAGAAAAATAAATTTAACCCAGGGATTTCTTGATATATACAGTAAAGGAGGCTTTTTCCCTTTATCAAACTATCCTGATATTGAAGAAAGTTTAAAACTTTTGTATATAGAAGAAAGCATACTTTCTCCCATAGAAATATTAGACATTACAAAAATTTTAAGTACTTCCAGGGAAATAAAAAATTTCTTAAGAGAAAGACTTAATAAAGAAAATACAGAATTTTTAAACCTTTATAAAAAACTTTTTTCATCAAGGGAAACAGAAAAAATTATAAAAGACAGCATTGATGAATCTGGATTTGTAAAAGATAGTGCAAGCAGGGAGCTTTACCGTATTAGAAAAAGTAAAAAAGATGTTGAGCAGAAAATAAAATCAATTCTAGAACATATAATTCACAACCCAAATTATGAAGATATAATACAGGAAAGAATTATCACAATTAGAAAAGATAGATACGTAGTTCCTGTTAAAGAAAACTTTTCCTCAAAGTTAAAAGGAATAATCCACGATAGATCATCAACTGGTCATACAATATTTTTAGAACCTTTAAATGTTGTGGAACTAAATAATAAACTTTCTGATTTAAAAATTAAAGAACAGATAGAAATAAGAAAAATACTTAAGTTTTTAACAGATATATTAAGAGCCAAATACAGCAATATTAAAAATACATTTGAAGCAGTTATTGAGTTTGACTATTTATATACCATTGCAAAATACAGCAGTAAAACAAAAGCAGTATTTCCAGAGATTTCAGAAAATGTTAATTTAAAGAATGCAAAACATCCGTTATTTTTACTCAGCGAGAAAGAATTTAAACCGATTGATTTAATTTTAGATAAAGATAAAAAAGGACTTGTAATAACTGGTCCTAATACAGGTGGGAAAACTGTAGCATTAAAAACACTAGGTCTATTATCTTTAATATTTCAAACAGGCATTCCTGTTCCAGCAGATGAAGAAAGTGAAATTAATATTTTTGATAATATATTTGTTGATATTGGTGATTATCAGAGTATAGAACAAAATCTTTCAACATATTCATGGCACATTTCAAATATAAAAGAAATACTAAATAAAGTAGATGATAATAGTCTTGTACTCCTTGATGAATTAATACCCGGAACAGATCCAGATGAGGGCTCTAGTATAGGTATTGGTATTCTTGAATATTTAAAAAATAAAAAATCATATATTGCAGCAACATCGCACTTTAAGCAAATAAAGCTTTATGCCTTATCTGATGATTATTTTACAGTAGCATCGGTTGGATTCGATAAGGAAAATCTAAAACCTACTTACAGGCTTTTATACAATTCTGTTGGACAAAGTATGGCGTTTTACATTGCTCAAAAAATAGGAATTGATGAAAATGTACTTAAAATAGCTAAAAATTATTTAAATAAAGACAATCTTTCTTTAAATGAAGCAATAGAAGAACTTGAAAATTTAAAAACGCTACATGAAAAAGAAAAAGAAAAATATGAAAAATTAGTTAAAGAACTTGAGGAGCAAAAAAGAAAATACGAAAAATTATCTTCTGAACTTGAGAGATTAAAGAAACAAAAATGGAAAGAAAGTATATCTGAGGTTAAAGAGTTTGTTAAATCAGTTAAAAAAGAAGGATATTCAATACTTGAAGAAATAAAATCTTCAGGATCTGGAAAGAAAATAGAAGAATTTAACAAGAAAGTTATTTCAACTTTAGAAAATCTAAACAAAAATGATGAATTAGTTGAAATAGAAGAGCTAAATATAGGAGACAAAGTAAAAATAAAAGGTAAAAATACAGTTGGAGAAGTAATATCTGTAAGAGAAAATAAAGCCAATGTAAACTTTAACGGAATTAAAATATGGGTAAATATTAAAGATTTAGAAAAGGTCAATGAAGTAAAGAAAGAGAAAAAAACTAAGTTTCATATTAAAAAAAGTAAAACTAATATAAGCAACGAAATAAATTTAATTGGTTTAACTAAAGAAGAAGCTATAAATAAATTAAGTCAGTATTTAGATAAAGCTGTATTAGAAGGATATACAAATATTAGAATAATACACGGTTACGGTACAGGAAAACTAAGAAAAGCAGTTAGGGAGTATCTTGATGAATGTCCATATAAAATAAGATATAAAGATGCCCAGTATTCAGAAGGCGGAATGGGTGTAACAATAGCCGAGATATTGTAAGAAAGCTTATAAAAAAAATATTCAAAAGGGGCATATGCCCCAAAGTTTTAAAAACCTAAAGTGAAAGAAATGGATTTTTTTGAATGGTGTTCTACAACATCAACAGCATAACCATTTAGTTTATATTCGTATATCATAGCATCAGCTCCAAGGTAATTTACAGAGTAAGGATCAATCTCTTTTTTCTGTGGGGTACTCCAGCCTTCATAATTAGGAATAGAAGAGTAAGAAGAGCAATTTAAATAGTATTTAGTGTTTCCGTAATCATCTATTTCCTTTGTATAACTGCATTTTAAACCTTTTGAACAATCCACTAAAGAACCTATACAATTAACTCCTGCAAATTGAGAAGATGGAGAATCTGTAGAATCTGGGACATTATTATCAGAAAGTGCAAAAAAGTCAATGCGGTATAGACTTGCTCCAGAAAAATCTACATTCCATTTAATATAAAAAGTTTCTCCCGGCTGAATAACATTATCTGGAACACTTTCCTGAATTGATAAAGATTTTAAATTTACTGAATAACTAGAACTTGAAGATGAACCATTACCAACTGCAGAAGAATCAGTTCCAAAATCAGAACCTCCACCACCTCCACAGGAAGCAATTAAAACTGCAGATCCTAAAATTGTAACTGCCTTTAAAGCTTTGTTTCTCATAAATAAACCTCCCAAATTTTAAAAGTTATATTTTTATGAACTACAAAAAGATTTAATTTCTGACATAAATTTTTTAAAATAGGAGAAAATAAATTTTTAGGGGCTTTTAAATGAGAGTTTCAGAGGTTAAAACTATTGAAAATCTTTTTGGAAATTTAATAAATTTTAAAACTTTTTTTATATTATTTCTCTTTACACTTGCATTTGGCTGGACTGTAGATGGACTTGCAGAAATAGTCAAAATAGGTTTTGGTAAATTAGGGAAAGAAAATATTTTTCCATTTGTTCAATTAGGGTCTGGAGCTGTTGTTTCTGTTTTACTTTATTTTTGGGCTAAAAAGGCTTTAGAAAAATTTAAAGATGTTAACATTGATGTAAAATCCCATTCTCCTAAAAAAACAAAAAACCTGATACTATTTTTAAGCCCTTTAAATGCAAAGCTTGAAGAACTAGAAGAAATAAAATCATTGGAAGATTTTAAAGATAAAAAAATAAGCTGGGAAATGCCTACAGTAGCTATAAATCATCATCTTCCTAAACTTGAAAATGTAATAGTTATAACTTCAGATAGGTCTTTTAATCAGTTTGACGAATTTAAAAAATTTACAAAAAGATTATTTCGAAATAAAAATATAAACATTGAAAGATATAAAGAGCAAGTAGACTTTGAAGATATAGAAAAGGTGTATGAAGCATTACAAAATGCAATTAAAACTTTAAGAAAAACAGGAAAAGCAAAGAGAAAATCTGACATTATCATAGATGTTACAGGTGGTCAGAAAATTCCAAGTATTGCAGGAGCGATTATAACATTAGAGGAAGAAAATAATGAGTTTCAATATGTTTCAACCACTACCAAAAAAGTGATTGGATTTGATGTACTTCTTGTTAAAAAAGAATAAATATAAACAACATAATAACCAATTTTACTTTTTGATTTGATGCTGATAATACTATTACGTTCTTATAAATTTTGGTATTTTTCGATACTATCAACTAATATTTTCTTTTTTACGGGAAATTCTTTAAATAATCTAAACTGTTTTTCACTTAGATCTCTTCCATATTTTACTTCAATAAGAGTTTTATCCTCTGTCAAAAAGTCAATTTCTATACCATCTTGTAAAACATAACAGGGATTTTTATCTTTTATTTTTAAAAAAACTAAATTTTCAAACACAGCTCCTAAATCTCTAAATCCAGTGATTATATTTCTTATTCCAACATCACCAGCATATATCTTTTTGGGTGATCTTAATCTTTCGTTTAGTTTTCCACACCTTTCTATTGCGTAGATTATGTATGTATCTAAAAAATACTCAAAAAATCTTTTTGCCGTATCAACGCTTATACCTAACATTTTTGACATTTTGTTCAAACTTAATTGTTTTCCTGCTCTTTCCATTAACAAAAGGAAAAATTCTTTAACAGCTGTTTTCTCTTTTATATTGTGCATAGCAATTATATATTTGTAGATAATATCATCTATTAACTGCTTTATATACTCTATATCTTCGGTTAAAACATATTCTGGAATCCCTCCGATTTTCATATAATCTTCAAAATATGCTTTTAACAGATGTCTATCTGCTTTTTTAATCTTTATGCCTTTAAAATCTAGAAATTCTTGAAAATCAAGAGGTAAAACCTCTGTAATTCTTTCTCTTCCTGTTAAATTTTTATCTTTTAGGATTGATGCTGAAGATGAAGAAACAAATATTTTTGCATTGTAAAGGTCGTATATATTTTTCAGTTGAATGGAAAAGTCTTTTTTATAGGTAATTTCATCTAAAAAGAGATAAACTTTTTCTGAAAATGATATTTTTTGTAATTTTAAATATTCTTCAACTATGTCTAAAATACTTAATTCTTCTAGTTTGTAGAAATCTAAGGATATAAAAAATATGTGATTAGGTGATATATTTTTGTCTTCTATTAGCTTTTTTATAAGCAGTTTCATTATAGATGTCTTACCTATACGGCGAAGCCCTGTAATTATTTCAATGGATTTATTCTCAATAGATGACAGTAAAGGAAGTGTGTATTTAGGTCTATCAATAAAGTTTAATTTTAGGTCTTCTTCCCACCATGGATTGAATCTATAAAAAATTTCTTCCAATGTTTTAACCTTTTAAATTAAAACTTTTTATAAATATACGGCAATATCTAATAAAAATCAATCATTTTACACGACTCTATCGTAAACTAACTTTGTTGAAGCAAATAAATATTCAAAAAAAGTTTTATAAAAATATACATAAATTTACTGTTTTAATTTTAAATACAGAGTAAACTACAATGCCCTTAAAAAGTCGGGGGAGTGCGAGTCGAAAGGGATGTTGTGGAAATCCTGAAGATACTAGTCACAATGCCCTTAAAAAGTCGGGGAAGTGCGAGTTAATGATAACAGCTTATACCCAGATAGAGTGATTATGTCGCAATGCCCTTAAAAAGTCGGGGGAGTGCGAGTACAAAGTCGGTGACTGGGTAGAAATTAGACACGGAATTTTTCTTGTCGCAATGCCCTTAAAAAATCGGGGGAGTGCGAGTAAGATTAAACCAAATACAAAATGTGTAAGGATTTTATTAAGCATTGAGTCGCAATGCCCTTAAAAAATCGGGGGAGTGCACTTTTGCCGAAGGCAAATTGGTGAGCCGAAGGCGAACAAGATCCCTCTGAAACTCGCATTTTAAGCCATATTCAAAATGCCAAGTACCCGAATTTCCTACAAATTATACATCAATTTTTTCTAATGCGCAACAAATAAGCCTGACAACCTTCTAAAACCCTTTTCCTTATTTTATGCGGTTTTGCAGGCAATTTTTGCAAAAATTACCTCAAAAATGCCCTGCTCCCCCTCGATTTTGGAACTTTTTTTGATTAAAATCCTCGTAAACCATTGATATTAAACCCTGACAAAAGATTAACACCTCAAGCAAAAATTTGACAATACTATTATAAAATTTCCACAAAATCAAGTGGCGTCCTTGTTAAAACTTCTGCTTTATCTTTTTTGCAAACCACTATGTTTTCTAATCTTACACCGCCTTTGTTAGGAAGATAAATTCCAGGTTCAATTGTGAAAACCATATTTTCTTTTAAAGGTTGTTCCACAGTTTTATATATTCTCGGTTCTTCGTGTATTTCAACACCTATACCGTGTCCTGTAGTGTGAACAAAATATTCGCCGTAACCTGCCTTTTTTATAACATTTCTTGCTGCTAAATCTATTTCCTTTATTGGTATTCCTTCTTTTACAGCCTCTGTAGCTGCAATGTGGGCTTCTTTTACAATTTCATATATTTTCCTTAGCTCGTCGTCCACACTTCCTACAGCAAATGTTCTTGTAAAATCAGAGCAGTACCCTTTGTAAACAAGACCCATATCTATAAGCAGTAGAGCGTTTTTTTCTATTGGAGAAGTTGATGTTTCCCAGTGGGGCACTGCTGAATGTTTTCCAGAAGCAACTATCGCAGGAAAACTTTCGCCCGTACCTTCTTCTTCAAATATATAATTTACAATTCTTCTTCTAACATCAAGCTCTGTTTTAGCTTCTTTAACTTCTTTAAGTATTTTTTGATATACATTATCTATTTTCCATACTGCTTGCCTGATAATATCTATTTCTTCTTCTGTTTTAATAATTCTAATATCATTTAAAAATCCATTAAATCCTACAAGTTTTTTATCTAAATCGTTATCTTTTACAAAATTTTCATAAAATGAAATAGTAAATTTATCTTTTTCAAAACCAATTTTTTGGAAATTATTATCAAGTAAAAAATTTTGAAGTTCTTTTAATCTTTCTTTTAAAAGAATAACTTCCCAGTCTTTTAACTTTTCTTTTGCACCTTCATAATATCTTGCATCTGTAAAAAAATACTTTTTATTCTTTGTTAATACAACATAAGCATTTGAAGATTTAAACCTTGAAAGATAAAAAACATTTACCTGACTTGAAAATAAAAAGGCATCAAGACCGTTTTTTTCTATCTTTTTAAAAACTTCATTTATTCTTGACATTTAATCAATCAGCTCCTAAGTTTATACTTAATAACATTATTATATATGGGAGAAAATATGAAAGTTAAAGTTTATGTTGATGAGGATTTATGTACAAGATGTGGAAATTGCTACGACAACTATCCAGAAATATTTGAAGATAGAGGAGATGAAATATCACAGGTTAAAGAGGAACTAGGAGGAAATGGGGCTGTACTTGAAGGAGATTTGGCAGAAAGAGCTATGGAGGCAGCGCAGGACTGCCCTGGAGAAGCTATTATAGTTGAAGTTATTGAATCATAAAACGGGATAATCTCCTGTAAAACAGGCTGTACAAAAGCCTTTTTGCTTATATTTATTTGCTGCTCCTATCATTCCCTCAAGCGAAAGATAATGGAGGGAATCTGCACCTATATAGTCTCTAATTTCTTCTATGGATTTATTAGCAGCAATAAGTTCTTCTTTTGTAGGCGTATCTATTCCATAATAACATGGACTTATTACAGGAGGAGAGCTTATTAAAAGATGAACCTCTTTAGCCCCTGCATTTCTAAGCATATTTACAATTTTTTTACTTGTGGTTCCTCTAACTAAAGAATCATCAACTATTATTACTCTTTTTCCGTCTATTACTTGTTTTACAGGATTAAGTTTTAATTTTACGCTCAGATCCCTTATGCTTTGTACCGGCTGAATGAAACTTCTTCCAACATAATGGCTTCTAACAAGACCTATTTCAAAAGGAATACCGCTTTCCTCTGAATACCCTTTTGCAGCCAGAAGTCCTGAGTCTAATACTGGGACAACAACATCTGCATCTATTTTTACCTCTCTTGCTAAGGTTCTTCCCATTTCTTTTCTTATCTCATATACCCAGTCTCCAAATATTAAACTGTCTGGTCTGGCAAAATAAACAAACTCAAATATACATTTTTTTGCATTTTCTGGGAATTCCAGAGGGAAATAAGACCTTAACCCTGCATCGTCTATAACTAACACTTCTCCAGGTTTAACATCCCTTAAGTATTCAGCATCAACTATATCAAGAGCACAGCTTTCTGAAGCTACAAAATAACTTCCGCTTTTATTCTTACCAAGAACTAGTGGTCTAAATCCAAATGGATCTCTAACCGCAATAAGCTGATTTTCCCTTAAAATAACTAAAGAGTAAGCACCTTTTACCTTTCTCATTGCATTAAAAACAAGCGGGATAAATTCCTTATCGTTTTGATGCAGCATTATGTGAGCCGGTGGAGGTTCTTTAGATTTTGCAATTAAATGAACAAACACCTCTGTATCTGAAGTGGAGCGAAAAATAGCACCTTCTTTTTCAAGCTCAAGTCTTATTTTATCTGCATTAACTAAATTTCCGTTATGTGCTATTGCAAAAGATCCGCCGTAAAAATGGGCATAAAACGGCTGTATATTTTTGGGATTTGAACCGCCAGCCGTCGAGTACCTTACATGACCAATAGCAAGGCTTCCTTTCATTTCCTGCAAATCTTCAGATTTTATTGCCCTTGTTACGAGACCCTGTCCAAGTTTTAAGTTTATATCGTACCCATCAGAAACTGCAATTCCTGCAGATTCTTGACCTCTATGCTGTAAAGAATGTAAGCCTAAATAAGTTAGATAAGCAGCATCTTTATGATCAAATACACCAAAAACTCCGCACATTTATCTAAAAACCTCTAAGATGAAATTATAAAGATATAAAAATATTATAGGCTTTTTTTAGAAAAAAAGCAGCCGCTAAGGGCTGCCGTTTTATTATTCAATAGTTTGTACCCATTTTTTGAGCTTATGACCGTTTTTCCATATAGCCACATAAGGTGTTTTTATACCTGATGCTGTAATTAAGATTTCTTCATCCCTAAAGAGCATTGAAATAATATTAACTGGTAGGTTACTTATTTTATATAAAGATTTTCCTGTTTTTAAATCAAAAGCTTCAACATTTTTTCCATATGAAACTGCTAATATCTTTCCAGAAGGAGTTACAGCAACAGCAAGAGGAGATTTTTTAGTATTAAATGTAGTTTTTACTTTTAAAGAACCATCTAAAATATAAACCTTATCTGAGGCAACATAAACATTTCCATCTTTTGTTACAAAGATATCATTAACTTTAGATGAGAGAGAAGCCAATTTAGCTAAACTTCCATTTGAAGGATCTATTTTAAATAAGTTTCCTTTAGATGTTCCTACTATAACAAAATTGTTATATTTTTTAGCAGATGTAACTGTTTCACCAATATTTGCAATTTTTTCCAGTTTTGAAGATGTTATATCTAAAGTATTTGTCTTTCCATTCTTTTCTATAAGTAAAATTTTATTGCTGTCAATGAAGAATGGATATTTACTTTCAATAGGGTAAAGTTTTGCAAATTTAACAGCTGTTGTTTTTAAATCCCATACAATAATTTTGTCGTTTTTCTCTTTTGTTTTTAATGCATAAGCAAGTTTTCTTATTGGCTTTATACCAACAACAAATTCATCATTTTGTGTAATATTAAAGTTTATAAATTTATCAAAGTTTCTTACGTCTTCAGGATCGTAAAGAGATATTTCAGGTTTGAACTTATGTATGTTCCAGAAATAAATACCTGCTTTACCCATAGAGATTAGATATTTTTTGTTATGTGTGAACTTGATAGGACCATATGCTTGAACTGGAGGAAGCTGAACAGGTTGTAATGTATAGCTGACATTTATCTCATCGCCTTTTTTTACTTTTAAAGTAAATTCATCTGTATATGGAGGCTTACTTACTATAACTTTATAAGTTCCTTCGTCAAGTTCTAAAGTATAAGGAAATTTATTAATTTTTACATTTCCAATTTGAATTGTAGCATCAGAAGGACTTGCATTAACATGTACTACAGCTTTTTCAAGGTTAACAAAAAGTTTAGTTGTCTTTCTGTACTCTATATTAACTTTTCTTTCTGCACTTAATTTACCTTTGTAAAGTAAGATTTTATGAAGCCCCGGGTCTAACTTTTCTTTTAGAGGAGTATTTCCTAGATAAACTTTATTATCCCAAACTTCTGCACCGCTTGGGTTTGACTGGACTTCTAAAATTCCTTTTGGGGTTGGGTTGAATTTTAAAACTATAGTTTTGTCAAAATAAACCTGTACATTTTTCTTTGTTTCAGAAATAAAAGGGTCTGTTTCAACTGTAATGTCGTACTTACCTTCTCTAAGTTCAAGTTCAATTGGAGTCTTACCAACTTTTTTTCCGTTAATGTAAACATCAGCATTTGGAGGTTCTTTAATAATTATTTTTCCTTTTCCTTCACAAGATGCTAAAAAGATTGAAACAGCAAAGACAAGCAGTAGTGAGAGTAATTTTCTCATTTTTTCTCCTCGTTATGTTAGTATAAACTAACTTTAGTATATAATATAAAAATATAAAAATGCAATAATAATTATAAAACAATAAATGAAATAATAAAGTAAAAAAAGAAAGAGGGATAGCCCCTCTTTTTGATTAGTATTTTCTTTCTTGTGGTTGATATTTTGTGATTCTTACTTCTGTATATTCTACTTTTGGTCCATCTTCTGTGTAATATGCTAAAGAGTGCTTTAAGAAGTTTTCATCATCTCTATTTGGATAATCTCTTCTTGCATGGGCACCTCTTGATTCTTTTCTCATTTCAGCTGTAACAGCAATAGCTTCAGCTAAATCTAAAAGGTTTCCAAGCTCAAGATAATTTATTAATGCAGTGTTAAATAACTTACTGCTGTCTCCTGGAGCAAGGTTTTTATATCTTTCTTTTAACTCTTTAATTTTTTCTATAGCTTCCTGCATTGGTTTTTCTTCTCTGAAAATTCCAACTTTATCCCACATAGTCTGAGCCATTTCGGTTCTTATGTCATTTATGTTCTCAGTTCCTTCTTTCTTGAGAAGTTCTTCAATTTCTTTTCTTGCTCTTTCTTCTTCAGCAGCATAATTATAAGAAGTATCTTCTGGCATATTTTCTGCATATTCGGCAGCTGCAGCTCCAGCAGGTTTTCCAAATACAACTATATCAAGAAGTGAGTTACCACCAAGTCTGTTAGCACCGTGAACAGATACACACGCACATTCACCAACTGCATAAACACCTTTAACGGGAGTCATAGAAGTTTTGTAATCTTCTACATGTATTCCACCCATTGAGTAGTGGGCAGTTGGTCTAACTGGAATTGGTTCTTCTATTGGGTCAACTCCTTCAAAATCTATTGCAAGCATTCTTATCTGAGGAAGTCTTTCTTTTATTTTCTTAGCTCCAAGGTGTCTAAGGTCAAGATGAACATAAGCGTTCATTCCTTCGCCCCAACCTCTACCTTCGAGGATTTCTGTTTCAATTGCCCTTGCAACCATATCCCTTGGAGCAAGTTCCATTTTATTTGGAGCATATCTTGCCATAAATCTTTCGCCTTGATTGTTTATAAGATATCCACCTTCTCCTCTGGCCCCTTCAGTAACGAGAATTCCAGTTGATCTAAGTCCGGTTGGATGGAACTGAACAAATTCTATATCTTTAACAGGTATTCCTGCTCTGTAGCAAATTGCAATACCATCACCAGTAGAACCTATTGCGTTTGAGTTTCTCACCCAGTAAACTCTTGCATATCCACCAGTAGCAAAAATGATTGCTTTTGCTTTTATAACGTGAACTTCACCTGTTCTTATGTCTATAGCAACTACACCCTTTGCTTCACCGTTATCTATTAAAAGTTCTTTTACATACCATTCATTTAAAAACTCAACACCTTCTTTTAAACACTGCTCATACATAGTGTGGAGCATAACGTGTCCTGTTTTGTCTGCAGCATAACATGTTCTAGGGAATCCTGCACCACCAAATGGTCTTTGTGCTATTCTTCCATCAGGAAGTCTTGAAAAAGGAACTCCCATGTGCTCAAGTTCGTATATTCTTTTTGGAGCTTCTTCACACATGAATTCTATTGCATCTTGATCACCTAGATAGTCCGATCCTTTTACTGTATCAAAAGCGTGAACTTCTGGGCTGTCAGAAGGGTCAACGTTTGCCAATGCAGCATTTATACCACCTTGAGCTGCTCCTGTATGAGATCTTGTAGGATATACTTTAGTTATGACACCAACTTTAACTTTTTTATTTTTGTTTGCTTCAAGTGCTGCCATTAATCCGCCACCGCCGGCACCAACAATTAAAACATCATACTTAAGCATTCAATATCTCCTCCATATTTAGATAAAACATTGTTTTATTATAAAACATTTTTTTATCCATTTAAATTTTCGAGTCTTTTTATACCTTTATCGCCTATATCCTTTCTATAATGTGCACCTTCAAAATGTATCTTTTCAACGGCTTTATAAACTTTTTCTTTTGCTTCTTTTAAAGTATTTCCAACAGCTGTAACAGTTAACACTCTACCGCCTGCAGTAACAATTTTCCCATCTTTTATGTCAGTTCCCGAATGGAAAACCACAATGTCAGGATCTTTTTCAGCCTCTTCTATGCCTGTGATAACTTTTCCTGTTTCATACTTTCCAGGATATCCTTTAGATGCCATAACAACACCTATTGACCATTTATCACTCCACTTTGGCTCAACCTTTCCAATATTTCCATCTAATATATCTAGCATATGCTTAACTAAGTCACTTTCTAATCTTCTCATTATAGGCTGAGTTTCAGGATCTCCCATTCTTACATTAAATTCTAAAACATTTATGCCTTTAGAACCTATCATTAAACCGGCATATAAAAATCCGCAAAGTTCCCTACCTTCTTCTTTCATTCCTTTTAGAGTTGGATACATTATCTTTTCAAGTATTTCATTTTCAATTTCTGGTGTAATAACCGGAGCAGGAGAATATGCTCCCATTCCACCTGTGTTTGGTCCTTTATCTCCATCAAAAACTCTTTTATGGTCTTGAGAAGTTGCCATTGGGACAAGTTTTTCACCTTTTACCATCGCTATATAAGATGCTTCTTCACCGTCTAAAAACTCTTCTATAACAATCCTTTTAGATGCTTCTCCAAATTTACCAGCAAACATATCTTTTATAGTATCAACAGCCTCTTCAAATGTATTTGCAATTACAACTCCTTTTCCAGCAGCAAGACCGTCAGCTTTAATCACAATTGGGGTTCCCATTTTTTTAACAAATTCAATAGCTTCTTTTTCGTTATCAAAGGTTTCATAAAAGGCAGTCGGAATGTTGTATTTTTTCATAAAGTTTTTTGCAAATACTTTGGATGCTTCTAAAATAGCAGCATCTTTTTTATGACCATATATTTTTAAACCTTCTTCTAAAAATGCATCAACAATTCCTGCGGAAAGAGGCTGTTCAGGACCAACCACAGTTAAATCTATTTTTTCTTCTTTTGCAAATTTCACGAGATTTGGAATATCTGTAGGCGATATATCTACTTTTTCTGCTATCTGCCATATCCCTGCGTTTCCCCTTGCAACGTACAGTTTATCAACTAAAGGACTTTGCTTTATTTTCCAGGCAAGTGCATGCTCTCTACCACCGTTACCTACCACTAAGACTTTCATCTTTAAACCTCTCCTTCGTTTAAATATTTTTCTTCAGGCTGTATTAGATAACTGTATTCTTCTCTTTCTCTTATTATTCTAAAATTATTACCATCTACTAAGACTTCTGCAGCCCTTGGTCTAACGTTATAATTAGAAGACATTGAAAACCCATAAGCACCAGCGCTCATAACAGTTATCAAATCACCTCTTTTTACATCATCTATTTCCCTGTCAAGGGCAAAGAAATCCCCTGTTTCACAAATAGGTCCTACAATATCCGCTACAACTTTTTTATCTTTCTTTTGGACTGATAGGATATGGTGATAAGCGTTATACATGGCAGGTCTTAATAAATCATTCATTCCGCTGTCAACAATAATAAAATGTTTATCTTTTTTATTTTTTGTGAAAATAACCTGAGAAACCAATGCACCTGCCTCTCCTATTAACGATCTTCCAGGCTCAATTATTAATTTTAAACCTGTCTGTCTTACAACAGGTATAACCATATCTGCCAGTTGTTTTGGATGAGGAGGCCTGTCTTCAGGTTTATATTTAATTCCCAATCCACCGCCTATATCAAAATACTCAAGCTCTATTCCTTCTTTTTTTAAAGTGAAAACTAATTCTGCGGTTTTTTCTACAGCTTCTTTATAAGGAGATACATCCATTATCTGAGAACCAATATGGCAGTGAACCCCTGTGATATTTAAATTTTCAAGACTCTGAGCTATCTTATAAGCGTCTAAAGCTTCATCTATATCTATACCAAATTTACTTGTTCTAAGCCCTGTAGATATATATGGATGTGTTTTTGGATCAACGTTAGGATTAACTCTAATTGATATATTAACTTTCTTCTTTCTCGCTCCGGCAAGTTCATTTAATACATAAAGTTCTTCTATACTTTCAACATTGAATGATAATATTTCTTCTCTTATAGCATAAGAAAGCTCAAAATCTGTTTTACCTACTCCTGCATAAACTATTTTATTTGAAGGAATACCTACTTTTTTTGCTTTAAATAATTCACCGCCAGAAACAATATCAGCCCCTATATCATTTTCTGAAAATATTTTTAGGACAGAAAGATTTGAATTTGCTTTGAGGGCATAGCAGATCAAGGTTGGATAATCTGCAAAAGCATCTTTATACTGATTTATTTTATCTTCTATAGCTTTTTTACTGTAAACATAAAATGGCGTTCCTACTTCTTCTGCAATCTTTGATAAAGGAACTTCGTCACAGAATAGCTGATCGTCTTTATATGAAAAATAATCATTGAATCCTTCCATTATCTCCTGCCAAAATTTAGAAATTAAGAGAAATTATTATATAATATTTAAAACATTTTACGCATGAGAGTATAAATTGGGAATAGAAGTAAAAGGAATAACAGTTCCTGCTCTTTTAATAAAATTAGACAAAGAAAAATCCTTTCAAGAGAATTTAAAGGAAATTGAAGAAAAACTTTCATCTACTTTTTTCCAGGGTTCTTATGTGGTAATTGATCATCAAGATTTAGATTTAAATGAAAATCAAATAAAAGAGCTTGAAGATATTTTAAAAAAATATAATTCAAAAATTCTTGGATTTAAGTTTGAAGAAAAAGAAGTCAAGAAAAATTTTGTTCCAAAAGTTATAGAAAAAAAAGCGTTAAAAATAATAAATAAAACTGTAAGAAGCGGTCAAAGAATAGAATACGATGGAGATATATTAATAATTGGAGATGTAAATCCAGATGCTTATATAGTAGCTTCTGGAAATATAGTTGTTATGGGTGCGTTAAGAGGCATAGCACACGCAGGTGCAAATGGAGATGAAACAGCAATTATTTTAGCATTAAAGCTTATGCCTCAGCAGCTCAGAATAGCAAGCCTTTACACAAGATCGCCAGATGTTATAGAAGAGCCCACATCTCCCGAAAAAGCTTATATAGAAAATAATCAAATAATTATTGAAAATATTTAAGAGGTAAGAGCTTATGGCAAGAGTAATAGTAGTAACATCAGGGAAAGGAGGAGTTGGAAAAACAACTGTAACAGCAAACATTTCAACTGCTCTTGCAAAAATGGGTAAAAAAGTTCTAACCATTGACGCAGATATCGGTCTTCGAAACTTAGATATGATACTTGGTCTTGAAAATAGAATTGTTTATGATCTTGTAGATGTTGTTGAAGGAAGGGTTTCTCCTGAAAAAGCATTTGTAAAAGATAAAAGAGGGCTTCCTTTATATTTACTTCCAGCTGCACAAACAAAAGATAAAGATGCTGTAAAACCTGAGCAGATGGCAGAAATTGTTGAAAGTGTAAAAGACCAGTTTGATTATATATTTTTAGATTCTCCAGCAGGTATTGAAGGGGGCTTCAAAACGGCAGCAGCTCCTGCAGAGGAAGCACTTATTGTTACAAACCCTGAAGTTTCATCTGTTAGAGATGCTGATAGAATAATAGGACTTCTTGAATCTATGGAAAAGGAAAAAATGAATTTAGTTATTAATAGAATTAAACTACATCAAGTGAAAAAAGGAGAGATGCTTTCTGTTGAAGATGTTGAAGAAATTCTTCAGATACCAAAAATAGGTATAATCCCTGACGAAGAAAAAATGGTTGACTTTACAAATAAAGGTGAGCCTATTGTCCTACAGCAAGGATATAAAGCATCAGAAGCACTTTTAAATGTAGCAAGAAGACTTGAAGGTGAGAATGTACCTTTTACAGAGTTAGAAGAGAAAAAAGGGATTCTCAGCTGGCTTTTGGGGAGGTAGATAAATTATGGGCTTATTTGATTTTTTTAAAAGAGAATCATCTTCTCAAGTTGCAAAAAGAAGATTGAAAATGGTTCTTGAATATGAAAGAAAAGGTCTTCCACCGAATTTTGCTGATCTTTTACAAATAGATTTAAAAGGTGTTTTCAGTAAATACAGTCAGTTTGATGCTGACAACCTTGAAGTTGAGATTAGAGAAGAAGACGGAAAAGAACAACTTTGGATAAGCATTCCTTTTAAAGGGTAGTAAATGGATAAAATAACAGTAGCACTTCCAAAAGGAAGACTCTTTGATCAAACTATTGAAATATTTCAAAATGCAGGAATTTTAAAAGAAGAAGTTAAAGCAAAAAGCAGAAAACTTATACTTGAAACAGAAAATTTCAGATTTTTACTTGTAAGAGCTAAAGATGTTCCAACTTATGTTGAATATGGATGTGCAGATATTGGCGTAGCAGGGGATGATGTTCTACTTGAACAGCAGCCTGAAGTATATATTCCAGTAGATTTAAAAATTGGAGCCTGTAGGATAGTAGTGGCAGGTCTTCCAGAAAGTAAAGAAAATTATAATTACAACCTTACAGAGATAAAAGTAGCAACAAAATATCCTAAAATCGCAGAAGACTTTTTCAAAGAAAAAGGAATTACCACTCACATTATAGAGCTTTACGGTTCTATAGAACTTGCACCTCTTTTAAATCTTGCTCCCTATATTGTGGATATTGTAGAAACAGGAAACACTTTAAGAGAAAATGGACTTGTTGTGATTGATGATATTAGACCTTCATCTGCAAAACTGATTGTAAACAGAGCGAGTTATAAAACTAACAATAAAAATATTTTAAATATAATAGAAAAACTAGAAAAGGTGGTTTAATGGAAATAAAAGCTGTAATTCTTGCAGCAGGTAAAGGAACAAGATTTAAGTCTGAAAAACCTAAAGTTTTGCATGATATTTTAGGTAAACCTATGATATTTTACGTTAAAGAAGCAGTTTCATGGATAAATCCGCAAGAAATTATTTTTGTAGTTGGTCATAAAAAAGAAGAAGTTATAAAAACTATAAACTGTGAAAACTGCAAATTTGTAGAGCAGAAACAACAGCTTGGTACAGGAGATGCAGTAAAACAAACAATTCCACTCTGGGAAGATTTTGACGGATATATTTTAATAATTAATGGAGATAACCCACTTATTAAAGGTCAAACTTTAAAAGATGCAGTTAATTATTTAAATGCTCTTATTGAGTATGAAGGCAGAAACATAAATGAAAAAAATTACAAAAATAGAGAAATAGCAGGTTTAATTTTAACTGCTACTTTAGAAAATCCTTATGGATACGGCAGGATAATAAAAGGGCAGGCTGGGGTTGTACAAAAGATAGTTGAGGAAAAAGATGCATCTTTTGCTGAAAGAAATATTAAAGAAGTAAACTCTGGAATATATTTTGTTTATGCTCCTTATTTAAAAGAAGCTCTAAATAAACTGCAAAATAAAAATGCTCAAAAAGAGTATTATCTGACAGATATTGTGGAAATTTTAGCCCAGGAAGGTAAAAAGTTTTATACATTTAACGTTGAAGATCCAACTCAAATTATAGGTGTTAATGACAGGTGGCAGCTTGCAGAAGCTGAAAAAATTCTTAAAAATCAGTTTATGTATTTTTGGGCGATAAATGGAGTTACATTTCATATTCCTGAAAGTATATGGATAGAGTTTGATGCAAATTTTGGGAAAGATGTTGAGATATTTCAGGGAACAGCTATTAAGGGAAATACAGAAATAGATGATGGAGCTGTAATTTATGAAAACTGTGTAATAAAAAACAGCAAAATTGGGAAAAACGTAAAAATTTATCCAAACAGCGTGATAGAGGACAGCATTATTGAAGATAATGCACAGGTAGGACCATTTGCCAGAATTAGAAATAGCTCAGTCATAGGAAAGAATGTTTCTATAGGAAATTTTGTAGAGGTGAAAAATTCCAAAATTGGAGAAAATACAGCAGCAAAACATCTTTCATATTTAGGTGATGCAGAAATTGGTAAAAATGTAAATATTGGTGCTGGAACAATCACATGTAATTACGATGGCTTTAATAAACATAAAACTGTAATAAAAGATGAAGCATTTATAGGAAGTGATACTATGCTTGTAGCTCCTATAACTATTGGAAAGCATGCATATACAGGTTCAGGTTCAGTAATAACCAAAGATGTACCGGATAAGGCTTTAGCAGTAGAAAGAGCTAAATTAAAAATAATAGAAAATTATGCGGAAAGGAAGAAAAGAAAAAATGAAAAAAGTTGTTAGTTTAATTTTACTTTTAATTTCAGTATGTACGTATGCAGCAGAAAAAGAAGTTTTACTTGATAAAATTGTAATTATTGTAAATGATAGACCTATATTAAAGTCCGAAGTAGAACTTGCAAAAAAATGGTTTAATCTTCCTAACGATAAAGAAGCTGCTCAAAAACTAATTGATCATATACTCCTTTATCAGGAAGCAAGAAAAAAAGGTATAAAGGTAATGCCTCAGGAAGTGGAAGCTGCTATTGAAAGAATTGCAAAAGCAAACAAAGTAAACTCTGTAGAAGAATTTAAAAAATTACTTCAAAAACAAGACATAGCGTATAACGAATTTTATGACCTAATAAAAAGAGAAATAGCGATTAATAAATATATCCAATTTGTTTTAAAACCAAAAATTCTTGAAAATTCTAAAGAAGCTGTAGAAGAAACCTATAGAAAAGTTAGAATAATATTTTTGAGTAAAAAAGATCCAGATTTTGAAAAAAAATATAAAATCGTTAAAGAAAACCTTACAAAAAACACTTTTGAAGAACTTGCTAAAAAGTATTCGGACGATCCTGTAACATCTAAAGAAGGAGGGTTACTTGGTAAAGTTAAAAAGGGAGAACTTATAGATTATCTTGACAAAGCAATATGGAATGCAAGAGTTGGGGAAATAAAAGAAATTAAAACTAAAAATGGTGTTTACTTTATTTATATTGAGGATGAAGAAAAAAAACTTATTCCTAAAGATATAAACACTAAGGAAGTAATGAATAAGCTAAATGAAGAAATGAAACTTCTTATAAAAAAACTCAGAGAAAAAGCTGTAATACAATATCTTGATAAATCTCTTGAAGGGTAAAGAAATGGTTAAAGAGCTTATAAAAAAAATATCAGAGTTTAAAGATTTAGAAAAAAATGAAGTTGAAACTTTATTTAGAAATTTAATGGAAGGAAAACTTACAGATGCTCAGATAGGGGCAGTTTTAATCGGACTTAAAATGAAAGGTGAAACTGTTGAAGAGATAACACAGGCAGCAAAAATAATGAGAGAAAAAGCAGTTAAAGTGCCTGTTAAAGATAAATCAAGGTTAGTTGATACATGTGGGACAGGTGGAGATAAAGTAGATACATTTAATGTTTCAACAATTACAGCATTTGTAATCGCAGGTGCAGGAGCAAAAGTTGCAAAACACGGCAATCGCTCAGTTTCCTCAAAATGCGGAAGTGCTGATATAATGCAGGCTCTTGGGATTAATATTGAAATGCCGCCGCAGATTGCAGCTAAAGCATTAGAAGAAGTTGGTCTTGCATTTTTATTTGCACCTATCTATCATCCTGCAATGAAAAATGTTATAAAACAAAGAAGAGAACTTGGTATAAGAACAATATTTAATATACTTGGACCTTTATCTAATCCTGCACAGGCGAAATATCAACTAATGGGAGTTTTTGATGAAAATCTAGTTGAACCTCTTGCAAAAGTATTAAGACTTCTTGGAATAGAAAGAGGTTATGTGGTTCACGGCAAAGAAGGACTTGATGAAGTTTCTATTACAACTGAAACAGTAGTCGGTGAGATAAACGGCGATGAAATATTTGTATATACGGTAAAACCAGAAGATTTTGGTCTAAAAAGAGCAAGTTTAAATGAAATAACCGGCGGAGACATAGAATGTAATCTAAAAATAGCTTTAGATATACTGGAAGGAAAAGATAAAAGTGCAAAAACAGATTTTGTAACATTAAATGCTGGATTTGCGTTATCAGCAGCAGGAATTGTAGATGATATAAAAGAAGGTATTGAACTTGCAAAAGAAAGTATCTATACAGGTAAAGCTTATGAAGTTCTGGAAAAATTAAGAAATTTAAAGTAAAAGAGAGGTAAAGTAAATGGAATGTAAACCACTTGAAGGAAAACTCGCTTTTATTACAGGAGGAAGTAGAGGAATAGGAAGAGCTATAGCTTTAAAACTTGCCGATATGGGTGCAGATATAATCGTAAACTACTACAAAAACAAAGAAAAAGCTGAGGAAGTTGTAAAAGAAATACAGGCTAAAGGTCAGAAAGGTTATACGCTTCAAGGAGATTTTGGTAAAAAAGAAGATATTGATAAAGCCTTTGACTGGATAAAAGAAAAATTTGGATACCTTGACATTTTTGTTAGTAATGCAGTTGCTTCAGGTAGAGAAGTTGTTGGTGGATTTGCACCATTTTTAAGACTAAAAGAAAGAGGTACAAAAAGAATTTATGATATTACAGTTTTTGGATTTATATGGTCTGTTCAAAAGGCTGCGCCTTTAATGGAAGGAAGAAAAGGAAAAATCATAGCAATATCTTCAACAGGAACAAAAGACTACATGCCAAATTATGCGATACACGGCTCTGCTAAATCTGCATTGGAAGCATTAGTTAGATATGCAGCTGTGGAACTTGGAGAAAAAGGTATAAATGTTAACACAGTATCTGGAGGACCTATAGATACAGAAGCTATACAGCTATTCCCTAATTATGAAGAAGTTAAAGAAGGCACTATAAAACTAACTCCTCTTGGCAGAATGGGTATGCCCGAAGACATAGCAGGAGTTGTAGGATTTTTATGCACAGATGATGCCCAGTGGATACAGGGACAGACAATAGTAGTTGATGGTGGTTTATCACTTGTAAGGGGTCGTTAGCTTTCTAATGACCCTTTTTTTATCATTTTAGTTATATAGCCTAAAGCCATAGCTATTTCATTTATTCCTGTTTTTATTTCTGCATTTAAATCTTTTGATGATTTAGGGTTATCAATAAACATTTCTATTTGAAGTAGATTGTTTCCTATTAAATCTAAAATATGCTGTCCTTTTATATTGAGCTCTTCTGTAAAAATTGGGATTTGCTCAGCAACAGAAGGTAAAGTAAAAAGTATCCAAGCAAGACTTTCAGAGGAAACTATAAATATATTCCTTATTCTCTCATAATCTTCAATTTCTTCTAAATGATTAATTAGTTGATTTGTCTTAGCAAGACCGGTTGCAAATTTTTCTAATATTTCAATACTATTTTCATAAGAAGGTGGTCTATTGCTTTCAAGCAATTTATTCATTTTTTCTCTATTTGTAAAAATAAAATATTCTAAATCACCAATTAAAAAATCAACGTACATTTCATTCTTCTTCATTCTTATGAATATATTTAGAAATTAGTTTTCTTAATTTTAACATAGTTTTAGTATGTATTTGAGAAATCCTTGATTCTGTTAGTCCTAAAACTTCTCCTATTTCTTTCATAGAAAGTTCTTCATAGTAATATAAAGTTATAACTAATTTTTCCCTTTCATCTAATTTTGCAATAGCATCTGCTAATATCTTTTTCAGCTGTTTTTGCTCAACATATTTGTCAGGGGTATCATCATTTACTGCTATTATCTGCCACAATTTTGTATCACTATCTTCATCATTTCCTACGCTTGTTTCAATTGAAATAAGCCCAGAGTTTGCAACCTTTTCAGCATATTTCATATATTCTGCAACGGACATGTTTAAATAATTTGCAATTTCTTCTGTTGTTGCTTCTCTTCCAAGTTTTTGCTCAAGTTCTAAAATTGCAGATTCAATTTCTCTTGAAGCTTTTCTAACATTTCTAGGTAGGAAGTCAAGCTTTCTTAGTGAATCTATAATCTGACCTCTTATTCTGATTTCAGCATATGTAGATAACTTAACTCCTTTAGAAGGGTCATATTTTTCTATTGCATCTATTAAACCAAGAACGGCTGTCTGAAATAAGTCTTCTTCTGTAACAATAGGAGGTAAATTTTCTTGTTTAACATTATTTACAATGTACCTTATTTTAGGGATGAACTCTTGGATTAATTTATTTCTTTCGTGACTTGCTAATTTCATATCAAACCTCCTTTATTTTTATCCAATTATTAAATATTCTTTTCCAAAAATTCACTTCTGGAGACTTTCTTTTTCCGCTAATTAAAAAGTTAGCGAAACTTAATATATCTTGAGAATATTTTGATCTTGGATTTACTTGATATAGGATTTTTCTTTCTCTTACAGATTTTGCAAGGTTATTATCCTTTCTTAAATATCCATAAAACTCGATTCCATTTCCTGTAAATTTTTTCAATATTGAATCCATACCTTTGTAAATTTTTGCGCCTTCTTCAGCAGAAGATACAACATTAACCATAAGACCAAGTTCCATAGTTTCTGGTTTATGTTTTGAAAGTATTCTAGAAAGTGCATAAGCATCTGCAATTGCAGTTGGGTCAGGTGTAGTTACAACAACTGTTTTATCTGCCGCAAGACAAAAATTTATAACAGTTTCATGAATTCCTGCTGACGTATCTATAAACATATAATCAAAATCGTAATAAATATCTTTTAAAGAATTGAGAATAAATAACTGCTGTTGCTTTGTTAAGTTAGCTAGTTCTTCAACTCCAGATGATGCAGGTATAAATTTAATACCATTTTTAGAGGTATAGATAATTTCATTTATGTTTTTTTCACCTGTTAGAATATGTCCTAAATTATAGATAGGTTTCTCATCAAGCATTATATCAATATTTGCTAAAGCCAAATCTGCATCTAAAATTAATACTTTCTTACCTAAGGACTGCAGGCAAGCTGCAAGATTTACAGTAAAGCTTGTTTTACCAACCCCGCCTTTACCGGAAGTTATAGTTACAACTTGAAATCCATTGTCATCTTCATTTTTTATTAAATTTCTTAAATCATATGCTTGATCTTTCATTACTAAGCAACCTCTATATTTTGAATCAGAGATTCAAATTCTATAATATCCTTAGGTACTCTTAAGCCATTTGAAATGTAACTTACTTTAAACGGAATATTTGATAATGTGATAAATAAATCTTCCTTATCATCAAGTTGATCGTATTTTGTCAATATAGAATGTGAAATGTTGAACTTGGAAAAGTATTCTATTTCTTTTTTTATTATGCTTTCTTTTTTATCTAAAGATATAGTCAAAATATTTTCAGAGTTGCTACTTAATGCTATATAATTTATTAGTTTCTCTGTATCTTTTAAATCCGATAAATTACCAGGAGTATCAAATATTATATGATCATAATGTTCTAGACTATCTTTATAAGAGATTATTTCTTTTTCATCTCTTATTGGAAAAAATGGAATTTGCATTATCTCAGCAAATTTCTTTAAATTGTCAAATCCGCCGATTTTATAAAAATCAAATGAAGCTATTGCTATTTTCCTGTTTAGATTAAATTTTAAAATAGATGCTATTTTTGCGATAGTGGTTGTTTTTCCAGTAGCTATTCCTCCAAGTACAGTTATAAACTTTTTATTAAATTTCTCTTTTATAATTTTTTCCGTTATTAAATCTTGATTGTCTATATTAAGATAATTTTCTAGGTTAACTTTTAAATGTTTTGTTATTTTATCTATTTTGGTTTTGCTTTTATTTTTTACTTGTACAATAAAATTGAGCAACTCCTCAAGATTTTTTATATCTTCTTCAGTTTTAAAATTATTCTGTAATTTATCTAAAATATTTTCTTTCTGAACTTCTTTGATTTTTTTTACAGGAGAGGCAGCAATTATTTCAAGTTTGTTGTCTATTTCTTTGATGTTTATTATAATGGCATTTTCACCAAGTTCAGAATTTATTTTCTCCCACCCTTCTTGAATGCTGTCTACAAGAAATTTTTTCATATACAACTTATAACCCTCCTTGTATGGTGTATTTTATTAAAGCAATTCTTATGCCAAATATAAAAAAGTATATTTTTATAATAATGTTAAGGATTTATTAATACTTATAGTGCAGTAAAAATACTGCACTTTTATAAGTAAATAATGACAGTTGCTGTAGAAAACTTAATTTCGTGTGCCAGAGAAACTGTTATTTTAAAAGGGCTTGCTGGGAGCTTTTCTAGGTGCAGTAAAATTTCTGCAGGTTTTCCTCGTTTTCCTAGTATTTCTATTTGATTAAAATGAAGGATTTCTTTGAAAGCTTGATAATAGGCTTTTATACAAGCTTCTTTAGCTGCAAACCTTGCTGAAAAACAGCCTATAGAGTTTTTTTGAGAAAGGCAGTAGTCTATTTCTTTTTGTGTGTATATTCTTTTTAAGAATTTATTCCCAAATTTTTGAATTGCTTTCTCAATTCTCTGATTTTCAACAATATCAGTTCCTACGTAAATTTTCAATTATTTCCTCTGCTATTTGCTGGGGTGTTTTATTTTCCACATTTATATGAATATCTGAAAGTTTATAAACATCTTTCCTTTCATTAAATAATTTTTCCAATTTCTCATATGGCATATTTAAAAGAGGCCTATTTTCATCTTTTCCACATCTTTTAAATACCGTATCTAAGCTAACATCAAGCCATATTACTTTTCCTGTTTTTTTCATTTTTTCCATATTTTCAAAGTTTGCTCCAAGACCACCACCTGTTGAAACAACAAGATTATCTTTTTGCGTGATTTCTTCTAACTTTTTCCTTTCAAGCTCTCTGAAATATTTTTCGCCTTTTTCTTTAAAAATATCCTTTATTTTCATTCCTTCTTGTTTTTCTATCTCTTCATCTACATCAATAAACTGCATACCTAGTCTTTCTGCAAGTATTTTTCCCACTGTAGACTTACCACTTCCCATAAAACCAACTAAATATATGTTCATTTTAAGATTCCTGTTAGAAGTTGTAGGTCAAATATTTTCAAATTTATTTGATAAATTATACCTAAATACTGAATTTGCGTATTTAGATAATTTCTTTCAGCATCTAATACTTCTATAATATTTGTAACACCGTGCTTATACCTTTCAGTTGCATACTCTAATGCTTCTTTTGATGCTTTTATATTTTCTTCATAAGCTTTTTCCTGAGTTATTAAAGATTTTAAGTCCACAAGGGCTGTTTCATATTTTTGTTTTAAATTATTTAAAGTATCTTTATAGGAAAGCTTTTCTTTTATTTTTTCAATTTCTTTTTGCATAACCTTGCTGTCTCTGTTAAACCCATCAAATAAAACCCAGTTTGCAGAAAGTGTAAGAACATATCCTTTTCTCCAGGTAGGTTGTAAAGATGGAAAATCCCTTGTTCTATAGGTTTCGTAAGAAAGTTGTAAATTTAGTGTAGGCCATATTGAGGAAGAATAAAAATCTTTTTCTCTTTCCTTTATTCTTATGTTCTCTTCAACTATTTTCAGCTGTGTATTATTTTTTAAAAGATTTTCTTGCGGTATTTTAATTTCAAAAATTTTAAAATCTTCTTCAGGTTCGTCAATTTTATTTAAAAGTAAAAATCTTTTCAGCTGTATTAAAGCTTTTTTATAGTCTGCTTTTGATTTTTCGAAATCTGCTTTTGCAAGTTCAAGTTGTGCTTTTGTTCTTGAAAGGTTATATTTTGGAGTAAGACCTACTTGAAACTGGGACTCAACAAAGTCATAATTTTTCTGCCAGTATTTTAGAGATTCCTTTTTCTTTTCCATTACAGATTTATAATAAAGAACGCTTACATAAAGCCTTTTAGCAGTATCTACCACCTTTAAAATAGTGTCCTGTTTTATAGCTTTCTGCAGTTTTATATTTTCTTTTGCCACCTTTAAGCTTTCAAAGACCGTTTTATCAAAAAGTTTTTGATTTAAACTTATAGAGGCGTTATATCTATCTTCAAGAGAAAGTCCTGTAATGTAATTAGGATCAAATTTTTGGTATCTGGCATTTATACTTATTTTAGGGTATACGTTGCTTTTTACTTCTCTTATTTGCTGGTAAACTTTTTTTAGATCCTCTTCAGAAATTTTTATTTTTAGGCTATTTTTAATAGCAATATCTATTACCTGATTTAAAGTTAAACCTTGAGAAAAACTGAAAATCAATAAAAGTGAAAACACTATTTTTTTCATAGCTTTTTCCCGATTTTAACTTTCATTCCTTCTTTTATACCAAATGGTGCTTCAAACACAATATTATCATTTTCTTTTAAATTGCCTTTTACAATTAAAAATTCGGACTTTTGGTCAACTATAATAACTTTAACTTTTTTTGTTTTGCCGTTTTCAACTTTTAAAACGTAGTTCTCATCCCCTTTCATAAAAACTGCTTTTTCTGGGAGAACAAAAGCCTTTATATTTTTTTCAACAATTTTTACTTTTGCATACATTCCATCCTTAAATAAGTTAGTTGCAGGTAAATCTGCTTTGACTTCTATCAGGTTTTCAGGCGTTAAAGAGTAAGAAATATAACTAATTTTTCCTTTTATTTTTCCTATTCCTTCTATAAATATATCAACCCTTTTACCTAATTTTAAATTTTTTATAAATCTTTGAGGTAGATAAAACACAGCATTTATACTATTTGGATCCAGCAGATAAAAAAGATTTGTTGCAGGAGTTACGTAATCTCCAATGTTAATAAATTTTTTATCTAAAATACCATCAAATGGAGCTTTTATGTTTGTTTCTTTTAACTGTTTTTCTATATCTTTTAACTGCTGTTTAGCTGCCATTAGATCATTATAGGATGTTTCTAAATTCTTTTTTGCAAGCAGATACTCATCTTCACTTATTAAGCCTTTTTTATATAAAAACTCTTTTTTCTTAAAAATTGATTTATTGTAATTGTAAATTTCTTCTAATTTTTTTACAGTAAAAAGCTGGGCTTTATATCTATAGTCATACTGCTGAGTTTCTATTTTTGCAAGAATTTGTCCTTTTTTAACTTTGTCACCTTCTTTTACAAAAATTTCTAAAATCCTTCCAGAAACTTCAGGCTTAAGATTTACAAAAATATCTGCTTTTAAAACTGCATTTGCAGTGTAATAAATTGGAACTACCTTTGATTTTGGATTTATAACATTTACCACATACTCTTTTGCAAAAGAAAAATAAAATACTAAAAATGGTATTAAAAAAATTAGGCGCATACTCTTTTCTCCTTGACTTGCAGAGATTCTCTAAATTATACTTATGATTGATGAGTCAGTCAATATGAGGTAACTAATGTATAGATTTTTTATAAACAGACCTGTAACCACGTGGATGCTTACACTTTCATTTATTATTTTAGGTATTTACGGATATAAAAATATTGCAATTGATAGATTCCCTGATGTTGATTTTCCTTTTGTTTCTATTACCACAACTTATGAAGGAGCCTCACCAGAGGTAGTTGATGCAAATATTACTAAACCAATAGAAGATAGTCTTTCAACAATTAGTGGAATAGAGGTAATAAATTCCTCAAGTTTCACAGGAATATCAAGAATTTTGGTTATTTTTAGTTTAGATAAAGACTTAAATTCTGCCGTTGAAGAAGTCAGAGATGCTATAAACAGAGTTTCAAAATTTTTACCTGAAAATGCTGATACTCCTGTAGTTCAGAGAATAAATACATCCATTGCACCAATTATGGCTGTTCTGCTTCACGGGGAAAATGTGCCTTACTCTCAGCTATCTTTTTATGCGGATAAAGTCGTGAAAAGAGAGTTTGAAAGGATAAACGGTGTTGGCGGCGTCACCTTAGGTGGCTTTCAAGATATGGTTATGTGGGTAAGGTTAAATCCACAAAAAATGAAAGCCTACTCAATAACTCCTCAGGAAGTAATAAATGCACTTAAAAAAAACAATGTAGAACTGCCTTCAGGAAGAATTGATTCTGTAGATAAAGAGTATGTAGTAAGAGTTATAGGGAAGATAAAATCAGCAAAAGATATAAACAATATTATTGTAAAAAATAACGTCAGGATAAAAGATGTAGGCTATGCAGAGTTTAATTACGATGAACTTAGAAATATGGTTAGATTTAAATCTGCAAGGGATAAAAAATCACACAGAGCCATAGCCTTAATTATTTATAAGCAGTCAAAAACCAATACTGTAAATGTTGCAGATAGAGTAAAAGAAAAAATAAAACAGCTTAATAAAACTCTTCCGGCAGGTATGACATTAGATATAAATTATGATGCATCAGAATTTATAAAAAGAAGTGTAAGTGATGCTCTACATGAAATAGTAATAGGTTCAATTTTAACAGCCATTACAATATTCCTGTTTTTAGGAAGTTTTAGAATGACCTTCATACCTTTTATGGCTATTCCGGTTTCTATTTTAGGAACAATCTTTTTTATGTACATTTTTGGATATTCATTAAATACTATCTCCTTGATGGCAATGGCTGTAGCTGTTGGTCTTGTGATAGATGATGCTATTGTTGTAATGGAAAGTATTTATAGAAGAAAGGAAGAGGGACTACAAGGAATTGAGGCAGCAGTTATAGGAACAAGGGTTGTAATATTTGCAGTACTGGCTTCTACAGCTTCTTTAATCGCGATATTTTTACCTGTTTTATTTATGAAAAGTGTTATTGGTCAGTTTTTCTCAAATTTTGCTTTTGTTTTAATTACAGCTATTGCAGTATCCTTATTGGTATCTGTTAGTTTTACACCTTCTATTTCAGCACGTCTTATTAAAATAGGCAAGAAAAACATTTTCCAAAAAGCTTATGAAAAATTTGAAAACGGTTTTGATGTAGCTTTAAAATGGAGCTTAAACCATAAAATAATAGTTTTGGTAATAGCCTTTGTTACAATTTTTGCAGGTTTTAGTTTAAATAAATATGTTGAGAAAGAATTTTTACCTCTTGTTGATGAAGGAAGATTTTTAATAAGATTTGAAACACCTACAGGTTCATCTTTTGAGTTTACAAACAAAAAAGCAAAAGAGTTAGAAAAAATATTGCAAAGTAATCCTTATGTATTAAGATATGGACTTGCCTTTGGGGAAGGTCTTGTTGGAAGGCCAGAAGTAAACGGAGGAATGTTTTTTGTAACACTTGTTGACAGAGATAAAAGACCTCATCAAAAAGTTGTAATGGCACAGCTTAGAGAAAAATTCTCAAAATTAAAAGATGTTAGAGCAATAGTAGATATACCTTCAGCTTTAGGACCTCATGCAGGAAGGTCTGCAGATATTATGTATATTGTAAAAGGACCTGATATAAAAAAGCTTGCAGATATTGCTTCACATCTGGTTCAAAAACTGCAAAATATAAAAGGTTTTGTTGATATAGATGCAGATATAAGGCTTTCAAAACCAGAGATAGAGGTTCTAATAGATAGAGATAAAGCTCTAAAAGACGGGGTTTCAATATCAGACATAGCAGATGCTGTGCAGATAATGTTTTCAAAATATACAGCAGGAAGTTTCGAAAAAGGTGCAGAAAGTTATGATATAGCTGTTAAGATTCAGGATAAATACACAAAAGAATGGGATAATCTGAAATATATTTACATAAGAACGAAAACAGGTAAACTTGTTCCTGTTTCAAACTACATAATTTTAGAGCCAAAAGCAAGCTATAACGTCATTAAAAGGTACAATAAACATTATGCTTTTACACTTTATGCTAATGTTGAAGGTATATCAACAGGAGAAGCTGTAAAAAAAGTAGAAAATATTTTAAAAGAGACACTTCCTTTTGGATATACATATGAACTAGGAGGAAAAACAAAAGAGTTTAAACGTTCTTTTATGTATCTTGGTATAGCTTTAGTTGTGGCTATTATCGGTGTTTACATGATACTTGCATCATTATTTGAAAGTTTACTTCATCCTTTTGCTGTTCTTTTAATGCTTCCATTTGCCATTTTTGGAATATTTGGTTTTATTATCATTACGAAAACAACCTTAAACGTGGCTTCTTATTTTGGAATAATCATGCTTATCGGACTTGTAACAAGAGATGCCGTTTTATTTATAGACAGAATTGTTCAGCTTAAAACCAGCCTTCCTATAAGAGATGCTATTATTCAGGCAAGAAAAGAAAGATTAAGACCAATATTAATGACAACATTTACCATTATTGCATCACTAACACCTGTTGCTTTTGGTTTAACAGAAGGTTCGGAACTTCGCCAGCCCTTAGCCGTAGCAATAATAGGTGGTCTTATAACGGCTTTACCTCTTAGTCTTTTTATAATCCCTATAATTTACGAAATATTTGATAAAATTGAAATGTTTATTAAAAATAAAATATCAAAGGTGGGATGATGCCAGAAATTAGATACAACTTTTTAAAAGATACATATGTGATTTTTTCTGCAGAAAGAGCAAAAAGACCGCATGATTATTTTAGAGAACCAGAAGCTGAAATTGGAATAGTAGAAAAATGTCCATTTGAATATGGAAATGAAGATAAAACCCCTCCGGAAGTTTTCGCAATAAGAGAAAAAGGTACAAAACCAAATACACCAGGATGGAAAATAAGGGTTGTTCCTAATAAATATCCTGCTTTAAAACCTGAAGATAATTTTTTAGAAAAACAGGAAGGTCTCTTTAAAAAATTTACAGGTTATGGATATCATGAAATTATTATTGAAACACCAGACCACTTTAAGCAGATTTATAATTTTTCAGTTGAAGAAATTAAGCTTTTATTAATCAGTATAAAAAATAGATTTCAGGAAATTTCAAAAGACAAAAATATAAAATATATTCAATATTTTAAAAACTATGGTAAAGAAGCAGGTTGTAGTTTATTTCATTCTCATTCTCAAATTATAGCCACACCTCTTATTCCTAAAGAAGTGGCTACTAAGATTTCACAGCTAAAAGGTTTTTATAAAAAAGAAAAATCCTGCTATTTATGTAAAGAAATAGATTTTGAACTAAAAGAAAATAAAAGAATCGTTTATGAAAACGAAAGTTTTATTGCTTATTGTCCTTACTACTCTATTTTTCCTTTTGAAGTTAGAGTAATTCCTAAAAAGCACAGTAACAGATTTGATAACATTAATGAAAAAGAAATGACATTTTTATCTAAAGCATTAAAAGTAATTACACAAAAAATATATAAAACTTTAAATAATCCAGCATTCAACATTATACTTTATACAAATCCTGTTAATACTGATATTGAACATATAGAAAAATTCAATCACTGGTATATAGAAATTCTTCCGAGAGTAAACATAATGGCTGGATTTGAATTTGGAACTGGGTGGTATATAAACACAACATATCCTGAAGATGCATCCCAATTTTTAAAAGAATCAGATATATAACCCTTATTCCAAAATGGCTAAATTTCCTGTTATAATAATTAAGGTTTGTTAAAAAATTTTAATAATTGCTGGAGCAGATATTGCTTACATTTCAGGATATTATAAGAACATTACAGAATTTCTGGACTGAAAAAGGATGTATATTATGGCAGCCATATGATATAGAAACAGGTGCAGGGACAATGAACCCTGCAACATTTTTAAGGGTTTTAGGACCAGAGCCCTGGAACGTTGCCTATGTTGAACCTTGTAGAAGACCTAAAGACGGAAGATACGGAGAAAATCCAAATAGACTTCAGCATTATTACCAATTTCAGGTTATCTTAAAACCTGCCCCAGAAAATCCACAAGAACTTTATTTACAAAGTTTAGAAGCCTTAGGTATAGACTTAACAGCACATGATATAAGATTTGTGGAAGATGACTGGGAAAGTCCAACCCTTGGCGCATGGGGACTTGGATGGGAAGTATGGCTTGATGGTATGGAAATAACCCAGTTTACATATTTCCAGCAAACAGGAAGTTTAGACCTTCCTGAAGTTTCAGTTGAAATAACTTACGGTCTTGAAAGAATTGCTATGTATCTTCAAAACGTTGACTCAGTATATGACATTCTTTGGAATGAAGGATTAACTTACGGAGACATATATAAAGAATCTGAAAAACAATGGTCAATTTATAACTTTGAAGAAGCAGATGTTGATATGCTTATAAAAACATTTGATATGTATGAAAAAGAGGGTTTTAGACTTGTAGAAAAAAACCTTCCAATTCCAGCTTATGATTTTGCATTAAAATGCTCTCATACTTTTAACTTACTTGATGCTAGAGGTGCGTTGTCCGTTAATGAAAGGGCAAGATATATAGCAAGGGTTAGAAATTTAGCAAAAGAATGTGCTAAAGCATTTGTTAAACACAGAGAAGAACTTGGATATCCACTGATAAAGGACAAAAGCAGAGAATTAAAATGAAAAATAGAGAATTAGTAAAATTCGTAGCAGAAACATTAAGAAATGTAGGAGTTGGTTTTGTTATATCCAGTGTAGTTTTATTTTTATCTGAAAATATTAAACCAGTTAATTCTATAATGTTGTTTATATTGGATATTTATACAATATTATCTAGTATTCACCTTTTTATTGTATATGAAGGAGGTGGAAATTAATGGATTTATTAACTTGGATAATTATTGCTTCCTTTATATTAGTAACTATTACAACTATAGTAATGACTTATTACGCAAAAAAACATTCTCAAGAAGGTTAGTATAGATGGCTCAATACTTATTAGAAATTGGTTGTGAAGAACTTCCTCCAAAAGCTGTAAATGTGGCAAGAGAATTTTTAAAAGAAAAAATAAATGAAATATTTTTTAACTTTTTCCAATACCATTCACCAGATAACATTGAAGAATTTGCAACACCAAGAAGAATAGGATTTTTAGTAAAAAATTTAAATGAAAAACAGCCTCCAGAAAAAAAAGTTATAATAGGTCCGCCAGCTAAAGTTGCGGTAGATGATGAAGGTAAATTTACAAAAGCAGCATTAGCTTTTGCTTCCAAAAATAATATTCCAATTGAAGAGTTAAAAATAATAGAAAATGAAAAAGGACGCTACATAGGAGCTGAAATCACAAAAGAAGGAAGGAATATAAAAGAAGTTATAGAAAAAGAACTTCCAGAAATAATTTCTAAAATTCCTTTCCCAAAAACAATGAAATGGGATAATTCAGGTTTTAGATTTTCAAGACCTGTTAGATGGATCGTTTCCCTTTTAGATAACGAAGTTGTTCCTTTTAAACTTGGAAATATTACAGCAAATAAATATACTCACCTTCATAGATTTATGACCTCGCCTGTAGGTAGAGGAGAGAAAAAGGAGATCCCTGAAGCTTCAAACTATGAAGAAATAACTAAAATGGGTTTTATAATAGCAAAATATGATGAAAGAAAAAAAGCTATAGAAACACAAATAGAAGGCTTTGCAAATCAGATAAATGCAAAGGGAATTATAGATGATGAACTTTTAGATGAAGTTACAAACTTAACAGAATTCCCAGTTGGAATTATGGGAGATTTTTCACCAGAATATTTGGTTCTTCCAAAAGAGGTTATTATTACAGTTTGTAAAGTCCATCAAAGATACTTCAATTTTGAAAAAGATGGAAAACTTGTTCCTAAATTTTTAGCTTTTTCAAATAATGCAGTTAAAGACAGGGACAAAGTAAAAGAAGGATATGAAAAAGTTCTAAAAGCAAGGCTTGAAGATGCATTATTCTTTTATGAAGAGGATTTAAAACACAATTTAGAAGAGTTTTATCCAAAGCTTGAAGGCATACAGTTTCATCAAAAACTTGGCTCTATGCTGGATAAAGTAAAAAGAAATGGGAATATTGCTGTTTTAATTGCAGAAAATATAGGGTTTAAAAATATTGATGATTTAAAGAGAGCAAATAAACTATCAAAATGCGATCTTCTTACTGAAATGGTTAAAGAGTTTGATGAGCTTCAGGGAATAATGGGAATGCACTATGCCCTTAAACAAGGAGAAAAAGAAGAAGTAGCAAAAGCTATATATGAGCATTATCTTCCCAAAACGGCAGATGATGATCTTCCTCAAACAGATATAGGAACTGTTTTAGCACTTGCAGATAAACTTGATACTGTAATATCATTTCTTTCAATAGGAGAAAAACCAAAAGGTGCTTCAGACCCGTTTGCAGTTAGAAGAGCAGCAATAGGTATAGTTAGGATACTAGTTGAAAAAGGCTTAGACATAGATTTGAAACAATTATTAGAAGATATAAAGAAAAATGCTAAAAAATCAGAAATTCTTGCTTTTGCTAAAATAAATTCAAGTTGGGAAGTCCAATTTGATGAAAATATAATTCCTGAAGTTTTAGATTTTATAAAAGGAAGATTTGTATCCTATATGAAAGACAAAGGATACTCTACAGATATTATAAACTCGGTAGTTTCTACAGATGACTATAATTTATATAACCTTTATCTAAAAATAAAAACAATACAGCAGTTTAAAAAATCTAAAGATTTTAATGACGTTATGACTGTGTTTAAAAGGGTTGGTAAAATTATTCCAGAGAATTTTGAAAGCAGTTTTGATGAAACTCTTTTAGAAAAAGAAGAAGAAAAGGAACTTTATAACAAATATTTGGAAACAAAAGAAAAGTTTGAAGAAGAAATAAAAGAGAAAAACTATAAAAACGCTCTAGAAAATCTTTTAAAAATGAAACCTTTCATTGATAAGTTTTTTGATAATGTAATGGTAATGGTAAAAGACGAAAAAATAAAAAATAATAGACTTTCGCTTTTAAAAATGATAAATGATATGTTTAAAAAAATAGCAGATTTTACAAAAATAACAACTTGACTAAATAGATTTTAGGAGGACTTAATATGTCTGAAAAAAAATTGGTAGTATGGCTTAACGAAGTTGGCATGGAAGATGTTGAGCTTGTTGGGGGTAAAAATGCTTCTCTTGGTGAGATGATTAAAGGACTTTCTCCTCTTGGAATAAAAATACCTATGGGATATGTTGTAACAGCTGAAGCTTATAGATATTTCATAAATTACAATAACTTACAGGAAAAAATTAAAGAAGTATTAAAAGGTCTTGACCCTAATGATGTTGAGGATTTGGCACGTAGAGGACTAAAAGTAAGAGATATGATCAAAGGCGGTGAATTTCCTGAGGATCTTAGAGAGCAAATTATAGATTATTATCATAAATTAAGTGAAATGTACAAGCAGCATTACGTTGATGTTGCTGTTCGTTCTTCTGCTACTGCTGAAGACCTTCCTGATGCATCTTTTGCAGGACAGCAGGAAACATATCTTAATATCAAAGGAGATGAATCTTTATTAATAGCTGTTAAAAACTGTTTTGCATCACTATTTACAGATAGGGCTATCTCCTATAGAGAATCTTTTGGATTTGATCATTTTTCTATCGGCCTTGCAGTTGGTGTTCAAAAAATGGTTCGTTCAGATCTTGCTTCAGCTGGAGTTGCATTTTCTCTTGATACAGACAGTGGTTTTAAAGATGTTGTACTTATTAACGGAGCTTACGGTCTTGGTGAACTTGTTGTTCAGGGTGCGGTAACTCCTGATGAGTTTCTAGTATTTAAACCAACCTTCAAAGAAGGATATGAAGCTATAATTGAAAAGAAACTTGGAAGAAAAACCCACAAAATGATATATGGTACAACAGAAGAAGAAAGGGTGAAAATAGTTCCAGTTCCTAAAGAAGAGCAGAAAAAATTCTGTTTAGAAGACCCCGAAATACTTCAGCTTGCTGACTGGGTAATGAAAATCGAAGAATACTATTCAAATAAATACAATAAATGGACTCCTATGGACGTTGAGTGGGCTAAGGATGGTGAGTTAAATGAACTTTTTATAGTTCAGGCAAGACCTGAAACAGTACACTCTAGAAAAGACCATTCAAAAATAACTGTTTATAAAATTACAGAACCAGTAGAAGAAAGAAGAAAGAAAATCATAACTCAAGGTATTGCTGTTGGTGATAAGGTTGCATATGGAGAAGTAAAACTTCTTCATTCTCTAGAGGATGCTAAAAAGTTTAATGCTGGAGATATATTAGTAACAGATATGACAGATCCTGACTGGGAACCAATAATGAAAAAAGCAGGAGCTATTGTAACAAATAGAGGTGGAAGGACTTGTCACGCTGCAATTGTTGCAAGAGAGCTTGGAGTTCCTGCTGTTGTTGGGACAGGAAATGCTACAGAGGTTTTAAAAGATGGTATGGATGTAACTGTTTCTTGTGCTGAAGGAGAGGTTGGATATGTTTATAAAGGAAAAGTTGAATATGAAGTAGAAGAAGTAGATATAAATACACTTCCAAAAACAAAAACCCCAATCCTTATGAATATTGCAACTCCAGAAGGGGCATTTAACTATTCTTTCTTACCAAATGACGGTGTTGGGCTTGCAAGAGAAGAGTTTATTATAAATAACTACATTGGAGTTCACCCTCTTGCATTAATACATTTTGATGAAATAAAGCAAAAAGATCCAAAACTTGCAGAAGCTATTGAAGATAAAACTTTTGGTTATGATAATAAGGAAGAATACTATGTTAAAAAGCTCTCTTATGGTATAGCAAGAATTGCTGCTGCATTTTATCCTAAGCAGGTTATAGTTAGATTTTCAGACTTTAAATCAAATGAGTATGCAAACCTTTTAGGTGGTCAGTATTTTGAGCCAAAAGAAGAAAACCCAATGATCGGATGGAGAGGGGCTTCAAGATACTACTCAGAAAGCTTTAAGCCTGCATTTGGATTAGAATGTAAGGCTATTTTAAGAGTTAGAAATAAAATGGGGCTTAAGAATGTAAAAGTTATGGTTCCTTTCTGTAGAACGCCTGAGGAAGGTGAAAAAGTGCTTCAAGTTATGGAAGAGTTTGGACTTAAAAAAGGTGAAAACGGTCTTGAAGTATATGTAATGTGTGAAATACCTTCAAACGTTGTTTTGGCTGATCAGTTCTCACAGCATTTTGATGGATTTTCAATTGGTTCTAACGATTTAACACAGCTTACTTTAGGTCTTGACAGAGACTCTTCTCTTGTCGCACACTTATACGATGAAAGAAATGAAGCAGTTAAAAGACTTATCTCTCAAGTTATAAAAACAGCAAAAGAGCACGGAAGAAAAATTGGAATATGTGGACAGGGACCTTCGGACTATCCTGATTTTGCGCAGTTTTTAGTAGAGCAAGGAATTGATACAATATCCATAAACCCTGATGCAGTATTAAAAACAACAAAAGCAATTTATGAAATAGAAAAGAAATTAGGGTTGCACAATAATTAATAATTAATTAATATTAAAAAGGGGATTCAAGAATCCCCTTCATTTTCCGAATAGAATAAGTAAATTGAATGGGGGATTTTAATGAAACTTTTAGATATACCTAAACCATTTTTAAATATAGGTTTATTTTCTGGAAAAAAAACTTCCTTAGGCATTCAATACTCAGATAATTTCTTTAAATTGTGTTTTTTAGAAAAAAAGGGGGATGAAATTACTTTACCTGTTGTACCATTTCAATTAAGCGTGCCAACTACAGACGTTGAAGAAGCAGGTTCTTTATTAAAAGAAGAAATAGAAAAAAGAGGAATAGATGCGAACTCTATAACAGTTGGTCTTCCTTTAGGATCAGTTTTATTTAGGACAATAAAATTACCAAAAACAGAAAAAAAAGATTTAGAAGATGCTATAGAATATAACATTAAGGAAGATTTAAAGAGTATAAAAGGATCTACTGTTTATGATTACAGCGTGCTTTTTGAAGATGAGGAAGGATTACTAAATATCTTAGTTGTTATTGCCCATAAAGATCACATAGATAAAATCTATCAAATATTGAACGCAGCAAACTTAGAACTTGATATTGTGGATACACAGCCAACAGCTTTAGTTAATTTAGCTCTTTTACTACAAGAAAAAAAAGAAGAAAAAGAAGAGAACATATGTATTGTACATATTGATGATGATGAATCATATATAGTATTTTTCCATAAATCATTGGTAGTACAAAACTTAAACTTTAACAGTACAAAGTATGAAAGTTTATCTCCAGATGAAAAAGAAAATGCTGTTGAAGGTTTGATAAATGAGATTAATTACTTTTTCTTAACAATTCATGAACCCAAAAATATATACCTGTCAGGAAATACGTTTAAATTCCCAGAAATAAAAGCCTATTCACAATTAAAATTTGGAACACGATTTAATTTAGAAGACTTAGATCCTGTGGAAGCTTTAAATCTAAAATATGAAAGAAATTTACCTCTTGGTATGTACAACATCCCTATTAGTTTAGCTTATAGAGGGCTTGAAAAATGATTAAAATAAATTTAAATCCATATAAAAAGAAAAGGGCTAAATTATCTCTTCCTCAAATAAAGATAGAAAAGTTTGGAGAAGTCGTATATTTTATACCAGCTGCTGTTCTAATTATTCTCACAATAATATTTACATTTTATCAATCAAAAGTTGTTGATTCATTAAAATCAGAAAAGCAAACCCTTTTATCTGAAAAGAAAAAATACAAAGCTATACAACAAAAAATAAACAGATTGAATAAAGAATATGCATCATTTAAAAAGATTTTATATCAAATTGAACTTAAAAAATCAATATATAAGGAATTTTCTAAGCAAAAAGAAGACTTCACAGGTTATTTTAAAATTGCTTATGATAGCATCCCTGATGGTGTATGGTTAAATTCTTTACATATATCTAGAACTAAATTTAAATTTAAGGGGTTTTCATTAAATCCTATAAATATCTCTACATTTTATGAAAATTTAAATAAATATTTTACTAAAATAGATTTTAAATCTGTTGAAAGAAAATCTAACAAAAGAAATTCCTTTTATAGTTTCAAATTAGAAGCTGGAGGCTTAAACAAGGAGGAAATATAATTTGAATTTTGATGAATTAAAACTACAATGGCTTGCTTTAGAAAGCTGGAAAAAACTAGTAATAATTCTTGTATTTACAGGAGCAATAATTTATCTAATATACATGTTTAAATTAGAACCGATTTTATTAGAAAAGGAAAAATTATCTAAAGAAGTCTCCCAGTTAAAATCTGAAATTTCATATTTGAAAAAAAGAGCCACTCCAGGAAAAATAATAGAAATTGAAAATAAAATAAAAGAAATTCATAAAGATATAGAAACAAAAAAATCAGAACTTAAAATTCTTAAAACAATTATACCTGATAAAGCAGAAGTAGATAAAATATTAAAGTTTATAGCATCAAATATTTATACATCTAATCTAACTTTAGATAAATTTAATATATCAAAGGAAGAAACAGTTTATGTAAGTTTTAATAAAGAAAATAAAACATTATCAATAAGAAGTTCCAAAAGAAAAAAGGCTAAAAGACAAAAAAGAGAAAATGAAGTTCAATTAAAAAGGTTAACTGTAAATATACAAGCAACAGGATCCCCACGAAAATTACTAAAATATATTAAAAATCTATCAAAATCAAAAAGATTATTGATTATAGACGATGTCAAATTAAAAACACAAAAAGAAGGAGTTAAGATTGATATGAATATATCAACATTTTATTCTCAGGAGATGAAAAAATGAGAACATTTACAGCAGTGCTAACTATACTTATAACAGGTGTCTCTTATGCACAAAATGAGTACTTCTATGATATGGGAAATAATGTTGGATACATAAAAGATGACAAGGGAAACAAATATATAGTTGTTGAAGAAAACTCAGGAGCCAAACTAGTAAAAGTAAAAGAAGATCCAGAAACCTTGATGAGAGATAAATTTGGTATTTCTAAAGAAGATTTAAAAATTGGTGGGGAAGAAAAATGAAAAGAATTATAAGTATCTTTACAATTTTATTTATTTTTACAACTATAAACATTTCTTTTTCCCAAACTAAAATAACTGGGGAATTTTATGGAGCAAAATTAGGTACTGTAATTGATGCATTATCAAAACTTGAGAATAAAAATGTCATATGGGATAAAGATGCACTATCATTTAAAGACAATAAAGTATATATATCCATAAGAAAACCTGTTCCTATAAACAAAGTATTTAATACAATCTTAGATGAATACAATTTAATATATTTGAAGAAAAATAATTTAATAAATATCAAAGTCGCTTCTGAAAAGATATTAACTATACCTTCAGATATAGTTACTTATTTAGGAAAGGATGTATTTAGCTCTGTTTCAACATTTATAAAATCAAAATTAACACCAGCTGGCTTTCTCAAAGTTTACCCTGAAAGCTACTCACTTTATATAAAAGACACAAAAGAAAACGCCGAAAGATTGGAAAAACTATTTAATTCTTATATTCAGCCCTTAAAAGAACAAGCTGAAGTAGTAAAAAAACAAGAAGAAGAAAAAAGAAAAAAACTTGCTGAAGAAAAGAAATTGTTAAATCAACTTGTAAAAAAGGAAATCAAAGTAGCTCCAGATAAATTTAAAGAAATTGAAGACAAACTAATAGAAACTTTATCAACATTTGGCAGATATGAATATAATCCAAAAACCAAAAAATTAATTATTGTAGAAATTAGAGAAAACCTTCCAAAAATAAGTAAAATATTGGCAAAACTAGAAAAAGTAAAAGTATTAACAAAATGTTTTTATGTAAGATCTTTAGAGCCAACAGAACTGCTTTTAAATATAAAAGAAAATTATTTATCTAAATATGGTACTTTTACATTCAAATCAAAGGAAATGCAAGAAATATCAGGAGCTACAATACAACGACAACAAAATATTCAACAGATAGGAGTAAGTGGAGGTGGATCTAATATTCCAAGAGGCACAAGCCTAGATCTAGGAAAAAATATTATTACATCTTTACCTAAAATTTGTATTACAGATATTCCTGATGTTATTAATAAAATAAAAAATGATTATACAGGTATTCTCTTAGATAGACCGTATCAAATAGTTATTGAAGCTAGAATAGTGCAAATAGAATCAAATTATATACAAAATCTTGGTATTCAATGGGGTGGACAATATGCAAATTCAGCAGGAAATACTTTGTATACTATAGGTAGTGGTATTTCTGGAAGTAATTTTATATTTGATTTTCCAGCTGAAGATGTTGCACTGGGAAACGGTGCAGCTATCGGATTTTCTTTAGTTGGTTTGAAAGGAAGATTAGATCTTAATCTTTCAGCTTTAGAACAAATAGGTAGAACTCAAATTCTTTCAAGACCTAAAGTTATAACTATAGATGGTGAACCTGCAGAGATTTCTCAAGGTGTAGAAATTCCTTATCAATCTGCCTCAGCAAATTTTGGAACAAATGTGCAATTTAAACAAGCTCTTCTTAAGTTAAATGTAATTCCGCGAACACTTCCAGATGGTAATATTGTTATGAATATAACACTTACTCAAGATATACCTGATTATGGAAGGGCCATACTTGGTCAGCCTCCAATTCAGACAAAAAGTATAACAAGTAGGGTTGTAGCAAAAGATGGCTCAACAATAGTAATAGGTGGTATACTTGAAAAAACAAATCAAACTTCTACAGTAGGAGTTCCTGGAATCCATAGAGTTCCTTTACTAGGATGGCTATTTAAAAAAAGAAGTATTAATAATGAAAATAAAGAACTTTTAATATTTATTTCGCCTAAAATAGTATATGAATAATAATATTAGTGAGGAGAAAAAATGGGAAAGTTTGTTTTAAAATACAAACTTGGATGGATAATGATCTTCATTTCTTTATCTTTACTGGGAATTAATTGTGGTGTAGGAAATGGTGGTGATGTAGGTGCAAGTGCAATTGTAACGGCCTCTTTGGATAAAAGTTTAATAGATGGAGATATTGTTTACATAGAAGATTCTAATAATGATGGTGTTTGTGGTAATACAGGAGATAGTATTACGACTCCTCCAGAAGAAAATGTTACAGTAAATCTTAATATTGAACAGATTAGTCCAAATATAAACCTCTCACCAGTTCATATTTATGAAGTATCTATAAAATACGAACCTGCAGATACAAACTCTCCACAATTTCCAGCATCAGAGCCAAACCCATGGATATATCCTGTAAGTTTTACATTTAATCAAAATACTTCATTTTCTATACCTATAATAAGAAAGGAAGTAAAAAAATATTTTTATCTTAACAATTTAACTGGAAATTATAATGTATATATAACACTAAAAATGAAAGAAGTTTATTACGACAAAAATATTGAAATAAAGTTAGGTGCATACTTAACTCTTAGTAATAGAATACAAGAAGGTGAGTGTACGCCATGATTTATGACCTAATTATAATTGGAATGGGCCCGGGAGGATATGAAGCAACTTTAACTGCGCTAAGAAAAGGTCTAAATATAGCAATAGTTGAAAAAAACAAACTTGGAGGAAATTGTTTAAACAGAGCTTGTATTCCAACTAAATATTTTAGAACAGGGGCTCATTTAATTGAAAAGTTAGATACTTTAAAAAACTACGGAATTAATATAAAAGGAAACCCTGAGATTAATTATGCTCAGGCGTGGGAAAATAAAGAAAAATCTATTGGATTTTTAAGAAGAAGTCTTGAAAACCTATTAAAATCTAAAAAAGTACCTGTTTATAAAGGTATAGGAAAAATAATAGATAAAAATAAAGTTGAAATTGAAAAAGAAGATGGAACTAAAGAAGTAATAGAAGGTAAATATATTCTTATTTCTACTGGTTCTAAACCTTCTTCAGTTGGAAATATTGTACCTGATGGAGAATATGTTATCACTACAGAAGATTATATGGATAAACTAAAAGAGCTTCCAGAGAGCATACTTGTGGTAGGTGGCGGTGTTGCGGGATGTGAGCTTTCATACATAATGAATAAATACGGTACAAAGGTATATATAGTTGAGCTGATGGATAGACTTCTTCCATCTCCTATTATTGCTGAAGAAGTGTCAAGATATTTGCTTAGAAAGTTTAAAAAACTTGGAATAGAAACATTCTTTAGTACTACACTAAAAGAGTATAAAGTAAAAAATGGAAAAGTAGAGGCAGTGCTTTCAAATGGTGAAACTTTAAATGTTGATAAAATACTTCTTTCAGTTGGGAGAAAACCAAATAGCAATATAGACACTATAGGAATTGAAAAAGATCAAAAAGGTTTCATAAAGGTGAATCAATATCTTCAAACAAATTTTGAAAATATATATGCAGTTGGTGATGTTATTAACTCTCCTATGCTTGCCCATATTGCCCAGTATGAAGCAAAAATAGTGCTGCATAATATCTTAAATGAAGATAAAAAATCCCCCGATTATTCATTAACTCCTTGGTCTATACTTACAGCTTATGAGGTAGCACATGTTGGATTAAATGAAAATCAGGCTAAAGAAAAAGGAATAGAAACGATAACAGGATATTATCCTTATACTTATAATGAAAAAGCTGTAGATGAAAGCGAAGCTGAAGGTTTTGTTAGACTTATCTTTGAAAAAGATAGCAAAAAAATTATAGGTGGATATGTTGTAGGAATTGGAGCATCAGAAATAATTCATGAAATCTCATTAATGATAAAAGCAGGCTTTACGGCTAAAGAGGTTCACGAATATATTTATTTCCATCCATCTTTAAGTGAAATTTTTGCATATGCAAGTTATGATGTAGCTGTTGGAAAATTATTCTAAATCAAGCTCTATAACTGGTATAAGTTTTTCATTCATAATCTGAACTAATCTTGTAAAAAGTTCATACGCTGTTTTTCCATCTTCTGGGAATGTTGATATTCCCTCTATTATTTCTTCGTCATCTAATTTCTTTTTTATTCTTTTTATAATATTGTTGCATTCTTTTTTATTTGTTTCTGGGAAAAATAAAAATACAAAATCTTCTTCCACCGGAGCTATAACATCAGCAGCACGGATATCATCTTTTATCATAAAGGCAATTTCCTCTGGCTTCTTATTTTTAAATTTTTCTACCAAATGAGGAGCATATAAAAACGCTATTGAAAAAGTTTTTGGTTCTTTATATCTTTTGTTTCTGTTAATTTCAATCTCAACTAAAGCTTTAAATACCTCAAAATCGTAGATATTGGATTTTTCATTCATTTTTTAACTCCCCTAATATATTATTATCGATAGATTCCCATTCAAAATCTTCATTACTTTTTCCAAAATGACCGTAAACTGACGTTTTTTTATAAATTGGTTTTCTTAAATTAAGCATATCTATAATACCTGATGGTGATAAGTCAAATATATTCTTAATCTTATCAATTAATTTAGATTTGTCAATGTTTGTGTTATCTAGCTCTAAATCTACAGAAATAGGATATTCTCCACCTATTACATAAGAAAGTTCTACCTTGCATTTACTGCATATACCTGAAGCAACTATATGCTTTGCAATATATCTTGCCATATAAGAAGCACTTCTATCAACTTTAGTTGGATCTTTCCCTGAAAATGCACTTCCTCCAGAAGGAGCAGCTGTGCCGTATGCATCTGCAATAGTTTTTCTACCAGTTAATCCTGTATCAGCCATGGGTCCACCAATAATAAATCTTCCAAGTGGATTTATTATTATTTTTGTGTTTTCATCTATATATTTGTTATCAACTACTTTTTTAATAACTTCTTCTATAACTGCTTCTTTTAAATCTTTTTCAGAAACCCAAGGTTCGTGTTGGACCAAAACAGTTAAACTATCAACTCTTTTTGGAATGCCATCTTCATATTCTACAACTGCAAGTGCTTTTCCATCAGGTCTAAAAAAATTAATTATATCTTCTTTTCTAAGTTCATCTATTTTTCTTACAATGCTGTTGGCAATATTACAGGCAAGGGGCATGAAATTTTCAGTTTCATTGGTTGCATATCCTACAACTATACCTGTATCACCGGCTCCTGTGGCAGAAAGTCCAAGTGCAAGCTCAGGACTTTGATCATTTATTGTAGTTATTACACCTGCGGTATATCCGTCAAATCCGTATTCAGGTTTTATATATCCAATATCTATTAAAACATTGCGAGCTATATTAGGAATATCAACATAAGTATCTGTGGAAATTTCGCCGGCAACATATATTAACCCTGTAGTTATTAATGTTTCAATAGACGTTTTTGCATAAGGATCCTTTAATAAAAGCTCGTCTAAAATTGCGTCAGATATCTGATCAGCTATTTTATCTGGATGCCCCTGACATACAGCTTCTGCACTTCTCAAATATTTCAATTCTTCCTCTTTAGTTTAATTCTTCAAGATTATAGTATGCAAATTTTATACCAATAATTATCGCATATAATCCTATGCTCATATAATTATTTTTTAACAAATTTTGTCATTTTCCTGTACTAAAATTGTCACGTGCACTCGTCAGATAATATTGCACCTTTATTTGCGGATGTAACAAGTGCTGAATATCTTCTAAGCCATCTGCTTTTTATTTCTTTTTTCTTAGGTTTAAAGTTTTTCATTCTTTTTTCAAACTCTTCTTGTGAAATTAAAAGCTCTATTTTTCTATTTGGAATATCTATAAGAATTTTATCTCCATCTTTTATTATTCCAATAGGACCACCTGCTGCTGCTTCAGGAGAAATATGACCTATACATGCTCCTCTTGTAGCTCCTGAAAATCTTCCATCTGTTATTAAAGAAACTTTATCTCCAAGTCCCATTCCCATAATAGCTGAAGTAGGGGAAAGCATTTCTCTCATTCCAGGTCCGCCTTTTGGTCCCTCATATCTTATAACTACAACATCACCTGCTTTTACCTTTCCTCCTGTTATGCCTGCTATAGCTTCTTCCTCAGAATCAAAACAAACTGCAGTTCCCTCGTGAACCATAATTTTTGGATCAACAGCAGCCGCCTTTACAACCCCGCCGTAAGGAGCAATATTCCCAAATAAAACTGCAAGACCTCCGGTTTCACTGTAAGGATTTGTTATAGGTCTGATAACATTAGGATCTTTTATCTCTGCATCTTCTATTACTTCTCCAAGGGTTTTTAATGTTACTGTTGGTCTATCTAAATGAATGAGTCCTTTTTTAGAAAGTTCTTTAAGTATAGCACTAATTCCGCCAGCCCTATCTAAATCTTCCATATGATAGTTTGATGCCGGTGCCAGTTTACATAAAGTTGGTGTTCTGGCAGATATTTCATCTATTTTTTCAACTGGGAAATCTATTCCTGCCTCATATGCGATAGCAAGTAGATGCAGAACTGTGTTAGAAGAACCACCCATTGCTATATCAAGGGTAAAAGCATTTTCTATTGTTTCTTCATTAACTATATCTCTGAATTTTAAATCAGCTTCAACAAGTTTTATAATTTGTCTTCCTGCCTGTCTTGCAAGCTCCTGTCTTCTTGGATCTACAGCCAAGATACTTCCATTTCCTGGAAGTGCTATACCAAGAGCTTCAGAGAGGCAGTTCATTGAATTTGCAGTAAACATTCCCGAACAAGAACCACATGTTGGGCAAGCTTGTTGCTCTATTTCTTGCAATTCTTCTTTAGACATTAATCCTCTTTGAACCGCACCTACAGCTTCAAAGGCAGTAGCAAGGTCGATTGCCTGTCCTTTAGATGTATGTCCTGCTGCCATAGGACCACCTGAAACAAAAATAGTAGGTATGTTTAATCTAGCAGCAGCCATTATCATTCCAGGAACTATTTTGTCACAGTTTGGGATACAAACAAGACCATCAAGTTTGTGAGCTTCAACAACAGTTTCAACACTATCGGCAATCAGTTCTCTACTGGGAAGAGAGTAATGCATTCCAGAATGACCCATTGCTATTCCATCATCAACACCTATCACATTAAACTCAAAAGGCACTCCACCAGCTTCTCTAATTGCTTCTTTAACTATCTGGGCAAATTCCCTTAAGTGAACATGTCCTGGGATAATATCTATATACGAATTTGCAACTCCAATAAATGGTTTACCAAAATCTTCCTCTGATAACCCACAGGCCCTAAACAAACTTCTATGAGGAGCTCTTTCTACTCCTTTTTTAACTATATCACTTCTCATAAAAACATACTCCTAAATAAAAATTAAACTTTTAACAATATTATTATAAGGTAAGTTAAAGTTGTATGAAATTAAGCAGCTTGTTCGTTTTGCTGTATAAATTCTTTTATTCTAACTTCCATTAAATCTTTTAAATAAAGTTTCCTTCTTTTTAATCTTTCTTCTTCTGCTTCAATTTCAGGATCAGGTGGAAAGTGTTTATCTAATTTATGAACTTTCCATTTTAATTCTTCATGTTCTTCATACCATTCTTTGAATTGTGGGTCTGTTTCTAATAATTTTTGTATAGCTTCTTCTCTTGTCATAGCAAATCCTCCATTTGTGATAGTTTATAAACTTAATATTAAGTTCCGTGTTGCCAGCTGGCAAGGTATTCTTTTTGTTCTGGTGTTAATTCATCTATTTTTACGCCCATACTATCTAACTTCAACCTCGCAACTTCAAAATCAAGCTCATCTGGTACTTTATAAACCTTTGGCTCAAGTTTTCCTTTATTTTTAACTAAATACTCTGCTGATAAAGCTTGATTTGCAAATGACATATCCATAACAGCAGCAGGATGTCCTTCTGCAGCCGCCAAATTCACAAGCCTTCCTTCTGCAAGTATGTAAATTCTTCTGCCGTCTTCAAGCGTATATTCATCAACATTTTCTCTTATTTTTCTTTTTGAAACGGCCATTTTTTCAAGTTCTTTTATATTAATTTCTACATCAAAGTGCCCAGAGTTTGAAACAATACAGCCGTCTTTCATATTTTCAAAATGTTGTTTATCTACAACATTTATATTTCCAGTTACGGTAACTATAAAATCAGCCTCCTTTACAGCTTCAATCATAGGCATGACTCTAAATCCGTCCATTCTTGCTTCTAATGCTTTTAGTGGATCAACTTCAGTTACAATAACATTTGCTCCCATTCCTTTTGCCCTCATGGCAACACCTTTACCACACCATCCATAACCAGCTACAACAAAATTTGAACCTGCTAAAAGTCTATTAGTAGCCCTTAAAATACCATCAATTGTAGATTGGCCTGTTCCGTATCTGTTATCAAATAAGTGTTTTGTATATGCATCATTTACAGCAATCACAGGAAATTTTAAAACTCCTTCTTTTTCCATAGCTTTAAATCTTATAACGCCTGTGGTCGTTTCTTCAGTTCCTCCAATTATATTTGGAATTAAATCCTGTCTTTCCTGATGCAATGTAGATATTAAATCTCCACCATCATCCATAGTAATATTAGGCTTTTTATCTAAAACGGCATAAAGATGTTTGTAATATGTATCCCTATCCTCTCCATGTATTGCAAATGTAGGTATTCCAAATTCCTTAACAAGTGCAGCAGCAACATCATCTTGTGTAGAAAGAGGGTTTGAAGCAGTTAAGTAAACATCTGCTCCACCTGCTTTTAATGTTATCATTAAGTTTGCAGTTTCTGTTGTTACGTGAAGACATGCAGCAATTGTTATCCCTTCTAATGGCTTTTCTTTTTGGAATCTTTCTTTAATCTGTCTTAAAACAGGCATATCTTTTTCTGCCCATTCAATTCTAAGTTTTCCTTTTTCCGCAAGTGATAAATCTTTAACGTGATATTCCATAACTGCTCCTTTGTGATAGAATTTTGAATTTAAATTATAACTTATTTTAAAGTCTTGAAAAAAATTTCCTTAAAAATAAAAATATTTTTGTAAATTAAATTTTCTGAGGTGCAAATGTGAAAGAAAAAGAAAATCCTATTGTTGAAGTAAAAACAGATTTAGGAAGCTTTTTAATAGAACTTTTTCCAGATAAGGCTCCAATAACTGTAGAAAATTTTCTTAAATATGTTGAAGATGGTTTTTATGATGGGTTAATTTTCCATAGAATAATTCCTGGATTTGTAGTTCAAGGAGGGGGATTTGACGAGAATCTAAATTATAAAATTCCCAAATATCCTCCTATAAAAAATGAGGCAAAAAATGGTCTTAGGAATAGCTACGGCACGGTATCTATGGCAAGAACAATGGAGATAGATAGTGCCACATCACAATTTTTTATAAATCTTGCAGAAAATTATCAGCTTGACTATCAAGGGGAAACTCCAGATACTTATGGTTATGCTGTATTTGGAAAAGTTATTGATGGAATGAAAGTTGTTGAATGGATTTCAAGAATTCCTACAACTTCTAAAGCTGGATTAAATGATGTTCCTATTCATCCAGTAAAAATCCACCATATTAAAAGAGTTAAATAGTATAATATTAATAAATTTGCCCGAGTGGCGGAATTGGCAGACGCGGGGGACTCAAAATCCCCTGCCCGCAAGGGCGTGCGGGTTCGACTCCCGCCTCGGGCATTACTCTTAAACCCTTGAAAAATCTGAATTTCCTAAATAATTAATATTTGTTTTATATCCTTATTTCTGACAAAATTTGCCGTCTAATGTGATATTATTACACTTAAAACGTCAGAGTTTCGTCAGTTTGGATACTTCACTGTAAATTTTATATCCCACTTAGTTCAGATAAAACCTAACAGAGTAATGGGAGTATGTCCGGTCTGCCACAACTTTATATCCCACTTAGTTCAGATAAAACTCGCAGGGTTGAAAATCTGCTTCCAAACCCAATGAAGCTTTATATCCCACTTAGTTCAGATAAAACTCATACTCAAGTTAAAGGTGCGTTTTATAATAGAGTACTTTATATCCCACTTAGTTCAGATAAAACCAGTAAATTATATTTAGAAAAAAATTTTGTTTATAACAAGCAATATCAAAGTTTATCTTAAATTTAAAGATTTACATAAATCTTTTCTAAATATACAAAATTGCATCGAACCTTTATTAATGCAAATATATTTTCTATTATATTCTCTCTAAAGCCCACAAAAAGCCAGCTTACACAAAAATATATTTTCTATTTAAAATGCAAAACTTAACAATAATTATTACTAACAATTGTTCTTTTCTAAAAAAAGAAAACTAAAATTCTCTTATTCTGTTTTCAAGTAGCCAGATTGAAATTACTCTAATATTAATATAATATAAATTTTAAAATTTAACAAAATAAAAATAGAAAAATAATAAAATTATTAATTTATAGGGGAGATTTGCTGTGAAGGAAATATCTTTTCATATAAAGGTAATAACTCCAACAATTATGGGAGGAGGGTTCGGTCAGAATGATAATATTCGTCCTTCAGAAATAAAAAGTATAATGCGTTACTGGTTTCGTGCACTAGCAGGTTCTGTTATTGGGAATGATACTAAAGCTTTAAAATTACTTGAAGAAAAGGTCTTCGGCTCTCAGGAAAGAAAAAGTCCGTTTAGGATTTTGATAACAAATAAAAAACTTAAATATTTGGATAAAAATAGTTCTGAACTCCAATTTTCAAGTAAAATGAATGGCTTAATATATTTGGGAATAGGAAATGTTTTATTTAAGTATGATAGAAAAACAAAATCTTTCAAATTCAACGATGAAAAACTAAACATCATAGCTCCAGATTCTACATTCAATGTTAAATTCTTATTTAGTCCAAGTTTGAAACCTGAAATAAAAAGACTTATAGCTTTGTCATTTTATTTAGCAACAGCTTTCGGAGGTTTCGGACTAAGAGCAAGAAGAGGCTTTGGTAGCTGGCAAATAGTAAAGTCGAGTGTAAAAATTCAAGATTTAGAGTTTAATGAATATATAGAAAAAGATATAAGAAGGGCTGTTGAATTATCAATAGATAATATAAATTCCTTAACTGATAAGAGAGGTAATCTAAACAAATTACCTAATATACCAGTATTAAAAGAAGGTTATTATAAATTTTCACAAATAAATACAAATAAGAGAAATTGGAAAAATCTTTTTTATACTTTTGGAGCTTATTACAGAGGATACAGAGAGAATCCAGATAGCCCCCAAAAAAGTGATTTTAATAAAAAACATACAAAAGATTATGACGATATTTTGGATTTTGTAAATGGAAACATTAAAAATTTAAAACTAAGAAATCCAGTTTTTGGACTAAATATTCAATATTCTTCATCAGACGGAAAATTTAAAGCGTCTGTAATATTAAAAGGTAAAGAGATTTTAAGAAGAAGCTCTCCTATGTTTGTTTCAGTTAAAGAAATAAATGGAAATCTGTTTCTAAATCTTTCTGTGTTTTACTCTAAATTTAAGCCGGATGACTCAAAATTAATTTTAAAGTATAAAGGAGAAAAAGAAATAGGAGCTTATGGTTACAAGATAATAGATAATTTTATAAATTGGGTTAGTAAAGAAATGCAGGGGAGAACAAAATAAATGGAAAAAAGAATATATCTTTTTCAACTAACAATCCCATCAGTTCAAAAGTTAATAACTGCATCAAGAAAATCCCACGACCTATGGGCAGGTAGTTTTATTATTTCAAATATATTAAAAGAAACTGTAAAATCTTTAGAAAATCAAGTTGAATTTATATTTCCCCATGAAGATTTACTTGAAGATACGCAAGAAAAAATATCAAATGTTCCGAATAAAATTTTATTCACTATTAAAGCTTCAAAGAATGAAGTTAAAGAACTTGGTCAAAATTTAGAAAAAACTATAAAAGAAAAACTAAAAAGTTTAGCAAATAATATTCCTTTTAATATAAAAAACGGTTCAAAAGAATTAATGGAATACCAGCTTGAAAATTTTATAAATATAGTCTGGGGAGCTATTCCTTTAGAAGATGATTATATAGGTTCTTTAAGAAAATTAGATAAACATATAGCCTACAAAAAATCTTCAATTTTACCTAATAAAAGATTTATAGAAAGTTATAAGCTGATTGATTTAGAAAAAGAAAATCCTTTTGTAGAAGGGCTTAGCTTTGAACAGATCTATGAATATTTCATAGATAAAGAAATCAAAGAACCTCACTTTGTAAAAGGAGCTTACAGGTGCACCCTTTGTGGAGATAGAATTATTCTCGAAGCAGATGGGAATGATTATAAGGGAGATGGTTTTTGGAAAGACTTATGGAAAAAAGAAGAAAAAATATTTTCTACAGGCGAAAGACTTTGTGGGGTATGTCTTGCGAAAAGAACTTATAAAATAGAAAGTTTTCCATCTGTAAGTGAAATAGCAACTACAACTCTTAAACTTTTTTTAAAAGATTATCCACGGATAATAGATGAAATAATTAATATTATTAAATCTACGGGGAAGGAGGAAAAATATTTCTCTAAAACTCCTCAAACAGTTCCAAAGTTAAAGAAAGATGAACAAGACCGATTAGAAAAACTCTTAAACTTAGATGGAGAATATCTAATACCTCAAGTCTGGGAAACGGACGAAGAAAAACCCGAGATTGCAAGAAAACTAACAGATGTTTACAAAAAGCTAAACAAATTTCCTTCTGAAAGCTTCGCTATTTTGCTTATGGATGGCGATTCGATGGGAGCTAAATTAAGACTTTTAGATGATATAAAAGAGCAAAAAGATTTAAGCAAAAAACTATCAGAATTTACGCAAAAAGTAAAAGAAATTGTGGAAGATGAAAACTATGGAAAATTTATATATGCTGGCGGAGATGATGTTTTAGCATTATTGCCTATAGAATTTTCTTTAAAATGTGCAAATGAAATACAAGAAGCTTTTAAAGAAGAATTAAAAGATATTGAGGCAAAAATAAAACATAAAATTCAAGATGAAGAAAAAGCAGATATAAAATATAGTTTTACAATGAGCGGAGGGCTTTTATTTGCATATCATAAACTTCCTTTAAATTATGTCTTAACTAAAGTTAGAGAGTTTGAGCAAAAAGCAAAGAATAGCGGAAAAAATAAAATTCATTTCGGATATATAAAGCATTCATTAGCATATTCGGAATCTTCTTTTTCTTGGGATAAATATGAAATTTTTGAAAAAATCTTAAAAATATGTGATGAAATTCCAAACACATTCATTACACAAAGCTATGAACTTTTTATAGAGCTTGAAAGTTCTAATAATGAGATGAATGAAAAATTATTTAAATCTTTATTAAAAAAGAAAATTAAAGAAGAAAAGGTTGAAGAAATAATTGAAACCTTTAAAAAGCTGGATGGTAACTTTAATAATCCTTTAAAACTAATAAACATATTAAAAATAGCAAAATACATAAATAAACAAAAGGTAATAGAAAAATGAGAAAATATTTAATAACTCCATTTGATGTTCTAATTTTCGGGGATGGAAAACCTTTTAATGCAGGGGAGCAGCATAATAGAGAAGGTGATTTTTTCCTAAATCCTGTTCCTTTTGTTGGTGCTTTTAATAAAAACACAAATCTAAAAACAGGTTTAAGATTTTTATCCTTTTATGATGAGGGAAAGGAAAGCTTTTTATTCCCTGTTCCTCTTGATATCGGTTTTGAAGAAGATGGAGAGATTATAAACTCATTTTTGAAAAAATCAGACAAAGATTTTATTTCTTCAGATGAACTTGAATTTTTTGTTGAATTTGATACGGATAAAAAAATGAAAGTTGGTGGCAGATATATTAACATACAAGGTCTGAAAAATTATTTACTTGGAAAAAAACTTGATAAAAAAGATATTTACGATCTATTTGGAGATATTATAGAAAAAGAAATTAGAACAGGCATAGAAATAGATAGAACTACAAGAACTACAAAAGAAAAAATGTTATTTTTCCAGCCTTTTATAAGATTTAGCCAAAATATTAAGTTTTTTGCAGAATTTGATAAAAACTTTGCAGAACTTGATGAAAAAAAAGATTTTCTCACAATAGGCGGAGAGGCTAAAGTTGTAAATGTTTCTACTACGGACAAATCTCCTGCAGTGCTTTTTGAAAATATAAAAGAAGACTTAAAAAACAAAATACAGGAAACCGGTTGTTTCAAAATAATTCTTTTAACTCCTACAAACTATCCACCAAAAATAAATGGAGCTGAGTTAGTAGCACAGCTAATAGGCAAACCAATAACTTTTAGTGGATGGTATAACATTTACAAAGAAAATAATAAAAAATCAGATAGTTTCCCTACAAGACTATTTAAGCTACTCCCTGAAGGCTCGGTTTTTTATTATAGATTGGTAGATGAAAACAAGTTAGATGAAATTTTTAATAATCACTGGTTAAAACCAAACTTTTATGTCCATGAACTTCCATACTTTGATAAAGCTAATCCGATAGGATTTGGCTTAACAATAATTGGAACAGTAAAAACGGAGGGAAAAAATGAATAAAAAAATAACTTTTTATCACTGTCATACGCCACTGCATATTGGCAGTGGAACAACTTTAGACATAATCGATCTGCCTATACAAAGAGAAGCACATACAGATTTCCCTGTTATACCTTCTACTGCTATAAAAGGCGTTATAAGAGCAGAATATGGACTGGAAGAATCAAATTTTTCTTTAGATGATTTTCCTGAAAAACCTGAAGCATGCCCTGAAACTGTTAATCAAGATAAATGTGAAGAATTTTTTGATTTATTTGGTTACGGAGATAAAGAAGGAGATATTATTTTTACAGATGGGAAAATTTTATTATTTCCTGTGAAATCAGTAAAAGGAGTTTTTGCTTGGATAACTTGTCCTCTTGTTTTAGAAAGATTTGAAAGGGATACAGGAATAAAAATAAATTTTAATGAAGAGAATTTAAAAAATAAAGGTGCTATAGTTAGCTCAGAAGAACCAGTTATTAACAACCAATATCTTGTTTTAGAAGAACTAAGTTTTGAAGTATCTATAGATAATGACCTTAAAAATAGCTTTGATAAATTAGGTCTGGATATTGATACAAAAAAAATAGCAGTTTTGCCAAATGATAGTTTTCGATATTTTGTGAAAAATCATACAGAAGTTAATGCAAGGACACGAATTGACCAGACTACAGGAACAGTAAAAGAAGGAGCTCTATGGTATGAAGAATTGGTTCCTGCTGAAACTGTTTTTTATAATCTGATATTTTCACGAACAGAAAACTCTAAGAATATAGAAAAAATTACAAATTTCATGGATAGCAAAATTTTCCAATTTGGCGGAGATGAAACCTTAGGAAGAGGATTTACGAAGGTTTCTATATTGGAGGGAAAAAATGAGTAATAAAACTCTTGAACAAAAAAGAGCAAACTATGCCTTTAGAATGATAAATGAAGTTATTAATAAAGATTATGAAAAAGATTTTTCTTCTCTAATTGGAAGACTTCCAACTTTAATACTGACTAATGGACTTGGAAATACTCTTTCCTTTTTATTTTCAAAAGGGAAAGAACAACACTTATTCGCAATTGCAATCATATCAAACTGGCTTTTTAATGAAACGGATTTAAAAGTAGTTAAAGGTGAATTTAAAGAAGAATGGTTTAACAATTTAGAAAAACTAAAAAATAAAGAAAACATAGCTAAAATCTTAAATCCAATCATCTTAGAAGCAAAAACAGAAGAATACATGTTCGCAACAGAAGAAACTTTAAGGCTTTTAAACTGGCTTAAGAGATTTTCAGAAGCAATGCTGAAAAAGGGAGATTAAAATGGCTAAGACATTATCATCAGTTATTTTAAAAGATACAAAAACAGCCCTTTCCAACTTTAGTTGGCAGATAGAGAATGTTTCCCTCCTATTAAATAAATATCTTGATTTTTTGGAATTTGAGGATAAAAACATTTCTAAAATAAATGATATCAGTTTAGTAAAAACTGTTTCTTATTTGCCTTTAATAAAAGATGATAAAGTTTTTAGTGTTGCAATCAGAAAAACTTTTGAGATCAACGAAAGAAGTAAAAAATATAAGATTTCAGGAAAGGAATATAAAAAACAATTTGTAATTGATTTAAAAAATGGAATTGAAAAATATCGTAATATTTTAAAAAAAAGAGTTTATCCCCAAATTAACCAATACATTGAAAATATCAATAATATACAAAATTTTATTTCTGATAAATATTTCTCCTTAAGAACATCATCAAGACTTATAGTAGGACTTGGTGTAGATTCAGTTTTGGAAACATCAATAAAACTTCATCATATTTATGGAGTTCCTTATATACCAGCGTCTGCTATAAAGGGAGTCCTTAGAGCTTATAAGATTTGGGAATTAGTGGATTGGGACGGTTTTAAATATTTAGTTGTAGAAAATTTAATAGAAAAATACCAGTCAGATAAGTTTAACCAGCAAAAGGAAAAACTTATAGAAAAAATACAAAATGGAAATTTTGACAAAAAATTTAAAGAAATAGATAAAGATTTATCCAAAGAAGAATTAGAAGCAAAAAAACAGGAACTTATAGATTTCGTAAATTCCATTTTTCAAGAGAAAATTGAAAAAATCGTTCAAATTTTTGGAAATCAACAACAAAAGGGAAATCTCATAATTTTAGACGCGTATCCTACAAAGTTTGAAGGTTTTGATGTAGATATTATGAATGTTCATTATCCAAACTACTATCAAAATGAAAAAGAACCTCAACCACCAGCAGACTGGCAAAATCCAACTCCAATAATATTTTTGGCAATTCCAGAAAATACAGAGTTCAATTTTTATTTTAAAAATACAAGTGCTTATGATGGAAATTTAGAAGAAGACCTAAAAAAAGCATTGGAATACATAGGTATAGGAGCCAAAACATCATTAGGATACGGAATTTTAGAATAGATAAAAAACAATTGTCAGATTTTTAGAAATTTTTGCGTTTATATAAATAAAAGAATTAAAACGGGGAAATTATGAGAATTAGAATACTTATTAAAACAAACAAAATTCCTATTTTATATAGGCATAGAGTTGTTTCTCTTTTTAAAGAAGCTCTGAAAAAATCAGATGAAGATTACAAGAGTAAACTTTATAAAGATAAAATAACAAAACCATTTAGCTTTAATCTTGTTTTACCACCAAATAAAAAAACTACAAAAGCAAAAATACAAATAGATGAAAACTTTACCACTGAAGACATAGTATTTGAAATAGAAGAAGGTTATTTATCTTTATTTATTTCAGCTTTAGATTATCGTTTTTTGATAAGTTTGTTCAATGGATTAAAAAGACTACACATTTTTGATTTTAGCTCAGATAAAAATATGCTTATTGATGGTAAAAAAATAGTATGGGAAATTAAAAAAGTATCTCCTTTAAACGAAAGGTCTATAAGATCAAATACGGTAGTGTTTAAAACAAATTCTCCAGTCATTATAGAAGACGAAAATGATAATCCTGTTTTATTCTCAGATGAAAAGTTTGAATACCATCTAAATGAAATAACAGACAGAATACTAAAATCTCCTCACATAAAAGGAAATGGCTTAGAGGAACCACTTAAATTTGAACCCATAAAAATGAATAAACAGGTCGTAAAACACACCCTAAAAGCATTTAGAGAAAAAACAGGAAAGCCAGTTATGTATCTGACAGGAAATTCTGGGATATTTAAACTTTCAGGAAATCCAAAAGATCTAGAAACCCTTTACAAAATCGGCATAGGCAATCGAACTGGACAAGGCTTTGGAATGGTGGAGGTTTTAGGGTGAATTATTTAGAAACTTTAGGAGAAGGTAAATGAAAAAAGAAATAATTAAAGAAATAGAAAACATAGGTTCTTCTTTAGAAGAAATTGGAAAAGCACTAAAAAATATTTCTAAATTATTATTAGAACATGAAAATAATATTGAAAACTTTCCTATTAATGGAGAAGGAAAACAGGAAAATAAACCAGACATAGAAATAACAGATGAAAACAATTATCAAATAAAAGATGAAATTATAGACTTTTTAGAAAAGAAAAATTTTTCTATTGTAAATATTACATCTGAAGAAAAATCTACATCATTAGATACAATTTCAAAATTTATTGGAGACAAATATGAATATATAAAAGATTTTCTAAAAAAGTTAAAGAAAAGTTTAAATACGGGTATCCCAATAAGAATATATATGAAAGATTATCCTGAGGAAAAAATTACTTATATATGTCAACTTGCATCCAATTTACATAGTATAGCTTTTCTAAAAGAATATAAATATTCTAAATCCCCAAAATATATATTATATGCAGATCCACTTAGAGAACCTTTGGTTATTAATTTTATAAATGGGAAATGGTTAGAAGATTATTTAGTGTTAAAAATAAAAGACAATTTAAATAGAAAAGGACTTGTTGAAGGAGTAGACTATGATCATTTACAAAATATACAAATAAAACTTCCAAACGGAAAAAATTTTGAACTCGATGTACTTTTTAAAATTAAGGATAAAATATTTTGGTTTGAAACTAAAACAGGGGATTATCAACAGTACGTTCATAAATATTCAGAAATTTCAAAATTATTAGGAATTCCTCAAAATAGAGCTTTTATGTTGATAACAGAAATAAAATCTGCTGGTGCAGATGCTGTTTCCAGTTTATTTAATATGACTGTATGTAATCTAGATACGTGGGAAGAAAAATTTCTAAATAGCTTAAAAGAAATTAACATTTTTGAGGAGCAATCATGAATTATTCCCTAACTGGAAACTTTCAATATGACCTTGGAGTTTATGGGTTGAAGAGAATTTTAAACTTTTTTAAAGAAGATTATAAAACTGATGGAAGTTTTTATATAGAAATAGATAAAAAGCCTGAAGAGATTTTAGAGTTAATAATATTAAAGTTAACTTCTCAAAAATTTGGAGATTATTTCTTAGAAAAAGTAGCAGATACCTTGTTCAAAGACGATAAAGAAGCTAAGAAAAATTTTGAGAAACTTTCTAAAGAAAAAACAGAACCTCTTGTAAAAATAAATCTTGAAAACTTGGTTAAAAAAGAAAAGAACTTAGAAAAAGTTATAAAAGATTTATCTAAAGAGATTTATGAATTTCTATCCAAAAACTTTCTCGAAAAATCTTTTTCTGTGCAAGAAATAGAAGATATTCTCTGGAGTAAAACAGTTAATCTACTCAACAGCATTCTTTTAAATTTTCAAGCTGATATGAAAGTTAGAGGAAAAGAAGTTTTCCAAAAAGCAGTTGATAAACTTTATAAAGATATAGGAGAAGAAAACTGTTCTTTTTGCCATAAAAATAAAGGAAAAAGAATCACAAGAGATACGTTTTTCTTCGCACCCGCACAGTTTAATGCATTTTGGTTTGGAGAACCATCTATTTTTATATGTCCCTACTGTCTTGCTTCTAACCTCGCAATTACTCAATCTTTCACCTTTTTAGGAAATGAGCTAAATGCTATTTCAGTTTATAGACCGAACTTACAAGATTTGGAAGATTTAAACGAAGGACTGAAAATTTCAAATATAGGAGAGCTCACAAAAAGAATTATTGATTATGAAAAACTACAGTTAAAGAAAGAAGGATATGTTAGAGAATTACAGATATTAGAGTTTTACCTTGACCCACAAAATCCAAATTTAGATTTTTATCTCCTTACAGAGGAAATAATTCAAAACTTAATAAAATTAGAAAATGAACTGAACAAACTTTACACAGACTATAAAGACAACCTTTGGGGACAGGTTAAAGATAAACAAGGATATCAGACTATAAATCTATCAAAAGAACTCTCACATGCTATTGTAAACAATCAGAAACTGATATTAATAGTCCAGAGATTTTTAAAACTTGCTCTGATGGCAGAAAACTTTAGGCAAAATAATGTTAAAAATCCACCGGTAAAAGGGTTCTATATAAGTGTATTACTTCAAATTTTAAAAATGCACTTCAAGTTAGAGGAGGAATTAAATATGGATATGTATAATGCCTTTAAAGAATACGGGCAGTTCTTAAGAGGAAGAGTTTTCTCATCTTTATCAGAAGGCGGAGAGATTAACTGGAATACTTTTAACAACAAAATAATTTCACTTTCAAACTCATTTTTAGATGCCTCAAAAGGAACTTTTAATCAATTTATGGAAACACTAACAAGGGTTATGATTAGCTACGATGCACCAATAGACAGCAATCTACTGCAAATGATAACAAAAGATACATATAAGGACATAGCTACAACAATTGCTCTTGCAGTAATAACAAGAAAACCAGGGGAAAAAGTTGCAACAGAAAAAGAAGAAATTGTTAAAGGAAAAAGTTTGTAATACATAAAATTTAAAAATATAAACGGAGGATAAAAAAATGAAACTTACAGGTGTTTTTGTTATTGAAACAGGAGTAGTAAACAGGGGAGATGGGATAGGAAATATTGCTACGGTGAAGAAAATCACTACTCCTGAAGGAATAAAAGTCTTTTTCTCTCCAGTTTCCTACAAAAGAGCATTATGGACAGCGCTACAACAAAACAAAGGCTGGTCTATACCGATGGTTACAAAAGAAGGAGGAGTGGTTCAAAGAACTGGAACCATCATAGACAGTGAGGAGTTCGATTTTGCAGGAACAATGGTTGCAAAGCCTAAGTATGAAAGATATGGAACATTTCTAGTAGATAACGGAATTTCAATAAACAACTACTTTGGCGACATGGAATTTATGACAAATATGGCAATATCAAAACTATACGGTGAAGATGAAGCTAATATAATAAACAAGGAAAATTTCTACGGAATTTATCTCATGCCCTTTGGAATAGAGATTGATAGGGTAGGAATACAGGAAATTTACACAGTCGATACCAAAATCAAAGAAAATGACCCTTTAGAAGAAAAAATCAAGAAAATATATAAAGCTTTAAAACTTGATAAGAGAATAACAGATGAACAAGTTCAAAAATGGGCTGAAATCGTTGAAAGTATTGAATACTTTGAAAATGAAAAGGGACAAAAAACAACCAGAATAGTTCTAAAACAAGAAGAAAGAAAAAGAAGATTAAAAGAGCTTTTAGAAGGTATGGGAGAACTTGCCAAAAGAATAGAAGGTTCTGAAAGAAACTTAAGTCCATTCTTTGCAGCATTTTCCATTGATTATATAGCACCTAAATACTATCTGCTTATGAAACAATTTTTAAAAGAAAAACTATCTGAAGGTGGTTATTTAAATACAGAAGAATTAGCACAAGAGCTTATAAACTTTGCAAATTCTGAAGGAAAGACAATAAAAACTGCAGATTTTATGAATTACAATCAAGTGGTAAACGAGATACTAGAAGAAATATTCAAAGAGAGCTAAAAAATGATAAGGCTTGAAATATATCAGGAAACAGCGCACTTTAGAATTCCAACAGTAGGAAATCCATATCTTAGTTATCCTCTTCCACTACCGTCTACTATTTACGGCTTTTTAAGAGCTATAACTGACTATGAGAGTATAAACTATGAGAACACAAAACTTTCTATTCAGGGGAGTTATAAAAGCGTTTCTATAGAAAAAGAACAACTAATCTTGGAAACCAAAAAGGAAATAAAAACAAATATAATCCCAATCCAAAAACTCTATGAATGCAAATGGATTATCCACATAAAATCTCCATTTGAGGAAAAAATTATAAAGGCGATCCAAAATTCTCCAAAAATCTTTAGACTTGGAAGACAAGAAGATTTAATAATAGATATATTCGTAAAAGAAAATTTGGAAGAAATTCCATTTAACAAATATAAAGATAAATACCACGACTGGACAAATATCTATCTAATCTGGACTAAAGAAAAAGGGCAAAAAGGAAGCCTCTTCAACATGGCACTTGATACAGTAGTTGATGAAAATAAAAATATAACAGGCTACAAACCAATAAACCTTGTTTATACAAAGACAAGAACAGTGGTTAAAGATATAAACAATTTTGATGGAGAATATATTTTATATTGGATATAAAACTATTTAATAGGAGAAAAGATAATGGTTCCTCGATTATTATTTGATATTGTAAAATGTTCAAACTTTTGTGAATTACTTATGGAAAGTGATACATCCCACCCTTGTGATGATATTATTAATTTTCAGCGTATTTGTGGAAATGTTAAGAGTCTTTGTGATTTTCAATTACCAGAACCATGGAATGGAGATATAGTTAATGCACCTATACTAGTAATTAGCTCAAATCCAGCATATTCAAGTTGTGAATTATATCCAACTTTAGATTGGCCAGATCCAATGATAGCAGACTTTTTTATAAACAGATTCAAAGACAGAGGAAGATATAGCTGGGTTTTAAATAATAGGGTGTTAAATAAAGATGGAAGTAGAAGTAATCCAGTGAGGTACTGGTCAAGTATACAAAGAAGAGTAGAAGAAATTCTTGGAAGACCTGCTAAACCCGGGATAGATTACTGCTTAACAGAACTGGTTCATTGCAAATCTTCAAATGAAAAAGGGGTAAAAAAAGCCTTACCTGTATGTGCAGGAAATTTTTGTTGTGATATATTAAGAATAACAGGAGCTAAGCTTATAATAGTATTTGGAAGTATTGCCAAAAATTACATAAAAGCAAACTGCAGTTCACAAAATGGAATACCCACAATATATTTGCCTCATCCTAATTCTAGAAAGAAGAAAAAAGTCTCTGATCACTTTTCAAAAGAAGAAATAGAAAATTTCCGTGAATTGTTAAATGGGAAAGGTCAATATAAAAATAAATTTCAAAATATGGGGTGTCCTGATGTTAATTTACAGTCTAATATTAAATATGCTAATGTCAAATTACCTACTGATGAAGAAATAAAAATCTTTATTGAAGAAAAAATAAAGGAATATACAGAATGTTTAAGGTAAGCAAATCTAAAAAATATTTTAAAGGGTTAATTTAATTGCTTTCATTAAATAACCATCTCAAAACCCATCTTGCTAAATCAGACGGAACTACTTTAGAAGAGCATATTAAGGTTTTATTTTATCAGTTTGAGATATTTGATCAGTGTTATCCCAATGTTTTAACAGATGAAGAAAAAGGGCTTTTAAAAGTAGCTATTGAATATCACGACTATGGAAAGTTGAATAAACTTTTTCAGTGTAAACTTCCTGTAAATCCTAAGCTGAAACTTGTTAAATGCAATGGGAAAATAAGAGATGATAAAGTTCCTCACCAATACTTATCTCCGTTATTTCTTAGGAAACTACAAAATGAATTCCCATTTGAAGAACTAACAATTATCATCTACTCAATAATCAACCATCACGCCAGAGGAAGAGAGTTTTTAAACTATTCTGGGATAGATTTATTAATCAGTGAGATAGAAGAAAACATTTCTAACTTTTTTTCACATCTAGGGATAACAAGCTTATCAGAAGAAACAAAAGATTTTTACAAAAAACATCTTGAGTATATAGTTGACAATGTAGCTACCATTGAAGAATTAAATAACAAACTAAGAGCTGATGATGATTTTATAAAAACCCTTATCAAAATAGCAGGACTACTTATAAGGATAGACCATTCTGCATCTGGAGAAGATTTAGTAATAGAAGAAGAACCTATAAAAGAAAATAGAGAAAAATTGTTTTTAAATTATTTAAAAAACAACAAGAAACCTCAAAAATTAAGACCTTTTCAAGAGAAGTTTAAGGATAAAGAAAACCTTGTTTTAGTTGCAGATACAGGACTTGGGAAAACAGGCCTTGCAGCTATATGGTCAAAAAGGAAAATGTTTTATGTCCTGCCAAATAGAACCTCTACAAATGCAATGTTTGAAACTATGAAAGAAATTTTTGGCAATGATAAGGTTGGCCTTCTGCATTCAACAAGTCTGTTTTATATTTATGAAAATAGAGAAAAGGAAGACTTTACAGTTTTAAGGGACTACGACAATACTAAAAACCTATCAAAACCAATTACCATATCAACAGCAGACCAGCTTTTTACGGCGGTTTTCAAATATCCAACTTATGAAAAAATCTACGCTACTTTGTCCTATTCAGATATTATAATTGACGAAATTCAAGGCTTTGACCCTGCCCAGATAGTTCCAATCCTACGACAGATAGAAGAAACAACAAAACTTGGAGCAAGGTATTTAATAATAACTGCCACACTTCCACAAATAATAAAAAAAGAGTTTGAAAAACTTGGCTTTGAAGTAAAAACAGACGAACCAGATACAATAGATAACACCAAAAGACACAAAGTAAAAATATTAGAAAAAAATATTTTTGAAGCATTAGAGGATATTACAAAAATAGCAAAAAGTGGAAAGAATGTTCTTGTTCTGGTAAACACTGTAAGCACTGCACAAGAAGTTTATGAAAAATTAAACTACCAAGATAAAAATCTCCTCCATAGCCGTTTTATCTGGAAAACTAGAAAAGATAAAGAAGAACAGATAAAAAAAGATTATGAAACTGGAAAAGGCAAAATCTGGATTTCAACACAGCTTGTAGAAGCTTCACTTGATATAGATTTTGATGTTTTATTTACAGAAGTTGCTCCTGCAGATAGCCTCATACAGAGAATGGGAAGAGTTTGGAGACATAGAAAAGAAGATTACAAAGGGAAAGAACAAAATGTTTATATTCTTTCTCAAGTTGATGAAAAAAGAATATCACAGGTTTATGAAAAAGTTTTAAGAGAAGAAAGTTTAAAGCTGATTAATCAGCATTTAGATAATGAAGGCTATCTATTATCCAAAGAAAAAAGAAAAATTGTTGAAATCCTTTACTCAAGAGAAAAGTTAGAAGAACTAAACTCAAAATATTTTGAAAAATGGAAAGAAGTTGAAAAAGTTCTTAATTCAAACTGGGAATACTTATTCAAAAAAGAAGCTCAAGCTATTTTCAGAGATACTTTTACTTTCGAGGCTATCCCTTATGTGTTTAAGGAAAACGTTGAAAAACTGTTAGATGAATATAAAAATCTAAAAGATATTGAGAATAAAAAAGAAAGAAGGCTAAAGAAAATAGAAATCTTAAAAAAGATAAATGATTTAAAAGTTCCAATTCCTGTTTATTGGGTTTTGGACGAAAAAATTAAAAGTAAAAATCCTTACGAAATTTTAGATCAGGATTTAAATATATACCTACTTGCAGAATACTTTGTTTATGATGATGAACTTGGTATAAGAATAGATAAAGAAGCCCTCAAAAATTATCAGTTTGATAAAGATATATTTTTGTAAAATTTCCTTATGAAAAGGAAAAAATATGGTAAAATTTCCTTATGAAAGTGAAAGAAATTTTTAAACAACTTATCGTTGAGTTTCAAAGCAGAAAACTACCAGAAATTATAGACCGTAATATAGAAATTCCACTTAATACCAATAAAATAATATCTGTAATTGGTGTTAGAAGAAGTGGAAAAACTTTCATTCTTTTTCAGACAATCAAAAGATTAGTTAAACAGCAAAAAATTCCGATAGAAAGAATAGTTTATATAAATTTTGAAGATGAACGACTTGAGATAACAAGAGAGGAGTTAAATCAACTTATAGAAGCGTATAAGGAAATTTATCCAGATATTTCTTTAGATAAAGTTTACTTTTTCTTTGATGAAGTTCAAAACATAGAAGGCTGGGAAAAATTCATTAGAAGAGTTTATGACAATTATACAAAAAATATTTTTATTACAGGCTCTAACTCAAAACTTTTATCTTCAGAAATTGCAACATCTTTGAGAGGTAGAAATATTTCTATTACAGTTTATCCTCTTACATTTAAAGAGTTTTTGAATTTTAAAAATTTTAAAGTTAAAAAAACTGATATATACAACACAGAAAAAAGAGCAAAAATAAAGTCCTTATTTGTGGAATATATGGAGTTTGGAGGTTTTCCAGAAGTTGTTTTTTTAGAGGATAAAAACTTAAAAATAAAGGTCTTGCAGGAATACTTTGAAGTGATGCTTTACAGAGATGTTATAGAAAGATATCAGATAAAAAATCTTTTAGTTTTAAAATATTTCATAAAAAGAGTTGTAGAAGATGTAGGAAAGCCTTTATCTATTAATAACATTTATAATGAGTTAAAATCTCAAGGATACAGAACAGCGAGAGATAGTTTGTACCAATACCTTGAAATCCTAGAAACTATATTTTTCTCAATAGTGATAAAAAAATACACAAAATCAGTTTTAAAGTCAGAATTATCACAGAAGAAAGTGTATTTGATTGACAATGGATTTTTAAATGCTTTGAGTTTTTCATTTAAAGAAAAAAAAGGAATATTATTAGAAAACTTACTGCTGAAGGAGTTTAAAGCTTTAAATAAAGAAGTTTTTTACTTTAAAGAAAAGAGAGAATGTGATTTTATAGTTGTTGAAAATGAAAAAATCCTGCCTGTTCAAGTAACTTTTTCCATTGCAGATAAAAAAACAAAAAAGAGAGAAATAGAAGGATTGGTAGAAGCATTGAAATACTTTGATTTAAATGAAGGATTAATATTAACTTTTGATGAAAAAGATGAATTGGAAGTAGATAGCTATAAAATTAAAATAATCCCTGCTTATGAGTATTTATTATGAAAAAAGAAATAGTTTTGATAACAGCTTGTGGGAATAAAAAAGAAGATAAACCAACTAAAGCAGGAAATTTGTATAAATCTTCTCGTATAAGACATCTTTATAAAAGAAGTAAAGAACTAAATATTCCTTTTTATATCCTAAGTGCAAAATATGGGCTTGTAAATGGAGATGAAATAATAGCTCCTTATAATCAAATAATGGATGAAAAGCAATGTGAGAATCTGAAAGATCAAATTGAAAGTGTGCTGGAAAACTTTGACATTATTATTTATTATAAAGGTGGTGCTCGAAAGGAATACTATAACTGTTTGGAAATCATAGCAAAAAAGTTAAATAAAAGGTTTATTTCTTTTGGTTATGGAAACATGGGGGATATTCGAAAATTGGAGGATATCATAAATGGCTTTTCAACTACCTCTTCCATTTTTTAAAGATGAAGCTCGAAGAAAATCTTTAGAAGAAATATTTGAAAACATCTTTGTATCTTTTGAGGAAGATGAAGAGATAGAATCTAAGCTGGATTCTTATTTAGTTTTAGTTACTCAAATAAAAAATATTTTTGATAAAAAGTACACAGTAAAGGTAAAAGATATTACCTATCCTATAAAAATTAATGAATTAAATGACTCCTTTTTAGAAAAAGTAATTGAAACTTTTGAAGGGAAATGGGTAATTTCCATCGATGAATCCCAACATGAAGAAGAGCAAATAGCTGGTTCAGTTTTTTATAGAAATAGCCTTGCTTTTGGATTTAAATTAGCTAAAGAAGATAAGGATGAAAGAATTTTATCCATTATTTCTTCTATAAAGTACTTAGAAGACTCAGATATAGTTAAAAGAAAAATAGAGCTTCAAACTTATATTCAAAATCTTCTTGTTGGAATTTATGCTTCAGCAATTCTTATATCTGAGGGAGAAAAAATTCACTCAGTATTATTGGATGGTCCTCTAATTCGTATGTTGGGACCATTTTTGACGGTTAAGTTTTCTAAAGATGAGCTGAAAAAAATATTTACTCTAGATAAAAACATAAATAGAGATATTCTTCCACCTACGAAGATAAAAATTTTAGACAAAAATTTAGAGCTATATGATATAGCAACAGGTAAATTATTAGAATTAATATTTAGAAATGAAATTTATAAAGATATTGATAGAAAGTTAAGAGGCGAAAATGAATTTAAAAATATCTTGCAATTAAATTCAAATGAAGTGCCTGGAATTGTAATTTACTTTTTTCTTTTGAAAATCTTAATTGAAATGAGTAAAGAATATGATTTTAATTTTGTATCTTGTGTAAAATCTACAGAAAGAACAACCGAATTCCTTAAGGTATATTTTATCCAGGCACTTATCAAATATATATCTGAAAATAAAACGAGTAATTTATATAAAGAAATACAGAATTTACTCAATAAGAAAAAAATAAATCCTATAGAAAATTCTGAGAAACTTTTGAATAACATAATAAAACTTAACATTAAGGATGACCAAGTTCTAACTTTTTCTTTAGATTTTAAAGATGAAACAGCTGTCTATTTAAATCCTGTAGAAATAAGAAGGCATAGAGGGATAACAACGAATAAAAAGGAAATAATAAATAAAAATTATGATATTACAAATTGGAGGTTTGGTAGTGCAGACCCAGGCTGGCAAGAAGAGTTTTTAGAAGGATTGATAATAGAAAAAATTATTCCTGATATTAAGTTTTTTATGACTTATATACGAACCAGTGAATTGAAAGCCCCATTAAGAATAGAGTTCCCAAATTATGAAGAAGAGAAGATAAAGAATTTGATAGCAAGTATTTATCTTTTTAGTTATCCATATCAATACTATGGAATTCCAATAATGCTTAAATATGTAGATGATTTAGTTAGAGTTCCGTCAAAAACATTTAAAACAATATCAAAAGGTTTCGTATCTGAAAAACTTATAAATACTCTCATTTCTGAAGATATTCCTGTTAGTGAAATCAAACCAATGATAAATTCTATACTTGAGTTGTTTAAAAGAGACTTTTTATCAAGAGGAGGAATTCTATGAGCAAAATAGGAACAGTGTTTGGAGAGGCCTCTACAAACAAATTTACTTTTATATTTCCACGCGATTTAGAGCAATCTTTGAAAAATGCTTTTGTTTATGTTGATATGAAAGAATATAAAGTTGTTGGAAAAGTAATTGATATAATTACAGAAAACCCTTTACTTTCACCTGAAACTATAAAATTCTTTGTAGAAAAGAAAAAAATTGGTTCTGAAATTTCTAAGTATTTGAAGTCTGAAAGATTTATGTTTTTTACAGCGGAATGTGAAGTTTTAGGAGAACTTAGTGGAAATGATATTACTGCTTTAACCAAACCTGTAGAAACTGGAGCAGATGTTTATTTTTTAGAAGCTGAAAATTTAGAAAATCTGTTTTTTGAAGATAAAGCCTATAATCTATATCCTGGATATATCCAAACTCCTAATGAAGAAGAAAACTTAGCAAAATTTTCCTTAAAAGGTGATGAAATTATTACAATGCATTGTGGAATATTTGGAATGACAGGGATGGGGAAAACAACTACAACCGGTACTTTATTGGAAGAACTTACTATTAGAGGTGCAAAAAGTATTATATTTGACCCACACGGGGATTATATAAACCTGGGATTCGTAAAAGAAAGATTTACTAAATTTATGAAAAATAAAATTAATGAAAATAAAGAGCTAAAAAATTTTCTAAAAGAATATCAAGAGTATCTAATTGAAAATTGGAATTTATGGATACAAGAGAAGATAAATGACAAATTAGTTTTTGGAAAAGAATTTTGCAAGGAAAAAATTTATAAAAATAGTTCCATTTCTAATTTGGATCAACTTTTGCTTCAAGAAATGTGTAAAGAACTAAAGCTAAGCTCTCTTTTATTTAGATTAATTATGCTTATGTCAGTATTAGAAAAGGAAATTCCTGATATAGATAATGAAGGAGAATTATATAAAAAACTCGATGAATTTTTAAGAAAGTATGAATATTCTTTCCATAAATTTAAAGAAGAATCTGGTGTACCAGAAGAAATTCTATACCGTGTTATAAAGTTGACCTTGGCAGCATATCCAAGCATTGAATTTGATTATAATGGTTATGATAAATATTACATTTTAAATCTTATTTCTGCCTTTTCAGGAGAAGAAATTACAGAAGCTCAAGAAGGATATTTTATTAATTGGTTGGAAGAGCTTGAAAATCATAGATATATAGATAATAATAATAATTTCTTAAATGAATTATTAATAAGAGCAAAATCTCTACCAGATAGAGATAGATCACGGGCTGCAATAATCAGAAAAATAGAAAAAGCAATTACAACATTAGAAACCTTGCAGAAAAATGGAATAATTCCGATAAATAACAAAAATTTTATAACAGACTTTGCTTCACAGAACGGAAAGTACAACATAATATCAAACATCAATCTTGATTTATCTGATGTTAGTCCTGAAATTATGCAGAGGGGATTACTATATGATGTAGCTTACAATGCATTTTCTAAATACAAATCAAAAGAATTATCCATCAATAAAGGAGACAGTCAAATTACATTTGTAATAGAGGAAGCGAGAGTTTTAATTCCAAAATCTGGTATTGAAGATATAGATCATCCTGCAAGTAAAGCGGCAAGAAATATAGTTAGAAGAGTAGCTACTGAAGGTAGAAAAATGGGGTTAGGATTGATAATAATATCCCAAAAACCCTCAGCAGTTGATAATATACCTGTATCACAATGTAATACTTTAATACTCCATAGAGTAATAAACCCAGAAGATCTAAGCTTTGTAAAAAGTGTTGGAGAATCAATTTCAGAAGAAGATATAGAAAACTTAAAATTGGTTGAAAGAGGGGTCTCTATAATAACAGGAACGGCTCTAAAAATAAGAAAAAGTTTAATGGTAAAATTCAGAAATAGGCTATCTAAAGAAGGAAGAGAACATCCACAGCCTTTAAAAAGTCTATGGGACAGATAAGATGAAATATTTCTTACCATACTGGGAAGATTGGGTTCATAAAGATTTTGACCCCTTGACTGAAACTTATACAAAAACAGGTTTTGAGAACTCAATATTTGCACATGAGATTTTAGGAAAACCTATTTATGACGGAATATTAGTTAGCTTAGGATTATTTGAGCTGAAATTAAAACTTATAAAAGAAAATGGTTTGCCGAAGATAAGGAATTCCTATAACATAAGAGAATATTTAAGGCTTCCTACACAATTTTATATTATGGGAGATTGTGGAGCATTCACTTATATTAACGAAAAAAATCCTATACTTGATGTTGAAAAGGCAGTTTATCACTATGATAGCCTGGGTTTTGATTACGGAATATCTGTCGACCATATTTGTTCAGATGTCATCATCTTAGAAGATAGATCAAAAATAGATGAATTCTCTTTCGCGGAAGTTACACAACAAAAGAACGGAAAATTTAAAGTAGTATTGTCCAAGGAAGAAAAAGAATATAGAAGAAAATTAAGCATAGAAAATGCATACAAGTTTTTAAAATTATCAAAGAATAAATCATTTATTCCTGTAGGAGCTGTTCAGGGATACAGTATTGAAACCTACATAGATAGTGCTAAACAACTTATTGAACAGGGATATGAATATTTAGCTTTTGGTGGATTAGTTCCCCGAAAAACAGAATTTATATCAGAACTTTTAGATGAAATAAATAAGGAGATAGATACAACAAAAATTAAAATACACCTTTTAGGAATTTTAAGAGAAAGTCTCATTAATAAGATGAAAGAATATAATATATATAGTTTTGACAGTGCTTCGTACTATAGAAAATCCTGGCTAAGAGCAACTCACAACTATTTGGGGGTTGATACAAAATGGTATTCAGCCATAAGAGTTCCTCAAAGTCAAATATCAAGAACGAGAAACAAAATTTCTAGTAATATTCAGTTGAGTGAAATAGAAAAAAAAGAAAATCAAATTTTAAAATTACTTCGTGATTTTGATAGAGGACATATTAAAAATATAGACGCTATTTTAGAAGAAGTCATTTCCTATGATAAATTTTTTCTTAGAGATAGCTTTAATGAGGAAAAATTTTACGAGTTATATAAAGAAACCTTAGAAAGCAAAATTTGGAAAAAATGCAACTGCGAAATATGCCAATCATTAAGTATAGACATAATCATTTTCCGTGGGGCAAATAGAAATAAAAGAAGAGGTTTTCATAATACTTATATTTTCTATCAAAAAATATTAAATTTAAATAAAGAAGAAAATTTTATAGCCTTATGCAACAAGAAATAAACTTCGAAGAGCTTAAGACTAACGGTATAAAGGTCAATTATTATTTTATTTGTCCCAGAAAGCTATGGCTTTTTGATAGGAATATCAGTATGGAGAGTAAATCTGACAAAGTTCTGATGGGAGCACTGCTTCATGAGAATAGTTATAAAAGGGACAAACCAAAGGAAGTTCTGATAGATAATCTGATTTCAATAGATATTGTTGACAGCCTGAATATCCGCGAAGTTAAATACTCTGACAAAATGGCACAAGCCGATAAAATGCAGATCCTTTATTATCTCTACTACCTGAAGAAACTTGGAATTAACAAAAAAGGCATAATAAACTATCCTAAACAAAGAAAAAGAGAATATATAGAACTAACTCCTGAGTATGAAAAAGAGATAGAAAAAGCATTAGTAGAAATTGATAAAATTTTAAAACAGGGAAAACCTCCACCTGTTATAGATGTTCTTTATTGCAAAAAATGTGCATATTATGAGTTTTGTTATGGATAATATAATAAAAAGAGGAAACGCAAAATGGTATATATTATAAATAAAATAAACGAAACAATTCATAGTATATGGCCCAAAAGTGCTATAAAAATCACAGAAGATATTTTGAATAAAAAACCTTCTTATATTTTAACGCTCTCAAAAAATTCAAGGAGCCGTAGATTTAAGGAACCATTAAACAAATACAGAATAAACATTGCCCAAATTTTATTTGTTCCTCATAATTTATCTGGGAAAAATCTTTGTCCAAATGCTGGGATATGTGAAAAAATTTGCTTTGCATATCCAGGAAATCCTGGAAGAAATCAGTTTATAAGCCAATTAAATAGGACTCTTTGGTATCATGATGATTTTAGTGGATTTCTTACCAAACTTATAGAAGAAATTATAAATTTTATAAATTATTGTAAAAGGAATAATTATTATCCCGTACTTCGATTAAATGGTTACTCAGATATCAGATGGGAAGAGAAGAAATTTAAATGTAAAGACATTAAAGAAGTGCTTGAAAAGAAAAATTATAATTTAGGACAATATCGATATAAAATTGATAATAGAAAAATTAAAAGTAATGAAATTAATAATGTAGAAACATATCTACAAAAAAGAATTAATCTTTCCTTAGAAAGGAATAAAAATAGAAAATTTACAGATGATGATGAATTGACTATTTTTGACCTTTTTTATGATATTTTGTTCTATGATTATACTAAAATTCCTAGAAATCCAAACCAAATTCCATCGAATTATCATCTTACTTATTCTTACGATAAGGAAAATGCTAAAAAATCAAACTTTGTTTTACCCAAAAATCTAAATATATCCGTAATAGTTACTAAAGACTTAAAAAAAATATTACTAAAAGAATATCCTAATATATTAATAGATGGTGATGCTCAAGATTGTAGAATCTTGGATGATATAAATAATCCTAGTAAAAAGAAAGTTATTCTTTTAGAGTATCAAAAGCAAAATTTTCACGAACCCAAGGTAGAAGAAGTAGCATTTATTGAAAAGGAAAAATTTATAGAAAAATTTAAAAATTTTCTTAATTAAATCTTTGGATATTAAACAATGAGTAAAATACAACAAAAGTTAGAAGAAATTGAAAAAGAAAACAACATCACAATTCTTTATGCCTGTGAGTCAGGGAGCAGGGCGTGGGGATTTGAGTCTCCCGATAGTGATTACGACATTAGGTTTATTTATGTAAATAAGCTTGATTATTACTTATCCATATTGCCACAAAAAGATACAATAGAAATCACCGAAGAACCGTTTGATTTTGTTGGCTGGGATTTAAAAAAAGCATTATTTTTACTTAGAAAATCCAATCCTTCCATTATTGAGTGGCTGAACTCTCCTATAGTTTACAAAAAAGATGAAGAGTTTTTTCAAAAAATAAAAGAACTTGCGAACCTTTCCTTTAATCCAAAAGCAATGATACATCATTACCTCAATATGGCAAAAGCCAATTACAGAACATATCTAAAAACACAGCAAGTTAAAATTAAAAAATATTTTTATGTTATTCGCCCGATACTTTCTTTAATCTGGATTGAAAAAAATAAAACAGTCCCACCGATTCTATTCAACGAACTTTTAGAAAAAACCCAATTAGAACAAAATGTCAGAAATGCCGTAGAAAATCTGTTAATAATAAAAAAGGAAAAAAGAGAACTGGATTTGTATCCAAAAGTTGAGGAACTAAACCGATTTATTGAGGAAAAAATAAAATATTACGAGCAGTTTTTGAAAAATTTTGAATTTGAAAAAGATCTCCCAGAAACAGAAAAGTTTAACCAGCTTTTAGAAGAAATGATTTTCAAATATGACCCAAAAGCCTGTTATTCATTGGAAAAACTGAAAAACGAACTTAAAAATTTTGTCAAAGAAAGACAGTGGGAAAAGTATCACACATTAAAAAATCTGGCAGTGTCAGTTTCCATAGAATCTGCAGAATTACTGGAGCATTTCCAGTGGTGGGACAAAAAACCAGAAGATATTTCCCAAGAGGAGAAAAAAGAGATAGGCTACGAGATAGCAGATATTTTTACATATTTGCTTCATTTATCGGAAAAGCTTGGAATAGATATTTTAAAAATCACAGAAGAAAAACTGGAAAAAACGAAACAAAAATATCCGGTGGAGAGGTTTAAAGGAAATTATGAAAAACCAAAGTAATATAACAAAACATGTATCAGTTAGATTGACCTGGCACGACAACGGTTGGGATGGGGAGAGCTGCAAGGAGCCTAAAAACAATCTATCCTGTCAGCAGGATGCGAACCTTTTTATACATAGAACACTGGTCATAAATAACAATAAATGTTATACGGATACATCAAAAGCAAAAAATTATATAAATAACTATCTAAATCAAAATAAATGCTTTTTAAAACATTCAAAACTTGGATATATTTGCACTATCCATAGTGCTCAGCTAGAGAATGAAAATGGAATAGCTGATATTCCACCGTGCGATAGTTTTTCAGCCTTTAGAGAAGAAAATCCATACGTTCATACAAAAAATCCTGCAAGGAAAATGGATAAATTTGATGAAAAAGCTTTAAAAATTTGTAAAAAGAAAGATCAAAAACCGTGGGATTTTGTAAGAAATTGGAATCAGGTGAAATATTTTCCTCAAGATTATAGAAAACATATCAATAGATCTTCAATTGCCCTTTTCTATACTGTTAATTTCCCTGAAGAGTCTGGAAAGTTTGTTGTTGGTTATTCGGTTATTAAAGACAAGAATGACAACTTTATTTCCCGTGGAAGTGGGCAAACAGAGATTTTCAACAAAAGCAACACAGGTGGTCGTTGGGGAGAGGAGTGGTGTTTTATCCTTGATGAAGAAGATAGATATAGATTTCCGTTTCAGGAGTTGATTGATTCAGGAAATGAAGAGCTTTTAGAGCAGGTCAAAAATATACTTAAAGTTGAACCTCAGGATGAAAAATATTTTAGAAATCTTTCTTTATTTATTCCACAGCATATTCTTATAAAATACCTGAAAAAGCTCAGACAGGCTATCTCTCTTCTTGAGTTTTATGGAATAGATCCTTCAACTGGTGGAAATTTTTCAAAAATAGATGCAAAAATTCAACAGCTCACAAAAACATATTTATCCTTCAAATATCCAGGGCTTCCTGCAGTAGGAAGATTTTTATACTGGTGGACTGCATTTAATGATTATGAAGAAAACTTGGAATTTGAAGAGGATATCAAGAAACTACTGTTTGAAACAATTAAAAACCATAACTATTTCTTTGAAACAAACGGCAAAAGGTTTTTCATAGGAAGCAAGAAGAAAAACCTACATCCTAAGGATGATATTTCAGAAGATTTTATCCAGTTACTTGAAGACATAATTGTTTACTATCCAATATCAAATGAAAAAGTTATAGAAAGAATAAAACTTTTGATAGATAAGAATATTTTGAGCATCAATCAGATCAAGCAGAACCCGTATATTCTGTATGAAGAGTTCATCCCTTCTCTTGACGGCAGTATTAATCTGAGCTTCGAAGATATTGACTACGGCGAGTATAAAAGAAGTATTGAAACTTATCGTCAAGGCAATCACAGTGAAGAAAACAAAAACAAAATTGCCAAAAATTTTTATCTCAATCCTTACAGAATAAGGGCCCTGATACACGAATACTTCAAAGTTTACAGAGATGATCCTGGATTTATCTGGGTTTCTTTTAAAGATATGGAAAACTATATTAGAAAAAGACTTTCTTCTGGTTTGGGAACAGGAAATTTAGATCTGGATTTTGAAAAAATCTTAGAGACTCCTGAGATTAACGAGAATATAGAAATAGATTGGGATAAAAAATACCTTACTTTAAAGAAGCTAGCAGAAATTGAGAAAAAAGTTGAAAAAAATATAAAAAATTTGCTAAAACACACCATAAAAATTAACGGTGTATATATAAAAAACGCCATCCAAAATGTACTTGGTGATATTCCCGAAGACGAAATTCAAGAGAAAGAAGGTGCAATACAAAAACTTTTAGAAAATAAACTTACTTTTGTATCAGGTGTTGCAGGAGCTGGCAAATCAACGGTGATCAAGATTTTTACTGAAGTTTTGGATGAGCTAGAGGAAAATTTCAAAATCCTCACACCTACAGGAAAAGCAAGTGAAAGGCTTAGAGAAGAAGGTCTGGAGTCTGAAACTATCCACTATTTTCTAAAATCCAACGGTTTTATGGATAATGAGCTATTTATTTTTAATGGGAATGGAGAAGTTCAAGAAATTGAAAATCTTATAATTGACGAAATTTCAATGGTTCCCTTAGACTTGCTTTATTATCTTTTAAACGCAGTAGATCTTGGACAGATCAAAAGAATCATCTTTGTTGGAGATATAAAACAACTTCCTCCAATAGGTTACGGTTATCCTGCAAAAGATATTTACAATTTCCTTGAGCAGAATTGTCTACGCTCAAAATATCTTATAAAACTGGAAAAAAGTTATAGAAGCAGTGATAAATTTATCCAGCTGGCCAATAAACTGAGAAATGAGAATCTTACGCCAGAAGATGTAAAGCCTTATTTAACCGATGTCATTAATCAAAACAACTTCCAAATCCTAAAATTTTCCAGTCAGAAAGAGCTTGAAGATCTTATAAACCAGATAATCCAGAAAGAGGGAATAACAAAAGAAAAACTTGCTCAAGATCCTGAAACTTTCCAGATTTTGATGCCTAAGAAAGAAGGATACTCAGGAAGTAATCATCTAAACAGATATATAAACAGCCTGTTTAATAAAGATAAATTTGATTGGGAAAATACAAAAATCATAAAGCTTATAAATACATACTGCCCTCCTGATAAAGAAAATTGTGTAGAAACATTCAATGGGATGATAGGAAGTGTTAGTGACAAAAAAATCAAATTCAAAGGTGGACAGGTTATTCCTTTTTCAGCTGATAAAATGGGTTATGAGTATGACTATGCATATGCTATCACAATCCATAAGTCTCAAGGGAGCGAGTTTGATACAGTTGTGGTTATACTGCCTGAAAACATTGGAAACCTGTTTACCAGAGAACTTTTATATACAGCTTTAACCAGAGCCAAGAAAAAACTTTATTTGCTTGTGGAAAATGAAGAACTTCTTTACGAGACGCCGTTGGAAATAGAAAGAAGCAGTAAGCTATTCGGAGAAAATCTTTTGGAACTACCTGAGTCCACAGGATATGTTTCTATACAAAACGTGAAACTTTTATCAAAGCTTGATTTATATATCTCGGCACTACTTGAGCTGAATGATATTTCTTACAATTACAAAACTTCGGGGGCAGATTTTGAAACTAATGGCAAAAAGATTCATTTAGTCAACTTAAACACCTATCAAGGCAGGATAAAAAACGAGACCGTTTCAGAAGATAAAACAAATATTAAGCTAGTTTTCGAAAAAGAGATTAACATAAAAAGTTTTGCTGAGAAATTAGAGTTTAAATATCAGGATAGATCATCTGAAAATAAAGAGGACTATCGTGAGAAGAAAAGAACCGAACTAATAGAGAAAGAGCAAACTTATATTGAACCAGATACCAATTTTAAAATAATAGCCCATAACGGACTAATCACCCGTAGTATATCTGAAGCTATTTTAATGCTTTTATTTGATCATTTAGGTTGGAATTATGAGTATGAAAAAGAGATTGCCCTAAATGGTAAAAAGCTTTTACCAGATTTTTATTTTACTGATAAAAATATATACTGGGAACACTTAGGACTGTTAAACGATCCATATTATTTGGAAAAATGGAAAATCAAGAGAAAGATATACGAAGAAGCTGGGATAAAAGTTTTAAATGTAAAAGATTGGAATGGTGAACAAAATTGCTGTATATATACAACTGAGGAAGATATAAAAAATTTAAATAAATTTTGGGAGAATTTTAATGGAAAGAGGGATCTTCTTACAACCGGCTAGTATAAAAGAAAAATTGGTAAAAGAACATTTAGAAAAAACAATTTTCCGAACAGTCGATAGCGCTGAAATTTTAAGATTTCAAAAAGAACTTAAAACAGATCTGGAAAAATTCAATGTTTGGGGAGTAACTCCGTCTAGAGTTCCAAAAAGTAGCTGGGAAAAATTGCAAATAGGGGATCTTGTAGCATTTTATTCCCAAAGGAAATTTTATTTACTTGGACAAGTTGTGGATAAATTTCATAATAAAGATCTTGCTAAATATTTATGGGGTGAAAATGAAAAAGGAGAAACGTGGGAATATATTTATCTGATAGATCCGGATAGTTTAATATCTATTGATGTAAATTCAGAAAAAGTTGCTAAAATCTTGAACTACAAACCGAATTATAATTTTATGCCTGCACGATATCATCAAAATTCAGAATTAATTGCTCTTTTTACTGACAAGTTGCTAAAAGAGATTGAAAAGAGTAAGGATATTATTACTACCGTACAGAGGGAAAAGATTGTTGCCACTATAGGAAAGTACAAAAGAGACCCTTCTTTTTCTATCAAGGTAAAACAAAACTACGAAAATAAATGTGCAATATGCGGTATACCAAATGAAGGTGCAATTGTAGACGCTGCCCATGTGAAACCTGTTAAAGATGGAGGACCTGATATAGAGGAAAACGGAATTGCTCTTTGCAAAGTTCATCATCATTTGTTTGATGCAGGATTGATAACTATAAAAAATGGAAAATTGACTGTATCACCCACAGCACATTCAGATTTACGAAACCATCCACTCATTTCTGAATTTGAAAATAAAAATATAAAACTAAAAGGGACCTCTGAAGAATTTTTAAAATGGCATAATGAAAATATTTTTAAAGGTTGAATTATGTCCCGCAGATTTTATATTAACTCAAACGGAAGGCTTAGGAGAAAAGAGAACACTTTATATTTTGAAATGGAGCAGGATGGGCAAGCTGTTAAAAAAGCTCTTCCAATAAATGATATTGATGCAATTTATGTATTTGGCGAACTTGATATAAACACAAAAGCTTTAAACTATCTTTCTCAGTATGATATTCCTATCCATTTTTATAACTACTACGGCTTTTATTCAGGAAGTTTTTTGCCAAGAAAGAAAAACGTTTCAGGTTCACTTTTAGTTGAGCAAGTAAGGCATTATTTGGATAGTGATAAAAGGCAATATCTAGCAATTTCTTTTATAGAAGGAGCCGTTCATCATATTTTAAGAAATTTAAGAAAAAATGGTATAAATCCTAAGGACTATGAAGACATAGAAAAAGAACTTTTACCTAAAATTTTTGAGACAAAAACATCCGAAGAATTAATGGCAATAGAAGGAAACATTAGAGACAGATATTATCAGCTTTTTAATAGAATTATCAAAAATGAAGATTTTCAAATGGAAAAAAGAGAAAAAAGACCTCCAGACAATCCAATAAATGCATTAATCAGCTTTGGGAACTCAATAATGTATAACACAGTTCTAACTGAAATTTATAGAACTCAGCTTGACCCTACAATCAGCTATCTTCACTCGCCACAGGAAAAAAGATTTTCTCTTTCCCTTGATCTTGCAGAGATTTTCAAGCCATTTATCATTGATCCTTTGATTTTTTCATTGATAAATACAGGTCAGATAACTATTAAAGATTTTGACAAAGACCTGAACTATGCTTACTTAAATGAAGACGGAAGGAAAAAGTTCTTAAAGGCTTACGAAGAAAGACTTGCCAAGTATAAAATCTCAAAAAAGATTAGAAAAGTGGATATAGGAGGATAAGTATAAATATTTAAAGCTGAAATGAAAATCTGTATTTTATAAAAAAGTTTAGAAAAAATTTTAAAAATGCAGTTTTTGAATTAAAAATTTCTCAAAATAAATTAGAAATTTTAAGTAAAAAATTCTAATCTTTTTTGCAATTTTTTATAGAAATTCTCAAAAAAAATGAGAAATTTTTTATGTATATAAAATAAATTTAACCTTGCAAAATTTTATATTTGGAAGTAGGATAAAATTATTATGATGTTAAAAACTGAATTCTCTAACTTATTAGAAGATATAAATCAATCTATTGATATTATTCTTTTTACCAGGAAAGGTGAAAAGATTTTTGAACCTGAATTCGGTTGTGGTATATGGGAGCTATTAGATAGAGGTATTGAACAAATACCTGTTTTAATTGCGTCTATATATGATACTTTAAACAGATGGGAAAAAAGAATAAAAGTAGATAAAGTAAAAATAAATTCTTTTAACCCAAATACAGGGCAAGTTTCTATTGAAATTTATTATACAGTGAGGGATAGCAATGAAAGAGGAGTTTACAGAGGAGGAAATTTATCTTAAGGAGTTTTGGGATAATCCTGAAATGTATAGGGGGATAAAACAAAGGGATTTAACTATTTTAAAAAATCTTACATATCCTGAATGGATGGCAAGGACAAATATTGTTGATGATGAGTTTGTAGGTAGAATGTTAGTTGAGCTGGGGTATATAGAGGAAGATTAACCTATATACCCTTCATTATCATTTTGTATATCTCTTAAAGCCTGTTCTAAAGCCCATTTTAGCTCTGTTGAACCTTCTCTAAAGGCTTGAATAATTGTTTTTTTTATATCTTCTAGATTTTGTTTATCTGAAGTGATATTAATTGGGGCGTTGATGCTTATTGGAGCGTCTAATTTTATTTCTTTTGTGGTTTTTTCTTTTTGCTGGATTTCTTTAAATTGTTTTACTTGCTGGGTTGTTTGGGTGATTTCTTTTGTTAATTTTTCTTTTCTTTCATAGATAGATTGAGATGTGGAAGTTCCTTCTAATTTTTGTTTTGCTATAAGTTCCTTCTGATTTTCTTCTCCCCCAAAACCGAAGAATTTTAAAATGCCTTTGGCTTTTTCTTTTATTTTGTCTATTATTTCAAATGGTTTTTTGATGAAGGATAAAATTCCATCTGTAAATGTTTGAATTAATTTTTGTCCTGCTTTTTTTAGGTCAAGGTTGAATAGTTTTTGAACGAGCATATTTATAAGTTTTAAGAATATTCCAATTGGTGAAAAATCTATTGCAAGCTTTAAACCTTTGGCAAATATGTTTTTTAGGGTTTGTAAGCCTGAAAATAAAAAGTCTTTTGCTGATTGAAATTTTTCTTTTATCCAGTTCCATACAGAATCCCAGTTTTTGTATAAAATAACAACAGCTGCAACAACTCCTATAATTGCTAAAACTAAAGGTGAAAATAAAGCTGTAATTCCCCCAAGAATTACCCCAAAAGGAGCAAACGCAAATGTAAACATCATTCCGACAACTTGAATTGCAGCTCCAAGTGTTCCTAATACTGCAACAATTCCTATTAGGGCAAGTGCTATTTTTGATAAAAGTGGGTGTTTTTCTGCAAAGTTTCCTATACTTTCTGCTATTTTTAGTAATAAATCTCCTATTGGGGCTAAATCTTTTGCTAATTTTCCTGCTGTCTTAATAAATGTTGCTTCAAGTTTTCTCCAAGCAGTAGCTATTTTATCGAAAAATGTTTTTGTTTCTTCCCAAGATTTATCTGTGGCATTTTTATAATTTCCAACAACTTTATCTGCATTTAGGGAGGCTTCTCCCATTGCTTTTAGGATTTTTGCAGATATATCCTCAGTTCCTTGAGTTCCGAAAATCTGTTCCATAATGTTTCTGGCAAGTCTGGCATCCTGCTTATATAAAGTGGCAAGTTCTGTCATTAATTTCGCATAACCTTCTTTTTTCTTTTTGTCATCTCCAGTTTCTATTCCTTCTCTTATCTGGGCTAAATAGTGTTTTATTCTTCTGGATTTTTCTTTAAATTTATTTTCTGGTAATAGTTGGTCTATAACGCCAGCTTTTGTTCCAGAACCTACCAGATTTTGCCAAATATCAACATCGGTTAATCTCGCTTTGAAACTTTCCTTTATAGTGTCTGCAAGTTTGTCAAAATTAAATGCTCCTTCTTTTGCTCCAGCTATGAGCATTGCTGTAAATTCTTTTGCATTTAGTCCTGCTTCTTTCATTAATGGTGAGTATTCCCACAGGGTGTCAAGTAAATCTCCTGCTTTATCTCCTGCTTTTTGGTAGGCAGTGATAATTAAATCTGAAGCTTCTTTTGCTGAAATTCCCCAAGCTTTTTGCATCTGGGTTATAGCCCGAGTAATTTCTTTTGTGTCCCATTCTGGGTTTATTTTTTGAAGTTTTAAAGCCTGAATTGTGGCTTCTTTCAACTCTTTTGCAGATAGATTTGTTTGCTGTCTAAACTGGGTATAAACTTCTGCTATCTGGTCAGGCATAGCTCCAGTAATTTCGTAAATGTCTGTAAGGTCATTTTTAACAGCTTGTAGGTCTTTTGTTGTTAGCTCGGTTCTGGCGATAATAAGCCTTGCCTGTCTGTCTATTTGTGTGGCTTTATCTATAATGCCTTTTATGGAAAATGAAGCTGCAGCTCCAACTCCTCCGATGGTAGCTATGCTTTTTAGTTTTGCTCCGAAGGTTTCAAGTGTGGAAGATGATAGTTTTTTCTCTAAATTTTCGTATTCTTTGGCGGTTGCTCTAAGTTCTTTTTGAAGTCTGTCATATTCTTTAGATAAGTTATTTGTTTCTATACCTTCTTTTTGAAGTTGTTGTTTTAATTTTGTGGCATCATTTATGGCTTTATCTTTGGCTTGAGATACCATTTTTAGCTTGTCTTTATTTTCTGCAAGCTCTAAAGAATTTTGCTCTATTTCTCTTTTTAGCTTTTCTATTTTCTGGGTAAGTTCTTGGGATTTTCCTCCAGTTTTTTGATACTCTCTTTGGGTTTCTTTTAGTTCCTGATTTAGCTTTTTGTGTTTTTCTTCAAGTAGTTTTATTTTTTGTGAAAGTTTAACCTCTGCTTTTGAAAACTTTTCTATATCTTGTGATAGCTGTTTAAATCCATCTATAGTTTTCAGAGTATTGTCTAACTTTTGGATTTTCCCTTCTAAATCTTTGGCTTTAGCCTTAATTTTATCAACTTTTTTTGAAAATAAATCACTAACTCCAACTGCAAGCTGAAGTAAAAATTCTCTACCTTGCATTTTCTATCTGCTCCTTTTGTTTTTCTTTGTATTTAACTGTTATTTCCGCTACATATAAAAGCTCTGAAGGACTCATATCTAAAATCTCCTTATATCCATATCCGAACTCCACAAGTGCTGGGACTACGATTTCTGTGAATCTTCCGAATTCTTCGCTAAATATTGCAAAAAATCCTCATCTATCCCCATTATCTTCATTGCAATATTGTCTAAATCTTCAGAAGATAATTTTTCAGCAAGTTCTAAAGAAGGAATGCTTACTCCAAAATCACAAAGTCTATTTATAAGACATAGCATAAATGCATCTCCTTCCTCTGTTCCAAAAACCGATTTTGCCTCTGTTTTTGCTTTTATCCTATCTATTACTTTGACTTGTGTCTTTTTTATAGTGCATTTTTCTATTTTTTGACCTTCATATTCAAAAGGTTCTGTAAGCTTATATTCCATTTTATCCTCCGACATATTTAATTGTGATATTTGTTTTCCAACCTTCATCTTTTTTTATTGAATGAACTACTTTTTGAGCTTCATAAACTCCACCTAAAAAGCCGTATCTATCTTTTGGAATAATAACTTTATCCCCTGCATTTACAGGCTGTCCGTAAATGGTAAAAGTTCCTTCTGCTTTTAGCTCGGTTTTAATCTTTTGTATATAAGCTCTAACTTTTTCTTTGGCTTCGTTTAGGTTATGGGCTATGTCTTGAATTCTAACTGTTTTGCCTTGCTTTACATTTGGAACTTCTTCTCTATAAAGCTGGGCTTGTTTTGAGTTTGGTTTATAATAAAGCATTTCAACTGCTTTTACTGCTTCTTTTTTGGCTTTAAATCTTATCTGGTCATCTATCAGGTAGTTGGTTAAATCAAGCTCTTGAGTTTGAAGCTGGTTTGAAAAAACTACTACACCACTTCTTATGAAAAATCTGCAATTGTATTTTTTTGCTAGTTGTTTTAAAAACTGCTCGTAAGATTGATTAGCTATGTCTATTCTTTCTATAAAAACATCTGGAGTATCAACGATAGATTTTTTACTGCATTTGTTTATGATTTGTTGAACTAAATCTTTTAGATAAATGTTTTCATAGCCTTCGTTTCTGATTTTTTTGAAATTGTCTAAATCTTCTAAAGACTGGGAAGTTGCTTTTATTGTAAGAATAGAGCCTTTTGCTTTGCAGGTAAAATCATCTCCAACATAGAAAGTTCCAAGTGTAAACTCTTTATCGTTGTAGATTATAGAAGCCTCTACTTTTGAATTAGTTTCAATAGCCCAGTCTTTTAAAAATCTTCTATCGTGGTTAGCAAGTGTAATTTGAAGCTCATCTTTTGCTTTTTCTTCAATGCTGTCTGTGTAAACTACCTCAAGAATAAAGTCTGATATATCTCTTGTGGCATCTTTATCATTTATAAAAAGCTTTATTTTTGGCTGTCTGATTTGCATTATTCTTTCCACGCTGGTTTTGGTAGTTTTTTAATTGGTTTTTCTTCTAAAATGGGGATTTTTAACCTTAAACCTGCTGGTAGTAGCGGTGAGTATAAAATTTCTGGTGGAATCTCTTTTTCATTTGCCTGTTGAATAATATCAAACTTATCTGAAACTCCGTAGAACTGATAGCTTATCAAATCCCATCTGTCATCTTGTTTTGTGATATACTCAGTCCACATTTTGAACCTCTAAAAATTTTATATTTGCAGTAATTTTTACTATTTGCCCATTTTGATTATACTGGGCTTGTTTATCAATGTTTTCAATTGTAAATTTGCCAAATATTTCATCTCCAATTACAAGAGTTTCTGCAGATGTTTCATTCATAAGTTCAACAAGTTCTTTATAATCATCTTCAGGGTTATCTGAAAAAGGCTGGGCAATGTTTATTACCATTTCTATTTCTCTTGTGGTTTGTCCTGTGTCTTCAATAATTGGATAGGCGTTTATTACATTGTGTTTAACTTTTCTTCTGCCAAGTCTTTCTCTAATTGAAGATGGATTAACTCCAAATATTTCAAAAGCTATATGTCCGTATGCTCCAAACATCTAACGAAACCTTTTTTTTATTAGTTTTTTGTGTTTGTTAAGCCTTTTTCTTTTTTGCCTTGCTTTAATTCTTTTGAGCTTTTTTTGATAATAAGGTTTTCCTGCACCTATACCTTCAGATAAAACTTCCAAAAAGGCAGGAACTATATATTTAGGTTTACTAAACAGCATAACCAACTCCTGCATATCTAATGTTTTGTACAGTAGAAACATCTAAAATCTGCTCAACCATAAAAACAAGCTCAATCTCAAACCTATCCTGAAAACCAGGGAATTTTTTTGCATCTTCCAAATCACTATCTGTAAACAAAACAGGCTCAAGGTTTCCTTCTATATTTATAGGTTTTATTACTGCCTGTCCTTTTACTGTAAAATTTTCAATACTTTCATTAATCTGTGGTAGTTTATCTACAGTTTTAAAAAAGTGCTGAAGCAAAGCTGAATATTTCATTGCGGAAATTAAGAGGCTATCTTCATTATTAGCCCCTCTAATGTTTAGTTCTACTAAAACAGGTAAGCTTGCTATGTAATAAACAGCTGTTTTGCCTTTAATTTCATTGCCGTTTTGGTCATAAACTTTTTTATATTCTTGCTTTCCAAGTTTAAACTTTTGAGGTTTTAATCTGATTTCTTGAAGCTGGTAAACATTTGCAGGGTCAATTATTACTGGTAGCTTTGTAAATTCTTGTAAGCTTTGCTTTAAATGTTTTAAAAATAGCATCACAGTCCCTCATAAAGTATATTTTCTGCAAGCTGGTATAATTCGTTTATTTGCTCATCTGTTAATTCCATAAATGGTCTTTCAGGGATTTTTACCTTTTTTCTTCTTATGAATAAAACAATAGGCTTACCCTTTGGTGGAACTCCTAAAATTGATTTTGCTTTAAAAACGATTTTCCAGCCTTGCTTTTCTAAATGCTCTAAAACTCCTTTAACTCCAACTAAATCTACCATCTTCTTTATTTTTTTATTTGCAGGGATTGCAAGTTTTTTGGCTTTTTTAGGTTTTATTTCTCCTCCAAAATGCAAAATAGGGGCATACTTTAAATTAGTTCCTACAATAACTTTTCCTTCTTTAACTTTTCCTGTAATTGAAGCTCTTAAATGTCCTGTATTTCTAAGTGGTGGTTTGTTTCCTTTTAGTCTTAAAGTTAGCGGAGCATTTCTAACATCAGAGTTATCTATATTCTTTTGAACTTCCGCAACCACAAAAGGCTTTATAGCTTCTGGTAGTTTTTGAGCATTTTGAGAAAACTTATCTATTTTGCTTAAAAAATTTACTATCGGCTTCATAGTTTTTATTTTATGTGGTTTTCTCAAAGGAGGTGTTATATATAACACCTGCCTTTTATTTTTTGTTTATCTTAAATCCTATGAGTGAAAAATTACTACCAGACATCTTAAGAAAGGATAAAAGATTAAAGGCTTTTGCAGAACTTGAAAGCAAAAATTTTAAAGAAGTTTCTGCAAAACTGCCGTATTTATTTGTTTATAAGCTTGAAAATTTATCCAATGAAGAACTTGAAGAGCTTGCGTGGCAGTTTGATATTTCAAAAGTAGAATGGGAACTTGCTACAGATAGGAAGCAAAAGGAAGAGCTAATAAAAAATAACATTCTGCTGAAAGCAAAAAAGGGAACACCCTGGGCGATAAAAAGGGTTTTAGAGCTTTTAGGTCTGAAGGGACAGCTCCAAGAATGGTTTGAGTATGGAGGAACTCCATACCATTTCAAAGTAAACATATTTTCAAAAAACAAATACATTTCACCACAAACAGAAGACAAGCTCATAAAACTAATTCACGAATATAAAAACGAAAGAAGCCACATAGAAAAAATATCAATTGGATATGAAATAGGATACAAACAGGTTAAGACAAGAGGCAGATTTATTGACAGTTCAAAAGAATATTTTGCCATTGTTCCTATTCAAGAAAACTTTACAGGAAATTCTGCTGTCAAAGCTGGTTTCATAGACCAGACAACGGAGGTATTTGCAAATGGCTGAAGCACACCCTCTAATAATTACTGATATAGGACTTGCAAAAGCAATTGAAAAAGCAAATTCAGGAATAAATGCAGATATAACTAAATTTGCAGTTTCAGACATAAAGGGAGACCTTGACCCAAAAAGAACAACAACTAACAGAATAATTTATCAAGGACAGCCACAGGTTAAAGCAATAGTAAATGACCATTTAATACAGTACAGCTGCATAATCCCAGCAGGACTCAACCCGTTTTTAATAAAAGAAGTTTATTTATTTTTAGATGATGGCACTTTATTTGCCATAGGACAGCCCAGAATAACAGCTCAAAATCCAGATGGTTCTACACAGCTGATAGACTACATAGCATACACAGGACAAACAGAAAAACCATTACTTGTTGGAGTTTCATTTACAAACGCTTCAAGTATTTTATCCTTGCAAAATGTGTCAATGGATGAATTTGAGCAGTCAGCAGCTTTATTTGACGTTTCCATGACACTTGGAAACAGAATTTTAACTTTAAGACAGGAAATAGAGGATTTAAAACTTGCAAAACAAACGCTTTTTAAAAATGATAGAGAGTTTAGACAAAGAATAGAGCAATTAGAAGAGCAGGTTTATTACTTACAAAAAAACCAGATAGCACTTGCAGCAAGTTTTTATAACTTGGCAGCTATTGTTCAGAAAAACACAGATGAAATAACAAAAATTTTAAACGGATTAAAAATTTAAGGAGGTTAAATAGACATGCCAGTATTTGATTTTAGCACTTTGCAGCAAAAAGCAGATAACACGCTTCATAATGCGGACGAAGCTATAAGAAAACTATCAGACCTTGCAGTTAGTCCAAATCCAGTGCAAATACAGCTTTATGACCAAAATGGAAATCTAATCACTCACAATGTGGAAACTATCCCTATGCAGCAAGCAAAGGTGGATGGTTTTATTGCAAATGCAAGGAAAGAATTTGGAAGTGTCAACCTTTTAACAAATTCAGATTTTATGATAGATTCTAATGCAGATGGATTTCCTGACAATTTCTATACATATTATCCAGGTGTATCTGCTACCTATTCTTTGATAATTCCAGATAGAAATGCAGCTGCTGGTACAGACCAAAAAATAGCTTCTCAAATACTTGCAAAAGCTTTATTTAATGACGAAAACCAGCCGCCAAATAATTTTTGGTTATTTCTTGTTGAAAATCAATTTAGAGTATTAAAAGCTAACATTACACTGAATCCAAATACAGCAACAAACGGGACAAACAGATGGTCTTTAAATCAAAATGTAAAGCAAATTTCAAAAGGTAGTGTAATAACAAGAGGTGCATCTGTATATATTCCATCTATTCCATCTGGAGTACAGATTAATGTGATTGACAACCCTGAAGGAACTGCGATAGATGGTGTTAGCTTTGCTAACCAACCAGGATTTTATAATCTATATACAGTCGACAAGGATACACAAAGTGGTCATTTAGGATTTTTATTAAATGCGGTAAACAACACTACTGTTACTCAAACAATTACACTTTACATTGGTTTTCCTGTGTTTGCTTTAGGACATATAGGAAATCTACTTTATATCCCATCCGTTAACAAATAATTGGAGGTAAACAGAAATGGCAGTTTATTTAATAGAAAATGGGAAATTTAAATTAATAGGAGACGTAGATATAAATCTACTTTCGCAAACTGAAGAATATAAAAATAAGCAATTGGTGGTATCAAATGTTCCGTTAAACACAATAAATGATTTCAAACAGCAGCTGCAAAAACAGCTTTTAAATCTTGAAAAACAAAGATTTCAGAATGTTTGCGAACAATACGGCTACAACGGACTTGCAGACGTTCAGTTTTACGCAAACCAAACCACACCAGACCCAGAAGCACAGGCAATACTCACCTTTTACTCAAATGCAAATGGTAATGGATATGACGACCTTGTTTGGGACTGGATAACAAATACACTTCCAACTTATAAAACACTTAAAAAACTTCTTTCACTTGATATGAAAGCTATTGAAGAGCAGATTTACCAGCAAGCTACAGCAAATAATCCACTGCCATGAAACAGCTAAAAGACATTATTAAGCTTATTGAAAGTTCCAATAATCCACAAGCGGTTCGTTTTGAGCCGCTTTTTTATGAAAATCTCAAAACAAAAACAAATGACCATGCGATATTAAAGATTAAAGAAATCCATAAATGCAGTTATTACACAGCCCTTATGATAGCAAGCACAAGCTGGGGACTATTCCAAATCATGGGTTATAACCTTTACTTTTATTCTTTGACTGAAAAAACAGTTTTTGACTTTCTATTTGACGAAGAAGAGCAAGAAAAGGCTTTCCAAAAATTTACAGAGCTCAAAAAAATTAATTTCACAGTTGAACAACTTTTAAAAGATGAAAGCAAAATAAAAAGATTTGCAAAACTCTACAACGGAGATGAAATAGGCTATTCAAGGAAAATCCTAAAACTACTGGAGAGAGAAGATGTTATCAATGCTTAAAGAACCAGACGGAAAATGGAGTTTTACCAGAATATCAGGATTTTTACTACTAATGCATTACATCTCATCAGCCATCTACATAACAGCAAAAACCCTCAAAATACCAGACCTACCAATGAACCAGATGATACTTATAGCAACTCTATATGGAATAAACAAAACAATTCCAAGTGCAAAGAAGGTTATAAAAGATGCTGTCAATTCTCTTAAAAGCCGTAAATAAAAAGCTATTGTTTTATTTGATTTTACTTTCACTAATAACATCAGCCTTTTTATACCAGAAACTAAAAATCCAAAACCTTGAAAAACAAATTTCACAAATAAAACTGAAGCTTAAAAACAAAGAAAGCAGCTTAAAGCTATGTGAGTCTAACAACAAAACCTTTTTAAGCAATATAAATGCAAAGCAAGCAGTAATAAACCAGCTCCAAAAAGAAATAAAATACCAAAAAAGAACCTGCCAAAATTTATTAAGCAAAAAAGAAAAACTAATATCAGACCTACAAAAATTAAAAGCAGAAAAACCAAAAGACATAAAGCCAACAGTAATAGTAAAAAAAGAATGCAAATTCAAAATCGAAACCAAAGAGGTTTTAAATGAAAAAGACTTTATTTTCAATGTGCTTAATAGCATTGGTAAGTAGCTGCAGCATAAAACCAAAAGAAAAGATAGTTTACAAATACATAGAAAAGCCTGTTTATATTAAGTGTGAAAAGCCTGTTATTCCTAAAAAGCCAGAGTTTATAACTTATCAAATTTTTCGTGTTAAGTTTGAAGGGAAGTATTATTACTGTGCTGATGTAGAGAATGCAAGGATTTTGAGTGAAAATTGGTTGAAATATAAGAACTGGTGTGAAAATCTGGAAGAAATATTCTCAAAATAAATTAGAAATTTTCCAAATTTAGTATAATAAATTCCAAGATAACAAAATTTGGGGGATTCCACCAATGGAAAATATACAAGGTTTAATTGCCTTCGGGAATGAAAGTTTTGAACCTTTTGATGAAAATGACAAAACAGAGTTAAGAGCCTTTGAGAATCTAAGAAAAAGATTAACTAATACAAGTTCAATTTTATATTTTAAACCTACAATTCCCTTAAATGGAAAGCTTATAAAACCTGATATCTTATGGATACATCCTCAAGTTGGAATTCTTGTATTAGAAGTTAAAGCATGGGATAAAAACTTTATTAGAAATGGTAAATGGAAAGAAGACGGTAAATTTTATGGAAAAAATGATGATTATGGAAGTAATCCGATACAAGAAGCAAACAGCTTTGTTGAAAAAATCAATAGAAAGATCCAAAAAACACCAGGATTTAAAAAACAAGATTTACCTATAAGCTTTATCATTTATTTTCCAAATTTAACAGAAAAAGAGTATGATTCATCAGCTGATGAACTATTTAAAAGTATGGTTCCTAAAGAATTCTGTTTATTCAGAGGAGAAACTAACTTAATAGAAAAATTAATAAGTAGGTTAAGAGAATATAACTATGTTAATTATAATAAAACCATATCAGAAAAAGAATTTGAACCAATAAGGAAAGCTCTTTTCCCCCATTTATCCATAAGTAAAATAAATGTTAAAGTATCTGAAGAAGATATTCCTATATTAGATATATATCAAGAGAATCTTTTACACGGGCACTGGAAAGGCTATAGAATATTAAGAGGTACGGCTGGGTCAGGAAAAACAGTAGTATTAATTGGAAAAGCCATTTATGAAAAACTAAAAGATCCTGATAAAAAAATATTAATTGTAAGTTTTGCAAACTCTCTTATTAATGATATTAAAACATCTATAGAACAAATAATAAATTTAAGGAAATTAAATATTTCAGTAAATGATTTTCATATAAAAACTGTAGATTCACTAATTACAGATCTATATATAAAGTACGTAAATGAATTTGATGATTTAGATGAACAAGCGAATATTTTAATACAAAAAATAGAAGAAAACCCTAACCTTATAGAAGAATCTGATAAATATGACGTCATACTTTGTGATGAATCACAGGATTTAAAAAAAGAAGTTTTTAGTATTATAAAATCAATTTCAAAAGAAGATACCCTTACTATCTTTGGTGTTGATGAAACTCAAAGAATTTATGATGGAAGAGATTGGAAATGGAAAGATGTTGGATATGATGCAAGAGGTAGAGTTACGGTTCTTAAAAGAAGTTATAGAAATCCTGGGAACATACTGAAAACAGCTGTATCCTTATTAAGAAAAGATTCGGTATTAATTGAAGAACTTAAAGAACTTGAAGCTGCTATTGTAGAGGATGAAATATTTTCAATGAGAGATGATGGGGAAGAAGTAGAATTTTATATAGCTGATAATGAATTCCAAAAAATAAAAGAAATTGTCGAACAACTGATAAATAATGGTATAAAACCTGAAGAAATATTTATTCTTAACCCTATTTCTAACTTACTACAACATTATGTAAATGCTTTAAAAGATATATTACCTGAGAATAAAATACACTTTTTCTCATCGTACAGTGAAAAAGATAAAAAATATATACCTGAAGATAAACTTGTTGTTATGCCTTATAAATCAGCTAAAGGATTGGAACGACCTGTGGTAATAGTAACTGGAGCTCACTTATTACCTTATGACTCAAGTAAAAAAGCTAAGGCTAAAAGAAGAGATAGAAAAACTCTCTATGTAGCTTTGACAAGAGCTCAAAGAAAACTAATAGTAACAGCAAACAAAGAAGAAAGGTTTGCTGCTGATTTAAAAGAAATACTATTTTCTTGAAACATCTGTTATATATAACACCCTCTCCACTTTCTCTTGTTATATTGAATAAAAAATTTTTACAGGAGTAGAAAGTGGAGAGTTTGTTGTTTTCATCAATTAAAGAATATCTACCTCCAGTAGCTGTTTTAATCGTCATTATAGTTTATTTATTTTTTCAGAATAAAAGCAGAGCTAAAGAAACTGCAGAGATTAAAGATTTTATAGCTGAGCATTTTAAATCAGTTGAGAAAAAATTTGACAGAATTTCAGATGAAATAGAGGAACTTCATTCTTTATATCATCAATTAGAAATCCAGCAAAAAGAAAAATATCACGAACTGGACAAGAAAATTCTAAAACAAGAAAACAATTATGTAGAGAAGCTTGATTTTATTGCTCTTGTAAATGATACAAATAGAAAATTTGAAGTTCTTCATCAAACGCTTATAGAAAGAGATGAAAAATTCAGAGCTGAAATAAAAGAGCTTTTTCATATTGCATTAAAAAATAACGGGGTGGAAAAATGATTGAAAAACCAAAATTAAAAGGCAGAATACTTGGATTTTACAGAAATGTTAAGCCTTTATCTGGGCTTACTCTTGGAGAGATTTATGCTCTTTTGCTTCGATACTATGAACCTGCTGCAATTGAATTGTCTATTTTAAAAGATATAGTCTTAGACCTTATTAATGACGGATATTTAAGAAAGGAAGCTATATATCTTGATGCTGATACGATTTTATTTGCTACAGAAAAAGCATATTTACTAATTGACAAAAAAAGAATTGATGAAGCTATAGAGCTTCCAAAGGATGCAAGATGAAAAAGACAAGGCTGAAGAAGTTTGATAAGCTTCCAGAACATATAAAACAGGAAGTTATCCAGCTTAGAAGACAAGGCAGAACTTTTGAATATCTGGAGAACTACCTTGAGGAAAAATACGGAATAGAGATTAGCTATAAATCCCTCTGGAACTGGTTTAAAGACAAGCAAGATATGTTTGATATTGCTCTGATGTTTGGTGAAACCCTTGAAAATGGAGAATTACTGTCTGCCACTAAAGGCTTGTCTTTTGCTCTGGTTGGTATCTATCAACAGCTGATTTATGTTCTTGATAATGTATCAAAAACTGCAGATATAGATAGTTTGGAGAAGCATTTATCCATTATAAAAGATGCAATGAACACCCTTTCTAACTTTATGAGAGCCACAGCTTATACAGAAAAAACTCAAACAGAGCTTGAGGACAAATACAGCAAAATGTTTGAAAGTTTTCTTGAAAAAGCTACAAAAGAAGCAAAAGAAAGATTTAAAGATAATCCAGAACTTGCAAATAATGTTGTTGAGATAATCAAAAAATCACTATGAGCTTAAAGAAAAAAGCATTAAAAAAAGCTTTAGAAAAGGTTGATGTATCGGTAGATACACAAAAAGCTGAGAGAGTAAAAAAGGCTAAAGAGGATTTTTGGTTTTTTGCTAAAACTTATATGCCTCATTACTTCAAATCTGAACCAGCAGAATATCATAAGATAATATTTGACATCGTCAATAAAAGAGAACTTACCCAGGAACATATAAAAGCTCTGAGACCTTGGATGCATTATAAATACTGGATAAAACTAAAACCTAAAAAAGGTTTTGAGGGTATTCTTGATATAGAGCCCCGTGGTTTTTCCAAATCTACAAGATTTATTAGAACATATCCTATCTGGAAGATTTTAAGAGGCGATACATCCTATGCCGTTATCTTTGGAGCAAATCAAAAACTTGCAAATAAGGAACTTCGTAAGATAAAAAGGGAGTTTGAAGCAAATAAAAAACTACGAAAAGACTTTGGAGATTTAGTTGGAGAAATATGGCAGTCAGAACATATAGAATTAAAAAATGGAGCTGCAATTTCAGCATTTGGTATAGAATCTGCGGCGAGAGGTATTACTAACTATGAAAAAAGACCTGATTTGGTTATTGTAGATGACCTTCAGAAAAAGAAAAGAATAAAAAATAAGGAATATAGGGATTGGTTGTATGATGAATTTTTCTCAACCATATATCCATTAGGAGAAGAAGCTTTACTCATTCTAACTCAGACAATAATGCATGGAGATGACCTTCCCAGTAGAATTTATAAGCGTATTGTAGGAGATTGGGATAATGAAGATGAAATATTAGACAATTGGGTATTTCTAAGGTTTTCTGCATATAACGAGAATAAACAATCTATTTGGGAATCAAGATGGAGTAAAGAAAAATTAGAAAAAAGAAGAAAAGCAGTAGGATCTACAGCTTGGGCTAATGAGTATATGAATGAACCAGTAGATGAGAAGTCTAAATTTTTCCAAGAGGAATGGATTAAGTTTTATGATTTTAATGAACTTCCAACTATTTCTGACCTAGAAATCAGTATGGGTGTTGACCCTGCAGTTACAGGAACAGGAGATTATTATGCTTATGTGATTGTTGGGAAACATCGTCCGACAGCCAGAATATTTGTATTAGAAGCTTATGGTAAGCATGTAACTTATAAAGGTTTTAGAAAAGCTATAGTAGACGCATATAGAAGATGGAGACCTAAGCGAATAATTTTTGAGGGAATACAGGCTCAGGAAAATTATGCTAAAGAAACAATAGAGTGGGCTGCAATGGAGGAAAATGTATATTTACCTGTCCAAATAGAGAAACCTCGTTTATCAAAAGAAGAAAGAATCTTAACTTTACAACCATTATTTGAAAATGGACAAATCTATTTACAAAAAGACCAGAAAGAATTAATAGATGAGATAAAAGATTATCCTTCTGTTGCCTATGACGATGTTATAGATGCTCTGCAAAAGGCAATAATGGGACTACAAACTAAAAGAGAAACAGAATCTTATGTGGCACCTCAAGCGAGGAGGAAAACAATTGTTTAATGATATTAGAGAGCTAAAAGAACAGGTGGAACATATACAAGCAATGCTTAACAGGATTTTTGCTCTTGGCAAAGTAGTTGCTATTGACGAAGAAAGGGGACTTGTAAGGGTGAAGTTAGAGGAACACGATAGTCTTACAACTTATTGGCTACCTGTTTTATACACAAAAACGCAGTTTGATAAGGAATATTGGCTACCTGATATAGATGAGATGGTTTTATGTGTTTTTACTCCTCCAAGCTTTGAGCGAGGATTTGTAATTGGAAGTTTTTATACACAGGAAGATACTCCTCCAGAGGCTACAAGGGAGAAGTGGATTAAGAAATTCAAAGATGGAACGGTTATTGAGTATGACAGGGAAAACAGAAAATTGTTTTTAGATATAAAAAAAGATGCAGAAGTTAACATAAATAACCAAATCACATTAAAATCAAAAACAAAAACAGAGGAAACTCAAACAAAAACAGAAGCTTTTAATCAAGGTAACTTAAAAATGACTTCTTGGCAAATTGAAGGGAATATAACACTACAAGGTAATTTGTTAATCTTCGGTAATATATCTTCAACAGGAACTATAACAGCACAAGGTGGTTTAATGACAAATCCAGCAGGTATGAAAATGATGGTAGATGAAACTATAACAACATTCAATACTCATACACATACAGGAGATAGCGGAGGAACAACTTCACAACCAAATCAACAAATAACAGGAGGATAAAAATGGCTGATGTTTGGCAAAGTAAAACACTTGGAGATGTATTTTCAGGTTCGGCTCAAAGTTTAGGAAAGATACAAGCAGAAGCAGGAGATTTATTTAATAAATATTCAGCAGTGGCTGACCAACTTGGACAGAAAATAAATGTTTTAAATAATATGCTTGCTGGAACTGGAGACCTTTTAAATAAACTGCAAGGGACTGGACTTTATGTTTTGGAACTTGCTCCAGCAAGCGGTAATTTGGTTAGTAGAATAAATAATGCATCTAATGCTCCAACTGGTGATTATTCAGCTGGCATTGTTTTAGGTTTTTCAGCAGTTGATTTAGCTTCTGTTTTAGAGGGCTATCAAAATGCAATGGACATATTAACAAAACCAATAGAAATTCCAAAATAGGAGAATAAGCTATGTTTACAATAACCCCTCCAGACCAGTTAATTGCAAAACTGCGTGAGGATTACTACAAACTTACTGGCAAGTGGGTTAACCCTTCTGATGTAGAAAGTTTTTTAATAGATTTAATTGCCTACAATAGAACCCATCTTGAAGGAAAGATTAACTACTATAGAAAACAAAACTTTTTAAGATATGCATCTGGAGAAGCTTTAGATTTACTTGGTGAATGGCTTGGTGTTGTTAGACTACCACCTCAACCAGCAAAAACTACTGTTAGGTTCACCTTTGAAGTTCCTCATCCTCAAATAGTGATTAATGAGAACATTAAACTTATTGCAAAAGATGGTAAAACTATTTTCAAGCCTGTTGAGACTGTAATAGTTCCTGCAGATATTCAAACTTTTGATGTGGTTTACCAGTGTGAAACAGCTGGAACAATGGGTAATGGATTTGTAGCTGGAGAGATAAACCAGCCTGTAAGCCCTGTTTCTTATGTTCTAAAAGCTGAAAATATAACAGTATCTACTGGAGGAACAGAAGCCGAAGATGACGAGCATTTTAGGGAAAGAATAATACTTGCACCCTGGAGGTTTAACACTGCAGGAAGCAGAAAAGGTTATATCTTTTGGGCTATGACTGCAGATAGCTCTATTATTGATGTAAATGCTTACTCAGACTCCACAACACCAGGAGAAGTTTTTGTTATTGTTTTGACAAAAGATTTACCTGTTCCACAGACAGTTTTAGATAAAGTTAGTCAGATACTCTCAGCTGAAGATGTTAGACCTTTAACGGATTTAGTCCATGTTAATGCTGTGACAGAGGTTCCTTATGATGTAGAAGTAGAGCTTACATTACTCCCAGATTACGTTCCTATGGCAAATCAAATTTTGGAAGAAGCAAACAAAAGGGTAGAAGAATTTATCCTTGAAACAAGAAGCAAAATAGGAAAGCCTATAAATCCTGATATTCTTATTTATAAGCTAATGGACATAAAAGGAGTGTTTAAGGTTGATGTTATTAGTCCTGTTTATACAGATATTCAAAAAGATGAGGTAGGTGTGGGGAGAGTGGTAGGGGTGAGAATTGTGTAGTTTTAACTATGCAGCTAATAGTTCTAAATTTTTAGTCTCATATCGTTCAGACCATAAAATATAGTATGCATTTTTTTGTTCTAAAGCTGTTAAATATTCTTCAGGAATTTTTTTATTGGTATCATTAAAAATCATAATAGCGTCTAATGCTTTCTTTTTTTCTCTTATTTCTTTAACATCTTCCCATGCAAATAAAAAAGTTGCTATGGTGTTTTTATTTGGATTATTTGTGGCTTTTATAATTTTTTCAGTATTTTTTGAAAAAACTAAAAAATCTATATTAAATTCAAGACCACTTTTACCTCTAAGTAATATGTCTTCTGTAAATGGAATATCTTTTTCTTCTAAAAATGTTTTAACATCTTCTTTAAAAATTGAAGAAATATTTTCTTTAGTTAATAGAAACATATCGCTAATTTGCAAAATAGCCTGTATAAGTTGATGTTTCTTCTTTACAAAGTCTTTTTCGGTTGCTTTTACAAATAATGATTTGCCATCAGTCGATATTCCATAAGTCATTATTATATTTTCAAAAATTTGTTTTCTTCTTTTGGACTTATTAATATTTACCCCTACAAACTCTAAGTTAGATAAGGTTTCTCCTCCGTCGGATATTATAATTTCGTTTCCAGATATTTTTATATACAAATCAATTAAATCACCCATAAAGTTTTCAAAAGGCGTTCCTGTAATAACCCATTCTGATTCTTCTAACTCTAAAACATCTACCTTATTAAAAAGCCATTGATAATACTCTCCAACAAGTCCTTTTACTTTTTCTTTCATTAGCGTTTACTCAAATAAACTTCCATTTACCTTAAAATAATCTGAAAAGTTTAGAATATTAATGATATATGCAAATTCTTCTGTTGCCAAGAGAAAATCCTTAAAAGAAGTTATAAAAGGCAAAGAAAATCTTCTTCCATCTAACTCAAAATAATCTAAAGGAACTGCCCATTTCAAATCAGAAAGACCGTTAGATTCTACATATATATGAACATGAGGTTCGTCCCTATCGAAATCTTTTCCAGCGAATTGAGCAATCCAGTCGGGAATCTTATTATTAGCTTTTTCAGGATTCTTATGTCTACCTCCGTAATCAAGTCTAATTAAAGGTATTTTATCTATTCTGTGATTATGTGAAGTTTTTAGTGTTTTAGAATTTGCAGATAAAATTATTTTGAAACCTTGAGAACCAACATATATATCAAGAAAAAATTTATTATGTTCGTTGATATTACTTTTTAATTCTACTTTCCAGTTGCGTTTTAAACTTGATAAGTTTAAGGGTGAAAGTAATAATTTTTCTTCCCTTATGAGCTCCATAGCTTCTTCATATGTAAACATAACAAGACCTCAAAACTTATCTGAATAAAAATTCTAAAACTTCTTGGAAATACGAAAATCTTATGTCTTTTATAAGATAAATAATCGATGGCTTCTGTTTGCTTTTTAAATAGTTTAACTGGTTTTCTAAAATAGCTTTTTCATTTTCTAATGCGTTTCTTTTTTGTCGCATTTCTATCATTTCTCTATCATCAGACGAGCTAAGAACTGCTTGTGTAAAATTAGGTTTATAATTGGGAGTGTATATTTTTGCAGAAATATAAAAATCTTCGTTATCTGTTTCTATCTTTACCCTTATTAGTTCATCAATATTCGCTGAATCTATAATAGTTAACTTTACTAAAGGTTCATCTTCGTATAAAGCATAAATTGCATTTTCTTTTCTTTCGATTTTTAACTCTTTGTCTTTTATAGAGAAGAACTTTTCAAAGTCTTTAAAAATCTTTTCTATAATTTCATCTTTGATTTCCTCTTTTTTTGTTATAAGTAAGTTTTTAATCTCTTCTTTATAATTTTCTATATTTTCTTGAAAAGCTTCTATCTCTTTTTTTAATTTTTGCTTTTCTTTTAACAGGCGTAAATCAGGCATATCTAAACCTCCCTTAGCTTTTCATAACATCCATTCAAAAACTCATTAGAATTTTCTTTTATATATTTCAGGAATTCATTTTTTGAAGAGTTGTAAACTTTTTGAAGTTCCTCTTTGGAGAGTTCATTTCTATCGTAGTTAACGCAAAATGCATTTATAGAAGTAATCATTAATTGTGCTGTTTTACCTATACATTGATTATCAATGAATGAAAGTTTAAGTTTCAAAAATTTATCTTTTACATTTAATTCTTGAGCCTTTTTAGAAATTTCTTTTGTGAAATTATCATAATCCTTTTTTAAATTAAAAACTTGTTGACATAATTTACTCAATTTATAGCTATAAATACCCTCATTATCAGCAATATTTATAATTTGATTTCCAAGATCTATTATCTTTGGTCTATAGTATGTATAGGATTTGTCTAAAAACTCTTTCATTAATTGCTTTTCTGGAAGTAAATTTTCCATTTTGGGAGGGTTTACTTTAGATACTACTGGAGCATTGCTTTCTGTTTTTGCAGAATTTTTATTTTCCGAGGGTATTAAAATCAAGATAATTATAAAAGCAATAAAAACCCCTAATGCTATTTTTAGTTTTTTATTCATATTTATTCCCCCTATATAAAAAAATTAAACCTTTATTAAATCGGTGGTGGTATGTATGTTATAAATCTGCCAATTATGTGGACTCTGTCTAAATCCTCTTTTTCTACTACTATCGGTTCGTAGTCTGGATTGTCGCTTTTTAGCAGCAATCTGTTTTTCAGAGGATCTCGGATTATTCGCTTTATGAATACTTCGTTACCAATACGGATAACATATATACCACCGTCATATATAATACCTTCTTTTTCGTAAAGTTTTATTATTGCCATTACTCCAGATGGAATGGTAGGTTCCATTGAGTTTCCAATTACTGGGACTAACTCTAATCCGTTAGGTGAAGTTAGCTTTAAGAATTTTCTGGCAAATTCGTATGAAAACTTAACATAAACTTTTCTTTCTTCCCCCGGCTCTACACCAAACCCAGCAGATACCTGCACATCTGGATAAAGAGGAACTACTATCTCCTCTTCTTCCTCAATAGCTGGCAAAAACATCTCCCCTTTGCCTTCTCGGAGCCATTCGGGGTTGACGTTGAATTTTTGTTCTATTGCTTTTAGTACTTTTGGAGAAGGCTTTATATTCCCTGCTATATATTCAGAAATAGTGGCATGAGATATGTTTAATTCTTTGGCAAATTTTCTCTGACTTAAACCTAATACTTCTATAAGTTTCTTAATTCTACTACCTATAGAGTTGCTATCTACCGCTTTTTCCATAACCAGCATTAACACCTACCAACCAAAAATAAACAAAACTTAACAAAATACTTGACACTTTCCAAAACTAACCATATAATAAACATTACTAACATATGCAAAATTGCACATAAGAGCTATAAATAATGATAAGAGAAAAAGTCTATCTTGACAATAGGGAAGTAGTCTATATTCGTAAGCTACTGTTAGAAAAGGGTATTAGACCTATTGATATTGCCCGTAAGCTCGGAGTAAACACAAGTACAATTTATAAAATTCTTAATGGAACTACTCGCTCCAAAAGAATAGCTCTCCAGATAGAAAAATTTCTCGGAGTTTCTAACCTGTTTCCTTACGCTCATCAGGACACCTCCAGTAGTTTTGATTATAAAGATACCAAGCAAAAGCTGACAAAAACATTGAAAAATCCAAATAATTCACAAGAAAAAACTGAAAACCCAATTGCAAATAAAAATTAGGGGGAAATTAGCAATGTGTAAACCTGCCTTTAAAGACATAGCACTGGAACTGGGAATGGAAATTTTCCAGGAAGGAAAGGATAAGGGATTTGATGATATCGATTTAGCTGAATTTATAGGTTCAAAACCAAGTTCGATTAAAGCTTACAGGTATGGGGATTCTACCCCAAGTTTAGCTGTATTCGTAGGTGCATGGAAAAGGATAAGACCTGTAAAAACGCTAAAAAAACTTGCTTCCTGGTCAAACTGCGTAGTTATTCCTCTGCCAGAAGTAGAGGAAGGTTTCGGGCAACTAATACAGCATACCGGACAAGTAATGAAAGAAACATCAGATGTAATTGAAAAGTTCGGAAAAGCCATATCAGACGGAATTTTGGAAAACAAAGAAATAGATGAACTTGACAAGGAAATAAATGAAGCAATAGAAGCATTAGTTCAACTAAAGCTAAAGCTGGAGAAGGAGAGGAAGTAATGGAAGAGATAATTGCTTCAATAATTGTAGAAGCAGCTTTAATTTATATGGTTTTAGATTTGATATTTGATAAACCAAAAACTTTATTAAAGTTAATTTCTACTTTGTTAGTTGCTCTGATTATTTCAATATCAGTTTTAATTTTTCAGATAGAAAAAATTTCAAAACAAATTCCTGATAAGGATTATTACAAAGCTAACAGCATTAAACAACATAAAGGGAAGGAGAATTGAAATGAAAGCTTTTATATATACAGGTTTTTTATCAAGTTTAGCAATTTCCAACAATAATTCTCCTGCTTTTAATATAGAAGAAATATTAAATAGCAAAATTAAAAAATCCATATTTGAATTCCATAAAAGTTTGAAAACTTCCATAAAAATAACTTTACCTAAAGAAAAATCCACAAGTGTTATATATAACACCCTCTCTTCCGCCGCCGTAGGGTATCCCGCCGATGTAGGGCACAGCCTCCTAAAGGTAGTATCCCCCTCCATTAACTGGTCTGCTTTAGGGCAGACCCTTTTTCAAAGAGCTTGCTTTATTAGTGAGCTTTTTGGGAAAGGATTATCTCGTAAAGAAAAAATAAGCTATAGAAAGGAAAAGGACAGCAATAGAAGCTTTAATGAGAAAGTCTCCAAGTTTATCAAGGAAACTTCTACTGCTTTGAAGTTCCTCTATTTCGGAGGTGATTGCATTGAAAATGGTTAAACGAATTTTTAAATATTTAGCATTGTTGTTTTTATATACAGTTTTCCATCTTTTTAGAGTTCTATTTTTGTTTTCTATATTTTCTTTCTTAATACCATTAGCTTTTATTATAGGTTTCATTAAAAAGTTAGACCCTCATTTTGATTACAGGTTCCTAATAAAGATATATTCAAAAAAACCTTCGCTTGTTATATATAACACCCCTCGAGGAGATAGTCATGTTTGCTCAAGCAAAGAGAATAAAACTGGAGGTAAACAAAATGTTTGAAGAAAGAAAATACCTAAAAGCTAACATAAAAACAACAAGGGTAGAAGCATATTTAGAGGCTTATAAAGCAGTTGGAAAAAAGATTAAGAAGAAGGCAAAAAAGGAAAAGGGATTTATTAGTCTATTAGCTGATATTTCTCTAAAAAGTCCTTTAGTTCAACAAGAACTTTCTCAAGAGCAACATAAGGATCAGGAGAAGTAGCCGTGAAATGTTTGTCTCCAATTTCTTTTAAAAAGTTATATGTTGATATTGATGTGTATGCAGACGGTGGAACAACAGCAACTAAATATGTATTGAAAGTATCTTTTAATATTTCAATCCTAATTATGAAAGTTTCTTCTTCTAATCTGTTTTTCTTTTTTAGAACAAAAACTAAATCGATTACATCAACTAATTTCCATACATGTGCAGGTAAAGATAAATCATTAACAATTTTGGAAGCTTTTAGCAAATCCATTTTACCAGTTCCTCCATTGTTTTTTATCCATTTTACCCCAGAGGTAAGTAAAAATGCATAACCTACTAACCGCAAAACAAATAGCAAAGCTAATAGGCAAAAGCAGACAAGCAATAGAAAAAAGAGCCAAAAAAGAAGGCTGGAAGTATGAAGAAAGACCTAATCCAAGAGGTGGAAAACCAATTAAATTTTACTACTTTGAAACCCTACCATCTGACATAAAATCAGCACTTGAGCAATGCAACCAGTTGACGCTTAACAATGCAACTTTTAATGAAAAGTGTCAACCAAATGAGTTGACGCTTAACCCTACCAATGCAACCGAAAGTGTCAACCAAAGTGTCAACTACAATGCAACCATTGAAAATAAAGGCTCTGACAATGCAACCACACCCGAAAATAAAGCCGAAAGTGTCAACTTAACCAATGCAACCGATGAAAACATTGATATAAAAGGACTTGCCAATGCAACCACAATGCAACCACAAAAAGATATCAATGCAACCACTACCGACCAGACCAATGCAACCAATGCAACCGAAAGTGTCAACCAAAATAGCCAAAAATGCAACCATATAAACGGATTACCTGAATGGTTTACAGCTTCCGAACTTTCTAATATTCTCGGAATATCAAAAAGAGCTATAAATAAAAGAGCCAACTCCGAAAATTGGGAATACAGAGAAGTTCCAACTAAAGGCGGTTATCAAAAACAGTTCAAAACAGAAAGCCTACCTCCAGATATATTTAGAAAACTAATTTTAAAACTAACAGACCAATACAACGACCTGCCAGAAGAATTCATTCCACGCCTATCAACAAAATCATTAGAGGAACTCAAAGAATGCATGAGACTATATATGATAGCTCCAGACCACCACAAAGAAGAAGCAGACGCAAAACTGGAAATCATACAGGCTTACGAAAGATTTAGACAAAGAAACTCCCAGCTAACCGAAGGACAGGCAAAAAGCCTGTTTGTAAAACTTTACAATCAAGGCAAAATAACAGTTTATAAAGCCCTTAACATAGGTATAGACCAGATAACACTAAAAACATTTTACAAATGGCTTGAAGACTACAACCTTCACGGTTTATACGGACTGCTTCCAAAACACATAAATAAGGGCAGAAAACAAAAAATAACCCCACAAATGATAAAAATAGTCTGGTCCCAAATCGGTAAAGGCATAACCAGAGGAACCAGAATATACGAAGCCCTCAAATACTATAAACAACAGGGAGAAATACAAGATGAACTTCCATCTTATGCAACCTTTGCCAGATGGTTTAGTAAATGGAAAAGAGAAAACGACGCAAAAATCAAAATGGTTTTAGAGCCTGACAAGTTCCGTTCTGAATACATGCCAGCCTTTGGAGACCAGACACAGCAGTATAAAGCCGAGTATTATGGACAGGTTCTAATGCTTGATGCTACTAAAGCAGATGTAATGTGCAGATGGAAAGAAGTAATAGACGACAAAATGGTAGAAAAAACAAAAAGATTAACACTAACAATCTTTATAGATGTCTATTCAAGGGACATCAGATTTGTCCTTGCAGAAAGAGAAAACAGCTACATTGTAGTTGACAGCCTTCTTAGAAAACAGCTTCTTGAAGTAGGAGTTCCAGAAAGAATTATCACAGACAACGGCTCTGTTTATCAGTCAAAACATTTCAAACAGGTTTGTAAGCGTTTTAACATAGAACCTATCTATACAGAGGCTTACTCTCCAGAGCAAAAAGCTATCGTAGAAAGAGCTTTTGGAACTATTGCAACACAGTTTTTTGAAACATTAGAAGGATACATCGGACATTCAGTAGCCGAAAGAAAAGCTATAGAAAGCCGAAGCAAATGGGCTACAAAACTGTGGAAAGATGAAAACTTTATCCTTGAAATACTCTTATCTCCAGAAGACCTAAAATCAAAACTTGAAGAGTATCTGGAGAAGAGATACAGAAAAGAAAAACACAGCTTTGGAATTGTTAAAGAACTTATAGCCAAATCTCCAAAACTACCGCCTAAAATTACAGATGAAAGAGTTCTGGATATACTCCTTGGTGAAGAACGCAAAAGAAAACTTACAAACAAAGGTATCAGGCTTCATAACACCCATTATATTTCTGACAAACTCATTGATTACTATCTTGAAAAAGGAAAAGAAAGCTGGGTTCTTGTCCGTGAGGATGTATCAGACATCAGAAGAATATATGTTTATGACCTTAAGGGGCAATTTATCTGTGAAGCATTTGATGTAAAAGGATTATCTGAAGAAGTAAGAGCTGCAGAAGCTAAAAAAGCCAGAAAGAAAGCAAACAAAAAAGCCAAAACAGAAAGAAAAGAAATTAAACAGTTCACAGAAGAGTATTCAACAAGCCCTTATGAGATTATGCTTACAGGCTGGCAAGAACCAAAACAAGATAACCAGCCTTCAAAAGTTGTCCAGTTCCCAAGACCACAAACAGAGTTTGAAAACAAAGAAGTTGAAGTTGCCAAAAAACTTGCAGAAGAAAAACAGGAAAGAAAAGAACTTGCTAAAGAAGAAGCCCAAAACTACACATCAGCAATCCAGAGAGCTTATGCCCTGTTTGACCTTATAGAGGAAGGACAGCCTATATCAGCTGAAGATTATGAGTTCCTCAAAGAATACAGCAAAACAGAAGAATACAAGGAACACAAGGATATGGGCGTATTCCCAGACCTTGATGAAATAGAAATAAAAATTGCTTGAGGGTAAAGCTATGGAAGAGATACTGACGTTAATAGGAATTTTCGGGGCAATATTAAGCCCAATAATCGCAATAAAACTTTTTACATAGGAGGTATAACCGATGGCAAAGGAAAAATCACAAACAAAAAAAGAAATTCAAGAAAAGTCTGAATTAACCAATGAGGAAGCTGCTGAGATAGTAAAAAAATATCTGCTAAGCCAGCTTTCAAGAGGGCTTACAGCAGGGAAACAAATTGAAATTACAAAAGAAGAACAAAAAGATGCTTTAAGAGAGTTTAGCTGGGATATTCCAGTATTTAAAAAATTAGAAGAAGCTAAAGAAGAAGAGCACAAAAAAGTCCTAAAAGCAGTCCAAAGCCTAAAAAAACAAGGCTACAAAATCTATCTAATAAAAACTTCATTAGGAGGTGTCAAGTCATGACAAAGGCAGAACTTGTTGCCAAAATGGCAGAGCAAACAGGATTAAAAAAATCACAGGCAGAAAAAGCCTTAAACGCATTTACAAACGCATTAACACAAGCTCTTGGAAAAGGAGAAAGAATAGCAATTCCGGGTCTTGGAGTGTTTAACGTGAAAGAAAGAGCTGAAAGAACTGGCAGAAATCCAAAAACAGGTGAAGAAATCATTATTCCTGCAAAGAAAGTTGTTAAGTTTACAGCTTCAAAAGCTTTGCAAGCAGCTGTTAATGGCTGAAAAACAAAAAGGGGCTTTAAGCCCCTAAAAAAATTTGAAAAGGAGTAAAGCGATGATTGCCAAAATACATTATATCGGAAAGGTCAAAAAATACAAAGTGATTATTAAAAATGGTGAAAAAGTAGTAATTGAAACCTTTACAAGAACCTTTACCCAGGCAGTAAAAATCATAGAAAACTACAAAGGAGGAAAGCTATGCGTAAGATAGTTTTTGAGTATAAGTATAAAAATACAGTGGAAACTTTCAGTCCTGATTGGTTCTTGCTTTCTCTTAATCCTCAGATAAAAGTTGCAACACTAATAGATAAAACAACGTTTAAAAAAAGAAAATTCCTTTACAGCCATGAAGTTATAAATCCTGATGAGATTAGAATTACCGTCATTGATGAACTTGGACAAAAAGGGGGAGATGTTCCCCCACAATCAAACAAAAATTTAGCTATGGAAGGAACAACCAATGCGATTTCAATTCCTTATAGGCACGCTAAAAAATTAGGAGGAAGAAAAAATGCATAAGGATAAGTTTATCACAACTATTTCCAATGTGGCAACATTTTTAGAAGTAGTTAATTTCATTAGAAAAGCTCCAGACTACAGCCCAAAAATTGGAGTTATCACTGCTCCGTATGGCATAGGGAAAACAGAAACCTGCACGTGGTATTTCACGCAGAACTTAAAAAATACGATTTACATTTCAATTACAGCCTCAATGAACACAAAAGACATATTTGAAGAAATACTCTTTGAACTTGGAGAAGCACCAAAAGGAAACCTGAACAGAATATTCAAAAGAATAGTGGACCTTATAAACCTTCGTGAAGAACCGCCTTTAATACTTTTAGATGAGTCAAACAGACTTGCAAACAAAGAAAGAGCAGTAGAAATGCTAAGGGATGTTCACGACCTTACAGGAAGCCCGATTTGTTTGGTAGGTTCTCCAGAGTTTTTGCCAACAATCCGTAAATACCACGCATTTTATTCAAGGGTGAGAATAGAAAGAGTTTTAAAACCTCTCCAACTTAAAGATGTAAAAAAACTTGCAAAAGAACTTGTTGAGACAGTATCCCTTACAGATGATGCAGTAGCAGTTCTTAAAGAAAAAACCAATGGAAACACCAGAAGAATAGTCATTACCCTTGGAGCTGTTGAAGAATACGCAAGGGCTAACCAGAAAGAGGTTATAGATGTTTCTGATCTTAAGAAAATCTTTGCATTAAGAAAAGGCATTGAGGAGTAAAAATGGCAACCTACAACGAAAAAGCCTGGGCTTTTGTGAGAAAAACAAAAACACCTTTCACAGCGTGGGATTTAGCAAGGATAGCTCAAGTATCTTATAGCTTTGCAAGGCACTATATAAGATTTCTAAAATCCGCTGGATACATAAAGCTTGCTGGAAAAAAAGGAAAGGAGAATGCATACAGAACCATAAAAATTACAGGGATAAAACCTGTAAAAATCAATCATCATAAAAGAGTAGTTATTGATACAAACACGGGCGAAGAAATTCCTTTAAAACTACAAAGAAGGTCAGAAATACAACAGAATATATGGCAAACCATATTGGAACTTCAAACTTTTACAACTTCACAGATTTATGACAGAACCTTTATAAACAAAGATACAATAAGACATTATTTAAGATACCTGAAGAAAGCTGGATATATTAAAGAATTTGGTAAAGAAGGCAAAGAGACTCTTTATAAACTTATAAGAGAGCAAAAAGATTATCCACCTTTAAACAAAAACATTCAAAGTATAAAGATTAAAAATCCCAACCAGAAGTATCAAAAAATATGGAACCTAATAAGAACTCTTCCACAATTTACAGTGAAAGACCTTTCAAAAGAGCTTCCAATACATCCAGAAACTATAAGGATTTACATTAAGCATCTTAGAAGGGCTGGTTATTTGGAAGTTATCAGAAAAACTCAATACGATGGTTTCCTCTACAAATTAGTAAGAAACTCAGGGGAAAAAGCTCCTGTCCTCAGGATACCAAGGATAGGAACACCAACTGTTTATGACTCAAATAAGAATAAAACCTATCCATCAATAGGAGATTAGCCATGACTGCTGTAATAAAACCATTAACTTTTGAAGACAAAGAAGGAGTTAGATATTTCATCTCAGCTGGCGGAACCGTTTACATAGAACTTCCGACAGATAAAAAGAAAAAGGCAAAAAATCCATACAGAAAAATAGGACATTACGATTTTTACAGCAAAACTTTCACAAAACGAGAAAAATTCGATATGAACGCAGTTTATTACAAACTTCAAGCCTTTGGATTTCCTTACCATCTTCTAAAAAGACTTCACGTAGATCCAGATTACGGACTTGAAAAGGTTATTGTTGAATTTCCAAAGTTTGAGGCTTATGAGATAGATGCAAACTTGCTTTTTAAAGAAGGATATTTCTTAAAACAACAATTTAGAAACTACAAAAACAAAGGCTTAGAACTCCGCCTTTATGTGCCAATTAAGTATTTTTCAAAGACAGATTTGAGGAGGAAAAGATGAAACAAATTAGAGTTATAACACCCACAGAGCTAATTCAACTTATAAGAGAAGGCTGGTATATAACAAAAGTTAGCTTTTTCTTTGAAATATACAAATTAACCCTAAAAAAACCAAATGCATTTTTTGACATGATTGTATCAATGACCCATAAAGATTTTCTTCTCGCTTTAAACGCAGGCTTACTTTCAATAGATAAAGAAACTTATAACAAAGTTAAAGAAATTTCAATAAAACTTTAGGAGGAGTAGAAAATGCCAAACAAAACAGTTTCCCCAAAAGAACAACTCATTAACCAGTTCAAACAGCTTGGACTTATAAAAAACGTCCACTGGGTAATTTTAGAAGAAGATGACAAGCCATTTATTACTATTGATGGTTTGCTTTGGCTTGCAAATAACCACCCAGAAGAAGAAAAACGAGTAAAAAATGTATCCTCAGAGCTTATTCAAACTCAGCCAGTAGTAATTGTTAAATCAAAAGTAATTTTATCAAATGGAGTTTCTGCAGAGGGACTTGGTTCTGCAAGTAGAGAAGCCTCAGATACAGATAGACTTATAGAACTTGCAGAAAGTAGAGCAACAGCAAGAGCATTAAGAAAACTATACGCCCTTGGAACTCCAGTAGAGGAAAACTAAAATGCCATCAAGAAAAGCCCTTGCAAAAATACACATAGCCAAAAAAGAGCTAAATCTGTCAGATACAGAATACAGACAAATCCTTTATAACTGCTTTGGAGTTGACAGCTCAAAATACCTGACAGACCAGCAGGCAGATATGTTAATTGCTATTTTTGTTGATATGGGATGGAAGCCAAAGAAAAAACAGCAAAAACCACAGCCCAAAAAATACGACCAGCTGGGAGATAGAAAGGGGTTTGCCACCCCTGCCCAGCTTAGAAAAATAGAGGCTATGTGGAAAACAGTTTCAAGAGAAAAAACAAAGAAAAGCCTTGATAAGTTTTTATTTAAAAAATTCAAGGTAATGAAGCTTGAAAACCTACCATTTGATAAAGTTCCTGCAGTTTTAAAAGCACTTGAAAATATGAAAGCAAAATGTATGACCACTAAAACCACAAATACAAACCAGATTGATGAACCAGTAGATTTTTAGAGGGAGGCGATTATGCTCGTATTTATGCCTGTTGACGAATTTATGAGAAAAACAAAAACAGACAGAATGACCTTTTACAGAAGAAAATTTGGATTTAAATACTTTACCGTAAAATTAAAACAAGAATTCATCCTTGTTGAAATCAAAAAGAAAAAAATAAAACCAGTTGAACCTTTTAAAATCAAGGAATTTTATAGATTTTTCGCAAATTAGACCATACCGAGTGTTATATATAACACCTACCCTTCCTTTTTTATGTATCTTTTATTTCAAAACCATTTGAGGTTAGAAAAATGGCAGAATTTTTACATGGTGTTCAGGTTCAGGGTAAAAATACAGGTGTTATCCCGTTTGTAGAAGTTCCATCTGCAATAATAGGACTTGTTGGAACTGCACCTCAAGGAGAACCCTGGAAAATACACACTATTAGAAACTGGGATGATGCAATTGAAGTTTTCGGAAATGAACAGGCAGGTTACACAATCCATAGAGCATTAAGAAATTACTTTAATTACAGAGAAACGACAGTCCTTGTTGTAAATGTTTTTGACCCTACAGTTCACACAGATGTTTCTGCAGTATCAGCAACAGATGTTGTTAATGGTTTAAATCTGTTTAAAAAAGCAAAACAGGAACTTGGATTTTTCCCAAAAATTTTAGACGTTCCTGGATTTTCTCAAGATTTAACAGTTGCACAGGCAATGTCTTCACTTGCAGACCAGATAAGAGCAATAGCCCTTGTTAATGTTCCAGAAGGAGCAGATATAACAGCTGCAGTAAACTTTAAAAACAATTTTTCTTCTAAAAAAGTGTATGTGTTTTATCCTAAAGTTTACACCCTTGACGCATTGTCAGGAAATCCATCACTTGACTGGCTCTCTTCTGTAGCTGCAGGGCTGATTGTTAAAACAGACTACGAAAAAGGCTTTCAAAATTCACCATCTAACAAAGAGCTAAAATTTGTTTTAGGGCTTGAGTTTATATATGAATACATACCTGATGACCCAACAAGCGAAGTTCAATACATAAACTCACAAGGGATAATAACAGTCAAAAAAGACAGAGCAGGATACAGGCTTTTCGGTAATACATCTTCAGCTTATCCTGCAAATACCCATCCTGCAGATGTGTTTATAAACTGGGTAAGAGTGGCAGATATACTTGATGAAACAATTCAGGACAACCTAATCCAAACTCTTGATGAAAACATAATTGATAACCCTTATGACCCTACAACATCTATTGTTTACAGAGTTAGAGAAAGTATAGATGACCTTTTAAACACATGGAAAGCAAAAGGAATACTTATATCTGGACAGGCAGAAGTTCCCCTTGATCTAAATACAGCTTCAGAACTTGCATCAGGAAATGTTCATTACAGAATTAACAACTTTGCAGTATCCACACCAATGCAGGGAATAACAATAGAAAGAGTAGCAAACTCAAATGCACTTGCAGAAGTGTTCTCTAAACTTTTTGGAGGTAACCAATAATGGGGACAAAAATAGTCAATATTGAAAAAGCCAACTGCTGGATAAACGGAAGTGAATATTTAGGAGAAGTTGAAGAAGGTTCAGTAGAAGCAAAAAGAAAACTTCTTGATTACGACGGTTTTGGAATGAATGCTCCTGTGAAAATACCATCAGGTAAATTTGATGCAATAACAGGAAAATTAAAGATAAAAATCACAGATCCATTAACTTTCCAAAATATAAACAAAAACAGAGGATTTATAAACGTAAAACTTTCAGGAAAAGCAGTTGTTTTTAATTCTATTCAAGGACAGGTTCAAGATGACAACATCTCTATGAGAATAAATGGAATATTAGAAGATGTTATCACTCCAGAATTCAAAACAGCAGAAGTTTCATCTAAAGAACTAACTATAAATGTGTGGTTTTTAGAAGTTTCCCGTAATGGTTCTGTAATTTTGAAAGTAGATGTAAGTTCAGGAGAAGTAATACCTCAAGATTTAGTGTAGGAGAAAAAATATGGAAATAATCCTCGCCTGTGAAGGAATAAAAAGAAACGGATTAGAGTTAACGGCAGAAATAATAAATCAGGTGGTAGAAACATTTTCAGAGCTAAACTATAAGCCACCTATAGTATTAGGACACATTTCAGATTATAAAGACGGAGACCCAGCTTACGGCAGAGTTATTAGTGTAAAAACAGTTAAACAGCCAAACGGCAAAATCTGCCTTGCAGGCGAGCTTAAAATGACAGGTTATCTGCAAAACCTTTTAAACACAGGAGAATATGATGGCTTTTCCATAGGGGTTAAATTTGACCCAGAAACAAATAAAGCTTACTTACACCATTTAGCAGTTTTAGGAGCATATCCACCTGCAGACCAAACAGCAGGAGAACCACTGCAACTTAGTCTATCAGATGAAGAACTAAAAAACTTAAAAACCTTTGAAATAAAACTTTCTACAGGAGGAAAACAAATGGATATTAAAGACATTATCCAAAATGAAGAGTTCCAAAAATCAATAACCCAGATAGTTCAAGAGCAGATAAAAACACTCAACCTATCCACAAAAGAGCAAAAGGAAGAAAAACAAGACCAGACCAATTTAGAAAACCTCTACAAGCAAGAAAAAATCCAAAGACTCAAAGATATTGCACTATCTGTTGGAATGGATGAAGAAGGTATAAAAGCTTTAGAACAGTTCGGACAGCTTTTAAAGCCAGTTATAAACCTATCTGACGGAAAACAATTTTCACCGTTTGACCTGTTAGAAAAAGCCCTTAAAAGCATAAAACCACAAAAACAAAACAGCGAATTATTTGAAGACATAAACCTTTCAACATCGCAAGAAGAAAATGTTTTAGATACAACACAGCTTGCAAGAATATTCACAGGAGGTGATAAATAATGCCAGTAAACGGAAAAATCGGAGAAGTAAATATTAAAGAAGTTCAGGTCGTTGCAGATGTAGAGCATAAGCCAGTAATTGTTACAAAAAATCTTCTATTAGGGCAGGGAGTTTTAGAAGCTGGAAGTATTATAGGAAAAGACCTTTCCACAAGTGATTTAGTATTTTATGATCCGACAGCAGTAGATTCTACAACAGGAAATCCAACTCAAGAACCTATTGGAGTTCTTGCAAATCTAGTAGATACAGATAGACAGACCCTTGCAAACATAATCGTTCACGGAGTAGTTCTAAAAAATGCACTGAAAGTAAAAGCAGGAACTATTGATACAGCTGTTTTAGAAGCCTTAGAAGCAAAAACAATATGGGTAATATAAGGAGGAGTATAAATGGGTATGCAAATTAATTTAAGCAAGTTTTTAACACCACAGAAAATAAAAGACTATATTCAATCCTCACCTTACAGACCAAATGTAATAGTCAAAGACCTTTACTCGAGAGATGCAGATACTTACGATTCTCCTGTTTATCCTTATGCAGAAGTAAAAGAGATTACTGGCAATGTTCCTCTTGTTCTTCGTGGTGGACAACCTGTTAATGTAGCTGGAGATAACACAAAGTATAACTTTATTGAGGTTCAGCCTATTGATATTTCCGAAACATTAAATGCTGTTGAACTTGTAAATATGAAAGCTCTCGGAGATGTAGCAGTTGAAAGAATAGTTAGACAAAAAGTTCAAAAATTCCACAAGATAGTTTTAGATACATTAGGAGCTCTTGCGGCACAAACTCTATCAGGAAAGATTTCTTATCAAATTAAAATGCAGTCAGGACTTGATTTATACGAGGTCAACTATGGAACAGTAGCAGATCTTTCACCTTCTACACTTCCAGCAAACCTAAAAGACCTTTACAACCTGTTTGTGGATATGGAAGGTAAACTCCAAGAAAACGGATACGGACAGGAAGTAATAATTTATGCAGGAAAACAAGCTTATGGAAAAATTCTTGAAATAGCATTTTCTTACACTGGGAAAACAATAAAAGTAGAAGAAAAAGATGGTGGAATTTACATTGGAAACTACTTTATAAAACCAATTACAGTTGGATATAAAGATAAAGATGGAAACTTTGTTAGAGCAGTTCCTGATACGAAAATAAAGATGATTGATAAATCTGCACCGTTTAGACTTAGATACTTATCTATTGATGACTTAAGGGCAAATCTTAAAGCTATGCCTCTATTCGTAGCTCAAAAACCAGAAGGCAAGGCTATTGAACTTGAAGGACAGTCAAAACCACTGCCTATACCAGTTACAGACGCAATAGTAGACGCTACCATCGCATAAACTACTCGGGGCTTAAAGCCCCCTTTTCATTAGAGGTGGAAATGCAGATAACAGATTTGCAAAACCTTATAACAGTAGAAGACATAAAAAAAGCAGTTCCAGAAAAAGACCTAATGCACATAGCATTTGACGATACAACCCTTTCCATTTCTAATGAAAAGATACAAAACGCCATAAACATATCAGTAAAAAAACTATTTATAAAGCTAATAAAATGCGAAAAAACAAGCCTTGAAGAGTGGGAAATAGAAATAGCAAAGCTCTATCTAATAAAAGACGCCATATATCAACTTCACACAATGAACGAAACAGAAAGCCTTGCCCAAGACAAACTAATAGAAGCCAGACAAATTCTAAAAGACTGGCTTGGAGACTGTGGAAAAGAAGAACCAAAAAAAATAACATCAGTGAAGGTAGTAAAATATGAGCCAAAATACAGATTCTAATAACACAAAATCTTTATCTACAAAGCTTAGAATAGGAGACATACTTTTTTTTCAAGATTTCATAGAAACTCCAGAAAAACTATTTTCAAAACCAGACACAGAAGAATACTTTGACCTTATAGATTATATGCTTACAGACTACGAAATAGAAACAGCAATAGAAGCAAGAAAATCTGCAGTTTTATCACTACCGCATGGACTTGAAGGAGATAAAGAAGCACTTAAACAGGTAGAAAAAGCCCTTGAAGATATAAACTTTGAGCAAGATTTAAAAGGATTTTTAGACTTTTTAGCTTATGGAAGTTACTATTTTATCGTTAACTGGAAAGAAGAAAATGGCTTTTTAAAGGTAGAAAGCATACAACCAGCCCACCCAAGATATTTCAAATGGGACAAAAAAGGAAACCTATATTACAAATCAGGAAACGATTACAAAAAAATTCCAAACTACCGCATTCTTTATTTTAGAAGAAACCCAACGCCAGAAAACCCATATGGACAAAGCATACTAAAAGCCTGCTTTCCAATGTGGAAGTTGAAATACGAAACAATAAACCAGCTTTTTGCATATCAAGACAAATTTGCAAATCCACCAGTAGCAGGCATAAAAAAAGAAGGAGACTTAACAGAAGAAAAAGCCCAAAAAGTAGCAGAAGATTTAGCCCAGCTCCAAAGCGGAAGCTCTGCATTCTTTCAAGGATTAGACGATGTAAAAACCATTACCCCAGGAACAGGCTCTGCAGAATTTTGGAACACAATAAGAAACTGCGATTTAGCAATATCAAAAGCAATAACAAAACAAACCTTAACAACAAACGCATCAGACACAGGAAAAGGAACTTACGCCCTTGGAAAAGTCCACAAAGAAACACTTGAAATGATAGCAATTTATGACGCTTTGTATCTACAAAGAAAACTAAACATAACTTTAATAAAATGGATACTTGAACTAAATAACATAAAAGGAAAATGTGAATTTAGATTTGATATACCAGACGAAGCAGATTTAGAAGACATATTCAAAGCCATAGATAAAGGTTTGGCAGTTCCTGAAGATTATCTATACCAAAGGTTAAAAATTCCCAAACCAAAGCCAACAGATAAAGTTATCACATCAATCAAACAACCACTAATGATGTCCGATATAGGAGGTGAAGAAGACCTAAATTTTTTTTAAGTAGTTCTGAAGAGAACTTAAACAAAGACGCAAAATTAGTAGAAAATCACCTAAAAATCATAGAAAAAGCAAAACAAAAAACAGCCAACCTTTTAACAAAAGCCCTTTCAAAAAACATAGAAAACCCTAAATTTGACAAGAAAGAAATTGAAGAATACACAGAGCATTTGTATAAATCCTTTTTATTATCCTTCCTTACAGGCTACTACCACGCCCAAAAACTAACAGGACAAATAAATCTATCCGACAACTTCAAAATGAAATTTGAAGAAGCAATAGACTATCTAAAATCAATGATACCCCTAAAAAAAGAAGAATTTAATAAACTATCAGCCCATCTAAAATACAGAGCCTTCACAATTGCAAAAGTATCATCAGAAGATTTAATAAACAAGGTAAAGCAAATCTACACAAAAAACCTTGAAGAAGGAAAAACAAAAGCAGAGTCTCTGCAGGAAGTTCACAAAATCCTACCAAACCTAACAGCAAATCACCTATCAACCCACTATAACAACAATGTAATGATAGCTTATAATGCAGGTAGAATAAGACATTTTAAAGATAGTAAAGCAGTCCAATATCTAATGTATAACGCAATATTAGACGGACATACTACAAACCTATGCCGAAAACTCCACGGCACAGTAAAACCAAAAGATGACCCATTCTGGGACAAATTCTATCCCCCTAACCATCACAATTGCCGTTCGGTAGTATATCCAGTTCACAAAAGCCAGCTTGGCAAAAAAATATCCTATATAGAAGCAGATGAAGAAACAGGAGAGCTCCGCAGAAAAGAAATTAAAATAAAACCTTCAAAATTAAATCCTAAAACAATACTAAAAGACAAAATCCTATCCCAAGAATTTCAATTTAGAGGAAATCCAGAAAAAGCAATTTATGAAATCCCAGACAGCTTAATAGACAAAAGCATAAAATACGGAATAATAGAAGATTTAATAAAAACCGCTAAGAACTACTTCTGTAAAATCAAACTATCAACAGAAGACGAATGTGAAAAAAATATAAGGAAAATCTTTGTAAAATCAAAAGAAAGCTTTGAAGATTTTATTCAAGAAGTATTATCTTCAAACTTCAAACCAAAGGGAAGACTAAAACCAATAGGTTGGTTGCCAAGAGATTTAAGAGATTTAATAGAAGAAAAAGGCTTCAATCCTAAAACTCCATTAATAATAATCAGTGATAAAAGAATTATCCACAGCATAAGAGATGTAAAAGCTATAAGAGGATCCTCATTAAATATTAAAGAGCTTAAAAATTTGCCAGACATATTAGAAAACCCAGAAGCAATTCTATTAGATAAAGTCCATCAAAACATTATATATGTATCATTAAGTATAGAAGAACCAAAGAAAAATAAAATCATTGTAGAAATTAATTATAAACTTAAAAAACTAAAGAAACTTATGAAACAAGAGCCAGAATTCAAGGACATATTAGAAATTTACAAAGAGCTGGAAAACATAGACAGTGTGAACTTGGTTAAAACATTAGGAAAAGTTGAAAAAAGGCAGATAATCAAACATATCAATGCAAAAGAATATGAGATTTTAAAAGGAAAAATCCACTGATGAAGTGGAGGGACGGCTACTTCCCCTCATACCGGCATCGGGTTAACCGAAGCCGCCGCTGGCAGCGCCGATTTTCCAGCTGTCACTTCACCAGTGGACTAATTAAAATTTAAGCCTTTTTAGCAAGAAATGCAAGTTTATTGGTCTGAAAATTTCTCATTTATTTTGAGAATTTTCCCAAAAATCGCAAAAAAGTTTAGAAATTTTTAGTGAAAAATTCTAATTTATTTTGAGAATTTCCGTTTACGTTTCTTTACATATTTTTACATTTTCTTACTTTTCTAATTTATTTTGCAACTAATTCTAATTTTTTTTGCAATGTTATACCAAGACAGTAAAACACAGGAAGTTAAAAAGAAAAGTGTCTTACAGACAGTTAATAAGGCTTGAGTGTTATAAATTGATAAAACATTTCATCGGTGATGAAGATTATAAACCATTTAAAGCGTGGTGGTAAGATGTTTGTGATAGTTACTTATGACATAACAGATGATAAAAGATTAAATAAAGTTAGAAAAATTTTAAAGAAATATCTTTACTGGTCGCAACTTTCCACATTTGAAGGGGAAATCTCAGAAGGAAAACTTGCTCAGTGTATGTCAGAAGTAAATGATGTACTGAACAGAAAAGAAGATAGCGTTTATGTTTATGAAGTGAAAAATCCTAAGAATATAAAGAAAAAGGTTTTAGGAATAGAAAAGAGCTATATGGATAATTTTTTATGATAAAATTTACCAAGTTAATTTGGCTACTTAGAAAAAGAATAAGAATATTTAATTTCGTTCTTTTCAATAAAAGAATAATTATTAATAATAATTATTGTTAAATTTTGCATTTTAAATAGAAAATATATTTTTGTGTAAGCTGGCTTTTTGTGGGCTTTATAGAGAATATAATAG